>NZ_VTAW01000004.1 GCF_008245225.1 Natrialba swarupiae
CATCAGCAATCATCACGTCCCTGAAGCGGTCGATATCGGCGTCAACAGTGTCAGGGACAGCGACCTCGTCGAGGCCATGCTCGACGAGGTCGCGGAAGTACTCTGCGAGAGATGGCGTCAACCGGTGATAGAAGCCACCGGGAGAGATCGTCTTGTCGGCTGTAGAGTTGTAACTGCGTCTGAAGCCAGCGAGTGTTCGGCTTTCGCCTGCGGCGAAGCCGAACACGAATGCCCAGACGAAGGCAGGCATCTGGAGCTTGCGGTCGCGTTCGACCACGCCGAGTTCCTCGGCGTGCTCTTCGAGGAACTCAGAGGGAAACAATGTAGTGAGCCGACGCATAATCCGAGATGAGGAGGCTTCGTTGTGCACACTCGTCGCCTCCTCATTCCTCTCAAAAAGATGCCTCGATAAGTCGCCGCTGTCACGTGGTTTCTCGCTTAGCTAAAGACGGATACAGCAATGCGTATGAGTCACGTCGTCGTCACCTACTACGTCCGTGACTCCATCGGAACATGCCCTGGGAGGGCTCCGAGCCGCCGGAAGAGCAAGCTCTTCCGTGCCCTCGATCGTTCGCTATGCTCACTCTCGAGGACCTACGGGTTCGTCGCCCGTTCGGGCACTGGCTTTCAGACTCGTCACTCACTCCGTTCGTGACGTCGTATAGAAAGCCAGTGCCCGGGGAGGGCTCCGAACCCTCGATCTCCGCATGTCCCAGGTCCGAGGCTCGGCAGAGTCCTCGAGGGACACGGAGGCTTCCAAGGCGAAACCGCACCGAATCTCTGAACCCTATGAGTGCGGCGCTATGTCCAGCTAAGCCACCCGGGCTCGTTCTCCCGTAGTGCGGTCCGTTTCTTTAAGCTTCTCATTCGACGCGGCCGTGTAACGGGGACCCACGGATTTATCACATGCCCTTACGAACTACCGCGACATGAGCGTTCCCGGAATCGTCCAGTCTACTCTCGACGACGAGGAGATCGCAGCGGAAGTTTCTCTCGGCGGCGAGGATACACTTTTCATTACTCCAACACGTACGCTCGTCTATCGCGCTGAAGGACTGCTGAGCGACGAATCGGTCGACGATTTTCCACACGACGCGGATCGCCTGACGCTGTCCGAAGGGCGACGAAAAACCACGTTCAGTCTCGAGTACCCACTCGAGGGGAGTCGCGAATTTTCCGTTCCGGCGAGCAAGACCGACTCGGCACTTCATCCCGTTCTCGCGGGCGTACTAAACGGAAACGGGATCACAGAACCTGGCGAAACGGTCGTCCAGACGTACCGGTTTAGCGAACTGACGATCATCATCACGAGCGATCGACTCGTCAAACACATCGGCGGTGCTGTCTGGGACGAAGATTACGAGGAGTATCAGTTCGACGATGTAAGCAACCTCTCGTTCGAGGACGGGAGCGTGGCTACACAGATCGTCCTCGTCGTCGACGGTCGCCCCCAGCGGATCAAAGCGCCCAACGAGGAGGCGAACGATCTTCGGGAACGGCTCAAACGGGCGCTGTTCGACTACCACGACGTCTCCTCGCTCGAGGAACTAAACGAACGAGTCGGTGATGAAGCGGACGGGACCGAGCGAGGGGATGCCTCGATGGACTTCGGTGATGGCGTCGACCCACTCGATGCGAACCCACCCGAGCCCGACGACCGCGATATCGAGCCAGCGGAGGAACCGCCGGCGGAGACGGCCGATCTGAACGCCGATACTCACACGGGCCACCACCGTGACGACGGGAGTCGAGCCGAGTCTGAACCCGCACGAACCCGTGAGGAGCCTGCGTCCGGCGACGCCGGCAGCCACCAACGAACGGCGACCGTCGAGACCGGAAACGTCTTCGAAGATTCCGCCGGCTCCGGCGAGAGTGGGGCCCAGCAGACGATCGAACGCCCCGCGACCGACGGGCCCGACCCGGAGGTCCTCGAGCGTCTCGAGAACCTCGAGGCGGCGATCGACCGCCAGAACGAACTCATCGAGGCCCAACAGGAAACGATCGACCAACTGATCTCCGAACTCCGCCGTGGCCGGTAGCCGCTCGCTCGCCGTCCGACTCTCACTCACGTCCCGTTACTTTCCGGATACACGACGACCCGAACGGGCCGAGTTCGCCCGCCTCGAGGTCGATGAAGTGCCCTGTCGACAGACTCGAGCCACAGCGTCGGCAGGTAAACTCCCCCTCTTTCGTAACAACGTCTTGCCCGAACCGGACGTACTGACGGCTCTTCGGCCGGATTATCCCGTCCTCGCGGTCGATGATCCCGCGGAGTTCCGCCTCGTCGAGGATCGTTCGGGTAACTGCGGGATCCGTGGTGACCGTCTCGATCCGGTCGACGACATCGGGAAGTGGAAGCGATTCGTGTTCGAGTCGCTCCAGAAGCGCCAATCCGAGGACCACCCGATCGTCGAGATGATCGCGGTCGTCACCGGTGTCGCTTCCGTCTCCAGCCATCGATAGGTGGTGTCGGGCCGGAGCGGTTAAACGTTGTGTCGACGCCCGACGCGGGCGACGCGAGACACAAAAGCTTCGGTACTCGAGGCGAAACTCCGGCCGATGTCGATTCCGTCGGCGTCGACGCGTGCGGTTGTCGGAGCGGTCGCAGTGAGTGCGATCGTTGCAGCGGGCCTACTCGTGTCGCCCGCGGCGGCGCTCTCTTCTCTCGAGTCGGTCGCGGCGAACCCGCTTTTGTTCGGCCTCGTCGTTGCGGGGCTCTATCTCGTCCGACCGCTGTTTGCCTGGCCGACGACGCCTCTCGCGGTCGTCGTCGGCTACGGTTACGGCATTGTACTCGGCGTTCCGATCGCACTGGCTGGTGTCGTCGTGACGGTGGCCCCCGTCTTCGTCGCGGCGTGTTGGGTCGCCCCCGACGGAGAGTGTGAACCCGACCGCGAGACGCCGATGGGGCCTGCCCGATGGGGGTCGCTCGAGCGGGTTGGCGAGACGATCACGCAGTACTACCGGACGGCCGGTCCGATACGCGGCGTCGTCGCCTCCCGGCTGGCACCGATTCCGTCGGACGTTTCGACGTGTGCGGCGGCAGCAAGCGGCGTTCGAATGCGCCACCTTCTCGTCGGGACGGTGATCGGCGAACTGCCGTGGACGGTTGCCGCAGTCATCGTCGGCGCGTCGGCCGCGACGGTCACGATGGATGGACTCGGCGAACTCGGAGTCGCCCTCACGATCGCCTGTGGCCTCGCCGCTGCCCTCCTCCTTGTAGGCCCGGCGTACCGCGCGATCCGGTCACGGACCGATTCGCGGCCGTCAACGCCGTCGACCGACGGGTGACGACGCCGATCGAACTCCTCGTACGGTCTGGGTTGACTGATACGGATTGCCGTCCCTGTGTCTCGCCGCTCCAGGAGAACGGGTCCCGGACGCGGCGGTACTGACGGACAGCAACCCGTATGATTGCCGGTCGATCGTACAACGGCGGGCGATCGATCGGTACCGACTCGTAGCGACCCGTCTCACAGAAACGGATCGCTACAGTCGATGACGACTCCGTGTTGGGGGCAGACGTACTTGCAGTGGCGCTTGTACATCGACATTTCACAAGACGGGCAGGTTGGACCTGACGATCGATCAGTGGAACCGCTGCGCTCGGGTTCGCTCGAGCCGGCGTCGGTTTCGTCGGTCCGATCGGATCCCATACGATCCGATTGCCGTCGGCGCATGCTAAGTGTTGGTGGTCGACCGAGATGCCCGGCAACGCGATCGGATCAGAACGAGAGACGGAAACAGAACGGTACGTTCAGCCGATCAACACTCCGACCAGCCACAGGACTCGCAGGTCTTACAGCCCTCCGAGAAGTAAAGCGACATCGAACCGCACTCGGGACACTCGGGGGATTCGCCGGCATCGATGAGATCCTGCGTCGTGTCGTCGTCGCTCGAGGCGGTTGCTGCACCGCCGTCGGTTTTGTGATCGTCGCGTCCGTCGGCGTCTGCGGACTCCTCTAAGGTCTGTTGGGTCGGGTACGGCTTGTCGATATCGTCGGCGAGATACCGGCGCATTGCAGTACCGATAGCGTCCGGGATGGACTGGATCTGCTCGCCTTTGTCCCAGGCGACTTTCGGGCTGCGGGTGCCACAGAGTTCGTCGACGATCTCCTCCGGATCGACGCCCGAGCGCAGCGAGGTCGAGATGACCTTCGCCAACGCCTCGGTAAAGGAGTTCGTGAAGCCCCCGGAGTGGCCGATGTTCGCGAACAGTTCGAACGGTTGGCCGGTCTCGGGGTCCTCGTTGATCGTCACGTAGACCTTGCCGTAGCCGGTGTCGATGCGCTGACTGACACCCTGCAGGGCGTCGGGTCGCTCGCGCTTCTCTGTGAAGTCAACCTGGACGGGTTTCTCCCGGCTGCCGTCCCCGCCGACGACCGGCTCGAAATCCTCCGAGAGGACGTCTCGTACCTCCTCGCTCTCGAGGAACTGCTCTAAGCCGCCGAAGATCTCGTCGATCTGTTCGACCAGCGCCTGTGCGGCCTCGGTCTCGTCGGCGAAGTCGGCGTTGTCGGCACGGGTCGTCAGCACCTGCTTCGAGCGGGTGCCGTCGCGGTAGTAGGTGACGCCCTTGCCGCCGTGTTCGTAGATGTACTCGAAGACGTCCTTGGCGTCCGTGAGCGTGGAGTCGTTTGGCGCGTTGACGGTCTTCGAGATCGCGGAGTCGACGCCTTCCTGACAGGCGACCTGAATGCCGGCGTGTTCTTTCGCCGAGAGGTCGCCGGTCGTGACGAACAGTTCACCGATGGCGTCTGGGACCGTCGAAAGTCCTTCGACGCCGTTGAACTGGTTGGTCGCCATCTGCTCCTGGGCCTCCTCTTTGACGGCGTCGACGTCGATGTCGTTGTCCTCTAAGACGCGCAGGAAGTAGTCGTCGAACTCGACTAACATCTCGTCGCCCTGGACGTCGTCGGAGACGTTCTTGTAGTAGGCGACGTTGTAGATCGGTTCGCAGCCGCCAGTGGTGTTGCCGACCATGCTCGTCGTGCCCGTGGGAGCGATGGTCGTCGTGTTGTGGTTCCGGATGGGGAATCCGTCCGCCCACTCGTCGGCGTCCAGTCCCGTCTGGTGTTCGAACCACTCGCGGTACTCCGTCGGGTTCGCGTACTTGGACTTGTCCCACTCATCGAAGCTGCCTCGCTCTTCGGCGAGTTCGTGAGAGGTCCATTTCGAGGTGTGGTTGATGTGGGTCATCAGCTGGCGCGCGACCTCGTTGGAGGCCTCGCTGCCATACTCCATGCCGAGTTGGATGTACAGCTGTGCCAGGCCCATGATGCCCAGGCCGATCTTGCGCATCTCTCGGACCTTCTGTTCGATCTTCTCGACCGGGAAGTCCGACATGGTGACGACGTTCTCGAGGAATCGCGTCCCCATCTCGATGCGGTGGTCGAACTCCTCGAAGTCGACGGCCTCCCCGAGGAAGGCATCAACCGCGTCCTCGAGGTCGTCGTACTCCTCGCCGTGCTCGTCGTACCAGACGCGCCAGTCGGGCGCCTCGAGATCCGCGAGCGTCGAGAGGTTGATGTGGCCGAGGTTACAGGCCTCGTACTCCTCCAACGGCTGTTCTCCGCATGGATTTGTCGCTAATATTCTATGTTCAGGATGCTTATCTATATCGAACGAGTGCTGTTTATTGACCCGCTCGAGGTAGATCACGCCGGGTTCGCCGTTCTCGTGGGCGCCCTCGACGATGTCGTCCCAGAGTTCTTTTGCGGGGATCGACAGTTCCTCGCCGACCTCGACGTAGTCGCCGAGGCCGAACATGTCGTAGAGTTCCTTGGTCTCCTCGGTGGCGATGTGTGGCTCTTCCGTGCGCGGGTTCGTGAAGGTAAACTCCTCGCCCGCTTTGAGAGCTTCCATGAAGTCGTCGGTGATGCCGACGGAGATGTTGAAGTTCGAGAGGTGGCCTTCGACGGCGTTGCGCAGGTGTTTCGGGACTCGGCCTTCGTCGTCGATGAGCTCGCGGGCCTCTTCCAGGGCGTCCTGGAAGGAGGTGTGGGTGTAGTCGTCGGGGTCGTTCAGGCGCAGGGTCTCGGCCAGCGAGACGTCCTTGTTCTTGGCGTGGATAAACTGGATGACGTCCGGGTGGGAGACACGCATGACGCCCATCTGTGCGCCCCGTCGGGCGCCGCCCTGGGCGATCGTCTCGCACATCTGGTCGTACGTGCGCATGAACGTGATCGGGCCGGAGGCGATGCCGCCGGTGCTCCCGACCGCGTCGCCGTAGGGCCGCAGGCGCCAGAAGGCATAGCCCATGCCGCCGCCGCTCTGGAAGACCTGTGCGGCCTCCTTTGCGGTCTGGTGGATATCGTCGATGTCGTCGTCGGGAGAGTCGACGAAACACGCCGAGAGCTGCTGGAGTTCGTCGCCCGCGTTCATCAGGGTCGGCGAGTTCGGCATGAAATCGAGGTTTGCCATCATGCGCTGGAACTCGTCGCCAACCGACTCGACGTGGTCGCGGATCTCGTCGGGGAGTTCCGGGACGACGGTGTCGTAGGCGAACTTGTTGACGTTGTAGATAGAAAGCGTCGCCTCAGCGTCGTCGTCCGCGGTGGTGCCCGCGCCGAAGACTTCCTCGGCGAGTTCGTCTTGGCGCGGGTGGTCGGGCTTGAGCTGATCCGGCGTGACCGTGATCTCGACATCGTGCTTGCGCGCTTCGAAGACGGCTTCGGCGAGCGCGATGTTCTTGCCGACGCGGTCGAAGAGGTCCTCCTGGTCTTCGATAAGGTCGCCGTTGGCGTCCTTGCGAAGGTATCGTGCAGGGAGGATATTGTGATAGGCGTTGCCGGTCAGTCGCTCCTCTAGGGTCTCCCCTTCGGTTCGCTTGATCGGGAGCGTCAACTCCTCCGCGGAGAGGTCGCTTCCGCTCATGCGCGCCCCACCTCAGTGAGACCCCGCCGCCGTACACCGATTCTGACGTGTGCTCGAGTCCTGACTCTCATCATTCGTGACGAAGGTTCGGTATCCGTGAGTGGTCATAAAACATGGTGTTCTACACTGCTGGACTTGTAATAGTACAATAGAGATTGTATCCAGAGATGGCTCTATCAAGTAGTAGCTGTATCTAATAGGTCCGTTACCTTAAATCCGTCCTTACTATTTCCGCGACAATCACCTATGAATTTATCGACCGCTGGAAGCCATCTATCTGGTAGTGATAAAGACTGTTGATCTATTTTTCTGTCGATCAATTCTTAGGGGATTTTGCAACGATGGCGAAAAATTTTGATATGTGACAATGATATTCGATCTTCGCTCTACTACGCTAGTACTCCCACAAATCGATCAACATCCGATTCAGTCACGGTTTCCAGAAAGATTACGTCCCTTCGCTACGGGGACGAAGTATGATCGAAGCACTGACGTCCGGGACGGCAATCCTCCTCGTCCTGGCAGTACTCGCCGCCATCGCGGTCGCCATCATCGCGATTCGGATCGCGATCAAACTGGCGATTCGCGTCGGAATCGTCGCCGTAGTCGTCCTCGCGGCGCTGTACGCGACTGGAACGCTCGAGTTGCTCCCTCTCGGCTGACCCGGCCACGACCCCGCTCTCGTCCGTCCGAGTCGGCGATCGGTGAGGCTGCTCGAAACGGATTGCTGTCCTTGTGTCCCGGCGCGCCCGGAGAACGGTCCCGGGCGCGGCGGTACTGGCGGACAGTAAACCGTACGAGTCACCCCTTGAACAATTCGCCGTCTTCTACCGGTGCATTCCATAGCGGCGGCGTACGTCGTCCGAGACTGGTCAGTACTGATCAAGTGTAACAGTACGTGGTGTTCGATCACTGGGCCGTCCGGTGTTGGCGACTTACGCGTCCTCGAGCGACTCGAGGAAGTTCTCGATCACGTCGTGGCCAACCGCTGTCAGCACGCTCTCCGGGTGGAACTGAACCGCCTCGAGGGGGTACTCGCGGTGTCGGACGCCCATGACGAGCGTCTCGCCATCGGTCTGTGGCTCCGCCGCGGAGTCGGCACAATCGGGTTCCGTGCCGTGTTCTGCCGTGGCGACTACCTCGAGACAGTCCGGCACCTCGGTGGCGACCAGGGAGTGGTAGCGTCCGGCGCGAAAGCCTTGTTCTATCCCCTGAAACACGCCATTTCCGTCGTGCTCGACGGCCGACGCCTTCCCGTGGACCGGTTCCGGGGCGCGACCGATCGAGCCGCCGTAGGCGTAGACGGCTGCCTCGAGGCCGAGACAGACGCCGAGGGTCGGCACGTCGGGGCTGAGCTCCCGGACGACGTCCATCGTGACGCCGACGTCGCGGTCGTTCTTCGGATGGCCCGGACCCGGACTGACGATGATCGCGTCGGGATCGACCGCGTACACGTCCTCGAGTGTAGCGGTGTTCTTCAGGACCTCGGTGTCGGTGCCGGGCTGCTGGCTGACGTACTCGACCAGATTGTACGTAAACGAGTCGTAGTTGTCGACGAACAGGATCGTCCGCTCGTCGACCGCCTCGGGACCGCCCTCGTTCCCTTGCACGCTCATCGACTCACCTCCGGCGTCTCGAGATCGTTCCCTGTCGATTCCGACTCGTCGGCTGGTACTTCGATCCGCTCGAGCGCCGCGAGCACGCCACCCATCTTCTTTTCGGTCTCCTCGTACTCGGCTCTGGGATCGCTATCGGCGACGAGTCCCGCGCCGGCGCGGACGGTGATACGGTCGCGATCTCCGTCGTCTTCGACGGTCGCCGTCCGGATCACGATCGCGAAGTCGGCGTCTCCGGTCCAGGAGTAGTAGCCGACGCCGCCGCCGTAGAGTCCGCGAGGTTCGGATTCGAGGTCGTCGATGATCTCCATCGCCCGAACCTTCGGCGCGCCTGAAAGCGTTCCCGCGGGAAACGACGCTCGCGTCGCATCGAAGGCGTCCGCATCGGCGGCGAGTTTGCCGGTCACGGTCGACTCGATGTGCTGGACGTGGCTGTACTTGAGGACGTTCATGAATTCTTCGACGCGAACCGTCCCCGCCTCCGCCACGCGGCGGACGTCGTTTCGCGCGAGGTCGACCAGCATCGTGTGTTCGGCGCGTTCTTTCCCGTCGGCGAGCATCTCGCCCGCGAGACGACGATCCTCGACCGGACTCGAGCCGCGATCGCAGGTGCCCGCGATCGGGTTCGACATGACCTCGCGTCCGCGCACGGAGATCAGCGTCTCCGGGCTCGCTCCGACGACGGTGAGATCGTCGTGGTCGAGCAGATACATGTATGGCGAGGGGTTTACCTCGCGCATCGCCTCGTAGAATCCGATCGGATCGACGTCACCGGAAAGTTCCCGTCGCCGGGAGATCACTCCCTGGTAGATGTCGCCGTCGAGGACGTGCTCTTTCGCCCGGCGGACGTTCTCCTCGTAGTCGCCGGCGGGACCGGCGATTTCGCTCTCTCGGACGAACCCGTTGGTCTCCGGCGGTTCGGCATCTCGAAGCGTCTCCACGACCGTCTCGAGTTCCGCGAGCAGGCGATCGTACGTCGCGTCGGGGTCGTCGTCCGCCGTGAGGGCCGGCGTACAGACGAGCGACACCGTTCCGTCGCGCTCGTCGAACGCGAGCGTCTTGGTCGTCAGGACGAACTGTGCGTCCGGAAACCGAGATTCAGGCCGTTCCAGGCCGACCTCCTCGAGCCAGAGGTCGTAGACGGCGTCGTAGGAGAGGAAGCCGACCAGCCCTCCCTCGAGGTGTTGTCGATCGTGGTCGGGGAAGTTCACCAGCCGAACGTCCGGCATCGCTCCCCGAAGCGCGTCGACTGCGTCACCGTCGACGTCGGTATCGATCAGGTCCAGTGGAGTATCGGAAGCGAGCGCCTCGACCGTGGTCTCTCCCGGTCCGACGGTCACGACGGCGTCCGGGTCGTAGCCGACGTAGGAGTAGCGTGCGTGGCGCTTGGCACCCACCGCGGTCGGACGAAACGCGCCGTCGGGGTCACTCGAGGCGGTCTTTTCTGCGCTCTCGAGGAGGAAGGCGTACGGCGTTCGGTCGCCGTCGGTCGTCTCGGTGCGTCCGGTGAGCGCCGCGTACGCGGTGAGAGGCGACGTCTCGAGGTCGAGCGTCGCGGCGACTCGGACGACCGTCGGCCGATCGTCGCGATCGCCAGCGAGTACGTGGAACGTCTCCCGGTCGACGTCGAACGTCGCCGTCGACGTCGCATCGGACCGATTCGAGTCGGTGTCGGTCATGGTTGTGGACTTGCCTCCGTCCCGTAGCTGTGTTTCGCGTGTTCGACGAACGACCGGACGGCGTCGCCGTCTTTGACTCCGCCTTCGACTTCGACGCCGCTGGCGACGTCGACGGCGAACGGATCGACGGCGTCGACGGCCGCGTCGACGTTCTCGGGCGTGAGCCCGCCGGCGAGGATTACGGGTGACTCGAGATTCGCGGCCACCGATCTCGTCCGCCCCCAGTCGTGGGTGCGACCGGTTCCGCCTCCGCCGTCTTCGGCCGGCGTGTCGACCAGGAAGGCGTCGACGGTTCCGTCGTACCGCCTCGCGTTCGACGCCTCGTCGGCGTCGACGGCGAGGACGAGACTGCGGCCGGTTCGCTCGCGGATGTCGGCGAGTTCGTCGACCCCGAACTCGCCGTGGAGTTGGAGGACGTCCGGTTCGACCGCGTCGGCGACGTGTACCGTTCGATCGACGGTGTCGGGCATCGTCACCAGAACGCTCGTTGCGAACGGGGGGACGGCATCGGCCAATTCGGCCGCGCGATCGACCGATACCTCCCGGGGCGTTTCGACCGGAACGTCGACGATGATACCTACGGCGTCTACACCGGCCCCGACGACCAATTCGAGGTCGCTCTCGGTCGTCAGCCCGCAGATCTTCACACGGGTCATTGGCCCTCGATTTCCGGTGTCTCTCCTCGTAGCTTCTCGAGGTTCGCCGCGGCGTCGCCGGATTCGATCGCCGTGCGTGCGGCTTCGGCGCCGTCCTCGAGCGACGTGGCTTCGCCCGCGAGGTAGATCGCTGCGCCTGCGTTCGCGAGGATGACGTCTCGCTTCGCACCGGTGACCTCGCCCTCGACGATCCCGCGGAGATCCTCGGCGTTGGCCTCGGGCGAACTGCCCGCGATCGCCGAGATGTCGTGGCGCTCGAGCCCGAGATCGCTCGGCTCGAGCGAGTATTGCTCGACACTCTCGCCGTCGACCTCGGCGGCCACCGTCTCGTCGTGGATCGCGATTTCGTCGGTTCCCGAGCCGTGGACGACCAGGGCACGATCGACATCCATCCGTGCGAGCGCGTCCGCGAGAACGGGGACGAGTTCCGGATCGTAGACGCCGACGAGTTGGGCGTCGGCACCGGCAGGGTTGGTAAGCGGGCCGAGGACGTTGAAGATCGTCCGCATGCCGAGTTCCCTGCGGGGGCCGATGACGGCTTTCATCGCGGGGTGAAACACCGGCGCGAGCATGAATCCGATACCTGTCCGTTCGATCGCACGCTCGACGGCCGCCGGTTCCGCCTCGACGTTCACGCCGACTGTCTCTAGAACATCCGCGCTCCCGGAGGACGACGAGACCGAGTAGTTGCCGTGTTTCGCGACCGGAACGCCGGCACCCGCGGCGACGATCGCGCTGGTCGTCGAGACGTTGATCGTATCGTAGTCGTCGCCGCCCGTGCCACAGGTGTCGACCAGTGGACTTCGGCCCGGGGAGATCGTTCGGGCCGCCTCGCGCATCCCTTCCGCGAAGCCGGCGATTTCGGCTTCGGTTTCTCCCTTCGCGCGCAATCCGGCGAGTAGCGCGCCGATCTGGGCCTCCGTCGACTCCTCGAAGACGGCCGACGACGCGGCTCGAGCCTCCGACTGTGTGAGATCTGTGCCGTCGGTCACCCGGCGAACGTACTCCTTCATTGTGAACACCAATGTACGTAGTTGTCCTACAATGATCGAATCAGTACATCAATTTAAACGTATCGGAGCGAGTGGGCCGTGGTGAACGCTCGCGTACGGATCCCGATTCGAAACCTTCAATTATGGTGGCGGGCAACGAACAGTTGCAGATGACGTGGCGCAGACGCCACGGCACGAACCAGGCGGGTTGGTGGTCTAGTCTGGTTATGACACCTCCTTGACATGGAGGAGGCCGGCAGTTCAAATCTGCCCCAACCCATTTTTAGCGATACAACGGCGAGGAGCGTAGCGACGAGCCCGTGTCGCCAAAATGGTCGGCAGTTTGAACCAGGGAGCAGCTTCGCTGTGACCGTGGTTCAAATTCGTCCCCCTTCGTACCGCAGCCCCTCGAGAGATATCCTTACGAGGTCGCGTGCGGGTTCCCCTCGAGCGATCATACGGTTACCGACACCTGGGACCGGGCTACTGACCGAGATCAAACGCGTAACACGCCCGAGGCGACTGGATGGCCGCTCACTCGCGTTCGACGGATCGGGCTCGAGCGGATGTCGGGTCGTCGCGATCGGTGATTTCGACCGATTCGGTCCGCGTCTCGCTTTCGACACGCTCTCCGAGGAACTCCTCGATTGCACACTCGAGACAGTAGTGGTTGTAGCCAACGTCGGTCGTGTAGACGGGAACGCCGGCGAGCGCGAACTCCTCGCGGTACCGCCTGACGAGACCCTCCTCGATCCGACAGCCACAGGAGACACACCGTTCGGGACACTCCTCGTTCGCGCGGACGACCCGCTGATCGACACTGTGGACTCGCCCGAACGTCGTCGGCGCGTGACGACGGTTCAGCCGACGACGCATCCGCGGATTGACGAACGCACCGAGGGCGACGAAGACGAAAGCGACGATAAGCATCATCGCCGCGAATACGGCCGACGCGCCCGAGAGGGCAAGTCCGCCGAGTATCAGATTCAGAACGGCACTACCGGCGAGCAGGAGCCCGAATCCGATCGAGAGCCAGCCCGCGATGCCGTAGAGTACTGCGGAAACGTCGTCGGCGAGTTCGACGACGCCCGGTGTCGACTCCGACATGTGCGAAGATATCCCCGTCGAGAACAAATACTTTCCCACACTGACGTGACCGTGGACCCGAGCTGTTCCGGAATCGGACCAGTTCGGCGTCGAACGCGCCCGTTCGATCAGCCAGCGAACTCGTAACGACGATTCCGAGGAACTCACCTGAACGAGTCAACTCAGCTTGCGGAGCAACGCGTATCCGGCATCGCGCAGGCTGTCCGGGAGATATCGGGCGTAGACGCCGAACTGGCCGAGCGGGCCGACGGGGTATCGCGCCGGCGGTTCGGGGTGGGTGCCGGCCTCGAGGATCGCTGCTGCGACGTCCTTCGGCTGGGAGGCGAACGGACCGCCGCTTCCCCCGCCGATTAGCTGCATATCGTCGTACAGTTCGTACAGCGACTCGTAGGCCGGCGTCCGGCCGGCCTCGGGGAGTTCGTCGTCGACCCGGTCCGAGAAGTTCGTTTCCACCGGACCCGGCTCGATCACGACGACGTCGATGCCGAACTCCTCGACTTCCGCCCGCAGCGAGTCGCTCATCGCCTCGAGTGCGTGTTTCGACCCCGAGTATGCGCCCGATCCCGGAAACGAAACGCGTCCGGTGACACTCGAGACGTTGACGATCCGCCCCTCACCCTGGGCGCGCATGTGCGGAAGCGCCGCCCGAGTGAGTCGGTGGGGGCCGTAGACGTTGACGTCGAACTGGCGATGGAGGTCGGCCATCGGGACGTCCTCGATCGGCCCCATCTGGGCGTAGCCGGCGTTGTTGACGAGACAGTCGATCGCGCCGCCGATTTCGACGGTCCGTTCGACGACGTCGAGCACCTGATCATGATCGGTGACGTCCAGTTCGAGTGTCGTACACCCTGCCTCATCGAGCTCCTCGATGTCCGCGACGTTCCGGGCGGTCGCGATCACTTGCCACTCCTCCGCGAGGAAGGCACGGGCGCTCGCCCGGCCGATGCCCGAGGAACAGCCGGTGATCAACACGCAGTCCTTTCGAACGTACCGATCGTCCGAGGGAGGGGTACGCGCAGTGGAGTAGCCGGACGCTCCGTCACGCTCGTCGGAGCTTTCGGCCGATTCGTCTTCGGTCCGGTCGGATTCAGCATCGCGCACATCGGAGTCGACGTCACTCGAGGCGGGTCCGGTACCGTCCCCCGCGGACTCGTCGTCGGAGGGGGGATCCGGCTCGGTGTCCGGTTCCGATTCCGACTCCTCGGATCGATCGTCAGGTTCCGGCGGTTCGGAGCGGTCGTGGTCGCTCTCAGTTTCGCGCTCCGGCTCGTCGCCGACCGAATCCTCGGCCCCGTCGACCCGCTCGTCGGCTCCGTCGGCGTCGTCAGCGCTGGTCATACCTGATCCGTTCGTGAGACGACACCTAAGTATCGACGGTTTGTCGCGCTGAACGGACGGTGGTATCCTCGTCGCATCGAACGGTCTGTCTCTCACTCGCGCGTTCTATTCCTGTAGTTGGTGGCGTGAGACCGGAGCAAGAGTGAACCGACTCGAGCGGACGACGATCGTTGCCGGTCGGAGATGGTCCGAGCAGTTTCGATTTCACTTCGTCTGATCGGCCCACGTCGTTTCCCCATCGCGAGGTGGATCCGGGAGGGAAACCGATTCGTGCAATGAGATCGAGGGACACAATATGACAGTCGTTCGTTCGCTTCGAAATCCGGAGTATACCGGCGAAAATCGATGCGGCCCCTGCACTATCGTGAACGTACTGATCGCCCTCGGTGTGAGCGCGCTGATCGGGACGGTGCTGGCCTGGACGTGGACGGCCGCCGTGGGCGTTCTCGCGGGTGCGTTGGTTCTCGGTCTCTCGTCGTGTCTCATCTGGCTTCGGGGCTATCTCGTACCGGGAACGCCGACGCTGACAAAACGATATCTGCCGCGGCGAATGCTGTCGTGGTTCGGCAAGGACCCGCTCGAGAACGTCGCGGTGCCCGACGAAATCGATCCCGAGGCGACGTTGCTCGAGGCGGGCGTTCTCGAACCCTGTGCGGAGGTCGACGACCTCTGTCTGACCGCGGCGTTCGACCGGGAGTGGCGGACGGAACTCGAGGCAGTCGAGGAGGAGCCGGACCCGGCGGCGTTGCTCGATCAACTGGGGATCGAGTCCGACGACGTCGAGGTCGAGCGCTACGACGACGCGGTCGCCGTCAAACGCGACGGACGACGAATCGGCCAGTGGCCCTCGGCGACGGCCCTCCGGTTGGATACTGCCGCGTCCGGTCCGATCGCCGATCGGGTCCCCTACTGGCGTAAGCTCCAGCCAACCTCCCGTAGCGAACTCGTCGCTGGCGTCCGGATCTTTCTCGAGGAGTGTCCGGACGGCGGACCGGTCGAGTTTGCCACGGAGACCCGCGAGTCCTGTTGCTCGAGCTACGAGGTCGTCTCCGTCGTCTGTGCCGAAAGCGGCGATCGACTGCTCGAGCAGCCGGTCCAGTGATTCGGTCCAGCAACTCGGACCGTTGGAGTCCGCTTACTCGCGTTCGATTGTTCCGAATAGTTCGAGGCTTGTCTCGATACCGGCCTCGAGGTCACCCTCGGTCACGTAGCCGTCGTCGCCGACGAACACTCGGCCGACCTGGTCGACTTCTGTGGTCGAACTAACGGCCGCAAAGACGACGTCGTCGCCGGTTTCGAGTCGGCCGACGTGAACGATCGCGAATTCGGGGTCCTCGCGGGAGCCGGTTAGACCGACGAACGTCTCGACGGGAGTATCCTCGCCGAGAAGCCGCCCAGTCTCCGAGTTCACGTGCTCGGGACCCTCGACCCAGCCGTCTTCGACGCCGTCGAGGCCGAGTCGACCGACGAACGATCGCGTCTCCTCATCGGTGAGCAGTTCCGCTGACGACGAGTCTGCGACCGGATTGAGCGTCTGGCCCATCACCTCCGCCTTCGGGGTCGACAGCGCGCCGACACCGGTGGGATCCCACAACGGCCACTGCGAAGCGGTGTCCGACTCGACTTCTTCCCAACTCCCCTCGGGCAGGAAGAAGCCACCCTGTTCGAGCAGTTCTAGCCGCCCGTTATCGATGTCGTGGAGTTCCTCGAGCCCACCGGTGCCCTCAACGAACGCCGCGTCGCTCGTAATGAATTCGGCCCAGTCGCTCCAGCCTTGGGGGTACCAATCGCTCCAGCCAGCCGGATACCAGTCGCTCCAGTCGGCCGGGTACCAGTCGCTCCAACCAGATGGAACGTACCTGTTACCCGGGATCATTACCACTCCCTGTTCGAGTAGTTCTGGCTGTGGGTCTTCCCAATCCTGTGGGGGCATCAACCCACTGTTCTCGAGGAGTCGGCCGACCTGTTCCTCGGAGACGCCGCGTTCGAGCGCCACCTTTAGCGCCTCCAACGAAACGGCCTCGAAGTCCTGGTCGATGATTCCCTCCGTGGGGAGGTCCGTCGCCGACGCGAAGGGTTGGACATCGTCGTGGACGGCGTGGTGAAGTTCACCGAGATCCAACTCGTCCCAACTATCACCCGGGAAAAAGACGTCTGTCGCTGTTGGAGTGAGCTCCGAGGCCGGATACTCACCGGTCTCCAGCGTTCCGTCGTCACCGAGCAACGCATCGCCGGGGAGCATCAGCCGGCCGACGTCGAGCACCTCGTCGATGGCGTCGTCGGGGTTCGTTCCCGCCAACTCTTCGCCCGGGATCGTCACCAGTATTTCCTCACCCCCGACGTTCCGCGTCGTCCAAATTGCCCCTCCTACCTGGTCGTCTCCAGCTTCCTCGTAGGAGCCAGCCGGAATCAGAACGCCACCAGCTTCCAGAAGGTCGAGCCGACCGACCTCGATCTCGTGATGGTCCTCGAGCCTACCGGTGCCCTCGACAAACGCTGCATCTTCGTCAAACGTGTCGCGGGGAAACCAGGTGTCGCCGGGGAACCAGGAGTCACCAGGGAACCAGGTGTCGCCGGGGAACCAGGTGTCGCCGGGGAACCAGGTGTCGCCAGGGAACCAGGAGTCGCCGGGGATCATTACCACACTCTGTTCGAGGAGTTCCGGATCTTCGTCAACGGCAAGCCCAGGTTCTGGATACATGACGACGCCGTTTCCGACGAGTCTCCCGACCTGTTCCTCGGAGACCCCGCGTTCGAGCGCGTCCCCAAGGGCTTCGAGCGGGACGGCCTCGAGGTCCTCGTTCAGTAACCCTCGCTTGGGTAGGAGCATCCCTTCGTGGGGCGGCATAACGTCGTCCTCGATGGCGGAGCGAAGTTCGCCGAGGTCGCCTTCATCGTAGCCCCCATCGACTTCGGAGAACAAGACGACTCCCGCATGTTCCCCTTCCTCCTGAAAACCCAAACCAAAACCTCCTGGAATCAATTCGGGGTCGAACTCACCGTCTTCGACCAACAGGTCGCCGGGGACCATCAACCGGCCGACGTCGAGTGCCTCGTCGATGGCGTCGTCGGGATTCGTTCCCGCCAACTCCTCGCCCGGGATCGTCACCAACACTTCCTCGGCCGCGACGTCCCGCGTCGTCCGGAGTTGGGCCTCACCTCCGGCCTCTCCCGTCGTCTCGTATCCGACGACGTGGCTCGTCATCTCCGCGCGGACGTCTTCGCCGCCGACTGTCCGCTCTTCCTCGACGACGATCTCGTCGTCCTCGACCCCCTCTAAGCCGAACCGCTCGAGGCCGTCCGGCGGAACGGCCACCGGGTCGGCCTCGAACGTATGTTCGGTCAACTCCGTCAGTTCGGAACAGCCAGCGAATCCGGCGAGACCCGTTCCCGCAAGTCCCGCAAGCATACGGCGACGGTTCACTCTCGGAACCATGTTCTGTCGCTGGCCGCGTTCTGCCCCACTGCTCTCGATCGGTTCGTCACAGCTCCTCCGGTTTCCCGACATGAAATAAAATCATCATTAGGGAGTAATAAGATCAAGGTGAGCTACAGGTAATCGTGGGGATTACCCAGGAGTAGGGCTTCTATCGCCGGCTGACGTCAAACACGGGGATATCGTCGATCGAACACGGGAGTTCGACCCGAACCAGTTCGTTAGCACCCGACACGTCCAGATGATTCGATGTGTTCTGCGTCGGACGTCGCTCACTCGAGGTCCGAGGAGAGCAGATCGTTACCCCTGGAACCTGGCCAGGGCGCCGTTGTGGTGGTTCTCTCGTGGGACGGAATCTGTGTCGCCGATCACGCCCTGGTCGGCTCCGGTTCGGTCGGAAGATCGAGGTCCGCGAGGAACGTCTCACTCTCGTCGTTGAACGCCGCAGGTTGGTCCTGATTGACGAGGTGACCGGCGTCGTCGACGACGATCCGACGGCCGTGGTCGACCATCGTCGCGATCCGTTGGCCCTGGCGCGCGACGACCGGCGCTTCCCGGTCGCCGTGGATCACGAGCGTCGGGGTTTTCACACCCGTCAGATTCGGTGGGTCGTACCGGTAGAGTGCATCGAAGACCTTCCGAAACTCCGCGGGTGAGACGTCTCCGACGGCCTCGAGGGCCTCGGATCGAACCGTCGGATCGACGGTCAGCCAGCGGTCGCCGGTCATCGCCCGAATCGAGCCGAGCATCGACCGAAAGGTCGCGGTCGGCCCCATCATCGAGAGCGTCGCGGTGAGCGCCGGCGTCGGCGAGACGACCAATTTCATCGACGGCGGAACGGCCATCGAGGGCATCGATCTGAGCGCACCGGCGAGGATCGCCCCTGTGGCGCGATCGGGGTGACGGGCGAGATACTCCTGGACGACCATCGAACCAAGCGAGAGCCCACAGAAGATCGGGCGCTCGAGGTCGAGTTCGGCACACACCGCCTCGAGATCGTCGGCGAACAGTTCGACCGAGTACCGCTTGGGATCGGTCGAACCCGTGTGGCCGTGGCCGCGGACGTCGACCGTGACGATCCGGTACTCGTCGGCGAAGTGTTCGACCTGTGATCGCCAGGTCCGGCCGTTTAGCCACCCGCCGTGAACGAAGACGAGGGGATGGCCCTCGCCCGTCGTGTCGTACCAGATCGTGCCGTCCTCGAGCGCGAGTTCTGCCATCGTCGGTCGTCGTCGCCGAACCCATAAAACGGTTAGTCCATCGACTGGGACGACTGGAGCGGCGACTCGGTGTCCGCCGCTGCGTCCGTTTCGTCGACGCAGCTGTCTCCGACGACGTCGTCGGTCGTCTCCTCGAGGGCGTCCTCGTCCACGCCGTCTTCGCCGTCGCCTGGGTCGGCGGCCGCTGGTCCGCCACGCCGATCGTAGCGTGTCACCTCGAGGGGGGCGCTCTCCTCGGCGTCCATCGAGATGGCGATACCGAGGGAGACGAGCCCGATCAGGAAGGCGACGAACGAGACGAGCGCACCGGTGAAGCCGTCGGATCCGCGGAGGGACCGGCCGAGCGAGCCGACCACACCGAGTACCCCAACTGCGAGCCCCGAGGATCCCGCGCCGTAGAAGACGACGGCCGGGTGAAACCCCTCGAGGACGTACCGGCGTTTGAGCCGCCAGAGGAAACTCCGGAGCAACAAAAGCGAAACGTAACGGACGAACGGCACGTATCGGATACTGCTCTCCTCGTTGCCGTAGACCGCCGACATCGAGACGTCGGCGACACGACACCCCTCGAGATTGAGGTGGGTGAGGATGTGGTTGAGAAAGCCGTACTGGTCGGTGATCGACTCGAGGTCGAGTCGTTCGATCGTCTCCCGCGAGATAGCGGTGTAGCCGTTCTGGGGGTCACCGACGGTCCAATAGCCCGAGGCAAACTTCGAGAGACCGGTCAGCATCGCGTTGCCGACGAACCGGAACGTCGACATCCCCTCGCGGTCCTCCCGGCTGAGCAGTCGGTTCCCCTTCGCGTAGTCGGCTTCTCCCGTGGCGACGGGGTCGACGATCCGGTCGAGAATGTCGGGATCCATCTGGCCGTCGCCGTTCATCACGGCGACGACGTCCATCCCGTCGGCCGCGGCGCGCTCGTATCCCGTCTTGACCGCCGCGCCGTATCCGCGGTTTTCCTCGTGGCGGATCGGTACGACTCGCCGAGCGTCGCCGCCGTCGGTGACCGCGCGTTCGGGTTCGACGGTCTCGTTGATCTGTGCGGCCACGCGCTGGATGACCGCCCAACTACCGTCCGGAGAGGCGTCGTCGACGGCGTAGACCCGGTCGACGAAGTCGGGGACGGTCTCGATGACGCGGCCGACGAACGCCTCCTCGTCGTAGGCCGTGACGACCACCGCGACCGACTTGCCCTTATACATCGTCACCCCCGTCCGTGCGTCGCGGATCGGTTCCGTCCGTGCGGCGCAGATCGGTTGCGGATTCCTCGAGACGGGATTCGGCGGACGTCGCCCCCGCCGTGACGGGGGCGTCCTCTCGAGCGAGCGCGTCGACCGCTGTTCCGGCCACGCTCTCGCGGTCGCCCGCAGGCGGCCGACCGTTTCGCGAGCCGGCGAGGGTGTAGCTCCGGTGGTCCGTCCCGGCGAGATCCAGTTCGTCCCGCGTGTCCACGACGACGCTCGGCTCCAGGTCACCCCACGAGATGTGGTCGAACTCCTCGTGGGCCGTCACAAGTACTGCGGCGTCGAACGCGGGGGTTTCACCCGCTCGGTCACCGGTCAACAATTCGAGTTCGACCCTGCCAACGCCGTACGCGTCGGGATCGACCAGCGGGTCGACGGCGGCGACGTCCGCGCCGCGCTCCTCGAGTTCCGCGACCACGTCGAGTGCGGGCGACGCCCTAGTTTCTTCGACGCCGGCGCGGTAGGTGAGGCCGAGGACGAGGACGGACGCCTCCGCGAGCGCGGTCCCGTCGGCCTCGAGTTCCGCCGCGAGCCTGTCGACGACGGCCCCCGCCATCCCGTCGTTTACGTCTCGAGCGGTCTCCGTCAGCGCAAGCGGGGTCTCGAGCCAGGAGAGCAGGAAGTACGGGTAGTAGGGGATGCAGTGGCCGCCGACGCCGGGACCGGGGTCGTGGAGCTGACACATCGGCAGGTCGTTCGCGGTGGCGAACGCCTCGCGAACCGAGATGCCGAGTTCGTCCGCGAGGGTGCCGAGTTCGTTCGCGAGCGCGATGTTGACGTCTCGGTAGACCCCCTCGAACACCTTCACCGCCTCGGCGGTCGTCGCGTCCGATACCTGTCGGACGTCGTTCGTCGACAGTTCGTCGTAGACGACGGTGGCGGCTCGAGTGCTCTCGCCGTCGACGCCGCCGACGACCTTTGGGTACTGCCCCCGGATGTCCCGCACGGCCGTTCCGGAGGAGGTCCGCTCCGGGCAGAACGCCACCCCGAACTCGTCGAGTTCGAGGCCGCTTTCGGCCGCCAGGTGGGGTCGAAGGACGTCTCGGCAGGTTCCCGGCGGCAGGGTCGATTCGGCGATGACCAGATCGCCGGGGGCCAACCCGGCCGCGATATCGTCGGCGACCGCTTCGACCGTCGCGAGATCCGGTTTGCGGTCGTCAGTCAGGAGCGTTGGAACGATGATGACGTGGATCCGTGCGCGCTCTGCGGCCGTCGGGCCGTCGGTCGTCGCCTCGAGCCGGCCGCTTTCGACCTGTTCGGTGACGAGCTCCTCGAGCCCCGGCTCCCCGACGACGTGGCTCCGCCCCGCGTTGACGGTCTCGACGACGGTAGGATCGACGTCGACGCCGGTCACGTTCCCCGTCGTCTCGGCGTAGACTGCCGCGAGCGGGAGTCCCATCTTTCCGAGACCGTAGACGGCGACCGGAGTTTGGCCGTTCGTCAGGTGTTCCCGCTGTAGGGGATCGGAGTGTGTCGAGTCGTACAACGCGACGGAGTCGGCGTTCGGATCGCCACTGCACATCAGATCTCCACCTCCCGTTCGCGTTCCCGTCGTCTCGGCGGTTCCTCCCCCGAGACGAGCGCGTCGATCCGTTGGACGGTCTCGAGCGCCGCGATGCCGTCTTCGGCCGTAACGACCGGTTCGGATCCGGAGCGGACGGTTTCGACGAACGACTCGAGTTCGTGGCGAAGCGGTTCGCCGTTGTCGACCCGCGGTCGCTCGACGACGCTCTCGTGTCGATACCGGCGCTGGCCGTCGTCGATCAGGTACTCCGGGTAGGAGTCGCGGTGGATCAAGACGGACTGCTCGAGGTAGTCGACCTCGACGAGACACTCGCGGGCGGTGACGGTGAGCTTTCTCACCTTCTTCTGGGTGACGCGACTCGCCGTCACGGTCGCGACGACGTCGCCGTAGCCCATCGTCGCGGTGGCGTATCGGCTGTCCTCGGTGCCCATGGCCGAAATCGATTCGGGGTCGTCCTCGAGCAACGAGGCGACGATGTCGACGTCGTGGACCATCAGATCGAAGACGACGTTCCCCGGCGCCGACCGATCGATCGGCGGGCCGAGTCGCTCCGCCTCGATCGAGATCACGTCGAGATCGTCGATCAGATCGCCGACGGTCTGGACTGCCGGATTGAATCGTTCGATGTGGCCGACCTGGAGGACGACCCCGGCGTTCTGGGCGAGTTTGGCCATCGTCCGGCCTTGCTCGATCGTCTCAGCGATCGGCTTCTCGACCAGCACGTGAACGCCCGCCTCGAGACACCGCGAGACCGTCTCGTAGTGGGCGTGAGTCGGCACCGCGACCGTCACCGCATCACAACGGTCGAGAAGCGAGTCGATATCGAGACACTCCGTCCCGTACTCGGCGGCGACCTGTCTCGCCACGTCGACGTCGTGGTCGGTGACGCCGACCAGGTCGACGCTTCGGAGTTCGCTGTAGACGCGTGCGTGATTCTCCCCCATTGCTCCGACACCGACGACGCCCACCTGCACCGGTCTGGGCGACGTCCTCGTTGGTTCCGTGTTCATTGGTTGTGGAAATAGTCGCAGATTTCTTCGACGACGACACGTCGGTCGCGCTCGCTGAGGGCGGGATGGACGGGCACGGAGAGAACCGTCTCGGCCGCCCGTTGCGCGCGCGGAAGTTCGGCCGCGGCGGTGCTGACCGTCTCGTAGGCCGACTGTCGGTGGATCGGCGTCTCGTAGTAGATCGCCGCATCGACGTTTCTGGCCGCGAGTCCGTCGGCGAGTGCGTCCCGGTCGTCCGTTCGAATCGTATACTGGTGGTAGACGTGTCTGTACCCGTCGGGCTCCGTCGGCGTCTCGAGCGGGAGATCGGCCAGCCGGTCGTCGTAGTACGCCGCGTTCTCCCGCCGGCGCTCGTTGAACTCGGGCAACCGCTCGAGTTGGCTCCGACCGATCGCGGCGGCGAGTGCCGTCATTCGGTAGTTGTGCCCGAGTCGGACGTGGTCGTAGTCGCCCGTTCCGTTCTCGGCTCGGCCGTGGTTGACGTAGCTCGCGACCCGCTCGGCGACGTCCTCGCGGTCGGTGGTGACGATGCCGCCCTCGCCGGTCGTCATGTTCTTCGTCGGGTAAAACGAGAAGCAGGCGGCGTCGCCGAAGCCGCCGACCCGGTCGCCACGCACCGCCGCGCCGTGGGCCTGGCAGGCGTCCTCGAGAACGAAGAGATCGTGCTCGTCGGCGAGTTCACACAGCGCCGAGACGTCGGCGGCCAGTCCGTAGAGGTGGACCGGCAGGAGACCGACGACGTCGTCGCGTTCGGCGAGGACCCGCTCGACGTCCGCGGGATCGAGCGTGTACGTCTCGAGATCGATGTCGGCGAACACCGGCGTGGCGCCGGCGAGTCGGATGGCGTTTGCGCTCGCGACGAACGAGAACGGCGTCGTGATCACCGCGTCACCGTCCTCGACGTCTAGGGCCTCGAGTGCGGCGTGGAGTGCCGTCGTCCCGTTCGACGTCGCGACGGCGTGGTCGGTTCGGCAGTAGGCTCCAAATTCCGATTCGAACGCCCGCACTTCGGGGCCGTCGGCGAGCGCTCCCTCCTCGAGTGCCGACTCGATCCGATCGATCACGTCGGTGTCGATCGAAGGATCCGCGATCCGAACCGAATCGTCGAGGTCGGGGTCGGTCGTTTCGCTCATGCGATCTGGTTCGGCCCCTCGAGTGGGGCTGGTAAGGGCTGCGTTTCGGCGGGCGACCCGACGGCGAGCGTGTTCGGCGGGACGTCGGACGTGACGACCGCGCCGGCCGCGACGAACGCGTTCTCCCCGACGGCGACGCCCGGTAACAGCGTCGCGTTCGCTCCGACCGAAGCGCCGTCGCGGATCGTTGGCCCCTCGAGCGCCGCGTCGCTTCGAACCGGATACTCGTCGTTCGTGAGAACGGCACCGGGCCCGACGAAGACGTTGTCACCGATCGTCGTCTGGGTCGGCACGTAGACGTTCGTCTGGAGGCTCACGTGCGAACCGATCGTCGTCTGTCCGTCGATCACCGTCTTGGTGCCGACGAGCACGTCGTCGCCGATTCGGGTTTCCTCGCGAACGAGGACGTCGTGACCCGTCGAGAAGTCGTCGCCGATCGTCACGTCGCCGTAGACGATCGACCCGGATCGAATCGTCGCGTTGCGCCCGAGCCGGGTCGGCTCGGCGAACTCGCCGTAGCCGACGGTCACGTCGTCGTCGATCGTACAGTCCGCTCCCTGGACGAGTTCGCCCGTCACGGTTCACCTCCGTCAGTTCTCGAGCGTCTCGAGGGAGATCTCGTACGCACTCGAACTCGTGGTCGTCGTCGGTGTTGCTGTGTCATCGGTAGCTCGATACCCGGGTGGGAATCGTCCTGATACAGCCGGTAACGAGGTTTTGTTATCCCTGGCTTGACGGGTCCGTAGCCACGAACTACAGTCTCGGTGATGACCGTGACCGGAGGGGAAGCGGCCACCTGCATGCACTGAACTGTCGGTTTCGATGACTGTTGTGGTTCGAAGGTGACCGGATCGCGAGAACCGACCGGAACGTAGTGTACACACCGACGACAACGTTCGGGGCGAGCGAACTGCGGGAAAAACGCGACACTGAACGGTGGACGGAGTCGACCTCGTACCGAACGGCGGGAGTACAATCTGGAGGCCGTCGCTAACGGTGATCGATCCGTCGATCGTCACCACCGAGCGGTCGAGACCGCCCGAAACATTGGATTACCCGTTAGTCACGCCCGCTAACCGGTACAATTCGATTATCAGGAGGTAGCCGTGCGATAGTAAAGGGAGAGGGTGTGACACGTGTTCGTGTGAGGTATCCGATCACACCCGATCGATGCTCGACTCGGGAACGCGAGGGCATCCATGGCTGAACACGACCTCTCCCAGGCTGAGTTGTTCGACGTGTTCAGCAACGCCCGACGCCGGCGGACGGTTCAGTTCCTGAAACGACAGGGCGGCTCCTGTGACCTCACGGAACTCGTCGAACGAGTCGCCGCTTGGGAAAACGATGCACCACCGGAAGAGATCACGCGAACACAGCGTCGCCGGGTGTACATCTCGCTGTACCAGACGCACCTGCCGATGCTCGAGGACCACGGAATCGTCGACTGGGATCCGGACGCCCACCTGATCGAACTCCTGCCGAACGACGACGTGTTCGAACCCTATCTCGATCGAAACCTCGGGAGAGAACGCGAGTGGCACCGTCTCTATCTCGCGGTCGCGATCGGCGGCACGTCGGTGTTCGCACTCGCCTGGGCTCTGACCGGTACGACCGCAATCGTGACACTCGTCGCAGTCGCGGTCTGTGTCGTCGTCCTCGCGCTCTCGATCGTACAGCACGTCTCGCGACGGCCCGACCGCCAGTTTCCGCTCGGCCGTGCGAGTCGATAACGACCGATTCTCGTCGCCCTCCACGGAGCCGATCGGTACCGTATCTTGTCGTGACGTCTGAACATCGGACTCGGAGTGTCCACCTCGCCTCGACGTCAGCTACCGTGTCCGTCATCCCGTCGCCGAATCTTCGCCTCGAGTCGGTGTCGACCGTCGTTTCCCCCTCGTGTGCGATCGTTCCGGGTCGACGTTCGTTGCCTATCCCTCGTCGATCTGCGGGTCGTCGGTTACCGTCACCCAGAAGTACGTGTCCTCGTCTGCGTTCTCGTTCGTCGGGATGACTGGAGGATCGCCTTCGTACAGAAGAACGCTGATTCGAACGGTCTCTCCGGGCTCGGCAGTCGGCCCGATCTGGCGCTGACTGGTAACCGTCGCTCCGTCCGAAACGTTCGCGTCGACCTCCTGTAGCTCTGTCCGATCGACCACGTCACCGTCCTCGAGGACCTGTTGCTGGACGACGACCATGTACGCCGTCCGTTCGCCTTCTTGATTCTCGATCGAGACCGTAACGGGCACCTGCTCCCCGGGCTCGATCTCGTCCGGGAGGTCTCCGGCGACTAACTCACCGTCCTCGTCCGCCGTGTAGAGGCCGAGTTCGGTGAACCCGCCCGCCGATGCGGGGATCAAGAATCCGACGATCAACGCCCCGATCGCGGTCGCGACCGCGACCGTGAGGAGTATCGACGACGCCGTTAGCACAGCATCGTCCGTTCGTCGAACGGCTATCACGCTGGCGATCGGCGAAACGGTAAACCGTTCCGGCTCCGGTCTCCGGAGACGACGAATGGCACCTAGCTGTGCGAAACCGACGGTAAACACCGCGAGACTGGCAGCCAACGGTTCGGTCTCGAGGCCCCACTCGGTAACCGGGAGCGTCAAAACGACCAGTGGAACGATCGCCAGTGACAGGGCGAACGCGAGTCCGATCCGTTCGGTGGCGTCGATTCCACGCCGATTCGTAGCCACCGCTGGCGTCTCTCGAGACGATCGCTTTGCGGTCGGAAACAGCACCGATACCAACGCGTATCCCGGGAGAAACAACGCGAGCGGAATGGCAAAAAATAGCGTGGCGGCTCCCCCGTCCGAAACGGATGTGATGACGAAATACGAGAGGACGGCGAGTGCCGAGACGGTTGCGAGGTCCGCAGGATAGGAGAGCACGGACGCCAGTCGAGTTCGCGTATACTTTCGAAAACTCATCGGCCGAATACCTCGGTTGTATCCGGTCTCTTCCGATCTGCTGTAGACGGTGCCCGTACCATTCTGGGTGGGACCTTCCACGCTCCACCGTTTTGTTATGGCCGAGCTATGGGATGAACAGGCACAAAACCTTGCGCTTCAGTGCGGGGAGGATATCAACCACTCGACTGTACGTCTGCAAGACGAGATACCGTCCGTGGACCCACGCAAGTGAATCCGATGGAAGTATCCCCAGCTGTGGAGTCAGCACACAAGAGAACGCCGATCCAGCGCGGACATCGTCAGAATTCGACGTACTGTTGTTCCCATTCGCGACGTTCGTCGATACGTTGGCGGCCGTCGTCGGTGATCGCGTAGTAGTTCGTGCGTCTGTCGAGTTGTCCCTTTTCTACTAGTTCCTTGTTGACCAGCGTATCGAGGTTCGGATACAGTCGCCCGTGATTGATCTCGGAACTGTAGTATTTCTCGACTTCGTCCTTGACGGTTTGGCCCGACGGACGATCTGCGCCCGCGATGACGTACAACAGGTCTCGCTGAAAGCCAGTCAGATCGTGCATTGCTCAATCACAGTGACCGTTCCACTGAGTAGATGTTTGTTATCCGTATCATACAGGGTTGTACAGCCATCTTTCACAATTTGTTTCTGGAACTAAAGTGTTTGTTCTCGAGAACGTCTCGGTTTCGTAAACGTCGGATCGACGATACGCGTTGATCTGTCCGGTACCAGTGGGTCGCCGTCCCCAGGATCTCTCTCTCTCGGACAGTGACTTCGATTCCCAGTTCGCTGGATGGTTCCGGCCCGACGTTTCGGAGATGCGCACACGATACCTGTCCGACCGTCTTCTCGTACGGACCGTTGTCGTTCGGTATCGGCGATCGATGACCCCGTCCG
This sequence comes from Natrialba swarupiae, assembly GCF_008245225.1. Taxonomy (GTDB): domain Archaea; phylum Halobacteriota; class Halobacteria; order Halobacteriales; family Natrialbaceae; genus Natrarchaeobius; species Natrarchaeobius swarupiae. Next base: position 27,655 of record NZ_VTAW01000004.1, read on the forward strand.
AACGATCACCGGTAACACGCTCCAACAATCCGTATCAGTCGTCGGTACGTGACAGAGAGACGCGTATTCCACCTTCGTCGATTCTCACGGCGAGTTGCTCGACCGTCGCCTCGTAGGCCGTCGTGTGAGAGCCATCGTCCTCGAACCGGATACACTCGGCGAGGAGATCACTCTCGAGCAGGTTGCTTATTCGTCGATACACTGTCGCGGACGAGCTGTCGGTCCGATCCGTCAGCTCTTTTGCCGTCTTCGGCCCGTCGCTCGTCGCGACGAGAATCGTCCGAGCACATGTATCCCCGAGGACGTCGAGCTGCGTCGCCGGATCGACGGACGGTTCCGTCTGGGTATTAGTTGCTTTCGTGGACATTGTTGCTCCTCGGTTCGAACGCAACGTTCTGTTCACCCTCCGCTGTGAGGGGATTCAGTGCGGATTCTCCGGACCGTCGTGAGGCCGCGTTCGTTGACATCATAGCGTTCCAACGGAACGATCGGTAAGCGATAGTGGTATTTTATAACGATGGGCCTTCCCGATCGAAGGTCACTCATTCTCTCGTGAAATATCGTATTTGTTCTACGAAATCACGTATTTCCCTCCTCGGAGCCGCCGAACAAGACCTACTTTGTCGGTCGAATACGGCGCAACTTGTCTGAACTCACGTTGAGGTCGATCGACGGTTCGTTTCGGTATCCGACACTGTGCCGGGTGAAGTCGCCGAAATCGCATAGAAACTGGACGTTTCCCACCCTATCCGGAACCGCAGTGAGTGAACAGTCTGTGTCCTTTATTCGCGTCTACTCCCCTGACTCCTACGACGCCCGGACGAGCACCGATACGTCGAACCAGACACTGATCGTCCGAGTTTCCACCCCCACCACTCATGAAATCCACACAACACGACTGGCGACCGATGGAATCGTCGACGGCAGGTGCGCGCTGTCGAAACTGTGGTACACACGTCACACAGCAGTTTGCACGCGTCTTCGGCGACAACGGCGACGTCGTCCACGGCTGTCCGTCCTGTACGACCTATCGTGAGATGCAATCCGGCGATCACCTTCCAGGTGACGAACCCCGATAGCTCACTCCAGTCGCCCCTCGATGTGTTTTGGTGTACAGACGCCGAGTTGAATGACTATATTTCCATACCATTTGGCCTGAAAAAGATACCGGAGGTTAAAGTCGATGGTCGGTGAAATCCAAGCCATGTATGACGGTCAATGACGGACAGCCTGTCGAGAACGCGGTTTCACGTTCCTCTTGACGATGTCTGTCCAGACGAGTAGATCGGATTCGCTGGCGGAAAGCGACGTCTTTCACATTCTGGGTAACGACCGCCGTCGAGCGATCGTCCAGCTTCTCGCACAGGAATCGAGTCAGGTCGATGTCTCGGACGTCGCAACGGAGATCGCGGCAACCGAGTCGGATACGTCATCCGTCCCGAACAACCTATACAAGAGCGTCTACGTCTCCTTACAGCAGACCCACCTCCCGCAACTCGAGGAGGACCGCGTCATCGAGTATGACTCGGAAGCGAAGACGATCGAGCCTGGGAGCAACTTCGAGTCCGTCCTGACCTACATCAACGGCCACGAAGACGACCGACCGTCGATCCTCCAGTTTCATCTCGCGATCTGTCTGCTGGGGCTGATCGTGATCGCACTCGCCGGCCTCGATCTTCCGGTCGTCTCGACTCTCGATCCGGTCCTCTCGAGCGTTCTGGTGTTACTCGTGGTGGCCGCCAGTAGCATCTATCGGCTGTTGAGTTGAGTTGAGTTCGCCTACCGTTTCCTGATCCTTCGTCAGCGAGTTGAGCGACGACTGATACGGATTGCTGTACCGGTAGAACCACAGGCTGAGGATCAACCGGAGAACGGTAGATCGTACGAGGTGAGTGCCGAGAAGAACGACGGAAACTCCGACAAGAAAATCCGTTTACGCTCCGTCCGTTGGACTGGTGGCTGATCAGGCGGGGGCGTTGATCATCGGCTTGGCGATTTTATCGACAATTCCCTTGTCGTCGTCTTTGTCGTCGACGTGCTTGTCGTCAGCGTCCTTGTCGTCGACGTGTTTATCGTCAGCGTCCTTGTCGTCGACGTGTTTGTCGTCGACGTGTTTGTCGTCAACGTGCTTGTCGTCAGCGTCCTTGTCGTCAGCGTCCTTGTTGTTGACGTTCTGATTATCGGCGTGTTCGGTGTTCGCTGACTGCTCGGTGTTCGCAAGCTCCTCGTTCGATTCGCCGTCGACGGTGACGACCGCGTCGTCGGTCACCGGTTCACCGGCTACCTCGTACGGACCGTCGTCAGCGCCGTCAGATTCGACGAAGTCGAACTCCTGGTTGTTGTTGGTGTCGCGGTGAGCCATCGCGATCAGCGTCTCATCTTCCTCGAGTGGTTCGTCGAGCGTGATTTCGACGTTCTCGTGGGTTCCTTCCTCGAGGTACTCCGAGACACCGATGACGCTTCCGATGACCTCTCCAACGAGGAGGCTGCTGTCGTGGATCACCACGAACCCGCCGCTTGCCATCGTGACCTCGTCGACGACGACCGTCTGGCCGTCGGAGGCCTGGTCTTCGAACGTCACTTGTGCGGGCTGTGGTTCGTCTTCGACAGGTTCCTCATCGACCGGCTCTTCCTCGGGTTCTTCCTCAACCGGTTCTTCCTCCTCGACTGGTTCTTCGGGTTCCTCTTCGACTGGTTCTTCCTCAGGCTCTTCTTCGACCGGTTCTTCGGGTTCTTCCTCAACCGGTTCCTCCTCGGGTTCGTCGGTGAGTTCGAGGATCGCCACTTCACCGAACTCGTCGGTGAGTACCATGTGGATGTACTCTCCAGCCTCGAGTTCGTCAGTCTCGACGTTGTAGACGACGTCGTCGGTCTCACCGGCGTCGAGTGTTACCTCTTGTGCTTCGACGAGGTCACCCTCGAGTCGGAACTGTACGTCTTGTGTCGCTTCGTCGTCACCTGGGTTGGTGACCGTGGCCGTTACGGTGATCGTCTCACCGACTTCCGCTGATTCCGGTGCGTCGAGCGCGTCAACGGTGAACGACTCAGCCGGTTCTTCCTCGACCGGCTCTTCGGGCTCTTCTTCAACCGGTTCCTCTTCAGGCTCCTCCTCGACCGGTTCTTCGGGCTCTTCTTCAACCGGTTCCTCTTCAGGCTCCTCCTCGACCGGCTCCTCTAGGACGGGTTCGTCCGGAAGTTCGATCAGGAGGAAGACGTTCGCCTGTTCGATGGTTACCTCGAGTCGCAGGTCCTCGTAGGTTTCCTGCTCGTGCTCGTCGTTGTCGTCAACGGCGTTGTCGTCGACATCATTGTCGTTGTCGTCGACACCGTTGTCGTCTTCGAGGTCGTTCTCGTCGTCAGCCAGCATTTCCTCGTCCGGCACGTCGTCGAGATGCTGGACGACGAAAATCGTCGCCTGGTTGATCGTCACCTGACGCTCGTCGTCCTCGAGGTCGTTCTCGTCGTCGACGGCGTCGTCGTTGTCGTCGGCATCGTCGACATCGTTGTCGTCGGCATCGTCGTCGACGCCGTTGTCATCGTTTGCGAGGTCGTCCTCGTCGTCGAGTTCGTCGTCCTCGAGGCCATCTGCGACGACGAAGATCGTGGCCTGCTCGGCAGTGACGTCCATCTCATCGTCAGCGGTTGCGTCGTCGTCCTCGACGTCGTTCTCGTCGTCGACGTCGTTATCGTCGGCTTCGTCGTCAGCATGCTCGTCCTGCACGAGGCCGTCCTCGAGCACGACGAACGCGGTCGCCTGATCGATCGAAACGTCCGTGTGGTCATCGATGTCGTTTTCGTCGACGGCGTCGTCATCGATGTCGTTGTCTTCGTCGTCGACGCCGTTGTCATCGTCATCGAGATCGTTCTCGTCGTGATCGACGTCGTCTCCAATCGTCGTAACGGTGGCCTGCTCGATTGTGACGTCGAGGCTGACGTCACTCATTCCGACTGCGGTGTAATCTGCGTACTCGGCGTTGTCGTCAACACCATCGTCGTTGTCGTCGACGGCGTTGTCATCAGCGTCGTTGTCGTCGACACCATCGTCGTTGTCGTCGGCGTCGTCAACGCCGTTATTGTCGTCGGCATCGTCATCGACGCCATCGTCGTTGTCGTCGACGGCGTCGTCATCGACGTCGTTATCCTCGTCGAGTTCATCCTCGTCCGGAATATCATCGACGTCGTGTACGACGTATATGTCCGCGTGTTCGATCGTTACTGTCCACGATTCGCCATCCGCGAGTTCCTCGTCACTGGCGTCAGTGTCGTGCTCGTCGAGCGCCGCGGGCGCTCCCACGGCCATCGCCCCCGTCGAGCCGACCATCATTAGCACAGTGAGTACTACGAGTAGCTTTTTGCGTGCGTTCATAGTTGCCGTGAAGGCAGCGGATCAACGCTCTATCACCGCATAAACCGGCACATCAATTTCGCCGAGAAACAGATCACTATGCATCAGGCGGTCGATTCCGCGTGAGAGGGATGCCGGGAAATGTGTGGTTAGGCGTGTGACCGATCACTCGTTTTTTGACTGTTCCGGCGACTTCGAAGCGGTCGGCTCGTGGTCTGGCAAACAGACGAGGTTCTCCCGACCCAGGCGGAGTTTCGTTATCCGACCGTCCTCTTCGAGCTCCGCCAGCAGCCGACTAACCTTCGCTTTAGACCAGTCGACCGAGTCGACGATCTTCGACTGCTTCATCCGACCACCGTTTTCACTGACGAGTTGCTGAACTCTCTCCCGATCGGTCATGAACCCCTCGCGGTTGGAGTCACCGACTCCCGTCACCGACTGGCGACTCTCGAGGCGGTTCCGAACGACGAGTGCGCCGCCGAACACTGCGAGTGCCACGATCCCGACTATCGCTGCGAGATGTGATTCCTCTCCGGCCACGAGCGGGACGAGGGTCCCGATCGCGACCCACTGCCCAGTCTCGAGCACGTAGAGAACCGAATCGGCCAGTGTCGTGGTGGACGGGTTCGAAGCTATCCGTCCACTGAAATGAACAGTCATATCGTCTATACGTGTTCGAATGCAGTCACTCGATACGGTACGATCGGTGGCCACCACCTAAGTAGTTATTATTGGTCATTTGCTCTTTTGTTTTATCTATATATCATATCTAATGAACAGTTCGGGAATTCAATGAGTAACGCCGTGGAGACTGCGCTCTCGTCGTCTTGTCACTCGGTTCTCGAGCGCGTTCTCACATTGTCGGACAAAACGAGTCGCAGGTTTTCGACCGAACGGAGGATCGTAAATCTTCACTGACTGGTGTCCGATAGTGTCAGCTGCTGTCGATACGGACTCTGTCCCAGTTCCGTCGTAACCGCGATCCGTTCGGGACGGCATAGTGTCTGGACGAGCTCGGTTCACACCCCGGGGACGCCGACTGCATCGAAGCCCGTTACGCCGACGAGCGCGAGAACGTACAGGACGACGAGCACCGAGAGCCAGGCGACGATCGTGATCGCAGCGGCGTCAACCCAACCGCCTGGGTATCGTGCGTTGACCACTGCGAGGTAGGCGACGAACACGAGAAGTGGCCCAAGCAACGGGATCCATCCGAAGAAGAACCCGACGAGGCCCCAGACGATTGCACCGATCAACGCAGTGATAGCCGCGTAGGTGTAGTCCTCCGCGTCGACGATCACTTTCGCTCCGACGAATATTCCGAGTGCGCCGATCAGGAGGCTGACGACGAACACAATGAGGCTGTCGATCATACTCTTGGGTAGGCCGCCTGATACCGATAGTTATCTCTCACCTACAGGAACCAGTACGGTATTTCAACGCGTCGAACGTCGATCCGGCCGTGGGTCGAAGCCGACTGCGTCGAGCGAAATGTGTCAGTGCTTCCGTAACGGTTGCCGGAACTTATCCCCAGTTACGCGTCGGAGCAACCCGAACCCAAGCACGATCAGGAGCCATCCGGTGTGCGGTCGGCGACCAGTCCGGTGGAGTCGGTCGAAGCCGCCAGTTCCGTTTCGTTTGCGAGCGCTCGAAGCCCCGTCTCGAGCCTGACACGTGCCTCGAAGTCGAGTTCGCGTCGCGCCTTCGAGACGTCGGCACGACTGTGTCTGACGTCGCCGGGACGCGGATCACGGTGGACGATCGGCGAGGACGAGTCGACGACGTTTCGAACCGTCTCGGCGAGCGTCCGGATCGCCGTTCGCTCACCAGTTCCGACGTTGTACGCTCTGCCCACCGTCTCCGTCGTCGCCGCACGGAGGTTCGCCCGGACGACGTCGCTGACGTGGACGAAATCACGTGTCTGTGATCCGTCGCCCTCGACGGTTATCGGCTCTCCCGCGCGCGCCTGGTCGAGAAACATGGAGATGACCCCGCTGTATGGGCCCTGTTGTCGGGGTCCGTAGACGTTGAAGTAGCGCAACGTCACCGTCGCCAGATCGTACAGATCGGCGTAGAGTCGTGCGTACTGATCGAGCGCGAGTTTCTGGATGCCGTAGGGTGAGGTTGGATCCATCGATGCGGACTCAGTTACCGGCAATTCGTCCGGATGGCCGTAGATCGCAGCGCTCGACGCGACGACGACCCGGGCATCCTCCCGACGTGCTCGCTCGAGGAGTTCGAGACTCGCTTCGAGGTTCGTCTCGTGACTCCGCTGTGGATCGTCGACGCTCTCGGTGACGCTGACGATCGCCGCCTGGTGGAAGACGAGATCGACGTCGTCCATCGCTCGCGCGAGGACGTCCTCGTCGCCGACGTCGCCTTCGATCACCGTCGCGTCGTCGGGGACGTACTCCCGGCGACCGCTCGAGAAGTCGTCGAGGACGCGAACCTCGTTGTGCGGGAGGAGGGCGTCGACGAGGTGGCTGCCGACGAACCCTGCACCGCCGGTTACGAGTACCGTGCTGTCGCGAATCGCTGGCGATCCCATTGTTGGCTCGAGTATCCGAGGTCCGTTTAGTATGGAATCCTTAGCGCGTCGTAACCGGCTCCTACTCCACGCCAGCGGGGAGACGAAGGGAGCGTCCCAGGAGCACTCGACGGTACGATTCGGGTTTTCGGCAGTCTTCTTCGAAATCCAATAGAAGCGGTATCGATGTCCCTCGGGAATGTCACGGCGGCGGTCGTCGACCGACGGGAGCTGCCGGTTTGCCACAGTGGCGTTCCAACACTGCAGTAAACAGATACGGTTTCCGACGACTGGTTGCTGTCGATCGCTCGCCGGTCTGCGCTCGACCGGCACCGACTCGTAGCGGTCCGTATCATACGGTTTACTGTCAGTCATCACCGGCGAAACCGCGACCAGTCTGCGGTTTCGCCGGTACATCGTTACAGCAATCCGTATCAGTCGACGGTTACCGACCACAAACCACGGGATGGGTAGTCAGTACGCGAGACCAGGCTCCGTCTAGGAGTGTGACCCTGGAACGAGGCTCGTTCTAGGATCTTCCCTGGCTGTGTATATATACTCCTGTTCGGGGGATCGGTTGTGATGACTCGCGTCGCGGCGGGCGTTTCGACTCCGTCGAGTGGCCCTCCGCGCGGGAGGTGACCGATCATGTCTGACGAACGCAATTCGATCTCCAGACGCAACGTACTCCCAGGACTCGGTACCGCCGGCATCGGCGCCGCACCCGTCGGTGCCGGTACGAACGCGATGTTCAGCGACGACGTCGAGTTCGAGGACGACCAGCTGGTTACCGGTGAACTCGACCTCAAACTCGACTGGCAACAACACTACCTCGGCCCGACCGACGAGTGGGAGTTCGTCAACGCCCACCCGGACGACGAGGGCGACGGCGAGCAATCGATCGGTGAAAAGCGAGTTCTCGACGACGATATCGAAGTCGACGGACCGTTCTACACCTATACGCAGAACGGATCGCGGAACTTCGACGACGACGTCCTCGAGTACTGCGGGCTCGACTACGACTACGACTTCGGCGATCAGAACACGCTGATCGGTCTCGGTGTACCCGCCATGTCCGATACGACACATTAGCTGCTGTTAGTTATGCTCGATGTGGTAATTCATCGCTCACGACACGAATCGCTTGAGGAGTGTATAGATCTCGCTGATTCACGGAAGGATACGCCTAACGCGACCGGTATCGGTCCAGTTGGGTTCGAGACTGGGGCCAGTTCGGTTCAGAGTCGAACCTACTGAGCGGGTAGAACGAAGCCAACGGCGCCAGCGCATTGGAGGCGTCGCGTTCGACGATCGTGGGCGTCGGACTCGCGTTCGAGCAATTTCGCTGTCGCCTCCCCACTCGACGGGGTCCGTGGCCCGGTCGGACTCGCGGATCGCCGCCTTCGACCCGTGTCGGATAACCAAACTTTAGTGTGGATCGGTCACGAATCGGGGGACGAATGCCCTCCTCTCCGTTCGCAATCGAGGCAGACGGACTGACCAAACGCTTCGGGAGCGACGTCGCCGTCGACGGCGTCGACCTCGCCGTCGACCGCGGAACGGTCTACGGCTTTCTCGGCCCGAACGGGGCCGGAAAGACGACGACGATGCGGATGCTAACGACGCTGACGCGGCCGACTTCCGGCGAGGCGTGGATCGTCGGCAATCCCATCACTGACCGCGACGCCGTCCGCGGATCGATCGGCTACCTTCCCGAGGAACCCCCCGTCTTCGAGGAACTCACCGGCTGGGAACAACTCGAGTACGTCGCGCGGCTTCGTGACATTCCCGCCGAACGGGCGAACGCCCGGATTGAGGCCTGGCTCGAGCGCTTTGGGCTGGCTGAGGATGCCGGCAAGCGGATCGACGACTACTCGAAGGGGATGCGACAGAAGGTCGGGCTCGTCCAGGCGCTGTTACACGAGCCGGCGGTCGTCTTCCTCGACGAACCGACGAGCGGACTCGATCCGCGTGCCGCACGGACGGTCGTCGACGCGATCGCCGAGATGGCCGAGGATGGTCATACGATCTTCCTCTCGACGCATATCCTGCCCGTCGTCGAGAAACTCGCCGATACCGTTGGTGTCCTCTCCGATGGACACATCGTCACCGAGGGGAGCCCCGACGCGTTGACCGCACAGGTCGAAAGCGAGACGGATTCGACGCTCGAGGACGTCTTCCTTACGGTGACGACCGACCACGGCTCCCGCCAGGCGCGGCCAGCCGAGTGACAATGACGTCGTTGAGCCACGTCCACGCGATCGGCCGAATCGAGCTCCGACGGCAGTGGCGTGCGATCCAGGAGAACCCGACCCAGCTCGTCGCGTTCCTGTTTGCCGGGATCTTTTTCATCCCGATGGCATTCGGCGGCCTGGCCGGCGCGTTCTTCTTCGGTCACAGTATCGCATCGGGCTCGCTCGAGTCGCCTCGGTCGTGGGGTCGGCTCGTCTTCGTTTACGCCTGGATATTCGCCGCTGGATTCGGCGGCTACCGAGCGTACTCGACGGCGCTTCGACCCGATCGACTCGACGGCATGCTGACGACCGTCTCCCACCGGGAGTTTCTCGGCGGGCTTGTCTACTCCGAAGTGCTCCTCTGGGGGATTCCGGCGGTCGTCTACAGCGCCCTCGCATCGATCGCGTTCGCCGCCGGTGTGCGTTCCGTGGCGGCGATACCGTTTTTCTTGTTGGCGTTCGCCCTGGCGCTTTCGACCGCCCTCGCGGCCGGACACCTCGTCGCTCTCGCTGTCCGGAACGCCGGCGTTCGATCGAGACTGCTCACCCGGCTGCGAACTGTCGTTTTCATTCTGATCGGTCTCGTGTACTTCGCAGTCATCTTCACGCAGAACTTCGCGGCCGTTCTCGATCCGCTGCTGTGGGCCCTCGAGCCGACGCCGGTCGGCTGGTACGGTGATCTGGCGCTCCTGGGGACGGCCTCGGAGGTCTCGCTGGTGCGGGCGATCGGGGCTGTCGTCTCGAGCGTCGTCTTCTTGCTCGCCTGTGTCTCCGTTCTCCCACGATTCGCCGAGTTGCTCTGGTACACCGATGGTATTCACGTCGAACACGAGGTGGAGTCGGCGACTGGATCACCGGCGACCGCGGAGTCTCGTCTCGCGGCGGTCCTCCCACGTTCGGCCGTCGGCGTCGTTTGGACCGACTGGCGGCGGGCGAAACGAGCACCGATCACGCTCTCGTTCGTGCTCTATCCGTTAGTCCTGCTGATCAATCCGATCCTGACGGTCGTTCGAACCGGAACGGTCGGGAGTTCGTTCCCGCTGTGGATCGCACTCTGTAGCGCCTGGGTTGCGGGCGTTCTCTTCTCGTTGAACGTCGTCGGCAGCGAGGGCGCGGTGCTCCCGACGACGCTGTTGAGCGACGAGCCCGGGCGGGCGGTCGTGGTCGGACACGCGTTCGCCGGCGCGGCGCTCCTCGCACCGATCGCGGCCCCCGCAACGCTCGCCCTGTCCCTGCTCAGCCCACACTCGATCGGAACGACGCTCTCGCTGACGCTCGGAACCGTGGTCCTCGTCGCGTGCGCCGGGCTGATCGCCTCCGGAATCGGTGCGTCCATCCCCAAGTTCGAGGCGGTCAACGTCTCCCGGAGCACCCGTGCGGTCGTTCCGAGCGTCGTCGCGTTCGGGGTGTTCTCCGTCGTTCTCTCCGTGATCGCCGTTCCGTTGCTCGCAGGCCATAGCGTCCTCGTCGGCGGTGGGATCGCGTCACTGCTCGGCACCTCACACGCTCTCGTGGCGGCTGCGAGCACGGCCGTGACTGGTGCTATCGCGCTCTCCGTAGGCGCACTCTCGGCTCGCCACGCAGTCCGTACCGTCGATTCCTATCACTTCGATTGATCGCCGACGAACGTGTTCGCTTTTCCCGCCGGATACGATCTACGATCGGCCGGTACCGCCGAACCCACGACCCGTCTGCGGTTTCAGCGGTAACACGGTACAGCAATCCGTATCAGTCCACTGAGATCGGTTCCGAGATCATTCGAGGCCGATGCAGAGTCACTCGAGGTCGGCTCCGACGGCCTCTTCGACCGACGAGAAACCGTCGCGCTCGAGCAACTCGACCAACCCCCGGTTGATTCGTTTCGCGGTCGAGGGTCCTTCGTAGACGAAGCCGGTGTAGAGCTGAACGAGCGACGCGCCGGCACGGACCTTCTCGTAGGCGCGCTCGGCGGAGTCGACGCCGCCGACACCGACGATCGGGAGTTCGCCGTCGGTGTACTCCGCGAGCGTTCGGACGAGTTCGGTCGATCGATCCGCCAGCGGCTCGCCGCTCAGCCCGCCCCGCTCCTCGCGATTCGGCGACTCGAGACCCTCGCGTTCGGTCGTCGTGTTCGTCGCGACGATGCCGTCGACGTCGAACTCGCGGACGATGTCGACGAGTTCGAGGACCGACTCGTCGGGCGAGTCCGGTCCAACTTTCACCAGAATCGGTTTCTCCGCCTCGTTTTCGGCCTCGAGCGTCTCGAAGATCGTCCGTAGCTGTTCGGGCGAGGATTCGTCGAACGTCTCGGGCGTGTTCGGACAGGAGACGTTCACGACGACGTAGTCGGCGAAGGGTGAGAGACGATCGAAGACCCGCCGGTAGTCCTCGATCGCTTCTGCCTCGCTCGAGGTGTTCATCTTGCCGACGTTGACGCCGAGGGGAACGTCGGGGACGCCGTCGCGCTCGAGGCGGGACTTGATGGCTTCCATCCCGTGACCGTTAAAGCCCAGGCGGTTGATCATTCCTCGGTCCTCCCTGAGCCGGAACAGCCGTGGTCGGTCGTTGCCCGTCTGGGCGTACGGCGTCACCGTTCCGATCTCGACGAATCCGAACCCGAGTGACTCGAGCGCGTGAGTCACCTCGGCGTTCTTGTCGAAGCCGGCCGCGACGCCGACTGGGTTTGGAAACCGGGTTCCGAAGGCGTCGACCTCGAGTGCCGGGTGGTCGTACTGGTAGGCGTAGGAAACCGCGGCACGGGTCGGATACGTCGACTGGACCGCCCTGAGCGCTTGCTTCCCGAGCGCGTGGGCTCGCTCGGGTGGGAGCGTGAACGCGAGCGGACGGACCCGCGAGTACAGCGTCATTCCGGGAAGATGTGAACGCGCCGAAGGTAAACGTCCCGGAGCGCGTCAGCGCCGTCCTCACGCCTCCGCGAACCGCATCATCGTCGCGCCGAAGTGGGAACTCTCGAGACGTCCAATCTCCCGCCTACGGCTCGTGGCAGTCGCCCGCGTTCCCGACCGGCGGCTCGTCGTCACTCCCGAACCGGTTCGAGTCATCTCCGGCCTCGAGTCCGCGAAGCCGCTCGAGGCGGTCGTTGATCGACGGTGCCAGGTGGACGTGTTCGCCGATCCGGTTCCGCCGGCGCGGGAGTTCGAGTCGGTTCGCGGTGCGCTCGACGGCGTCAGCGATCTTCTCGGGGTCGAGTGCCCGTGCCGCGCGCCCGTCCGCGTCGTACAGCCCTGCCCGAACCCACCGGTCGAGACCCCACAACACGCCGACGATGCCGACGACCACGGCGACCAGCGGCTCGAGTTCTACGGTCGGGGAGACGAGCGGAACCGCGACCACGACACCACCCACGAGCGCTTGCAGGCGGAGGATCTCCGCGAGGAGGCGTCGATCGTGGACGCCCGACTCGAGACGGGCCGCCTGTATCGCGAGAAGCCCTTCGGCGAGGGGTTCGTCCGCGAGCAGTTCAGCGGCGACGACCAGCCGCCGACGGCGAGGCAGTCCGACCGAGAGCACCCCCAGGTCCGTCCAGTCGGGATTCTCGTAGACGAGAATCGGAACGTCGACCTTCGGCGCGTCCGCGAGCAGGGTCTCGAGGCGCCGTCGCTCGTTCTCGGTCGGCTCCCGGAGGGTTCCGGACTGGGCGAGCGAGTGTGGTTCGACCCACTCCGAACCGAGGACGAAGACGGCGATGCCGACGAGTGCGCCGCCGAGAACGCCGAGCGTGGCGACGAGCACGTAGATGGTCGCGACGACGGCCGAGAGAAGGGCGATGCCGAGTGCGAGGTACCGCGCCCGTCTGTAGACTCTGGTTCGGACCGAGTGTGCCGACCGGTCCTCGTGGACCGCGACGTTGCCGAGATCCGTTCCCACGGTCGCGATCCACAGTCCGGCGGGGAACGGAAGCCACGCGACGATCGTCACCGCGACGTCTGGAAGCGCCTCGAGGGCGGAGAGTTCAGCGATCGCGCCGGGAACGTCGATGAGGACGTAGGCCCCGGTGGCGACGAGCCAGACTGCACCGACGATGACGTACTGGTAGCGGTCGGTGTCGGTTGTAAACGTCGTCGCGCGGAGCAATCGAACCAGCAACGTTCCGAGGATCGCGAGCGTGATAGCGAACAGAAACCACTGCTCGACTGGGATCGAGGGCGTGCTGGCGGCGGGGGTAATCGTCTCGAGCGAACTCATCGGATCGGCTTGAGCGTCCTGTTGCCATCCGCCGAAGTGACCGGAACCGGTCTCTCGGCGCTTCGGAACTGCTGTACAGTCGTCCGTATCCCCCGGTCGACGGATAGCTATTGCGGATCGGGGCGGTCGGATCCAATCGCGGTAGTTGTGCCGGAATTGGTCGATAGCAGGCCGTCTCACTCGACGGTGACGCTTTTGGCCAGATTCCGCGGCTTGTCGATCGGTCGATCGAGTTCGTACGCCGTCCAGTAGGCGAGTAGCTGTAACTGCACGTTCGTCACCACCGGCACGAGGGCCGGGTTGGTTTCGGGAACCTCGAGAACGAAGTCCGCGAGGTGAGCGACGTCCTCGGGCGAGTCGGTGACGACGACCACCGGTGCGCCGCGGGATTCGACCTCCCTGACGTTGCCGACCGTCTTTTCGACGACCTCGTTGCTACCCGTTACGAGCGCGACGACCGGCGTTCGCTCGGTCACCAGCGCGAGCGGACCGTGTTTCAGTTCACCCGCCGGAAATCCCTCGGCGTGTGCGTACGTGATCTCTTTCATCTTGAGCGCCCCCTCGAGCGCGACCGGCCACTGGTAGCCCCGACCGATGAAGAAGTAAGCGTCGGCGTCGACGATCTCCGCCGCGATCTCACGCGCGTTCGAGGTATCGAGCACCCGCTGGATGTCCGATGGAAGATCACGGAGCCCGCCGAGGAAGGGGTTCGGGCGACGGCCATCGAGGACGCTCGCGAGTATCGCCACTGTCGCCTGCTGACTCGCGAACGACTTCGTGGCTGCGACGCTGATCTCGGGGCCGGCACGGATGTAGACCGTGGCATCGCACTCGCGTGCTGCCGAACTGGCAACGACGTTCGTCACGGCGAGTGTCGTCGCGCCGGCGCGGTTTGCGTCTCTGAGCGCGCCGAGCGTGTCTGCAGTCTCGCCGCTCTGGGTCACGCCGACGACGAGCGTGCCGGACTCGAGGGGGATCCGCTCGACGTCGTAGTCGCTCGCAACGAACGTCTGTGTTGGAATGCCGCGTTCGCGAAGCAACGCCGCGCCGTACTGGGTCGCGTAGTACGAGGAGCCACAGGCGACGAACTGCACGCGGTCGGTTTCCTCGACGATCGACTCGGGAAGATCCGGCAAGGTGACCGATCCGTCGAGTTCCAAGATCCGCCCCCTCGTACTCTGGCGGATCGCCTGCGGTTGCTCGTAGATCTCCTTTAGCATGTAGTGGTCGTAACCACTCTTGCCGGCGTCTTCGGGGTCCCAGTCGACCACGTCGACAGCGGGATCGACACGCTCTCCGTCATCGTCCGTGATTACGACGTCCGTCGGCGTAAGACGGGCGACCTGTCTATCCTCGAGATAGATCACCCGATCGGTGTGTTCGATGAAGGCCGGAACGTCACTCGCGAGATAGGTGGCGTCCGCTCCGAGGCCGACGACCAGCGGGGACTGACGCCGGGTTGCGTAGATCTCGTCCGAGTCGTGAAAGATCGCGGCGATCGCGTAACTGCCGTCGAGACGCTTGATCGCGTGCCGGAACGACTCCGCTGGTGAGTAGCCCCGGTCGAGAAACCGTTCGATCAGGTGTGGGACGGTCTCGGTGTCAGTGTCGCTCTCGAAGGTATGTCCTGCATCGGTTAACGTTGATTTGAGCGACTCGTCGTTCGAGATGATCCCGTTGTGAACGACCGCGACTCGGTCGGAACAACCCGTATGCGGATGGGCGTTTTCGTCCGTCGGGGGACCGTGCGTACTCCATCGGGTGTGTCCGATACCGACCGGTCCCGTCACCGTCTTGCCGTCGAGTGTGCTCTCGAGCACCGAGAGCTCACCAGATCGCTTGTAGACGTCTAGCATCCCGTTGGCGACTGCGATTCCAGCCGAATCGTAACCACGGTACTCGAGACTCGAGAGGCCGTCCAACAGGACGTTTTCCGTCGTATCGGGATCGGAACCCGCGTAGCCGATAATCCCACACATCACCGGTCGACCTCGATTGCGCTTCTGTTACAGCCGTCGACGATCGCTCCGCTCCGGACGGTGGCATCGGCACCGACGACCGCGCCGGGGGCGTACGTCGAACCGCCGCGATCGTTCACGCGATCCCCGAGAAGGGCACCCAGCTGTCGGCCCTCGTAGATTCGGTCTGCGACGCGAACGTCGGCTGGACCCCCGGGTGCCGTCGTTCCGGGGCCGATGCGGACGCCGCGGCCGATCACACAATCGACCAACGTCGCATTGGGACCGATTCGACCGTCCGTGTCGACGAGGCAGCGTTCGACGACAGCGTTCGATTCGACGGCCGTGTTCGTCCCGAGACAGGTGTAGGGCCCGACGACCGCCCCGGGACCGATTTCGCAATCGCTGGCCGCGACGACTGGTGTCCTGATCGTCGCGGATTCGTGAACGTTCGTCGACTCCGGAATCCGCGGCTCTTCGATCAGGGGATCTTCCGCGACGAGCGTCTGAGAGAGTCCCAGCAGATCCCACGGGTAGTTCGCCTCCGCCCAGAACCCATCTGATTCGACGCCGTGGACGGTGTTTCCGATCTCGATGAGGTGGTCGATCGCATCGACGAGCAGGTGCTCGCCAGCCCGTGGCGCGGTTCGACGAATCGCCTCGAACACCGTCTGCTCGAAGCAGTAGACTCCGACGTTGAGTCGATAGTCGCGGTCGTCCTGTGGACCCTCGACGAGTTCGACGACTGCCTCGCCGTCGGTTATTACGCCGCCGTACTCCCCGACGTCGACCCGGTAGATCAACCCGAGAGTGGCGGCCGAATCGTGTTCGTCGTGTGCGTCGAGAACGTCTCGAACCAGTGTGGCGTCGATCACCTGGTCGCCGTTGACGACGAGGAAATCTTCGTCGACGGACGACTCTGCCGTCAGAACGGCGTGGCCGGTCCCGAGCTGTTTCTCCTGTGTAACGTACGTGATCGGGACGTCCCGATAACTCGGTCCGAAGTACGACTGGACGTCCGTCCGTTTGTATCCCACGACGACGACGATCGACGTTATCCCTGCGTCGACCAGCGCGTCCAGCGTGTGCTCGAGAATCGGTCGAACGCCAACCGACAGCATCGGTTTGGGCCGGTGGCGCGTAAGCGGTCGGAGTCGATTTCCCTCCCCGGCTGCGAGGACGACGGCGGTGCGTTCGGTCATTCGTCGCTATCGGCCACTCGGACGTATTTAGTTCTTACAGAGATATGATATGTGTGGTGTATATGTTATCAGCAGGAAATACCCGTGCAAAACCTTTCGGACCCGTGTTCGTACAAAAGAGTTTGTTGGTCTGGCAGATTTGTGCGAGCAGTGTTCGAGGAGCGGGGGTTCCGAGCATCGCGTCCCGGTCGGCGACGGAAGGCGTCGTGAATTCCTCGACGCTTCGTCTCGAGAGTCGGTCGGCCGTGATCCGCTTCGCCAGGCCACCGGGAGACACCACGACCACACTTTTGCCCGATTGGCTCCAACGAACGGCCGTGAAAGAGTACGAGCGCAAACAACTGCTCGAGCGCGTCGAGCGCGACGGGGCGACCGTCGGCGCGGGGATCCCGGAGACGATCGCAGTCCAGGGTGAGGAGATCGATCTCCGGACGTTCGTCTTCGAGATCAAACGTCGCGAGACGGTTCCTGCGGGCGAACGCGAGCGCGTCGAGCAGGCCAAACGCAACCTCAGACGCGAGCGAACCACCCGCCTCGAGCGGATCGAGGAGGGCGACATCAGCCGCGAGGAAGGCGAGGAACTCACCCGGAGCGTTATCGGGATCGACCGCGCGCTGAACGCCTTAGAGAGCCTCGGCCCGACCGACTTAGAGCGCGAACAGCAGGCCCAGCAAGCGGCCGACACGAAACGCTGGATGTCCTTTCTCAAGAAGGCGCTGGGCCGCGAGGACGACGCCAGCGCCCGGAGGGGTCGCTGATGGCGACGAACGCGGAGATCGCCGGCCGTTTCGAGGAGTTCGCCGACCTCCTCGAGGCCGACGACGTCGAGTACAAACCCCGAGCGTACCGCCGTGCGGCGGAGAACGTCCGCGCCCATCCCTCGCCGGTAGCCGACTACGTCGCCAACGGCGACCGCGAGACGCTCGAGGAGATCGACGGCGTCGGCGACGCAATCGCCTCGAAGATCGTCGAGTACGTCGAGACCGGCACCATCGAGGAACTCGAGGAGCTGCGCGCCGACCTTCCGATCGACATCGCCGACATCACCCGCGTCGAGGGCGTCGGCCCGAAGACCGCCGGCAAACTCTATCGCGAACTCGGCGTCGAGACCCTCGACGACCTCGAGACGGCGGCTGACGCCGGCGAGATCCAGGCGGTCAAAGGCTTCGGCCCCAAAACGGAGGAGAACATCCGCGACAACCTCGAGTTCGCCCGCCAGATCGGCCAGCGGTACCTCCTCGGGGAGGGACGCCCCCTCGCCGACGACGTCCTCGCGCACCTCGACTCGATCGAGACGGTCGACCGGTGTGAGGTTGCGGGGTCGATCCGTCGGTGGCGCGAGACGATCGGCGACGTCGACGTGCTGGTGGGAACCGAAACGGGCGAGGAGGTCGTCGACGCGTTCGTCGACTGGGATTCTGTCGACGGCGAGATCGAGTCGGGTCCCACGAAGGCCAGCGTCCGCGTCGGCGAGATCCGCGTCGACCTTCGCGTCGTCGCCCCCGAGGAGTTCGGCTCCGCACTCCAGTACTTCACGGGGAGCAAAGACCACAACGTCCGCCTTCGAAACTACGCGATCGACCGCGAGATGAAGCTAAACGAGTACGGTGCCTTCGACGTGAGCGCAGTCGGCGACGAGGAAGCTGGCGAGGAGACCGACGGAAGGCAGCGCGTCGGGGAGCGGGTCGCCGGCCCGACGGAAGCGGGGATGTACGAGGCGCTCGGATTGCCGTGGATTCCGCCGGAACTCCGAGAGGACCGCGGCGAGATCGACGCCGCCGAAGCCGGCGAACTCCCGGATCTCCTCACCCGCGAGGACGTCCGGGGCGATCTCCACACCCACACCGAGTGGTCCGACGGCAACACCACGATCGAGGCGATGGTCGCCGAAGCCGAGCGCCGAGGGTACGACTACTACGCCGTCGCCGACCACGCCGAGGGCCCCGGCGTCGTCGGGGGGATGGGTCTCTCCGACACCGAGATCTTAGAGCAGGTCGAAGCGATCCGCGAAGTCGATGCAGCGAGCGATATCGCGGTCCTCGCGGGAATCGAGGCGAACGTCGACGCCGACGGCGATATCGGCCTCTCGAGTGCGGTGATCGACGCCCTCGACGTCGTCGTCGCCTCGCCTCACAGCGCGCTCGATCAGGACGCCGAGACTGCCATCGAACGACTCGTCTGCGCCGTCGAGAACCCGGCAGTCGATATCCTCGGCCACCCGAGCGGCCGACTGCTCAACGAACGCTCCGGGCTCGAGTTCGACGCGACGGCCCTCGCACGGGCCGCGGCCGACCACGACACCGCCCTGGAGATCAACAGCAACCCGCGACGACTCGATCTCTGGGGCAGCGCCGTCCAGGCCGCAATCGAGGAGGGTGCACCGATCGCCGTCAACACCGACGCCCACCAGCCCTCGACGCTCGAGTACCTCCGCTGGGGAGTCCACACGGCGCGTCGCGGCTGGGCCGAGCCCGCCGACGTGATCAACACCTGGGAACTCGAGGAGCTTCGGGCGTTCCTCGAGTAATTCCTCCCGCATACCGATTCGATTCCGAACCCATGCGACTCCTCCTCGACGTCATGTGCGGCGGCCTCGTCTCGTACCTGCGGATGTGCAACTACGATACAGCGTACGCCGGCGACCGCGGTCTCGAGGCCGACGACGACTTGCTCGCAGTCGCCCGCGACGAAGGTCGGACGATCCTCACCCGTGACGTTGCGTGTTCGAACCGGGCCGAGCGGTCGATTCTCCTCGAGTCCCGCGACCTCGAGGGCCAACTCGCCGAACTCGCGGCCGTCGGCGTCGATCTCACGCTCCCCGACGAGCCCGAACGGTGCGGTCGGTGTAACGGGAGACTCGAGCCCGTCGGCGAGTCGGCATCGACACCGACGTACGCTCCCGACCCCGCGGAGACGGCAGTTTGGCGGTGTCGTGCCTGCGGTCAGCACTTCTGGCGCGGGAGCCACTGGGATCGGGTCGAGGAAACGCTCTCGAGCGTCGACACTCGGTAGTGGGACGGTCGCGGGCCCGTTTCCGAGCGACCCCGAATCGTTTCACGTTTCGACGTGGAAGCAGGACCGATGTCCGACGACGACCATCTCGACCGAGCCGGAAAACAGGCGGCGTACATCACCAACGAGTGGAGCGACGACCCCGCGATCATGCAGACGCAGGCACTGTGTTACGTCGGCATCCAACTCGAGCGGATCGCCGATGCCCTCGAGGATCAGTAGACCGCGACGTCGTCGAACCGACCGTCGTAGGCGATGTGTCTCGGGTGAGTCGGCTCGAGCCCCGACAGAAAGAGCCGATCGGCCTTCTTCCAGGTATTTTCGTAACAGAGGTGTGTGAGTTCGCGCGCCGTCGTTCGTACCCGCTGTAGGCCGTTTTTGTAGACGATCCGCCGAGCGATCTCCGCCTCGAACGCCTCGAGCAGGTCCGCCTCGGTGTCGATCGCCGACTCGAAGACAGTGTGGGCGACCCCGACGGTGTCTGGGAGGTGGGCGTACGACGACGTAAACGGCGAGAGGGCGAGTTCGTCCGCGAGTTCGCGTGCCCGACGGTTGTGCCACGGGAGGTGTTTCGGGTTGAACACCTCCACCGCGTCGATCGTCTCGGCGTAGTGTCTGACGTCCGCACCCGTGAGACTCACCGTCGCGAACTCCGGATGGGGGGCGAGTACCGTCGCGTCCTGGCGTTCGAACTCCGCCATCGCCGTCTCCAGCGGGATGAAATCCGGAACAGGCTCCTCGAGGCCGAGCGCGAGGACGTGTTTACGATCGTGCCAGGCGCCGGTAAACACCTCGCGGCCGGGGACGACCAGCAACTCGTCGCTCGAGTAGGCGGCGGCACGCTCTCTGATGTCGGGAAGACGGGTGAAGTGTGGCGCGTAGACGACGACGTCGAGACCGACGCGCGTGGCTCGCTCGACGATCGCGTCGTCGAGTACCTTGACGTGACAGTCCACGCGAGTGACTCCGCCGTCGTTCACGAGAGCCCCTTTCGGGACGGTCGAGTTATGGATTCTGATTCGACGACGGTCGTTCGGAACCCAAACCAGCGACGGGATACTGCGAAAAAACCAAGAGGTCTGACAATCGATTACGAGCATTCAATGGCCTGGGAATGCGGAATCGACGGCTGTGGTGCGGTGTTCGAGGACGTCGAATCGGCAGTGATCCATCAGGCGACCGAGCACGAGCGTCCGGAGTGTAAAGTGTGTGGAACGATCGTTCCGGACGGCTACCTCGCGCTTCGCCACACGTTCAACGAACACAGCCGCGCGGAGTACGTCCGCGCTTACGGCGCTGATTCCGAGGACGTCCGCAAACGCGAGGAACTCCTTGAGGAGATCGAGGAGGTCG
Organism: Natrialba swarupiae; assembly: GCF_008245225.1. Lineage (GTDB taxonomy): Archaea > Halobacteriota > Halobacteria > Halobacteriales > Natrialbaceae > Natrarchaeobius > Natrarchaeobius swarupiae. The sequence goes on from NZ_VTAW01000004.1 coordinate 48,471, forward strand.
CAGATATGGAACTAATCGCGAACGAACTAACCCGATAACGGCGGGTTGAAACTCGCTACTGCTCGTCGGAATCGGTCGCGACCACGGTGTGTTGCCCACTCGAGTCGCGGAACTACCGTTCGTCGCTGTCGAGGACTCGAATCTGATCGCCTCGCACCGTCACCGGAATCGGCACCGTCGCCTCGTACAGTTCGACCGTCACCTGATCTTTGCCCTCGTCGATGCGCTGGACCTGGGCCTTCTCACCTTTGAACGGTCCGGCGATGAGCTCGACGATGTCGCCCTCGGCGATCCCCTCGACGTCCGGCTTCGGCGAGAGGAAGTGTTCGACCTCCGAGATGTCGGACTCGCCGGGAACGATGCTTCGTGCGTGGGGAATCTCCTCGAGTACGCGCTCCAAGACGGCGTTGTCGTCGGCTTCGACCATCACGTACGACGTCAGCGAGTCGGGCGCGAGCGCGGCGTGGATCTCGGCCTCCTCACGGTTGATGATCATGTCCGCGACGGTTTGTTCCTGACTCGCTGTCGTCTTGACCGCGTAGATCCCCATCAGAGACCACCGGTCAACAGGAGCATGATTCCGCCGATGACGAAACCAATAAACCCGACGAGTAGGATGCCTGCACCGGCGATTTTCGATACCTGAAGGAACTCCTCAGTCGTGGGTGTCGTCGCCATTTTCAACACCCGAACGTACGAGGTGAGGTCGTACGGAACGTCCATATATGTCTATTCACAGCCCGGCACCTTTTATCTGTCTTTCGTGTCCTGCCGAGCGCCGTTGGTCACGGTCGGCTGAAGGGAAAGCGCAGATCGAGGCCACCGAACGCCCACAACGGACTGTCCAATCTGGAATTTCAGGGGGTGTCGACGTCCGGTCGCGAGGCGAGTGTCAACTCGACCGTTCCCGGTTCGCCGTCGCGGACGATCTCTATCTCGATCGTTTCGCCGGGCGACGTCTCGAGTGCGAGCGTCGACGAGAGCAGATCCTGGTTCGGAATCTCGCGATCGCCGATGGCCAAGATCACGTCGCCACCGGTACGAACGAGTTCGCCGTCTATGGTCGTCGTCTCGGTCGCCGGCTCGAGGACGCCGTCGGCGGGCGCGTTCGGAACGACCTCGGTTACCTGCACGCCGCCTGCCTCCTCGAGGTCGTTCGCCTCGGCGACCTGCGGGCCGACGGGATCGACGCCGACACCTATGTACGGGTGTTCGTACTCTCCCTCGCTCGCCAGGGCGGGGACCACACGGTTCGCGAGACGGGCGGCGATGGCGAAGCCGATCGTCTGGCCGGCACCCGCGAAGACGACGCCCAGCACGTCGCCCTCGAGGGAGATCAGCGGGCCGCCGCTGTTACCTGGATTGACCGGCGCATCGGTCTGGATCGCCGCGGGGATCGCGAATCCGGTCGGGCTCGGCAGCGACCGGTCGATGCCGCTGACGATCCCCTGTGAGATCGAGGCGTCGAGTCCGAGGGGATTTCCGAGCGCGAGCACCTCCTGGCCGACTACCGGGTCGTCGTCGGAGAGCGTGAGTCCCGTGGCGACGTCGGGAACGTCGTCGACGGACACGACGGCGAGGTCGCTGTGGACGTCGGAGCCGACGACTTCCCCAGTTCGCCACGCCTCGTCGGTGAACTGCAACTCGACCTCGTCGGTCCCGGCGACGACGTGGTGGTTCGTGACGACGTCCCCCTCCTCGAGGACGAACCCCGAACCGAGGCCACCGGGGGCCCCCTCGTCTCCGGGGACGGTGACGAGTACGACGTCGCCGATGCTCTCCTCGTAGATGCTCGCGTAATCCGCTTCGTCGGGCTGGTCTTCGTCCTGTGTCGCGTTGCTCGCGACTGCGGAGTGGCCCGTGGCGACCAGCGCGGCGATTCCGGACCCCACTTCGAGAAACCGACGACGACCGCACGGGGATCGGTCTGGCGACATGCCGAGATCCACCCCGACGAGAACCATAAAACACCCACTCCGGCGAGACGCGACGACCAGGCCGCGTGTCCCCACGACGTTCTGGGGCGGACGGCACCGCAGCGTGGTGGTTCTCGGTCGGTCGCCGGGAACGCACCGAAACCAAAACACTTAGTTATTTCCGTCGGCAATGGTTGTGCGTGCGGGTCATGCCTCTTCGTCCCCGCATTCGTCTCTCGACTCGAGATACTCGAGTCGCCGTCCCGCCGGTCGACGAGCCGCCGAACCCGTCGAACCGTCCTCTCAGAGTTACTCCATCAGTGAATCCCGGAGGTCGTCGATCGTTGCGTCGAATCCGCCACCCTGTGCGATCGTCTCCGAGCCCCCACCGCCGCCGCCGAACGCATCCGTCAGGTCGTCGAGGATCCCGGTCGCCGACCTCGAGCCGGCCCGCCCAACGACGGCGAATGGCCTGCCGGCTTCGCCGATGGCGACGATCACGTCGTCTCCCTCGGCGGTCTCCGCTCGAACGTCGATTCGGCTCCGGACGACGTCACTGACGAGTTCGGTCTCCACGTCGCCGACCGTCGCGACGTGCCATCGTTCGCCGTCGCGTTCGAACGACTCGCCGCGATCGAGTCGAGCGGAGACGAGTTCGGACTCCGTACGCCGGAGTCGATCCTCGAGGTCGTCACGGTCTTCGATCAGCCGCTCGAGTTCGGTCGAGACCTCTTTGGCTCCCGTACCGAGCCTCCGTTTGGCGTCGAAGAGGGCTCGTTTCTCCACAGTTCGGCGGTCGATCGCTCGCGGGCCGACCGCGAGTTCAATCCGAGTCAGCCCTTCGCCGGGATTCGACCGGCCGAGGACGGTGACGGGTCCGATCTCGCGGGTGTTTCTGACGTGAGTTCCGCCACAGGCCGCGACGTCCCACGGCTCCGCTCGGGAGCCGGTTCTCGTGGTTCTGATCGCGGTGGCGTTTCCACCGCCCCCGTCGTCTTCGCCGATCGTGACGAGTCGGACGCGCCCCCTCCGGAGCGCCCCGTCTTCGGTCGCTTCGTTGAACGCGACGTTCTCGCGTTCGCGGGCGTCGGCGACCGGGACGTCCTCCCAGGAGACCGGGCGCGATTTCCAGACCGCTCGGTTGACCAGTTCGTCGAGTTCGATCAGAATGTCGTCGTCGACCGTCGTACTCGTCTCGAGGTCGACTCGAACCGCTCGCTCGCCGATGTCGAACCCGCCGTAGCCGAGATCGTCGAGTAGCCGTCGGCCCGCCCCATAGAGAACGTGGCTTGCCGTGTGGGCACGCATACAGTACATTCGAAACGACCAGTCGACCGAACACAGGACGCGGTGTCCCGCCTTGAACGTCGGCTCGGTCTCGAGGACGTGTACTTGCTCGCCGTCGACGAGTTGGACGTCGACGACGTCGACGTCGCCGATCACCCCACGGTCGGCCGGTTGGCCCCCGCTCTCGGCGTAGAAGTAGCTTCGCTCGAGCCAGACCTGTCGGCCGTCGACCGCCGTCACCTCTGTTTCGAATCGCGTGGCGTACGGTTCCGCCGCCGCCAGTTGCCCACTCATCGGTTTCACTCCACGGTCCGGAACTAAAAGTCTGCTCGCCGCTGGTTCGAACTAACCGTCGACAATTCCCTCACTCCGAGAGCGTCACGTCGAGACGTTCCTCGAGTGCGGCGATGACGCCGCCACCGATTCCGGCCTGGGTCGCCCGGCCTTGCTCGACCGCGAGCAGATCCTGCTCGCGGATACCCAGTTCGTCCGCGAGTTCCTCGCGCTGGAGACCCGCGTCCTGGCGGGCGTCGACGACGGTCTCGCCGTACCCGGAGACGAGATACGGGAGCGGGTCATCGTCGTAGTTCGTCCCCTCTTTCTCCCAGTGTTCGGAGTCGCCATCCCAGACCGGGTTGGCCTTCGCGACGTTCTGTGCGGCCTTTTGCTTTCGGCTCGGACCGTCGCTCGAGGAGCCACTCGAGGAGCCACTCGAGCCTGACGACCCGCTCGAGCCCCGACCCTGTCCTTTGGTCGGCGTATCGTCGTGGGGCGCACAGTCCGGACAGACCTCGAGTTCAGCGCCGGCGACCGACGCGAGCCGAAGCGAGTCGCTCTCCGCTCCGCAGAGTTCGCAGTTCGTCCCGCCGCCGCCGGAGGACGAACCGGTCGAGTACTTAGCCATGGTACCTTTTGGCAACTGTCGCATTTCAAATCACCGCTCGGGCGATTCCATGTGACCTCGCCGCAGGCACGGACCCAAAGGAAAGGGCTTTTATAATCACGCTGGATACCTTCGAGTGCAGACAGAGAACGCGAGCGTGGGTAGCCAAGCCAGGCCAACGGCGCAGCGTTGAGGGCGCTGTCCCGTAGGGGTCCGCCGGTTCGAATCCGGTCCCACGCATCGCATGGGTGGACAATGTCCACCGAAAATCGCGGCACTGCCGCGAACACACGATGCAGGTGATCTCCCTTCGTGGACATCACCCACGCATAATCCTTCAGGAAACTACACCGAACAGCGAGGGCCCTCCCCAGTACACCTCGAAGGCGTCGTCGTCCGCGAGGACCGACAGTAACTCCTTTCCCATCTCGAGCGAACGACCACGTATGGAGTACGTCTCTCGAGAGCGAGTCCGTCCGATCGCGGCGGTGTTGAGCGTCGTCTCGTTGGCTGTCGTCTTCGCGGCAGCCGGCGGTCGGCTCCCTCAGTCGGCGGTTCCGGGGGCACCGGAGTGGGTGCTGACGGCGATTCCGCACGCGAACGTGGCCATCAGTGCGACGGCGATCGTCACGATCACGGTCGGGTGGCGAGCGATCCGCCGGGGTGACGTCGCGAGACACCGGGCCGCAATGCTGGCCTCGTTTGCACTGTTTGTGACGTTTCTCACGCTCTATCTCTACCGACTCGTCGCGACCGGCGGTCCACAGCCGTTTCCCGGTCCCGAGGTGCTCTACCAGTTCGTCTACCTGCCCATCCTCGCGATCCACATTCTCCTCGCCGTCGTCTGTATCCCCCTCCTCTATTACGCGCTGTTGCTCGCGTTCGCGTGCCCGGTCGATGGACTCCGCCGAACGAATCACGCTCGAGTGGGACGTCTCGCCGCCGGTCTGTGGCTGATATCGTTTTCGCTCGGGATCGTCGTTTACGGCCTGTTGCACGTCGCGTACTGAGTTCGGTTCGGTGAGAACTCCCCTCGGCGTTCGTCTGCCGGTCGAAGCTTGAACCGTCTGGACGTGGACGTTCTCCGCGGGCACGATCGCTCGGTGTATACGATGACTGAAGAACACGATCACGACGTAGCAGTAGATGTTTCGTCCGACGACGAACCACCGGTCACGGCCGATCGAGCCACGGGGACCGTCCGGTCGACGGTGACCGAGGGGGTAGAAACAGGGGTGATTCCGCTGGCCAGCGGCGGTGTGTTGCTCCTGTCGGCACTCCGATCGGCGATCCGCGGACAGCTTCGTGCGATCCCGAAAGGAATCGTCGGTGCCACACTGCTCCGATACGGCGTTCGGAAGCGTCGCTCGAGCGAGCGGACCGAGGAATCGGCGGCTTCGGACGCTGGACCTGACCGACGTGGGGAGTCCGAGCCGTCGGCCGAGGCGGCGGCCGCTTCGGATCGACCCGACTCGGGACGCGAGGGTCGACTCGAGCCGAGCGACGACGACGCCGAGGAGTCTCGGGTCGAGTTCGTCGACGAGGAGGGCGTCTCGGAGCCACGCTCGAGGCCGGCAACCGACGGTGAGGAGTCCCGCGATCCGCGGCGGACCGTGAACGACGATCCGGTCGAGATCGACGTCTCGGAGCCGGCGATGGCCGACGAGGTGAGCGAAGCGACGGGGCCGGACCCGGAGCAGGCTCAGCCGGCACAGACCGAAGCGACCGAACCCGAGCCGACTCCGACGGAGGACGCCCCGGAGTCGGCGGTCGAATCCGACGAGGACGACGACTCGAGCGACCGCGATAGCGAGGCCGACGACGAGGTGCGCGAGGACGATGAGAACGGAGAGGATGGAACCGAACCGAACGAAACCGATTCGTAATCGGCCGGTGACCGTCACCGCACTCTCACTCGAGTGCGATCGTGAGAATCGGTTCGACGATTGCTCTACGGGCAGCCGTCCGCGATCGATTCCGCCAGGTCAACCGCCACGTCGTCTCCGAACGCGTCGTCGGCGAAGACGGAGTAGTATCGATCCTCACACGACCACTGGAGTTCCGTTCCCTCGTCGGTCGTCGCGATCGATCCCGTTGCGGTTCCGATCTCGATCGACTCGCCGCCGGTCGCGAACGTTCGCGGACCGTCGCTCGTGGTGGTCGACACTGTCCCATTCGCACCGCGGTAGAACACCGATACTTGCGTTCGGTTCTCGTCGGGGAACTCGTAGCGGCTCACGCCGTTGCGTTCGACTCCATCGGGAAGGGCGTCGGGGTCGGGCGCTCCGACGGGGAAGGAAACGGTCTCGTCTGCTTCGTCGACGGATTCGAACTCCTCGATCGATGGGAGAACGATCGCTTCGAACTCGTCACCGTCGCCACCATCGTCGATTTCGCCGTTCGCCTCGTCCGATTCCGACGACGGATCGAACTCGAACAGGTCGTCCTCGAGACCGGGTTCGATCTCGAGGTCGGTGTACGTCGTCTCGAGTTCCGCGCTGTCGCCGACGACGCGGTGACTGACGGGGAACAGCGTTTCCCGATCGAGCCAGACCTCCACCCGTTCGGCGTGTCGATTCTCGACGTCGTGCTCGCTCGTCTCGAGTGGAACGGTGTACTCGGTGTCCCCGACGAGTACGTCGATCGACCGCTCTATCGTCTCGTCTTCCGGCGGATCGAACGCGAGCCGATACGTCTCGCGGCCGTCGAGCGTGGTTTCCTCGACGTCGGAGAGGGCGTACGAGTCGTCGGTGAGATACCGTTCTTGCTGTCCGTACAGCCCCTCGAGCATCGACTGCGAGTCGGGATCGACCTCGATGTACTGTACCGAATCGGTTTCGGGCTCGTGGTGCCAGCGTCGGTCGCCGTCGGAAACGATCAGGTCGCCGTCGCCGGTCTCGATCCGTGTCGTTCCCTCCTCGCGGAGCCAGACGTCCTCCTCGTACTGCGTCGTCTCGCCGTCGACGACCGTCCGGACCTCGAGCGTAGCGCTAACCTCGCTCGGAACTTCGTCGTTCTCGAGGCGGTCTGCGATCTCCTCGCCGGTGACGCTATCGCCGGGGACTGCGACACAGCCGGCTGTCAGGAGGGCGACGACGAGGACGACGATCGGAAGCGACCGTCGGTAGCGGGGACTCGAGGGCATCACTCGGGTGACTGACGTGAACGACCAAATAATCGACGAATCGTTCGCACGTGTCGACTCGATGGTATGGAACAGTACACGGGGGAACAGTCGTCTGTCACCTCGGGGACTACTCCTGGTAGCCGAAGCCGCCCGCGAAGAGCTTGGAGACGTAGCTCAGTACGAGCAACGCGACGACGAGTCCGACCAAGGCGTACGGCCGAAACCCGTAGTAGATCTCCTGGATACCGTAGAGCACGACGAGGACGCCCATCAGCAACGCGGTGCCACCTGCCCATCGCGAGACGTACGCTGGATCGACAGACTCGTCGTAGTTACCGTGGAGCTCTGCCCGCCCGCGAAACGCGATCAGATAGCCGAGATACAGAATGAGGAGTCCACAGCCGAGCCAGACCAGACCGCTGACGACGTTGAAATCGACCATCCTCCTGGCGGACGTGGGGAAAGCGTTCGAATAAGTCCAGCGATCGACGCCGCTCCCGTCGGTGAACCCAACGTTTTCGTATACAAAAGATATTTTCCCGTCGGAGCAAAACGGAGTAGTATGAGTACGCAGGCGACGGAAGATCGGATCCTCCAGGTTCTCGAGGAGGACGCCCAGGCATCCTACACCGAGATCGCTGATCGGGCGGACGTCTCGAAACCCACGGTTCGAAAGTACATCAAACAACTCGAAGAGGACGGAGTCATCGTCGGCTATTCGGCAGACGTCGACCCGAAGAAACTCGCGAGTCAGACCATCGCCCTCGTCGGTTTCGACGTCGCGAGCGAACGCTACGTCGAAGCGACGAAGGCGCTGAAAGGGTTCGACGAGATCGAGGCACTGTACAGTTCGAGTGGCGACCACATGCTGATGGCGGAGGTCCGCGCCGAGGACGGCGACGCCCTGGGTGAGTTTATTTCCGACGAACTCCTCGAGATCGACGGTGTGACCGCGGCACATCCCTCGTTTCTCCAGGAGCGACTGAAGTAACCGCCTCTCGTCTTCGAACGCGTCGATTCTCGTTCCGGACGTTCGGGCCGACGGTTTCCGGTCCATTCGCCCGGCCGTCGCCGTGTTCTCACCCGCGTCAACGCCGGTGTTTTGACCGTCCCCACCGTACGGTCGAGTATGCCCACCTACGAACGACGGACGACGATCGACGCCCCGATCGAGGACGTCTGGGCCTTTTCGGCCGACGTCTCCGGACTCGAGGCGGTAACTCCCGACTGGCTGGGTCTTCGCGTCGAGTCGGTGATCGGTCCCGACGGAACGCTCGGTCGGAACGGACTCGAGGTCGGAACGGAGATTTCGCTGTCGATGCGCCCGTTCGGTGTCGGCCCACGCCAGTACTGGACGTCCCTCATTACCGAGGTCGATCGTCGCGACGGTGCGGCGTACTTTCGTGACGAGATGGTCCGTGGCCCCTTCGACCGGTGGGTGCACACGCACTCGTTTTTCGCCGACGGCGATCGGACCGTCCTTCGAGATCACGTCGCCTACGACCTCCCGTTCGGACCTCTCTCCGGAGCGGTATCGCCGGTCTCGCACGTCGGCTTCGAGGCGATGTTCCGGGAACGCCATCGGGCGACGAACGCCGAACTCGAGCGATAACGTCGTACACAGGAGTCGATCGGCGATCTGTGTGAAGAACACGAGGCGGGCGTGGTTGGATTCGACGACACCGGCGGCTCCCCGCGACCGGGTTCGCGGACCTGCGCTAACCGGTCTCTGCTGACGGCAAGTTCCGTTTCGAAAACGGTACCTCACATGAGCGAGTGCGCTCGGACGTGAACGGCTGGAACCTCGAGGGATCGACGACGCCGTACGTCGCACTCGCCGCTGCGGTGTTCGCGGCGAGTACGAGCGCCATTTTGGTTCGCTGGAGCCACGCACCGTCGTCGGTCGCGGCCTTCTACCGGACCCTGTTCACCACGGCGCTGCTCGCTCCGATCGCGCTGGTGTGGTACCGCGAGGAGTTTCGTCGCCTCTCCTGGCGCGACGGTGGCTTCGCGGCCGTCGCCGGCGTCGCGCTCGCCGTCCACTTCGCGGCCTGGTTCGAGAGCCTGAATCACACGAGCGTCGCCGCGAGCGTCACGCTCGTCCAGACCCAACCGATCTTCGTCGCCCTCGGGGCCGCGCTCGTTCTCGGGGAGCGGGTCTCCCGGGAGACCGTCCTCGGCATCGTGATCGCGATCGTCGGCGCGACGATCATGTCCCTTGGCGACGCCGGCGAGGCACCGATCTCCGACGCGACGACGTTCGGCAACGCGCTCGCCCTTCTCGGCGCGGTCACCGTCGCTGGCTACGTACTGGCGGGCCGGTCGATCCGCCAGCGGGTCTCGTTGTTCCCCTACGTCACAGTCGTCTACACCGCCTGCGCGGCGACGCTGTTCGTCCTCGTCGGGGCACAGGGCCACGACTACGTCGCTTACCCGGCCCGCGAGTGGCTGCTCTTTCTCGGCATGGCCGTCGGTCCCGGCGTCTTCGGTCACACCGTCGTCAACTGGGTCCTGAAACACCTCGAGTCGGTCGTGGTCAGCGTCGCCTGGCTCGGCGAACCCGTCGGCGCGACGCTGCTCGCGCTCGCGTTGCTCACCGAGATTCCCGACGCCGTCACCGTGGTCGGCGGCCTCGTCGTCCTCGGGGGAATCTACGTGACGACGATCGAACGCGAACGGCGTCGTGTCGATGGGTGAACGTCGCGTCGTTGCCCGACGTCAACGTGATCCGGTCTTCATACCCTCGGCCGAATCCTCGAAGAGTTCGCTCACGAGCCGCTTCTCCGCCTTGCGGAGATGTTCGCCGACCGTACTCGGTGCACACTCGAGTCGATCGGCGATCTGCTCGTGGCTCGTCTCGCTCGGCTGGTCGTAGTAGCCAAGTTCGTAGGCCACCGCGAGCACCTCGCGCTGGCGTTCGGTTAGCGATCGTCCCCGATGAAGGCTCTCCCGGTAGGTGCCGACCTCGAGCACCGTCGCCTCGAGCGCCGACGGGAGTGTCTCGAAGGCACTCGAGAGGTCCGACTGCGTTCCGACGACGGTGAGTTCGACGCTATCGGGGTGAAACGTTACCGGGAGCAAGACGACGAGACTATCGCTGGTGAATCGTTCGCGAATCTCGCCGACCCCCGGCGGCGCTCGAAACCGGACGTACGCGTAGACGACGCCCGTCTCGGCGCTTGCGATCTCCCACTCGAGGACGTCCGGATCCGACTCGAGAACCCGGTGAACCGTCGCCTCGTCGGCTTCGATCGAGAGCGTGTACGTCGGCGTGTCGGTATCCGCAACCCCGCCAGCCAGGAGGTGTACCGTGTCGACTCCCTCGCTCCCCGCGAGATCCGCGATCGGCGTGTCGTACTGTTCGGTACCGATTGTGGGGGCCTGCCGTTCGTCCTCGACTCCGGAAGCGAAGCGGCCGCCACCGGAGCGATCGTCGGTATCTCCGGGCTCGTCTCCTCTACCATCGGACCCATCGCTGCCGTCGTGTTCGTTTCCCCTACGACCGGACCCGTCCCCGCCGCCGGACTCGTCACTCCAATCGTCCGGTCCGTTTCTCCTCTCGCCGGACTCGTCTTCCGCAGTACGCTCGGCCGGCTCGGGCGTGGATGGCCGCAGTCGGGTGCGAACGTAGTTCATACACGCTCGGCAGTATCTCCCATTACTTATAAATCACCGGTCCGGACCGGCAGTAACGCCACTCGAGTTTGCGGGAAACGAACGGGTATGAGCGAGACGATTCCGACTGTCGGCCGCGTTCCCGTGCTTGGAAGCGCCCTCGAGATCGGTCGGGACCCCTTTCGATTTCTGGAGGGGGCTCCCGAGGAGTACGGTCCGGTGTTTCGCGTCTCGATCCCCGGACTTTCGTTCGTCTGCTATACGGACGCCGAGCTCGTCGAGCGGGTGCTGGCCGGAAAGGCGGACCGGTACCGCAAGGATCCCCGGGAGATCGACCTCCTCGGCGACTTGCTCGGTGACGGCCTGCTCACCGCCCGCGGCGACGACTGGGAGCGCGGCCGCGAGCACGTCCAGCCCGCGTTCTATCCGGGTCGGCTCCGCGAGTATGGTGAGGAGATGCTCGATCGAACCGCCGACGAACTCGAGCGATGGGATGACGGCGAGGTGATCGACGTCCACGGGGCGGCGACGCGACTGACGTTGTCGATCGTCGCGACGACGATGTTCGGCGTCGACGACGTCGCGGAGACCGACGCCATCGCGGCCGCCGCCGACGCGATCACGAGCCGGTTCGAGCCTTCGCGCGTGCCGATGGAGATCCCATTGTGGGTGCCGACGCCGGCGAATCGACGGTATCGAAACGCGACCGACGAACTCGACGACGTCATCGGGTCGATACTGCGGCGACGACGGGCCTCGGGTGACGAACTGAACGGTGGCGACAGTTCCGACCTCTGTTCGGCACTGCTGTCGGCCGGCGAGTCGGGGACGCTCTCCGACGACGAGATCCGGGATCATCTCGTCACCATGTTGCTCGCAGGCCACGAGACGACGGCCATCGCGTTGACGTACGCGCTCGGATTGCTGGCAACGCATCCGGACGAGCGTAAGCGCGTCCTCGAAGAGGTCCGAGCGGTCGACGAACTCACGCCCCAGACGAACCTTCCCCGCACGGATCGCGTCGTTCGTGAGAGTCTCCGGCTCTACCCGCCGACGTATATGCTCTTTCGCCAGACCACGAAACCCGATACCGTTGCCGGATACGAGGTGCCAGCGGGGACGCGAGTCGTCCTCTCCCAGTGGGCGATCCACCGCAGCGACCGATACTACGACGATCCGCTCGCGTTCCGGCCCGGTCGGTGGACCTCCGAAATGCGCGAGTCGCTCCCCGAGTACGCGTACTTCCCGTTCGGCGGCGGCGCGCGCCAGTGTATTGGCCGGCGATTCGCCCTGCTCGAGCTTCGGCTCGTCCTCGCGCGAATCCTTCGCTCGGTTCGACTCGAGGCGACGCCCGAGACGGAACTGTCGCCGACGCCAGCGTTGACGTCGCGTCCCGAGAGCCCCGTCTGGGTGCGGGTTCGGCGGTGAGCGGCCGCTCCCGAGTGGGGCGTAATCGAACCCGGAGTCACCGTTCGACGTGTGTCTGTGCGTCGAATCCACCGCGAACGAGCGGTTTCGCGATATGTCGGCGGGCACACGGCGGCACTTCGTACCACCCTTCTTCGAGGTCGCGCTCGAGTGGAATCTCCGCTTTCCCCGGCGCGTCGGTGTCACATTCGCGACACCGGTAGCCCTGATTTCGGCCGGCGCTCTCCATCGTCCGCCCGCAATCGGAACACGTAGGCGTCACCCGCTCGCTCCGGACGAGGTCGCGGACGGCGAACTTCTCGAGTTTGAGCGTGCCGTCCGACACCTCGCCGCAGGCGGTGATTCGATCGCCGACTCGAAGGGCGCGAACGCGGTCCCGAAAGCGCTTGGTCGGCTCGAAGGCGGCACACTCGATGGAGAGGCCGTCGACATCACCGCGCTCTTGATTACCCTCTCCGTCGCTCGAGGACTCGCCCTCGAGCGTGAAGAAGACGTGTCCGCCGCGACGGGTTTCGGGCTCGCTTGCAACTCGGCCGTCGAGTCGGTACGCGCGACCGTCGCGAACGTCGGCGATCGATCCCTCCCGGAGGTGGACGTCGGTCCCCTGGTTCGTGACGAACAGGCGACTCGAGGCGACGGGTTCGCTCTCGATCCCCGCGGCGACCCGCCGCACGGTCTCGGGGTCGTCGCCGCGGATGCCGTAGAGGATCGGACCCGGCGTGTGGGGCACGCAGACAGTCTCGCTTTCGCCGCGGTCGACGGTGTCCCAGGCCTCCGGATAGCCGCGGTCGGCCGCGGCGAAGACGCTCTCGGCGTCGACGTCCCGCGTCGTTCCCCACCGTTGGGGCTCCCGGTAGGCGATCTGTTCGTAGGTCCATCCCTCGAGTTCGCGCCAGCTTCCGAGCGCGGCCAGCGCGCCGATCCGACCGCGGCCGTCGCCAGCGTGCCACGACCGGTAGCCGTGACGGTCGACGAGCGCGGCGGCGTCGTCGATATCGAGGTGTTCGCGGATCGCACGGCGAGCGAACCGAGCGGCGCTCTCGGGGATCGCATCGGCAGGGTGGTCGGCGACGACGAGCCCCGGATTCGTTCGTTCGTCGGCAGTTTCGGCCAGCGACTCGAGTTCGGCACGTGCGATCGCGAACGCCCGGTCGGGGTCGCAGTCGACGTGGACCGCGAGTGCGGCGTTTCCGCGGGTTTTGTACTCGACTGCCGGGTTCAGCCTGACGAGGAGGATCCGGCGAACGCATGCGGCCCCGCCTTCGGACCCTTCACCGGTCGCCGGATGGCACAACCGCTCGGCGATCCGCGAAGCGACGTACGTCGTACACATCCCGCGCTCCCGCGAGTCCGTATCGTCCAGCGCGACGACGGTCATCGTCGGTGGTTCGGTCGCGAAGACGTAACGCCTTTCGCACCGAGACGACGGTGCCCGCGACCCGAACGGTCCAGCCCGAAAGAAGTATATAACTGTATCCGTGCCTCGAGGCCGAAATTGCGATACAGCATCCGGGTCTCCTGGGGAAACACTGATATAGGAGGAATCGCTTACGTTTCCCTATGTCTCGTTCCGCACTGGTCGGAAACGTAACCGCGATGTTAGAGGATGCGGGCTTCGTGGTGAGCGACCGGTGTGCGATCCGTCCGAAGAGTTTCGACGTCGCCGCACGGCGCGGCGAGGATCTCATCCTCGTGAAAATCCTGGGGAACATCGACGCGTTCAACGAGGCGACCGGCCACGAGATGCGCCGGCTCGGCACGTACCTCCAGGCGACGCCACTGGTCATCGGCCTGCGCAGTCGCGACGAGGATCTCAAACCGGACGTGGTGTACTTCCGCCACGGCGTTCCCGTTTTCAGCCCCGATACGGCGTACAACCTGTTCATCGAGGACGTCCCGCCGCTGATCTACGCCGCCCCGGGCGGGCTCTACGTCAACATCGACGGCGACCTACTCGCCGACGAGCGCGAGGGTCGCGACTGGAGTCTCGGTCGACTCGCGAACGAACTCGGCGTCTCTCGACGGACCGTCTCGAAGTACGAAGACGGAATGAACGCCTCCGTCGAGATCGCGATGGCGCTGCAGGAACTGTTCAACGCGCCGCTGACCAATCCCGTCGACGTCCTCGAGGGAGCCGACGACGTCCACGAGACCGAGGCGACTCCCGACGATCCGGAAGCGGACCCGGACGACGAACAGGTCGTCACCGTGCTTACCCGGGCCGGCTACAGCGTTCACCCGACCGTCAGGTCGCCGTTCAAGGCAATCAGCCGGGACGAGGAAGACGTCGACGAGTCGGTCGTCCTCACCGGCCACTCGGAGTTTACCAAGACCGCCGAAAAACGCGCCCGCATCATGAGTTCGATCAGTCGGGTCACCCGAACGCGGTCGGTGTACGTCGTCGACCGCGCGAAACGCGACGCCGTCGACGGCACCGCACTCATCGAGCGCGAGGAACTCGAGCAGTTCCGCGACGCCGACGACCTCCGGGACGTCATCCGGGAGCGCGCCGAGCGCGAAGAAGCGGTCTGACGCCCCGCAGTTTCCCGGTTTTCAGTTGCGTGGCTACGTCGTCGACGATTTCACTGGTACCCGGGGTTGCAGTTTGTACACCCTTCAGAAACTCGAGTCACTGCCGCTGCGAATGCCGGTACCGGGGTCGCAATCGATATCGGTGTTAGGCGTACGTCTCTTCGAGGTACTCGACGATATCGTCGCTCTCGGGCATCCCTTCGACGTCGTTTGCTTCGTCAGTGATAACCGGGACGCCCGTCTGTCCGCTCACGCGCTCGACTTCCGTCCGATCGCCGTGTGAGCGAGGGACTTCGATCACGTCGTACTCGAGGTCGAGTTCCTCGAGTTTCGAGCGGACTTTCGCACAGAACGGACAGCCGGGGAGGTCGTACATCGTGATATCTGCCATAGGACGTGGTAGCTCGCTGAAACCTAAGAGCGCATCGGTCGGCGTCGAAAGCCGGCTGTCGTGTCTCGATCAGAAGACGACCATTCCAGCCTCGACGGCGAAGTAGACGACGAAGTAGGCGACGAACGCGACCGCGAGAACCCACTGGCCGAGCGAGACGTCTCGGGCGTCGCCGGTCGCGGCTTTGACCAGCGGATAGCTGATGATCCCCGCCGCGAGGCCGTTTGCGATCGACGTAGTCAGCGGCATCACCGTGATCGTCAACCCGGCGCTGATCGCCCACGCGGGATCCTGCCAGTCGATGTCGGCGACGCCCTGTAACATGATGATGCCGACGACGACCAGCGCGAGGTAGGTCGCGTACTGCGGGATCGCCTGGACGATCGGAACGATCAGCAACGCGAGGAAGAACAGTATACCCACGACGAGTGCGGTAAACCCGGTACGGCCGCCCTCTTCGATCCCGGTCGAGGATTCGATGTACGTCGTGACGGTCGAGGTTCCGATCATCGCACCGATGGTGGTGCCGACTGCGTCGGCCATCAGTGGCTTCTCGACGTCGGGGAGGTCACCCTCCTCGTCGAGGAAGCCGGCGATCTGAGAGACGCCGATGAGCGTCCCCGCGGTGTCGAAGAAGTCGACGAAGAAGAACGTGAAGACGACCAGAACGAAGATGATCGGATCGTCGGTGATCATGCCGAGTCCCTCGACGAAGCCCCAGAACAGCGGCGTGAAGTCGTACTGGACGGAGAGAAGCATCGAGAGGATCCCGTCGTTCGTCGCCTGTTCGTAGGATCCGGGGGGCGTGAGAACGCCCGGCGTGACGATTCCGGCGAGCGTGAGCCCCCAGCCCGCGATCGCGGTCGTCACGATACCGATCACGATCGATCCGCGAACGCCGCGTGCGTACAACAGCAGTGTCAGGAACAGACCGGCCAGCGAGAGCGCCGCGACGGGACTCTCGAGGACGTTACCGAGCGTAACGAGGGTCGCGTCGTAGGGGACGACGACCTGCATCTCCTGTAGCCCGAGAAACAGCAAGAAGACACCGATACCGGCCCCGACGGCGAACTTCACGGGTTCGGGAAACAGTTCGATGATGTACTTTCGGGCACCAACCGCGGTCAGCGCGATGAAGATGATCCCCTCGACGAAGACGGCGGCGAGTGCGAGTTGCCACGGAACGCCGAGGATGACGACCACGGTGAACGTAAAGAAGGCGTTCAACCCCATTCCCGGCGCTAGTCCGAACGGCCGGTTGGCATACAGCGCCATCACCAGTATCGCGACGATCGACGCGAGGATGGTGACGACGGTGAGCATCTGGACGACCTCGGCACCGGTGTAGGCCGTCCCGTTTATCACCGTCTCTGACTCGAACTCACCGGTCTCGTGGTTGAAGAGGATCGCATTGCTCAGGATCGCCGGATTGACGACGATGATGTACGCCATCGCCAGAAACGTCGTCACGCCCGCGAGCGTCTCCCGCCCGTAATCTGTGCTGTACTCGTCGAACCCGAAGTAGTTCGCGATCGGATCGGATGCCCCCATGTTGGATGCTCGAGCATAGATAGAGTGACGGTTTAAAAGTTTTTGTCCTGGCTCCGGTTTCGGTATACAAGCACGTGAATATATGCGGGTGTGTGAACACCTCGGCCGGTGGCCGTGGCCCGATCGTGTCGGTCGTCACGACCGGTCCGAGGATGGATGATACTGACGGGTTGGTTCGCCCTTCGAACCGAACTGTCACAGGAGTTCGATCGTGGTAACTTCCCTCGGAACCGGAGCGTACTTTTCCCGCAGTTCCGTTCGACGAGACGATGACCGAGAAGTTCACCGTCGAGGTTCCGCTCAGATACCGCGACCTCGACCCGTTCGACCACGTCAATCACGCCGTTTACGTGAGTTACCTCGAGGCGGCCCGCGTCGCATACATGGACGAGTTGTTCGATCTCGCCGAGGACGACCTCCCGTTCGTCGTCGCGAACCTCGAGATCTCCTACGAGCAGCCGATCACGCTCGGGGACGAGCCGGTCGTCGCCATCTGGGTTTCCGAACTGGGGAAGACGAGCTGTACGATGGACTACGAGATCCGCGTCGACGGTGACGTCGTCTCGACCGCCCAGACGGTGATGGTTTACGTCGATCCCGAGACGAACCGGTCGGTGCCATACCCCGACGACGTTCGAAGCCGGATCGCCGAGTACGAGGGACTCGAGTCGGACGTCTGAGATGGCCTGTTGTACGAGACGATTCGCGTCGCTTCCACACCAATCTCACCGAACCCGCTACTCCGAGTCCGGTAGTCGTCCGCCGGTGAGCCGAACGACCCCGAAGACGTGCGTTTCGTCGGCGACGGCGACCGATCGTTCACGGAGGCGAGCGTGTGCGGCGTCGATCCGCTCGTCGAGACGGAGGTGGGGATCGTCCTCGTACCGGAGCTTCGCCGTCGGCGGCGTCGAGAGAACGACGATCGTCCTGAAGACGGCGTTGACCGGCGGCGCGTACCACTCGTCGCTTCGGGCGGCGTTCGCGAGGACGACGTGACCGCCCGGTCGGACGAACTCACACCAGTCGTCGACCGCGCCCGCGGGGTCCTCGAGCATGCCGACGACGAACGTCGCCAGAACCGCGTCGATCGGGCCTGGATCGACGCCAGCGACCTCCACGTCGCTTCGCCCGGTGTCGTCCACCGAAGCCTCGTCGTCGCTGGCCGCCGAACGGTCGCTCGAGGGAAGCGGCGGCGTCGTCGCGTCGGCGCGAAGGACGTGGACGTTGTCGTACGCAGCGGTCGCCTCCCGCGCCCGCTCGAGGACGGGACCGGTGAAGTCGATTCCAACTACCGTCCCCTCGGGACCGACCCGCTCGCGTAGGTACGGCAGGTTCGCGCCCGTCCCACAGCCCATCTCGACGACGGTGTCGCCGGGCTCGAGTTGACAGGCAGCAGCCACCCGCCGACGGAGACGTTGGATCCCCGGCGTCCGTCGGGCGATCACGTCGTAGGGAGTTGCCCAGCGGCCGTAGAACTCCTGTGCGCCTTCCGTAGTCATCGATTCGAGAGTCATGTGTTACTCGGTCCGTCTCAGGAGAGCGACCGGACGTCGTCGGCGACCGACTCGGCGTCCGAACCGAGCACGTAGATCAGCGGCTCGATTCCCATCCCGCCGGTCTGGTAGAGCACCGTCGCGTCTGGCTCGTCGTCGATCGCGGCGGCGACGCTCGAGGCGATGTCTTCAGACTCGTCGAACTCGGCGGCGACGTGGCCGCGTTCCTCGAGTGCCCCGAGCAGTTCGCGGTCGTAGGTGACGTTGATCGCCGCCGAGACCTCCGCGCCGCGGGATCTCGCTGCGAGCAACACGGTCGCGACGTGCTCGGAGACGCCGAACTCCGGGCTCGCCGGTACCGTCGTTTGCCCTTTGACGTCGAAGATTCGGCCCGGAACGCCGGCGACGTCGTCGACGTCCTCTGCGCCCGGCGTGCAGGCGACCAGGTTCGAGCCGACGGCGGGGATCAACGTCGTAAAGCCGCTCGCGTTCTCCAGAATGCGCAGTCCCCGTCGGAGCGACGAGAGCACGCGCTCGCTCGTCCGGAGCTCGTTCTCCGGGTCGTGGACACGAAAGCTCGCGTCGTGTTCTCCGAGCTGGGGGACGGCCTCCTCGTGGAGCTGTGCGAGCAGGTCCCCGCCCCCCTCGAGTTCTCGAATGAGAATTTCGATCTCGATCAACGCTCGAACGGGTGTCACGTCACCGGCCGCCAGCCCGTCTGCGAGTTCCTCGACGAGAGCTTCGACTCGTTCGTCCGAGACAACCCGATCGTTGGTCGTCACGTCGCCGTGGGCGTACTTCGAGACGGCACTCTGGCTGATCCCGAGCATCTCTGCGACTTCGCTCTGGGTGAGTCCCCGCTCGCGGAGCGCTGCGGCCAGCATCGAGCGCACCGTCGGCAGGAACTCGTCGACGACGATCTCTTCGACGAATTGCATCTCTTACCGGTGCCTACGGCCTCACCGGGAATAACTTGTGGGTCCGTCGGTCTCTCCGCCGAAACGGACCCTCGTGCTGGCCCGCGACGCTGATCACCCTCGAGATTCGACGAGTTACTCTTCGCGCTCGAGTTGGTCGCCGCCGAACTCGTCGTCGCTCTGGATGCGCGAGGCCTGTGGACCATCCTGGTCTTGGTACTTCGATCCGCGCTCGCTCCCGTAGGGCCGCTCGGCTTCGGTTTTGAGCTCGGTAAAGGTGAGCTGTGAGATGCGCATACCCGGCGTCAGGGCGACTGGGGCAGTTCCGAGATTCGACAGCTCGAGGGTGATCTGACCCCGATACCCGGGATCGCAGAGCCCCGCAGTTGCATGCACGACGACGGCGAGGCGTCCCAGCGACGACCGTCCCTCGACGTGGGCGATCAGGTCCGGCGGAATCTCGACCCGTTCGTACGTCGTCCCGAGGACGAAATCGCCCGGATGCAGGATGAAATCGTCGCCCTCCTCGACGACCGTCTCGGTCACGTATTCGTCGACTTCCCGTTCCGAGTTCGGATGGATACAGGGGATGTTCGTCCGCTGGAACTCGAGGAACTCCCGGCCCAGTCGGAGGTCGACGCTCGCCGGCTGGATCTGTAACTCGAGGTCGTCTACGGGATCGACGACGAGATCGCCGTCCTCGAGGCGCTTCAGGATGTCCGCGTCGGAGAGGATCATTAGGCGGTCAGTGGAATCGGGCCGTCGTAAAACCCCACGAAACGTTGTGGCCCGCGACCGGCGTCCCAATCGACAGTCCCCGACGGGGTAGCCCGCGAGTCGGATCACCGGGATTATACTCGACGGCCGCGTCCGTTCGGCCATGAAACAGGCCATCGTCGCCCGAACCGATATCGGCATGGGCCAGGGGAAACTCGCCGCACAGGTCGCTCACGCGTCGCTGTCCGCATACGAGAACGCCGACAGCCAGCTTCGAGACCAGTGGAAACGCGGCGGGCAGAAGAAAGTCGTCCTCAAAGGCGAAAGCGAGCGAGAGCTCCACGAACTCGCGGCGATCGCCGACAGCGAGGGCATTCCACACGCCGTCGTCCGCGACGCCGGACACACCCAACTCGAGCCCGGCACCGTGACCACGCTGGCCGTCGGCCCGGCGGCGGACGACCGGGTCGATCGGGTTACGGGCGATCTCGCCCTGTTCTGACTCCCGGAAATCGAAGACGATTATCGGTTCGAAAACACTCGATTAGGCGTCTGCGTGCTCCGTAAGACGGAGGTACGGTGTGATTACACACCGATCGACCGCGAGCTCGACGAGTTCTTCCGACTCGTCGTAGCGTACGACTCCGAGTCCGGTCAGCCGTGGCAGGTGATTGTGGTAGAGATCGGTCAGAATCCGCTCGTATCGATCGTAGGAGGGTTCTCCCTCCTTCAGTGCGATATACTCGGCGAGGTCACCGATCGGAATCGCCGCCGGCTTCTGTCTGAGATACGCGAGGGCGTACTGACGGCGCTTTGCAGAGAAGATGCCGAACATATCCGTCGCATCGATCTGGGGTGTGTCTGTCTCTCCACCGTTGGGATTGCGTGTCTGTGGCTTCATGGTCTCTCCGTACTTCACCTACACGGCTCCCGGATACCGACAACTCTCGCGTTCCGACTTCAGCAGAGTACAGTTCTGGCTAGTCCGCAACGCTCATAATCTTTTCCCCACTTCGCTGGCTGGAATATACACATCAGTTGTTCTGAGTGACACTCGTTCGTGTTATTCTTCGAGAAACTGTGGTTCGAACTCCCCGTTCGTTTTCGTCGGTCGCTTTTCGACCGTGACGAGCCAGTCGGGAGCGCCCGAGACGGGTGTCGCGATCTCCCAGGTCGCCTCGATGCTGGCGCCTCGAGCGAACGCCGTGGTGACGAGCTGTTCTAGTTCCGTTTCGAAGGCGGTCGTCGCTTCAGTTCGGTTCGTCCGAGTGGGGTTCGAATCCATGATAGCACGAGTCGATCGAGACCGGTTCGATCTCGTGACGTCCGGAAGTCAGCAGCGATAATAACCGTGTCGGCGCGCCAAACTCGACTGTCGGCGGCTGATACGGCCCGTCGACTCCGTCTCCGATCTGACCCCGATCGACCTGTGGATAAGCCATGACGCGCCAGAGCGCGTCCGGTCGGCCCGAACCGCCGACTCTTTGCGCCGGCGGCCCGGAGTGTCCCACGAATGCGCCCGGCACATCCCACAGAGCAGGCCGTCGGCATGCACTACTACGTCAGTGACGCCGACGGCGTCGGCGGCCGCTTGCGCGAGGACGACGAACAGTTTCGGGTGCGCGAACTCGAGCGCTTCGAAACGGAACCGATCGACGCCCCGACCGACGCCTACCCCCACCTCGTCTTCCGGGCGACCCTTCGCGGCTGGGATACGAACGACTTCGCCGCTCGCCTCTCCGACGCGCTGGGCATCTCCCGTGAGCGGGTCAACTGGGCCGGTACCAAGGACAAATACGCCGTGACGACACAGCTGTTCTCGGTCTACGGCGCCGATCCCGAGGAGCTCCCCGACGTCGACGGCGCGGATCTCGAGGTGCTCGGACGCGCCGGGCGAAACCTCGAGTTCGGCGACCTGGCGGGCAACGCCTTCACGCTTGTCGTTACCGATCTCGACCGTCCCGATAACGCCGCGGAAATTACTGAGGAATTGGCAGCGTTCGGCGACCTCGAGGACGCTTCCGGTTCCGAGGACGCAGCGGGAACGTCCGTCGGCGTCCCCAACTTCTTCGGCCAGCAGCGCTTCGGCAGTCGCCGGCCCGTCACCCACGAGGTCGGCCTCGAGATCGTCCGCGACGACTGGGAGGGCGCGGTGATGGCGTATCTGGGTCGTCCGACCGAGGCCGAACCCGAGGGGACACAGGAGGCCAGAACGTTCGTCGAGGAAACGCGTGACTGGCAAGAGGCCCTCGAGCGGTTTCCCAACCGTCTGCGGTACGAACGCTCGATGCTGCACGAACTCGCCGAGTGCGACGGCGAACCCGGTCCCGACGACTTTCGAGCCGCACTCGAGCGCGTCCCCTCGAATCTCCAGCGGCTGTTCGTCCACGCCGCCCAGTCCTACGCGTTCAACCTGATGCTCTCCGAGCGTCTCGAGCGCGGGCTGCCGTTCGACGAACCCGTCGCGGGGGACGTCGTCTGCTTCGCCGACACCGACGCCCCCGACGGACTCGAGATGCCCGATACGGACCGTCTCCAGCGAGTCGACGAGCGTCGCCTGCGTTCAGTCACGCGCCACTGCGAGCGCGGCCGGGCGTTCGTCACCGCGCCGCTCGTGGGGACCGAGACTGAACTCGCCGACGGCGAGCAAGGCGAAATCGAGCGGAATGTGCTCGCGGACCTCGACCTCGGGCCCGCCGATTTCGATCTCCCTGGCGAGTTCTACTCCAGTGGGACCCGCCGGGCGATCCTGGTTCGGACCGACCTCGATATCGAGACCGAGCCGCTGTCGCTGTCCTTTGCGCTCCCGAAGGGGTCGTACGCGACCGTGGTTGCCCGGGAGTATCTGAAGGTCGACCCCGTTTCGCTCGGCTGATCTCGCGCTCGCGTCGTCGACCTCTCGAATCGAAGAGTTCGGCTCGGCGATCGCCTCGAGCGAGACGCGCCGTCGCGACTGGTTGGGTTCGTAGCCGGTGTCTTCATACGAGGCCGGTACAAAGGCCGGTATAAATAGATGGGAGGACTCTGCCAGTCGACCTGTGACACCAGCCATCGCCCGAGTCGCCGACCACCCTGCCGTACGGACCGCTATGTCTCAGTCCCGGTCGGTCGCAGACCGGCGAGCGGTCGACTGGGAGTCAGCCATCGCAGACCCGCTCACACGCCGGCGAGTAACCGATGACACCGTTTCACTCCTCGGTCAGACGGACCACGACGCCGATCGATTCGCTTCCCCACGATTCGTCGGGATTCGTGGAGTCGCCGACGGTGTTGCTCGTCGACGACGACGAGGCGTTCATCCAGCTCGTCGCGGACTATCTCGAGGACGAACACGGCTTCGAGACGGTAACCGTTACGCGCCCGACAGCGGCACTCGACCACCTCGAGGACGACGAGACCGTCGACTGTGTCGTCAGCGACTACCAGATGCCCGACGCCGACGGGCTCGCGTTCCTCGAGATGATCACGGAGGCGTACCCGAGCCTTCCGTTCGTCATGTTTGCCGGGCAAGGATCGGAAGCGGTCGCGAGTCGGGCGATCCGGCAGGGGGCGGACGATTATCTGCAGAAAGACACCGGTGACGCCAGATACGATCTACTCGCCAACCGGATCCGCCACTGCGTGACGATCGCCAGACAGCGACGCCAGCTCGACGAACTCTACGACGCGATCGAGGACGCCGGGCACGCGATCTTCGTGACCGACGAAACGGGACAGATCACCTACGCTAACCCGACGATGAGCGACCTATCGGGATACGAGAAGTCAGAATTGCTCGGGGAGACGCCGGCACTCCTCCAGTCGGGCGAACACGACGACGCGTTCTACGAGGGGCTGTGGGAGACCATCCGCAACGGCGAGGTCTGGCACGGCGAGGTGATCAACGAGCGCAAAGACGGCACTCAGTACGTGATCGACCAGACGATCTCTCCGATCACCGACGGCCGATCGACCGATGGCTACGTCGCGATCAACCGCGACGTCACCGAACGCAAGGAACGCGAACAGGAACTCGAGCGGTTCCGCAGCGCCGTGAAACACGCCGGCCACGGCGTCCTCATCACCGACGTCGACGCGACGATCGAGTACGCCAACGAGGCCTTCGAGGAGATCACGGGCTACGCGGCGAGCGAGGTCGTCGGCGAGACGCCGGCGATGTTGAATTCCGGCGAACACGACGACGCGTTCTACGAGGAACTGTGGGAAACGATCCTCGAGGGTGGCGTCTGGCACGGAGAGGTAATAAACCAGCGCAAAGACGGGAGTCACTTCGCGGTCGACCAGACGATCGCGCCAATCACCGACAGAGACGGCGACATCGACGGCTTCGTCGCGATCAACCGCGACGTGAGCCAACTCAAAGCCTACCGGGCGGAACTCGAGGCCCAGAACGAGCGACTCGAACAGTACGGCGAGACGGTCGCACACGACCTGCGAAATCCGCTCACGCTGCTCGAGGGCGACCTCGAGAATCTGGCACACGTCGCGAAGACGGCTGACGACGACGTCGAGTCTGCAACCGTCCTCGAGGCCTGTTCGAACCTCTCGGAGACGGTCGATCGGATGCGAGAGCTGATCGACGACCTTCTCACGATGGCCGAACAGGGACAGCTCGTCCTCGATCCGGAACCGGTCTCACTCGAAGCCACGGCCGAAGACGCCTGGCGACAGGTCGATGCAGCGGACGCCTCGCTGGCGATCGAGGAGACGACCGTCGAGGCCGATCCCGCCCGGCTGCGAGAACTCCTCTCGAATCTGTTTCGAAACGCGGTCGAACACGCCGGAGCAGACGTCGACGTCCGGGTCGGCCCCCTCGAGCGAGTCGCGGGCTTCTACGTCGAAGACGACGGGCCGGGAATCGCGCCCGACGATCGCGAAACCGTCCTCGAACGCGGCTATACGACCGACGAGAGCGGCACCGGGTTCGGACTCGCGATCGTCGACCAGATCGCCAACGCCCACGGTCTCACTGTCTCGGTCACAGAGGGATCGACAGGCGGCGCGCGGTTCGAGTTCCGGCCTGCAGACGCTCACCAACGACACTGAGTTCGACCCGCGAGGGGGCGTTTCGTCGGGACACACGTTTCCACGTCCCGGTCTATCCTACCCCGACGTGAGTCCCTTGCTCGAGCGTGCCCGATCGAGTTTGATCGTCACGATGCTCCCGCGCGGGTCGTTCTCCTCGAACTCGAGCTGACCGCCGGATTTGCGGACGACCCAGTAGACGAACCAGAGGCCGAGCCCGCTCCCGTGGTAGAGGTCGTCTTCGGACCTGACCTCGTCGAGAATTTCGCGTTCCATCTCGGGAATTCCGGGACCGTCGTCCGCGACGCGAATTCGAACCGTCTCGTCGACGTCGACTGAAACCGTAACGCTCGGGCGCTCCCGATCGGTGTGACGGATCGCGTTCTCGAGCAGTTCCGCGACGGCGTCGGCGATCCGTTCCGTGGCGGTCCCAACCGCCTGACTGGGCGCGTCGACGATCACGTCCGCCTCTGGCTCCGCGTCGGCGACGGCCGCGGCCGTGTTCTCGACGGCCGCGGCGACGTCGATCGGTTTCTTCCGATCCGGTTCGAGAAGCACCGTCGTCACCTTCCGCCCCTTGGTCGCAGTCTCGAGGAGTTCGGTCGTGTTCTCGAGGATGGCCGTCGCGTGAGATTTGACGTCGTCGGAGCCATCTGCCTGAATGACCTCCGCGTGGCCGTTGACCACGTTGAGTCCGTTCCGGAGGTTGTGACGGAGGACGCGATCCAGCGTGTTCAGCTGCTGTTCCTGTTCGATCCGTTCGGTGATGTCCGTCTGGATCGAAACGAACCCGGTCACTGTGGGGCCACCGTCGGTGCCGTCACTACCCCCCTCATCCTCGTCCTCGGCGTCCCCGTCCGTAATCGGGGCGATCGTCTGGTGGGCGTGGTACGTCCCCCCCGATCTGCGCCGGTTGATTATCTGTTCGTCCCACTGTTCGCCCGCGAGGATCGTCTCCCACTGTTCCCGGTAGTATCGTTCGTCCATCCGTCCGGAGTTCAAAATCGACGGCGTCTCGCCGACGGCCTCGCTCGCCGCGTAGCCCGTGATCTCCTCGAAGGCAGGGTTGACGTACTCGATCGTTCCCTCTTGATCGGTCAGGAAGATCGCGTGGCCAGCCGATTCGATCGCCTTGCGGAACTGTTCGAGTTTTCGCTCCCTGCGCTTTCGCTCCGAAATGTCGCGACTGACGGCCAGGATCCGTTCCTCGCCGTCGATCTCGATCTTGTTCAACCAGACCTCGACCGGGAACGTCGATCCGTCCTTTCGTCTGTGATGACCTCTCAGCTCCCGATGCGAGCCGACGTCCATCTCCCGCCACAGCTGTTCGAGTTCCTCCCTCGAGGTCCCCGTCTCGAACTCGCTGACGTGCATCGAGAGTACTTCCTCTCGGTCGTAGCCCAGGTTCTCGAGATGTTTCTGGTTGACGTCGATTACGTTGCCCTCGAGGTCGTGGACGATTATCACGTTCGGCGATTCGTCGAACAGCACCTCGAGCCGTTCCCGGTCTCGCTCTCGCTCGCGCTCGCGAGCCTTCCTGTCGGTGACGTCGTGGATCGTCCCACAGATCAGTGAAGTGGAGCCGGCGTCGATATCGCCCACCGACCGAGACTCGGCTTTGGCACGAACCCAGCGAGTCTCGCCGTCGTCGGTTACGATCCGCACGACGACGTCGTACGGCTCGCCGTCCTCGATCGCCCCTTCGATCGCTTCCCTGACCGTCGACCGATCCTCCGGGTGAAACCCCTCGAGTGCTTCCTCGAGGTCGGGGTGAGACACCGACTCGTCGTCGGCCGATCGGCCGAACAGTTCGAACACGTGATCGCTCCACCACAGCGACTCCGACTCGATGTCGTACAGCCAAACGCCGACGTCGACGACTTCCTGGAGCGTCTCGAACAGGTGTGATCGCCGTTCGACTGCATCGAGTTGCGACCAGCTAGCCTCGGATGTGTGTCCTGTTTCTCCGACCGACGACGGTCGGTCGACCGACGCGACTCCCGCAGGCGGCCCGTTATCCGCGTGGCTCGGACCATCTCCGCCGGTACTCTCGTCACTGTCCGCGTATCGCTCGTCGCCGTCGCTGTGAACGTCCAACCATCGGACGACCAGCCCCTCGTCGTGATCCACGCGAGTCGTTCGGACGCTCACCCGCTTGCGGCCGTCACCACACTCGACCGAAAGGGATGATCCGTCCGGCAGTCGCTCGACTTTCCCCTCAGTTGCGAGTGCGCGCCGGTACGCTTTACGCTCCTCGGCCGGGTGAACCGAGAGCAATGATCGGTCGGTCAGCTCCGCCGCCGGCCGGTCGAACAAGGCCCCTGCAGCCTCGTTCGCCCAGACGATCCGCCGATCGGTCGCCGTCGCGACCAGACACGGCTGATCCGTCGCCTCGAGAAGGGAACGCGCCGAAAGCGACGAGAGTATGTCGGCAGTATTATCAATCATCCGTAGGGTTCCCCTCCATCATTACGGCATCCAATTCCGGTCGTAAATCGGCTCTCATGTCCATATAATGCGGCAAAACTCACTTTAGTTACTGTATCTTACAGGTTGGGGAGCGGCACCGATGAATGTTCTGGCCGGAGCCACGACTGCGACGGGTCTCGCCGTCCCAACTGGGCGACGACCACCCAACTCACGGCCGTTCAGTTCAACACGCCGTGTGGTCAGGGGTACACGACGAGTGGTCCCACACTCGATCGGTACCGGAGGATCGGTGTGGGTCCACTGGTCGAGTTCAGTCGTCTGTCGCGACTTCCTCTTCGTCGACGTCGACGGAGGTCGCCTCCTCTTCGGCGACTTCTTCGGGGTGAGCCTCGAGCGTCGCTTTCTGGATCTCGACGCGTCGAAGCGGGTAGATCGTCTTCGATTCGCCGTAGATCGCCGAGGAGAGTCGACCCTCGACGACGCTCGAGATGAGCTCCTCGAACGTTCGCTCCGCGGCGGCCTCTTCGACCATCTCGACCATCTGCTCGCGGATGGCTCGTTCCTGGCTCGCGTCTGCCTTCTTGGTCGTGAACGCGACCGGCTGGATCTGGACGCGGTAGTCGTCCGTCGTGAGGACGGTGACGTAGGCCTCGACCTTCGAAGCGCCGCGTCGGACCAGCGAACGCAGGTAATCGCGAGTCAGCGAGTGCGATTTGAACTCGGTGTACGCCGAGTCGCTGCCGACATCGGTCACCTTGAAGGTGAGCTTCGTGTTGTTCTCGCTGGCGTTGTTGGTCAACTCGCCGAGCGTCGTTTCGATCGTTCGGTCGTATACTTTCTCCGGTTCGTCAGCGGGTGTCTCACCGAGTTCCTGGCGGTCGAACTGCTCGGGTGCCAGGATGGTGTACCACCGCTTTTCCTGTTTCGCACGTGAAACTGATCGTTCACTCATTGTGTATCGTGTTCGTATTTGTTGTCGGACACAGATCCCGTGTCCGTCGGTCGGTCGCTCTGTCCCTCGAATCGATCGTCCTCCGATCGGTCGTCCCGCGTCTCTCGTCCGTGCCGGACGACATCCATCGCCACCTCGAGGTTGACCACGTAGTCGTCGACCGTCGAGTGCAATCCGGCGATCGTCTCGCGCTCGATCAGGGTGACGACCGCAGCAGCGTCGCCCGTTCGATCGACGCTCGTCTCCATCTCGTCGGTGTTGTCCGGACGCAGTGTCCGGGCGAGGAGTTCGGGCTCGTCGTGTCTCGTCCGGATCGTCGCTCGCCGGCTCATAGAACACCCCGTACCGTCTCGATGACCGTCGAATCGTCCAGCGACCCGTCGTATCTCAGATAGCCCCGACGACGTCCGACGTCGTACTCGACGGTCGGCTCGCTCCCGTCGCCCGCTTCGCTCGAGTCGAGCGTCGCGTCCGCGAGATCGCGGGCAATGCGTTCGACGGTCGCCGCGATCGAATCGCGAGCGCGGGTAACGAGCCCTACCTCGCCGTTGCCGACCGCGAGAGCGGCCGGCTCCGGTGAGCGGTAGGCGGCGGCGATCCGTGCCACCGTCTCGACCGGGCCGTCGTCGACGCCGACGACGAACAGACCATCGTACCGGCCAGTCGACGCTGCCGAGAGTGCGTCGTGGGCGTTTCGCCCGTGTTCACGCCAAGCGTCGAGCGTCGGTTCGCGAGCCCCGTGTCCCATCGCGAACGCGGCACCCGTTCCGGGTTCCGTTCGTGCGCTCGCCTCCAGGACGTCGGCGTAGCCGCCGACCGTCTCGAACGGCCCGTCGGGCGTCGCGTACGGCCGTAAGACTCGTTCGACCGACTCGGCGGCAGTCGCCGTCGCCTCGTCGGTGCCAACCGCGTCGAGTGCGACGAGCGAGCCGATTGCCCGCTGATCGTCGCCGTCGAGATCCGTGACCGAGTCGACCGGTACGTCGGCGGACTCGAGCGTCTCTCGAACCGCGTCCGGATCGCCAGACCACGGCGCGCAGAGACGCGTCGAGTGTGTGATTCCGTCGACCGGATCCCGAGTTGGAACTGCGACCCCCGGCCGTTGCTCGACGAGTCCCCGCTCCTGGGCAGTCTCGAGGATCCACTCGCTTTCGCCAGCCCCAGGATCGACCCCGGCGGCCACCAGTCCGGCGAGCGCCAGGACCGGATCGGGATCGACGTCGAGAACACGGACCAGATCGACGGCCGCGAGCGTCGCGGGACGATCCGTTGTGTCGAGTCGGGGAACGTCCGCATCGACCGCGCCGACGACCAGCGTCAGGTCGCGACCGGCGGCGGATTCGTCCGCCACTGCCTGCGATCGATGGGTTCGTTCCGCGACGGTCCTCCCAACGGTCAGCTGAAACGGCGTTCCACGCTCAGCGAGCGCTCTCGCGACGAGGCCACTCGCCGCCAGCGCGTCACCGTCCGCTCGGGTGACGAGTCGAACGAAGTTCGCACTCCCCACGTCGAAACCGGCGGACGCGTCCGTGGAACGACCGTCTGTAGACATCTAGTTCTCGTCTAGAATCTCCGTCGCGACCTCGTAGGAGTACGTGAAGTCGGGATCGAGTTCGTCGCCACGGTAGTAGTCGACGAGGCGTCGAACCTTCGACTCGGCGTTTTGCAGGGCGCGTTTGTTCTGATAGTCCTGCGGGTTCGCTCGGACGTGCTCGCGCAGACGCACTGCGCGCTCCATCAGGTTCCGAATATCCTCGGGAACGTCCGGTCGCGCGTCGTTTTCCTCGAGAATCTCGGTGATCTTCTTCCCAGTTGCCAGCTTGACGTCCGGGACGGGCGTTCCCGTCACGCCCTCGTCGCGAAGCTTGATCCCGATCTGACTCGGATCGTGACCCTGCTCCGCCAGTTCGACGACCCGCTGTTCTACGTTCTCTGGGTCGACGTCGCTCCACTCCGGTGGTTCGTCTGCCGTCGGCTTGTCCGAACCGGACGAGCCGCGACGGCGCGTGTGCATTCGTGCCATATATCGAGGATAGGAATCGCACTGACCGCTCGACTGTGCGACAGCCGACTCACGGCTGCCGGTGCACTTCCGCAATCCCAAGCCGCCCGAAAGAGTGGACAGCGAGTCAGATTTGCGGCCGTGCGCTTCCCAACGTGGGATACCGTCGGCGCGGACTAAAGCGTTGTCATGTGGGTCGCCCTGTGGCTCCGTGTCGCGGCTCGAGCGTTTCGAGGGGTTTATTTATTCGCCCGGGAAAGAAGTGAGTACGAACGAGGGCTCGTAGATCAGAGGTAGATCACTCCCTTGGCATGGGAGAGGCCCCGGGTTCAAATCCCGGCGAGTCCACTTCTTCACGTCGTGACGCTCGTTCAGTCGCGGACTCGCCGAACATCGCAAACCCTGTCGGGTTTGCTCAATCCCGACGAGTCCACTCGAATTTTACTGCCGTTCCGAGGGTTACTACACTTCGAGTAGCGACGCTGTTCTTTCCGGTATCGTCGAAACTCCCGTTTGAAGACGGTCCATTTGCAGAAGAGTTCATCCGGATCCCGCACGCGCCCTTCCGCTGTCTTGCGATTAGTAGAGGGAGGTGGTCGGCGTGACGGTCGCGGAGAACCGCGAGCGGGGCCACTATGTCGATACCGCGGCTTGCGACCGCTGGCCACTCGAGCGAGTCGACGACGATCGGGCTGAGTGGTACGACCTCGAGTACATCCAGGACGTCGGCGGTGAGCACGCGGGCGTGATCGCGACGGCGGACGAGGTCGCCGAGGCGAAGTCCTGTGACGAGACGTACGACGGCCGCGCCGGTCGCTGGTGGATCCGCCGAGAAAACCACGAGCGGCTCGTCGAGGCCGACGGCTGGTACGTCCTCGTTGTCCTCGAGTGCGACGACCTCACGATAGAGCAGCGCCAGGAGATCGCCGAGACGGTCTCGACTCGAGTACCGAGTTTCGAGGTCGAGCAGACGGTGACCGTCGATCAGGAGTCGATCGAAGCCGCGATTCGAATCACCAGTAGGCTTTTGCAATCAGGTCGGTAATTGGTCTGTATGGGCCTCACAACCGACGACTTCGCCGAATTCATGGCTGGTGACCCCGAGGACGACGAAGACGTTCCGCTCGGCGATGCGCTCCAAGAGTTAGCTGTCGACGAGGAAGTGGACTCCGTTGAAGCGGTCCGTGATGTCCGCGAACGGTTATGAAACTCTTTCTCGATACAAACGTTATCGTCGCAGCCGTTACAAAGGATACTGAGCGCTCTGAAACCGGTGTTCGTGTTCTCAACGACTTCGACGAAACCTATACCTCGGTACTCAATCTCATGGAACTGCGCACAGTGCTCACAAAAAAGAAATAGTTCGAACGCGAGCGCGTCGAGCAAATCGAGCAGCGAGTTAGTTCCAGAACAACTGTGACATTTCCCGACGCGTCAGATATGGTGAACGCGAATCACCTCCAAGACGAGACCCTTCTCTATCCAATGGATGCTCTCGTATTAGCCGCGTCGGACGCCATCGATGCAACACTCGTTTCGTTTGACGACGAACTGAGAGACCACGGTGCGGAACGGCCGCAAGATCTTATCTAAATCGGACTGTATTTCAAAAAATATCGTCGATTGGGATCTTCGGCTGCTCGGTCTCGCGGTAATCGCCGCCGCCGTACCACCGGAGCAGTGGGAGATCGCACGCTCGAGTCATCTTGTCCCGAACGACCGTCAGTCCCGAGCATCCATGCGGTCGATAGACGACGAAACAGTACCACCCGTCGTGCCGTCGGAGTTTCTCGTGGTACTCGCGATAGATCTTGACGGTCCCCGGCTGACCGTTGCTGTGCTCGAGCATGGGACGCGTAATCTCGGGAGTCGGAACCGTCACTCGAGGAGACCGGCGCGGTTGCGTCGCGGTGTCACGTCGCTGACTCGGCGGCCACCGCGACAGAGTTCGACGACGCAACCGACCCCGAGAAGCGGACGCACTGAAGAATCATCCGTGACAGAACAGACGTCACGATCGTCGGCAGTGGCCGGTTGCGAGTGCTGAGCCGGGAGAGTTCCCGTCATATCGGTCACTGCCACCGGAGACAGTTGTTGTCCGCAGACAGGACCACCTCGAGCGTCCTCATCTTTGACCGCCAACGACCGCTCGAGAGACGGACCCATCGCTACCGAACCCATCGAACAGCCGCGGTCTGCTGGGGGAGTGCGTGCCGAACGAGATCAGAGACCTCTCTCGAGGGGGTTCTCGAGCGTGTGGACAGACCTAGCCGTGGACGTCAGTTGTCTCCGGGTTCGGGTCGGAATCCCGGTCGGTCGAGGGATCCCGTGTTGATCGACTCGAGTCGCCCAGAATCGATGCGTCGGCGGGCAGGACGAGTCGTCCTGATGTACCGAACGGGGATAATAATGGGGAGAGATAACTGAATCACGCTGGAGATCTGATCTCATAGGAAAACAGTACATGAGAGTATGTCATGGAATCGATCTCGTGGGATTGTGTTCCCGCTGTCTTGACCTGACCAACTGTTGGATATGAGTGTATACGTAACGAGCAATTCTCCTGATCGCTCTGGAATCACTACCACCTCCGAAGCCCTCGCGTCGCTTCAGTCGCGCGCCTCGCTGCGCTCCTCGCTTGCGCTGCGGTGCTTACGTCGTCGTGCTTCCCGAAGCGACGCTCGCCCTTCGAGTCCGCCAGGTGTCGGCTGACCAATCCATGCTCCTGGTGGACTCGAAGGGCGAGGCGCTCTCGGTGGCTCCCGGACGACGCAAGCACGCGACCGAAGGGAGCGAGCGCAGCGAGGCCCGGTGTCACGAGAGCGCCGAGGGCTTCGGAGGTGGTTCTACTGGGGTAGTCTCCTACTGGCAGGCCTATATTGTACGGTAAATAAGAAAGTACTCTCCTTCTATACTAATGTTCGATATAGATAAACTATAAAGCGATAGTTGGATATATAACCAATAATATACGTTCTTCTCAAACAGATTTATCTACAATACGGAATATGCTGTGAGTCATGACTCGAATGACCGCTGAACGATTTTTCGGCGGCACGGACCAACGAATTGAAAATCTCCATTCTACCCTCCAATTTGTCTCGAGGCAGAACCCAACAGATCATGAACTAATCGACTGGATACTCGAGAACACACCCGCAAACACAACAGCAACCATCGAGAGAAATATCTCCTTCCTCGAGTCGATCGATCTCCTCGACCACACCGCCGACGGTTACCAGCCCACGAACAAGGGCGAGGCCTTCTGGCGACACGACGAGCCCCTGGTCATGTACGAGGGGCTCGCAACGGCTGTCGACGGCTTCCGAGAAATCGCTCGAGCGATCCCGAACGGCCATCGAACAATCGAAGCCATCCAAGACCAACTCCAGCAAGCCTATCCCGACCACGTACTTCCGAAAGGCGTCGTCTCGCGCCATCTCGAGTGGCTCGAGGCCCTCAACGTAGTCACCAACCGAGACGGAACCTATTCCATCCCGATCGAGGACGGCACGTTCGAGGTCGGAGAGACCTACAGCCGGTGGTTCATCCACGATGTCCTCGGGGGCGAGCGATACAGAGGAATCTCGAGAACGAACGACCAGCCACTACTGTTCATCTTCACTGGTGACGCCGGACACGACCACGGCTACGAGGACGAGTTCCTCGAGGACGATACCTTCCTCTACACGGGTGAGGGAACCGAAGGCGACATGACGATGGACGACGGGAACGAAGCGATCCGCACCCACAAAGCGAACGACAATAAACTCCATCTCTTCGAGGATACCGACCGGCCCTGGATCGTCACCTACCTCGGCGAGTACGAGTACGTCGGCCACCGCACGACGGAGTTACCCGACGAGAACGGCGACCTGCGAGAGGCGTTCCGGTTCCAGTTAGCTCCCGTCGACGGCACGGACATCGAACTCGAGGTCACCCCAAACTCACTCTCGGAGCAGGAACTCTTCGAAAAAGCAACGCAGAGCGCACCCACGACCACAGCAAACGCACCCACGTCGACGTCCTCGAGCACCCGATCCTACCCTCGATCCGATATCGTCCGCAAATTCGCACTGCGAGTCGCGGACGGCGTCTGCCAGGGCTGTGAGGAAGACGCCCCCTTCCTGAACAAAAAAGAAGAGCCCTTCCTCGAGGTGCACCACCTCACGCGGCGGAGCGATGGCGGCCCGGACGACCCGGCGAACGTGATCGCGCTGTGTCCGAACTGTCACCGACGGGTCCACGAGGGCTGTGATGGCGACGAGTTCAACCGTCGACTGAAAGCAAAAGTCTCAGCGCGAACCGAGAAATACCGCTATCGTAACACCTGAAACGAGTCACATACCCATCGACGATCCGTCTGGCGATCGGATGTGCAATGACGTCCAGTGGCTACTATCGGACGGTCTCGAGCCGGAACTCGTGTACAGACTGAAGAGACGCAGGTCGAGCGGATGGCTAGCTCGGTTGGAACGAACCTCCCGGTGGACGACGGTGACGTTCTCGGTCGAACGACCGTCAGTTCTCGACGAAGTACACGAATGCGCTCACGAGGATTGAAGGGACGGTCATCCCAATATCGACCGGGTGATTGCCTTGCGCGACCACAACCGTGTTGTGGGCGTGTGCGATCGCTGTGGCACAGTGTATGCAGCAAAGAAACTCTTGGACGGGCGTATTCGCCCGATCGGAACCGAGCAATGTTCCTGCGGGTCGAACCAGTTCCAAGCGGTTCAGTGAATCGGGCCACGCTCGATCGATGCAGTCGCCCGTTCTTTCCACTCCTATCGAATCGCAGTGACACCTGAGACGGTTCGCTGTACTTGTGTCCCGCCGTTCCCGGAGAACGGGTCCCGGGCCCAGCGGTACTGACGGACAGTAACCCGTCTCAGTACTCGATCGAATCGCCGACTGCGATCGTCCCCGAGTCGACGACGTTGGCGTTGAGTCCGCCGCGGTGGACCAGCGCACTGACGGCACCGTCGGTCTCGGCCAGCGACTCCATGTAACTGCACGGTTCACAGAGGCGAACGCCGACGAGCGTCGTCTCCCCGACTCGAAACTCGCGGTCGACAAGGTGGTTCAACGGAACGCCTCGTGTCAGGATGTTACGCCGCGTTTGTCGCGGCTGCATCGCCGTGTTCTCGTCGCGAATCGCGGCCTCGAGCGCTTCGGCTTCGACGAGCGTCACGTCGGTGGCCTCCGGGAGGTCCTCGCGGCGATCGTACAGACCCTGCTCGCGGAAGTATCGGTCACCGCGAAGTCCTCGTCCGGCGACGGCCTCGACGGTTTCGACGTGGGCCATTGGTTCGCCGGAATCCGGTGCCGTATAGATTCCCTCGACAGTTCCGTCGGCCATACGCGCTGGTTAGGTTTCATCGACAAAGCTGTTTTGACGCGTCCGCTCGTCACGAGGAAACCATTTGGTCGACGAGTCCCTCCCTCCACGTATGAGAGAGTTCGTGTTCGCCCTCGAGTACGAGCCGGGGACGAATCCGGTCGCCGACGTACTCGCCGACTATCCGGGGACGTCGATTCGGTCGCTGTCGTGTCACGTCAGCGCGGACAGCCTCTGGCGGGTCGATCACGCCAGCGGGTCCGCCGAGGCACTCGAGGCGCTCGAGCGGGCCTACGAGACGGCCGACTACTTCGCCGACTGTCTGGTCAAAGACGACTGCGGCGCGGACTGCGAGGTGCAGGTACTCGACCGGTCGAACGACACGCTCGTGGTCTACACCTACTGGGAGCGAACTGACGTCTGTACGTCCATCCCTCACGTCGCCCTCGAACACCTCGGCGAGGGGCTGCTGTTCGAGACCTACCGCGAGGGTCGCCGGTATCGCTGGCGGATCGTCCTCGGCAACGACGCGCCGATCCACGACTTTTTCGACGCACTCGGCGACGAGGTCGGCGAGTGTACGGGGATCGAGATGCTCCGACTGACCGAACTCGATCCGGCGCGCAACGGTATCGAGCCCGACTCCGACCGCGACGAATCGTTGCCCGCCGAGCAGCGGGAGGCGTTGCAGGCGGCGGTCGAATACGGCTACTACGAGACGCCCCGTGAGATCGAACTCTCGGAGCTCGCCGATCGGCTCGAGGTCCCCCGGTCGACGCTCTCTTACCGGCTCCGGCGCGCTGAATCCACCCTCGCGAGGACGTTCGTCGACGCGGACGACGCGATCGAACAGTTGGTGGCGGGTCTCTAGGTCCGAATCGGACCGCGACGACGCCCGGGTTGGCGCACGCCAAATAACCCGTATCACGATCCGTCGTCTAGTGACGGGTGATGAGCGAGTCGCCCCCCACCAGGGACTCGAGTCGCACGCTGGAACTGCGCGTACCCGAGATGGACTGTCCGTCCTGTGCCGGAAAAGTACGAAACAGCGTCGACCGTCTCGACGGGATCGATCGGATCGAACCGCGAGTGACCAGCGGCCGGCTGATCGTCGACTACGAGCCGGCAGTCACGACTGAGGGCGCGATCCGAGAGCGCGTTCGGGCTGCGGGGTACACGATCGAGAGCGACGCGTCGGAACTGACGCTGTCGGTGCCCGAGATGGACTGTGCCTCGTGTGCGAACAAGGTCAAAAACGCCCTCGAGGAAACCGATGGCGTCGAGGAAATCGAGACCCGGCCGGCGTCGGGGCGCGTAACGGTAACGACGACGGAGGCCGACGCCGGGAACGTCACGACCGCAATCGAAGCTGCCGGCTACGAGGCCACCGCGACCGGCGACGACACTCAGCTCGCCGACCAGCGGGCCGTCTGGAAGAGCCGCCGCGCCGCCGGCACCGCGATCGGAGCCGTGCTCGTCGCCGCCGGGATGGCCCTCGAGTTCGTCTTCTCGGCTGCCGATCCGACGCTGGTTTCGATCGCCGCCGGGCCCGTCGACCGAACGTACGAACTCTCACATCTCCTGTTCGTTACGGCGGTAGTCGTTGCCGGCACGCCGATTTTGCGGAACGGCTACTACTCCGTGCGCAATCGGAGTCTCGACATCGATTTCCTGATGAGCGTCGGGATCGTCGCGAGCGTCGCCGCCCACCATCCCTTCGAGGGGGCGATGCTCGCCGTGTTGTTCTCGGTCGCCGAGTTGCTCGAGCGGTTCTCGATGGACCGCGCTCGGGACTCCTTGCGGGAGTTGATGGATCTCTCTCCCGACACCGCAACCGTCCGGCGCGCGGACGGCAGCGAGGAGACGATACCGGCCGACGAACTCGTAGTTGGCGACACCGTCGTCGTCCGCCCGGGAGAGAAGATCCCGGCAGACGGCACCGTCCTCGAGGGCGAAAGCGCGGTGGACCAGTCGCCGATCACGGGCGAGAGCGTTCCCGAGGACAAGATCGAAGGCGACGAGGTCTACGCGGGGACGATCGCCGAGTCGGGCTATCTCGAGATCGACGTCGAGAGCGCGGCGGAGGACTCGACGCTGGCCCGCATTATCCGCATGGTCGAGGACGCAGAACGCGAGAAGACCGACCGCGAGCAGTTCATCGACCGCTTCGCGAGCGTCTACACGCCGATCGTGGTCGTCCTCGCTGTCGCGGCCGCCGTCGTCCCGCCCCTGCTCGTCGGCGCGTCCTGGAGCTACTGGTTTATCGTCGGCCTGACGTTGCTGGTGATCTCCTGTCCCTGCGCATTGGTCATCTCGACACCCGTCAGCGTCGTCTCCGGGATCACGAGCGCCGCCCGAAACGGTGTCCTGATCAAGGGCGGCAAACACCTCGAGGCGGTCGGCGACAGCGACGTCCTCGCGGTGGACAAGACGGGGACGCTGACCACGGGCGACCTCTCGGTGACCGACGTGATCGGACTCGAGGTGGCCGATAAGGAAGATGTTCTTCGCCGCGCGGCCGCCGCGGAGCGACGCAGCGAGCACCCGATCGGGGAGGCGATCGTCGGCTACGCCGAGGAACAGGGCGTCGCGGGAGACGACCACGACGTCTCCGAGTTCGAAGCCCTGACCGGCAAGGGCGTCCGCGCCGAGATCGACGGCGACACCCACTACGTCGGCAAGCCGGACCTGTTCGACGGGCTCGCGGACCTCGAGCACGTCCACGCAACGACGGACGGGGGAGTCAGCCTCGCAGAGATGGGGTACGAGACGACGCCCCAGTGCGAACGCGGCCGCTGTCTGGACGTCCTCGAGGACGTCGTCCCCGACCTCGAGTCCGAGGGGAAGACAGTCGTGATCGTCGGGACGAAAGACCGACCGCTCGGTGTCGTCGCCGTCGCGGACCGCGTTCGGCCGGCGGCGACGTGGGCCGTCTCGCAGCTGCACGAGCAGGGCGTCCGCGTCGTGATGCTCACCGGCGACAACGAGGGCACGGCCCGTGCGATCGCCGACGAGGTCGGGATCGACGAGTATCACGCCGAACTCCTGCCCGACGAGAAACTCGAGTGGATCCAGCGGTTAGAAGAGACACACGGCGACGAGGGAGACGACGCTCACGTCGCCATGGTCGGCGACGGGATCAACGACGCGCCCGCGCTCGCGACCGCGACCGTCGGCATCGCGATGGGTGCCGCGGGGACCGACACGGCCCTCGAGACGGCCGACGTGGCGCTGATGGGCGACGACCTGACTCGTCTCCCGTACCTCTACGATCTCTCGGGGAAGGCAAACGGCGTCATTCGCCAGAACATCTGGACGAGCCTGGCCGTCAAGGCCGTCCTCGCCGCGGGTGCACCGCCCGGATTCGTCACGGTGATCCACGCCGTCGTCATCGGCGATATGGGGATGAGCCTCGGCGTGACCGGGAACGCGATGCGACTGGCGAACGTCGAACCCGAGACGCCGGACCCGGAGTCGCTCCAGAAGTAGGGTGTCAGGCGGCGCGTTCGCCGTGTTTTCCCCTCCGCTATCGCCCAACCCTACGCCGAATCGGCTCGAGTCCCGGTCGGCCGTGTCGCCACCACAACCCGACGCCAGCGACGAGGATGACCGCCTCGAGCCAGAGCGTCGTCACCGTCACCTCGAGCCCTGGCACGGTTCCGAGCGGCTTCGTGCCGGTGTACTCCGGCATCGGCGTGATCGGCCACAGGAGAAAGCCGAGTTCGTGGTAGTCACCGGAGAGTACGTGCCAGGGGACGTCCGTCGCGACGTGTGAGAGGTAGCCGATGGCGAACGCGACGCCGAGCAGTTCCCGACCGCGCGATCGCGCGACCGCCCACGCGAGGACGACGAGCGGAACCGCGAACAAAAGCGAGTGCCCGATCGTTCGACCGACGTCGACGACACCAACGAACCAGATCGGTTTGTCGATCAGATCGGGTAGCGCCGCCCCGAAAACCGCGGCCAGTGCAGGGCCTTCGCCCGGCGACGTGCCCCCTCTCCACCGGACGTAGCCCGCATAACAGAGGTAGCCGACGGCGAGGTGAACGACCGGCTGCATTCGGTCGTCTTACGTCTCCCCGACGGGAAAATCCTCGCCCACGCCGCTCGAAGTGACTCGGTTCGAGGCGAATCGACTCGAGCCGACTGGTACGTTCCGACGGCAGGTCCGGTTGAGCGACAGATACGTTTTTGTGACTGTCTCCTCGTCGTTCAGTATGCCCTCGAACGGTTCCATCGGCGCGTTCGGCGTTGCGGTGATCGCCGGCGTAGTCGAGGTCTTTCCTCGCCAGGCGACGGTGATCGGACACACGTACTTCGAGTTTGGCGTCGAGATGCTCGGTCTGTTCACCCTCGGCGCGAGCCTCGGATCGGTACTCGTCACGCCGGTCGGGGTCTTCGCAGCCGGCTACCTGATCGCCGATTCCGTCGACGTGGCGCGATCGTACGCCGCGCTCGCGTTCGCTCTCTTCGTCGGAGCGGCCCTCGGAAGCGTACTGGCGCAGTTGGCCCTCGCGACGACACTCGGCGGGGAGTACGGCTCGCTCGCCCAGGCCGGGCTGGCGTTTCTCGAGACGGGTGTCTCGGCTAGTCTAGCGGTGACAGTCGCCGGAATCGCTGGTCTCGGGACGTACGTCATTCGCGAGTCGGCGACCGGGGTCGACGGCAGTCGGCAGTCGTCGGGGATCGGCGAGTAGAGTTAGAAACTAGTACTTCGGCAACCGTCGACTGCAGCGTTGACTCGAACCACACCATCGAATTCGACGCTGTAGTGCAGGCGTGCCAAAGCACTAGTACCGTCCCAAGCGTCGACTGATGAGTGAAATCAGTCACCCACACACGGTTTCACCCATCAGTGCAGGCTTGGGACGCCACTGGACGTGTCGCTGTGTGCCGGGAATGACGTACGACAGCCCGTATTAGGCCTCGTACTCCGCCCAGATGTACCGCGTCGCGAGACTGCGGTAGGGCCGCCACGGCTCGGCGATCTCGCGCATCTCGGCTCGAGTTAGTTCCTCGCCGTTGTTGTAGAGCCGTTCGATTCCGCGACGAACCGCGAGGTCACCCAGCGGGAGGACATCCGGACGCTGAAGGACGAACACGAGGTACATGTTCGCGGTCCACTCGCCGACGCCCGTAATCTGGGTCAGTTCGGCGATCACCTCGTCGTTCGTCCGGTCGGTCAGACCCCTACGGGTCAGATCCCGTTTCTGGAACGCGCGAGCCACGTTCCTGACGTAGTCGACTTTCGACCGGGAGAGGCCGGCCCCGAGGAGGTCGTCGCGGTCGGCTGCGAGGACAGTATCGGGAGTGACAGTCCCCTCGAGCACCTCGAACATCCGTTCGCGAACGGCCGTTGCGCTCGCCGTCGAGAGCTGCTGGTTGACGATCGAGACACACAGGCGCTCGAACTCGTCGACGTTCGGATCGATCTGGTGTGGGTCGCGGCGTTCGACGACCAGCGCCATCACGGGGTCGGCTCGGAGGACGGATTCGGGATCGGTGTCTGCGGCGGAATCGACCGTCATTCGCGTTCGACGGGAGGTGGACTCGAGTGAACAAAAACGCGTCGACCAAGGGACGCAGCGAGCGTCTCGAGCGTTACTCGAGGTCGAACCGGTCGTGTTGCATCACTTTGCTCCAGGTGTCGACGAAGTCGCGAACGAACTTCTCCTCGGCGTCGTCGGCGGCGTAGACGTCCGCGGAGGCGCGAAGCCGGGAGTTCGAACCGAAGATGAGATCGGCACGGGTCGCCGTCCACTCGAGTTCGCCCGTCTCGCGGTTTCGCAGTTCGAAGACCTCGCCATCTCTGGTGTCCGTCGGGGCTTCCCATCCCATGATGTCCTGGGAGTCTTCGGCCGCCTCCCACTCGTAGTCCATATCGAGCAGGTTCACGAAGAAGTCGTTGGTCAACGTCTCCGGGCGGTCCGTGAGGACGCCGAGTTCGGAGTCCTGGTAGGTCGCGTTCAGTGCACGCATCCCGCCGACCAGCACCGTCATCTCGGGGACCGTCAGGTTCAGGAGATCCGCCTTGTCGACCAACAGCTCTTCCTGGGAACGGTCGGCCTCGTCGCTGTAGTAGTTGCGGAACCCGTCAGCCGGAGGTTTGAGCGCCTCGAAGGACTCGGGGTCGGTCTGTTCTTGGGTCGCGTCGGTCCGGCCCGGCTCGAACGGAACGTCGACGTCGTAGCCGGCGTCGGCCGCTGCCTGCTCGACGGCCGCGTTGCCGCCCAGCACGATCAGGTCGGCAAGCGAGACGCGCACGTCGTCGGATCGGGAGTCGTTGAACTC
Organism: Natrialba swarupiae; assembly: GCF_008245225.1. GTDB lineage: Archaea > Halobacteriota > Halobacteria > Halobacteriales > Natrialbaceae > Natrarchaeobius > Natrarchaeobius swarupiae. Next base: position 90,369 of record NZ_VTAW01000004.1, read on the forward strand.
CGCCTGAATCTCCTCGTAGGTCTCGAGTGCCGTCTCGAGTTGCTCGGGCTCGTTGACTTCCCAGCTCCGCTGGGGCTCGAGGCGGATGCGCGCGCCGTTTGCGCCGCCGCGCTTGTCGCTGTCGCGGTAGGTCGACGCCGACGCCCAGGCGGTCTTGACGAGCTGAGAGATCGAGAGCTCCGAGGCGAGGAGTTCCTCTTTGAGCTCGGCGATCTCCTCGTCGCCGATCAGATCGTAGTCGGCGTCGGGGAGCGGGTCCTGCCAGAGCATCTCCTCGTCGGGAACTTCCGGGCCGAGGAGTCGTTCCGGCGGGCCCATGTCGCGGTGGATCAGCTTGTACCAGGCCTTCGCGAACGCCTCCTGGAACTCCCGGGGGTTCTCCTGGAAGCGCTCTAGGATCTCCCGGTAGTCGGGATCGCGCTTGAGCGCAACGTCCGTCGTTAGCATCATCACGTCCTCGTTCTCCGACGGATCTTCCGTACCCGGTGCGGCCTCGTCGAGTTCGCCGTCCTGTGTGGTCCACTGCCACGCGCCACCGGGCCCCTTCTCGGGCCACCACTTGTAGTTCAGCAGGTTGTCGATGAAGCCGGTGTCCCACCGGGTCGGCGCGGTGGTCCATGGTCCTTCGATCCCGCTGGTGATCGTGTCGGCTCCCTTCCCGGAACCGTGGCTGCTCTCCCAGCCCAGCCCCTGCTTGTCGATCGGGGCAGCCTCCGGCTCTGGACCGACGTGCTCGTCGGGGTCGGAAGCGCCGTGGACCTTCCCGAAGGTGTGTCCGCCGGCGATGAGCGCGGCCGTCTCCTCGTCGTTCATCGCCATCAGGCTGAACGACTCTCGAATTCGTTCCGCGGACTTCTCCGGATCCGGCTCACCGTCCGGCCCCTCCGGATTCACGTAGATCAGGCCCATGACGGTCGCGGCGAGCGTCCCCTCGAGTTCACCTTCCTCGGTGAAGCGGTCGGACGCTTCCATCTCGTCTTCGGGACCCCAGTCGACGGCGTCGTCCGGCTGGTAGTCGTCCTCGCGTCCGCCGCCGAAGCCGAACGTCTCGAATCCCATCGATTCCAGGGCGACGTTGCCGGCCAGCACGATCAGGTCGGCCCACGAAAGCTGACGGCCGTACTTCTGCTTGACCGGCCAGAGCAGCCGCCGTGCCTTGTCGAGGTTCGCGTTATCGGGCCAGCTGTTGAGCGGCGCGAAGCGCTGTCGGCCGCCGGAAGCACCGCCGCGGCCGTCGCTGGTGCGGTAGGTGCCGGCGCTGTGCCAGGCCATCCGGATGAAAAGCGGGCCGTAGTGGCCGTAGTCGGCAGGCCACCAATCTTGGGACGTCGTCATCACGTCCTCGATGTCCGCTTTCAGTTCCTCGAAGTCGATTGCTTCGAACTCCTCGGCGTAGTCGAACTCCTCGTCCATCGGGTCGGACGGCCGAACGTTCTGATCGAGCATGGAAACGCTCAACCGATTCGGCCACCAGTCCTGGTTTGATCCAGTCATCAGCTACCAATTGCTGGGTTTCCCTATTAAGATTGTCTAACTCGGTAACGAACTCTTCGGCTTAAAGAAAACTTTCTTTCACATCAGCGAACCCTCGTCGTCGATAGGTTCGAGCGGGCAGGCCGCGGTTCGGGGCGAAATCAAAGTTGCTATGTCCCCCTCGATCCGTGTGGTGTATATAGAATGGTACGTGCCAGCGTCATTGGGTGTGGCAACATGGGGAGCGCCCTGATACGGGGGCTCTCGAGAACTGGAGAGCACACGGTTATCGCGTGCGACGTCGATCAGGCGGCGCTCGAGGCGGTGTCGGACGACTGTGCGGAGACCACGACCGATCCCGCGGTCGCCACCGAGGCCGACGTCGTCGTCGTCGCCGTCAAACCGGGGCTCGTCGTCGACGTCGTGAGCGATCTCGATCTCTCGCCGGAGCAGACGCTCGTCTCGATCGCCGCCGGCGTCCCGACGTCGACCCTCGCGGAGTACACCGACGCGACGGTCGTCCGAATCATGCCGAACCTCGCCGCGGAGACGGGGAATATGGCGGCCGCGGCGACGGGAGCGGAGATCCCCGACGAGGTCAGGACGCTCCTCGACGACGTCGGCGAGTTCGTCGAGGTCGAGGAGACCCAGATGGATATTGCGACCGCCGTCAACGGAAGCGGCCCGGCGTTCGTCTTCTATCTGATCGGCGCGATGCGCGACGCCGGCGTCGACGCCGGACTCGAGCCCGACGATGCGGCAGTGCTCGCCGCCCAGACGTTCAAGGGGGCCGCGGAGACGGTCCTGCGCTCGGAGCGGGATATCGACGAGTTGATCGATGCGGTCTGTTCGCCGAAGGGGACGACCATCGAGGGGATGGAAGTCCTCTGGGAGAGTACGGCCGACGAGGCGGTCGCCGAAGCGGTATCGGCCGCCGAAGAACGATCCGCGGAGTTAGCACGAGAGTTCGACGATGACTGACGCCGTCGAACTGAGCGTCGTCGAAGAGGCCCGACAGCTCGCAGCCGACGCCGATCGCGTCGTCGTCAAAGCCGGGACGAACTCCTTGACTGACGACGAGTCGAATCTGGACGACGAGAAACTCGACAAGCTCGTGGACGACGTCGTCGATCTGCTCGAACGCGAGAAGGAAGTCGTCCTCGTCTCCTCCGGTGCGGTCGGCGCCGGAAAGGGACGGGTCGGCTACACCGACGAGACCGTCGAGGAATCCCAGGCGCTGTCGACGGTCGGGCAATCTCACCTGATGCGTCGGTACACGGAAAGCTTCGAGCGCTACGACCGGAAGGTCGCCCAGATCCTGTTGACACAGAACGATCTCGACAACCCCGATCGGTTCACGAACTTCAAGAACACGATCGAGACGTTGCTCGAGTGGGATATCGTCCCGATCATCAACGAGAACGACGCCGTCGCGACCGAGGAGATCCGGATCGGCGACAACGACATGCTCTCCTCGTCGGTCGCCGTCGGCGTCGACAGCGAGTTGCTCGTCACGCTCACCGACGTCGGCGGGGTCTACACGGGCAACCCGAAGGAAGACCCGGACGCAGAACGCATCGAGGCCGTCGGCCGCAACTACGCCGACGTTCAGGAAATCGTCGACGGCAGTGCGAGCGCGACCTTCGGTGGCATCCAGACGAAGGTAGCCGGCGCGCGCTCGGTCAGCGAACACGGCATCCCCGCCGTCATCGCGAAGTCGACCGAGGAAGACGTCCTCGAAAAAATCGCTGGTGGGAAGGCGGTCGGGACCATATTCGTTCCAACGAACGGTGTCATCGATGACTGAGAAATCGACGGAGACGAAAGTCGAGGAGGCACAGGCCGCGGCCCTGGAGCTCGCGAAGTACTCCGACGACCGACGCTCGGAGGCGTTACACGCGATCGCCGACGCGATCGACGAAAGCCACGACGAGATCCTCGAGGCCAACGAAGTCGACGTCCGCGAGGGCGAGAAACTGCTCGAGGCCGGCGAGTACAGCCAGGCGCTGGTCGACCGGCTGAAGCTCTCACCGGCAAAACTCGAGAGCATCACGGAGATGGTCCGGAGCGTCGCCGGGCAGGACGATCCCCTGGGGCGGACGCGGACCGCGCGGAAACTCGACGACGGGCTCGAACTGTACGAACAGACCGTCCCGATCGGCGTCGTCGGGACGATCTTCGAGTCCCGGCCCGACGCGCTCGTCCAGATCGCCGCACTCAGTCTGAAGTCCGGAAACGCGGCCATCCTGAAAGGCGGCAGCGAGGCGAGCGAGTCCAACCGGGTCCTGTACGAGATCATCCGCGAGGCGACGGCAGACGCACCCGACGGCTGGGCACAGCTCATCGAGGCCCGCGCAGACGTCGATACGATCCTCAAGATGGACGACGCCATCGACCTCGTCATGCCCCGCGGGAGTTCCCAGTTCGTCTCCTACATCCAGGACAACACGAGCATCCCCGTCCTCGGCCACACCGAGGGCGTCTGTCACGTCTACGTCGACAGCGAGGCCGACCTCGGCATGGCCGAGGAGATCGCCTACGACGCGAAGGTGCAGTATCCCGCGGTCTGTAACGCCGTCGAGACGATGCTCGTCCACGAGGACGTCGCCGAGGAGTTCCTGCCCGCGATCGCCGAGCGCTACGCCGAGGCGGACGTCGAGGTCCGTGGCGACGAGGCTACGCGATCGATCGTCGACGTCGGAGCCGCCACGGACGAGGACTGGTCGACCGAGTACGGCGACCTGATTCTTTCCGTTCGCGTCGTCGACTCCCTCGAGACTGCACTCGAGCACGTCACCACCTACGGCTCGAAACACACCGAGTCGATCGTCACCGACGACGCCGACCGTGCGGGGACGTTCATGCGGAGTCTCGACTCCGCCTCGGTGTTTCACAACGCCTCGACCAGATTCAGCGACGGCTACCGGTTCGGCCTGGGGGCCGAGGTCGGCATCAGCACCGGCAAGATCCACGCCCGCGGCCCGGTCGGCCTCGAGGGGCTGACCACCTACCAGTACTACCTCCAAGGTGATGGCCACTGCGTCGGCACCTACGCGGGCGCCGACGGGACGGAGTACCGTCACGAGGACTTCGACGGATCGTGGACTCCGGGTTCGCTCTCCGAGTAACGAGTATCGATACTGCTCTTTTACGGATCCGGACTGGTCGCGGGAATCGGGGCGGACCCGGAACCGCGGCGAGGGTCGTGGCCGACCGCTATGGCGGTCGCTACCCCAAACGGGTTTCGCCAACCACTCCGGCTAGTGCTTTGGCGCGCCTGCAGTCGACGCTTGGGAGGGTACTAGGTTCCGCCAGGCGTCTACGGGCCGTCGGTCACTCGACCATCAGGTAGTCGTCGACGTTCTGGATCTTGTCGGCGGGAACGAGCAACGTCCCGTCGTCGTCCGTCTCGAAGCGGTGAACGTCGTCCGCTTTCGGCGTTACGAGGACGTACTCGAGTGCACCGGTCTCGACGTTCATCGTGACGTTGTGCACCGTTCCGAGTTCTTTGCCGTCCGATCCCATCACCGGTTTGTTGGAGAGCGTGGATGCGAGGACCGTCGTCATGCGCCTACGTGTTAGCACAACTGAACAATAAAATAACCGGTGGGAACAGTCATCCATCGGTAACCCGGGACTGGCCCCACGTAATGCGGTCCGTTACTCCTCCTCTTCGGGCGTGTCGGCGGGATTGCCGTCGATTCGTCGGCTGACGTCGACCTGGTAGTTCTCGAGGATGTCCCGGCCGAGGAGGACGGGGTAATCCATGTGGCTTCGGTCCTCGACGCTCGCGGTGACGGTGTGCTGGTTGCCACCGACGCCGACGACGACGTCGACGACGGGACGACTCTTCGCGGTCTTCGAACTCCCGGATCGGATCCGTGTGATCGATTTGATCGGACCGGCGCCGATGTCGGCGGCGAGCGCCGTGTCGATGCTCGTCCGCGTCGCACCGGTGTCGGACTTCGCGATGATCGACTTCGACCCGCTCGTCCCCGAGAGGACGACCTCCTCGGTGTAGCCGATCACGGCCGTTTCCTCGCTCGGCTGTGTGGTCTGTACCGGCTGTGCCGTGGGCTGTGAGTCGTCGAGCACCGCGGACAGCTCCTCGACCCGCTGGTCGTCGACCTCACCGCCAGCACGTTCGATCGCGAGTTTCGCGATGTAGGGGGCGGGACTGATGTGGGTCGCCTCGTAGAGCCCCTTGAAGCCGGCGGTCGGATTGACCTCGAGGACGAACCAGCCCTCTTCACTCTCGACGAGGTCGACGCCAGCGTAGTCGAGCCCGACAGCGTCGGCCGCTCGCTGGGCCATCTCTCGAACATCGTCGGGGAGGTCGTCGGTCGCGTTCTCGACGGTGCCGCCGAGAGCGACGTTCGTCCGCCAGTCGTTGTCCGGCGCGTACCGGTACATCGCGCTGATGACTTCGCCGTCGACGACGTAGACTCTGACGTCCCGGTGTCTGAGGTCGTCGTGGTCGACGAGTTCCTGTAAGAACGCGTATCGGTTCCCGACCTTGGCGTTGACCGGCTCGTCCCGGCCAACCTTCCAGGTGCCGCCGCCGTGTGTGCCGATCGCGGTCTTGTACACCGCTTCCTCGCCGTACCGTTCTCGAGCGGCGTTTAACCCTTCGCTGTTGAGCGCGAGGGTGACGTCGGGGGTCCGGACGTCGTTAGCCGCGAGCGTCGTGGCCGTCGAGAGCTTGTGAATCGCCGTGAGGACGGACTTCGGCTCGTTGAGCGTCGGCACGAGCTGGGCGAACGTGTTCGCAAGTCCGAGCTCTTCGGCCGGCTGTTCGGTGTTCGAGAGCAACATCCGGTTTGCGATCACGTCGACCGCCGGCTCGAGGACGACGCTCCCGTCGGTGACGCTGATCGCGGTGTTCTCGGTTCGAAGCCACTCGGTGTCGTGACCTAACGCCTCGACAGCGTTGAGAATGGCCTTGGTTTCCTTGCTCGTGTGTAAACTCAATACCCCGACCGTGACGGCGTCAGCATCGCTCATACGTATCCAACACAAAGCTGGCGGATAAGTATTCGTAGTTAATCCGACGGAAGCGAGCCAGTGGCGGGCGACACACCGTCTCGATCAGCCGACGACCGATCTGACGTCGCGCAGATCGACGAATCCGCTGACCAGGACGAGCACGGCCCAGACGAGGCCACCCAGGCCGATGGTGGCAAACAGCATGAGGACGGTCGAAACCATCGGCGTCACCAGCAAGACGGCGACAGCCATCGCACCAGTGATCGAGCAGATGATCGCCATCGAGCGCCCGAGACGAGCGAGTCGAAGCGAGAGCTCCGTGTGGACGATGTAGAGGTTCACCGCCACGTACACCGAGTGCGTTGCGACCGTGGCGAGGGCGGCACCGACGACGCCGATCGTCGGAATCAACAGCAGGTTCAACCCGAGATTAGCCGCCGCAGTCACGCCTTTCGCGACGGCGCGAGCCCGCGCCCGGCCCAGGTAGTCGAGACTGTCACTCGTCAGGTTCGTAATCGCCTGGAGGACGACGAACGCCGCGAGGATCTGGAGCACCGGAACGGCTCCCGCGTAGTCCCCCCCGAAGACGAGCGTGATGAACGGTTCGGCGACGATCGCCAGGCCGGCCGCCGCCGGCACGTACACCAACATCGTGTGGGTCAGCGACGTCTCGTAGATCCGACGGGCCTCCTCGAGTTTCCCGGCGGCTTTCTGTTCGCCGAAGTTCGGCGAGATCGTGAAACCGAGCGATTCGGCCGGCGCGAGAACGAAGTCGGTAATCTGTTTGCCCAGGGTGTAGAAGGCGACGGCCGCGGGTGTGAGAAAGACGCCGACGAGAACGGTGTCGATCTGCTTGTCGACCACGTTGGCGCTTCTGGTCGCGGTAAGCGGCACGCTGTACTCGGCGAGGCGTCTCGAGAGTCCCTCCTCGTACGTCGGCGCGGGATCCGTGGGACGATAGAACCGGTAATAGAGGACGGCCATCCCGAAGACGGCGGCGATCGCGTAGCCGACGATGTAGCCGAACAGGGCTCCGAGCGCGCCGAGGCCCATGAGTACGAACAGAACCGCAAAGACGAGACGGGCTGTGCCGCCGATAGCCTGGACCGCCGCGCTGTACTCGAGGCGGTTGAATCCCTGGAAGGCGATCTGACTGAAGACGTTAAAGGAGTTGACCGTGATGTAGAGGACGCCGGCCGCGAGAAACGGGGCGGCGCTCGGGTCGCCGAGGAGGACTGCGATCCGTTCGTGAAATACCAACAGGGCGGAGGCGACGACGGTGAGCACAACGAGTTTGAACGCGACCGTCGACCGTAGCAGGTGTGGGATCTGGCCGGGATCGGTCTCGCGATACTCGGAGATGTATCGCGCGGCCGACTTCCCGAGACCGACGTCGGCAAACAGTTGGACGACGGCCAGGATACCGATCGCCCAGTACAGCGCGCCGTAGCCGTCCGGGTCGAGCAGGTAGCGTGCGAGAACGAACATCAACAGCGCGCTCGAGATCATATAAATCGCTCGAGCGACGAGCGTCGCTTTGAATCCGCGGACGATATGTTCTCGTGTACTCATGGTAGGTGCCAGTCTCGTGTACTCGACGGCGGTCGGCGTGGGGATGTGACCTAACTAAGGCGGATTCGGACGGTCCGACCAGTAGGGGAGAAAGCGCAATCGGACAATTGTAATGTGGATACAACAGTCGAGTGAGGCTCGACAGCGAACGATAGTCGACGATTACAGTGAGACGGTTTACTGTCGTCGGTACCGCCGAATCCGCGACCCGTCTGCGGTTTCAGCGGTACAACGGTACAGCAATCCGTCCGAACCCGTCCCGAACGCGTCGACGGTCGAACCCGGCGACGTCCACCGACCCTGTGTCGACTCGGGAGGTAAGGATCACCTACAGAGTGCTGTACCTCGAGAGACGACCCTGATTGGGACGGTCACGGTACGACTGTGTCCCGTCCGATCGTGAATATCGTCCCAGACTAGCTGGCTCGGAACGCGACTCGGGAGGCTGGACTAGAGATACGAGGCGTCCCATCGGGTCGCCTTCCGGCGGTTGCCACAGGTGTTACACTCGATCCGGCCCATCGCATCCATCGCGTTGTCGATCGAATCGCAGTGGCCACAGAGCCACGCGTAGCGTTCGTCCCGGTCGGCTGTCTCGTAGACCGTGTAAAACGGAGACTTCGAGCCGCGAGCCGCCTCACCGTAGCTGACGTACAGTCGCTGGCCGTCGACCTCGAGTTCGTCGGTCGCGCCCCAGCCTTCGCCGTCGATCTCACTCTCGGCGTAGACGTTCTCGACGAACGTCTCCTCGCCGATGTCGACCTCGCGCTGTCCGGCTTGCTCGAAGCCGTGCTCGCGGTAGAACTCGTTTCCGCCCTCGTTGTCCTCGAGGACGAAACAGTGGATCCGTTCGGCACCCTCCTGAAGCAGTTTCTCGCGGGTGCGTACGAGCAGACGAACCCCGGTTCCGCTTCCCCGCTGGTCGGGGTCGACGTGCAACCAGAGGATCCGACCTGTGCGATGTTGCTGGCCGATCAGATCGCTCTGGGAGAACGCGACGATCGTTCCGTCGCGCTCGACGACCAGAACGAGCGAGTGATCGTCGATCAGTTCTTCGGCGAACGATTCGCCGTACCACTGCTCGATCGCATCGTCGACGGTATCCTCGTCGAGAAAGTCGGTGTAGGTCGATCGGAGCGACTGACTGGCGATCGAGCGGATTGCATCGACGTCCGACTCGGTGGCCTCACGGATGTCCATGCGTAGCTGTAACATGGCAAAGTACAAAACGTATGCCCACGGTTTGATTGTCCAGTTACGGATCAGCGTCGTCACGGAGTCACCTTCGCCATGGGGAGTGAGAGGCAGCGAACGAAAGACGGATCGCGGTTGCACCAGGGCGTCGGTGCAGTGAAGTACCGCGGGGGCAAGCCCCGCGGCTTCACCGTTTTGACCGCACGTCCCAAAACGGGCCGTGCTGTCGCAGGCGAATTTAATTCCCCTCGTCCTCCCCGCGATGGGTCGGTTGGAATTAACACCCGAACGCCCGGCGCGTCCGTGAGGGTCGACGGCTCCACCCCGCCCGACAACACCCGTCTCACCGCCATAGCGGGTTTTGAGAGGTGTCGCATTCCTCGCAACTGCCAGCAGTTGCTTCGGATTGAGGTCTTCAATCCCCGTCGCAACTGTATCCTTCAGTACGGTTGGATGAGTAGTAAAGCTTACGCGATTCACCCTCGGGGTCAAGCCCCGAGGCACTCTCGCTGTCTCTCTGTAGAACCCATCACCAACCCGCGCCAGCAGTCGTCGGTCGAGGCGATCCGTAACGACAAGGTTCTCGTCGTTGCTCTCCGAGAGTGGTGTATGAACGACGACTCGAGCGACGAACCGCCCGACGAACGTACAGACGTCGACGACGAGGCGTTTACGTACAACGGTGGACGGGTCGACCCAGGCGAGTCGGCAAACATCCGGTACAGCATCAGTGAAACGTATCTCGGCGATCCCGTCAAGATCCCTGTGACAGTCATCAACGGCTCGAAGCCGGGACCGACGGTCTTTCTGTCGGCGGCGGCACACGGCGACGAACTCAACGGGATCGAAGTCGTCCGCGAAGTCGCCCACGACTGGGATCACTCCGAACTCCACGGGACGCTCGTCTGTCTGCCCGTGATGAACGTTCCCGGCTTTCTGGCCCAGGAACGGTACCTCCCGATCTACGACCGGGATCTGAATCGATCGTTTCCCGGACGCGAGGGATCGACGAGCGCTCGACGAATGGCCAATCGGATCTTCACGAACTTCATCGAGCCCTGTGACCTCGGGATCGACTTTCACACGTCGACGCGCGGACGAACGAACATGCTCCACGTCCGCGCGTCAGTCGACGATCCGACAGTCGGTCGTCTCGCTAAGGCGTTCAGTTCGAACGTCATCATCGGTGGTGAGGGTCCGTCCGGAACCCTTCGACGGGAGGCAACAGAGGCGGGCGTTCCGACGATCACCGTCGAGATGGGTGAGGCACACCGCTTCCAGCGCCCGTTGATCGACCGTGCGCTGACCGGCGTCGCCAGCGTGCTCGCGGAGTTCGGCTGTCATCCGGAGTCGTCGGTCCACTGGCCCGGCTGGCGGACGATCATTCGCGACGAAGACGAGAAAACCTGGCTTCGCGCTGACGCGGGCGGAATCGTCGATATGAAGCGGGGGCGTGGCGCGCTCGTCGAGGAGGATGAGGTAATCTGTACGATCACCAACCCGTTCAAAGAGGACGACGACATCGTCACCGTCGACGCTCCGTTTACCGGGCTCATCGTCGGTGTCCTCGAGAATCCCGTGGTCTACCCCGGAAACCCATTGTGTCACCTCGTCGGTCTCTCCTCGGATACGCTGACGGCACTCGAGCGCGAACGAACGATGGAGCGGTCCCAATCCGAACTGTGACCGTGGTAGCTAATGACACCACGAGTATTCGATCGTTGGTAGTAGCCACTGCACGTCATTGCACATCCGATCGCCAGGGAGTCGGAGATCGGTGTGTAAATCGTTTCAGTTGTTACGATAGAGCCACACGGCTGTGGCGATCAGACAACTTGGTGTTTTGTTAGCGAGACCGATTCATTCCTTTCCGAATGAATATTCTCGCCACTCTCTACCAGGAGTGACAAAAGTAACTTCTATACCTCCACGGTCTAACCGTCCACACGAGCGCATGAGTCAGTCTTACAATCGCGGCCTTATCGAGGACTACGGCCGCTGGAAAGAGTTCTCGGCCGGCATGTGGGCGTGGATCTTCCACAAGTTCACCGGGTGGATGTTGATCGGCTATCTGTTCACTCACATCGCCGTGTTGAGTACGGCAATCGGGGCAGCACAGGGCGAGACGGTCGAAGTGTTCGCGGAGGATCTGCCGAACGTCGAGGGGACCGGCCTCACCGAGGTCGACATCTACACGGCGACGCTTGGCGGGCTCGAGGGCCTGTTCATCGTTCGGCTCCTCGAGGTCGGCCTGCTCGCGGTGGCAGTCTTCCACATCCTGAACGGGCTCCGTCTGTTGATGATCGACCTCGGAATCGGACTCGAGGCCCAGGACAAGAGCTTCTACGCCTCGTTGATCCTGACGGGGATCATCACCGTTGCGAGCGTTCCGACCTTCCTGAAAGGGGTGGGCTTTTAGATGGCTGAACGATACTCCTCGTTCGCGCCGGGCGGAACCGCGTGGCTGCTCCAGCGCATCACGGCAGCGTTTCTCGTCGTCGTTCTCGCTTTCCACTTCTTTCAGCTTCACTTCGTTAACCACGCGGCCGAGGTTACGTTCATGGGTACGCGAGCCCGGATGGAGAACGTCGGCTACTTCCTGACGATGGTGCTGTTTCTCATCGCCGGAACGTTCCACGGCGTCAACGGCGTTTACAACGCACTCGTCAATCAGGGTCTCAGCGGCACCCCCAAGAAGGTAGTGCTCGCGGTCCTGACGATTGCAAGTGTGGCACTGATCGTCCAGGGAATCTGGGTTGCACTCGCGATGGCGGGGATGATCTAACATGAGCACGCAACAACAGGAGCCGGAAACCCAAGAACCGGAGACGCAAGAAGCACCGGAAGACCCCGAGATGAAAGGGGCGGAGTCGCCACAGCAGCGGCGACTCGACGAAAAACAGGAACGAATGGTCGACGAGCGATCGGAATCGGAAGCCGAAGCCGAGGGCGAGACGGTTCACATCAAGGTGTTCCGCTACGACCCCGAAGTCGAAGGAAAACAGGAACCGCGTTTCGACGACTTCTACGTCCCCTTCGAGAAGGGGATGACCGTCCTCGACGCGGTGATGTACGCCCGCGACGAGTTCGACTCCTCGCTGACGTTCCGACACTCCTGTCGCCAGGCCGTCTGTGGCTCCGATGCCTTCTTCGTCAACGGCAGACAGCAACTCGGCTGTAAGACCCAGATTTCGGAACTCGAGCAGCCGGTTCGGATCGAACCGCTTCCCCACCAGGAGGTCGTCAAGGATCTGGTCGTCGACATGGATCACTTCTACGACCAGATGCACGCCGTCGAGCCGTACTTCCAGCAAGAAGATCTTCCCGAGGGAGAACTCGAGGAACAGCGCCAGAGCCGGGAGAACCGCGAGAACGTCAAGATGTCGACGCGGTGTATCTGGTGTGGTGCGTGTATGTCTAGTTGTAACGTCGCGGCGGGAGACAACCAGTATCTCGGGCCGGCGGCGATCAACAAGGCCTACCGGTTCGCGATGGACGAACGCGAAGACGAGGAGATCAAAGAACACCGGCTCCGGCTCTTAGAGCAGGAACACGGCGTCTGGCGGTGTCAGACCCAGTTCTCCTGTACCGAAGTGTGTCCGAAGGACATTCCGCTCACCGAGCACATCCAGGAGCTCAAGCGCGAAGCAGTCAAGAAGAACCTGAAATTCTGGTAATATGTACGAACACGACGTCATCGTGGTCGGCGCTGGCGGCGCCGGCCTCCGGGCGGCAATCGCAGCGAACGAGGCGGGGGCCGATACGGCCATCGTTTCGAAACTCCATCCAGTTCGCAGTCACACTGGCGCGGCCGAAGGCGGGATCAACGCCGCGCTTCGGGAGGGCGACGACTGGGAACTCCACGCCTACGACACGATGAAGGGGTCGGACTACCTGGGTGACGCTCCGGCGGTCGAAACCCTCGCACAGGACGCCCCCGACGAGACGATCCAGCTGGAACACTGGGGAATGCCGTTCTCCCGCGAGGACGACGGTCGAGTCTCCCAGCGGCCGTTCGGCGGTCTCTCGTTCCCGCGGACGACTTACGCCGGTGCCGAGACCGGCCACCACCTCCTTCACGTGATGTACGAACAGGTCGTCAAACGCGGCATCCAGGTCTACGACGAGTGGTACGTGATGAACCTGGCGACGAGCGACGAGGCCGACCCGAACGACCGCGAGTGCCACGGAGTCGTCGCCTACGACGTCCAGTCCGGAAACATTGAAGGGTTCAAGGCAAACAACGGTGTCGTTCTCGCGACCGGCGGCCCCGGTCAAGCGTTCGATCACACCACCAATGCCGTCTCCTGTACGGGCGACGGTCACGCGATGGCCTATCGCGCCGGCGCACCACTCGAGGACATGGAGTTCATCCAGTTCCACCCGACTTCGCTGCCGTCGACGGGTGTCCTCATCTCCGAGGGTGTCCGCGGCGAGGGTGGCATCCTCTACAACAACGACGGCGAGCGGTTCATGTTCGAGTACGGCTACGCGAACAACGACGGCGAACTCGCCTCTCGTGACGTCGTTGCGCGGGCCGAACTCACGGAAGTGAACGAAGGACGCGGCGTCGACGACGAGTACGTCCACCTCGACATGCGCCACCTGGGCGAGGAACGCATCATCGACCGCTTAGAGAACATCCTTCACCTCGCAGAGGACTTCGAGGGCGTCGACGGTCTCGTCGAGCCGATGCCGGTCAAACCCGGTCAACACTACGCGATGGGCGGCATCGATGTCGACGAGAACGGACAGACCTGCATCAACGGCCTCTACGCAGCCGGCGAGTGCGCTTGCGTCTCCGTCCACGGCGGGAATCGCCTGGGCGGCAACGCCCTTCCTGAGCTCATCGTCTTCGGAAAACGCGCGGGTCGTCACGCGGCCGGCGAGACCCTCGGTGAACCCGAGATCGAGACGGGATACGGCGACGATGTCGAGGACGAGACCGACGCCGACCTCCCCGTCCAGCCCGGCGCAACCGGTCTCGAGACGAGCGGCGACGTCGCCGCAGACGGTGGCGTCACGGCCAGCGTTGACTCCCTCGAGCGCGCCGTCGAACGCGAACGCGAGCGCGTCGAGCGGCTGATGGAGAAAGACAGCGGCATCCAGCACGCCGAGATCCGCTCGAGGCTCCAGAACGCAATGACCGACTACGTCAACGTCTTCCGGACCGAAGAGGGCATCAAGAAGGCACTCCGGATCATTCGCGACTGCCGCGAGCAGTACCAGGACGTCTACGTCGACGACCCCTCGCGGACGTTCAACACCGACCTCCAGCAGACCTACGAGACGCGCAACCTGATCGACGTCGCCGAGACGATCGCACTCGGTGCGCTCGTGCGCAACGAGTTCCGTGGCGCTCACTGGCGTCAGGAGAACCAGGTTCGCGACGACGAGAACTGGCTCAAACACACGCTCATCTCCTGGGACGGCGGCGAACCGAATATTTTCTACCGCCCAGTCATCCTCGAGGGCGAGGAGAAGACCTACGAGCCGAAAGTTCGGAGCTACTGACGACGCTCCGTCGACTCGTTTTCGCGGCCGTTCCCGATCGGTCTCCGGAGGTTCCGCCCGAGAAACCGGTCCCATCGCCGGAATACGACGCGATCAGCGTGTACAGCGGTTATAGGGTGTCTCGGAGACGGTCAGGCACCGAGTAACTCGAGGAAATCGACACCGACTTCGAAGTGGTCGATAATCTTGTATCCCACGTAGATCCCGATGATACCCATCACGCCGGGGAGCTCCGGTGGTGCGGGGATCGGGATATTCAGAAACCGAAACAGGGCACCGGTCAGCAATCCGGTCAAGAGTGCGAGGATGGTAATCTGGGTCGACATCGTGTCTCCTGTCCCAGGGGACGTACAAAAACGATACGACGATCGGTACAACGCGACGAAATCGGTCGTATCGCTCCGAATCGGTGTCGTTTCGGATCGGTCGTCGCTGTTCGGCTCGTCGAAACACGGTGACGGGGTCCCATTATCGACGATCGTTGAAACACAGATTTATTATCGTCGAACTTCAGAGATCGAATATGACCTCGACAGTGGAGCAGGGAACCGACGTGTCAGTGCCAACTGATGTTACTACGCCGCGAGCGAAATTAGTCTACTACTATCTCGCGACGAAAGACGGCGCGACGGCTGACAACCTTCGGTCGGATCTCGCCATCAGCAAGGGGAACGTTCTCTCGATCGTTGGAACGTTACGGGAGCGCGGCCACGTCAAACGGGTTGATGGACGGTACGAACTCGCCGACTAAAGCTCGATCCGTTCGACGAGTTGTTCGTGGTTTTCGTTCGTGTTGACGGCCACGATACGGATATCGTCCTCGAGTCCGGAGCCACGGAGTTTCGCCTTCAAGAGATTGTCCACCTGGTAGACGCCTGCCGCGTTCGTCATTGCTATTTCGACCATCACTGGACTGGTCTCGCCCTCGTACAGCGAGACCCGTTTGATCGCCTGGCTCGAGAGGGTGTTGATCCCGCGGCCGCCGTGTTCGTAGGGAATCCGTGAACGGCCACTTTCCATGTCGAGTGCGTCGGCGACGCGGATGATACCGGCTTCCGTCGTCAGCGGCGTCTCGGCCGTGTGGTGACAGAGAATTGCGTGGAGTACCTCGCCTTTCATTCGCACGACGTCGGGGAGGTCGTAGAACTCCGCTAAGACTCGATCGAGGATGTCGGCGGCCAGCGGGATCGAGTAGTAGACGTGTTCGTTGCGGTGGACGACGTGGCCGACGTCGTGGAGTGTCGCCGCGAGCGCGATGATTACCGACTCGTCTTCCTCGTCGAGCCCTTGCTGGCGTGCACCGTTGAAATCGACGTCACCGGCTTTGAGGAGATCGTACAGACAGAGCGCCCGATTTCGGACGATCTCGATGTGTTTGGTCCCGTGATCGTTGTACTGCATCCGATCGACCGCATTGATGTTCTGTGCTTCGAGGTAGGTCGTGATCTCCTCGTCCTCGTCGACGAACTCGAGGATGGCGTTCAGTTTCTCGTCGGGGAACTCGTGTTCTTCAGTAGGATCGTAGACGCGCTTGGAATCAGTCCCAGGGTCGGGTTCGTTCATACGTAGTCGTCAGTCGGTAACGTAAAAAACGATGCGGCGAGGCAATCGCTTGCCAGAGTGGCGTCGGTTCCGTCGACCGTTCGTCCGGGATCATCGATTACCGGTACCGAACGAGAACGATCCGTATCAGGCCGCGTCCTCGGCCGCAGCTTCGACTTCGACGTACTCCGGTTCGACGCCTGGGTCGTCGCTCACCCACGAGTAAACGATCTCACCGCTGTCGTCGACGACGAACACCGAGCGCTTGGCGACGCCGTAGACGCCGAGGTCCTCGAAGTCCATCTCGATACCGTAGTCGGTGATGATCTCGGCGTTGAAGTCGCTTATCAGCCCGAACTCGAGGTCGTTCTGGTCGCGGAACTCGTTGAGCGTGAACGGGGAGTCTCGGCTGACGCCGTAGACCGACGCGTTTACGTTTTCGAACTCCGCGAGGCGCGATTGAAACGTACACATCTCGTCCGTACAGACGCCGGTGAACGCGGCAGGGAAGAACGCGAGGACGATCGGTGCCTCCTCCTCAAGGCGTTCGGAGAGCGTAAAAGAATCGACGTCGCCGTTTGCGAGCGGTGCGGTAAAATCGGGTGCGCTGTCGCCAGTTTCAGACATCGTCTGTCCCTTACGTATACGTCGGAAAGATTGTTTCGTTCCCAGAACGGTTCGGTCCCGGAACGGACCGGCCACGCTAAGCGCAAACACGAGCCGCTCTCGACCGTGGATACCGATTTCCAACTCGGTAACTCGGGGATCAATTTCGGCGTGTTCGGGTTCGAACAACTTTTTCGGACGTTCTTCGATAGCTGTCCGAGGCAAAAAGGTTATAATTGCCAGCCGGTAAGCCACGCATAGAGATGGTAGCCGAAATTGCACCGTTGTTCATCCCTGGTGCACCCGGGGGTCCGGAATTACTGATCATCCTTTTCATCGCCATCTTGCTGTTCGGGGCAAACAAAATCCCCAAGCTGGCTCGATCGACGGGTGAGGCAATGGGGGAGTTCCAGAAAGGGCGTGAAAAGGTCGAAACGGAACTGGAGGAGATGCGTGATGGAGATTTCGAGGAGGACGAAGAGGCCGACTTCGTCGATACGGAGCCGGTGACGACCGAGGAGACGGACGCTGAAACCGAAACCGAAACTGAAACCGAATCGAACTGACGTATTTTCTCGGAAGGGCGTGTGGCCTAGCGGAGAGGGCAGGAGGTTCCTAACCTTCTGATCGTGGGTTCGAATCCCGCCACGCCCGTGCAGCGAGCCACGCAATGGCGAGCGAACCGGCACGGCGGATTCGAATCAGGGAGAGGAGAAGCGCAACGACCGTGATTCGAGTCCAGTCGTACGGACTGTTGTCTCGTTCTACCGGATATTGCCGACTCTGTCCGAGCGATCACCAGTAACTGTCATGAGTTCGGCAGCGAGCGCCGCATGCGACGAGTGGACTATCCCGGGTTGCCCCCGACTGAGAGTGGACTACGATGAAGGAGAAACGGCGGTTCCAGGTACCGTGTCGACGGTACTTCCTCGAGCCGATGGACGACTTCGGTTTTCCGTAATCGCGGGCGAGTCGTCTCGAGACCGACAGCCAGATACCGTCTCACAGATATTCGGGTCACGTTCGTCCGACAAACATTACAATTAAACAACAAAATCCCACATGTGAATTTATCACCGCCAAATATGTATTTTCGACTTCTAAATAGGAAATTATATAATGTGTCGGTTACTGGAACAATATTTGTTCAGGTAATTGTAGGATAGTGGCCCCACTCTGTAACTATGGCTCGTCAAAATGAGGTTTTAGTCCAATTATCATGGGTGATAATAGGCGCATGAATTTTTTGAAGGGTGGGAGTTTGGGTGGTACCAATGGCTATTGATGAGGCCGACCAGTCGGATGCCGGGGAATTTTCCGAGGGCGAGGCATCCGATCCCGCGTCGGAGGAACGATCGGATTCTGGTGTGGGCTCACACGTCCGGGTTGGCGAGTATACGTGGGCCGATTTCATGGAGGAGTACGGGTACGGTGACGAGGTTTCGACCCTGTATTCTGGAGCCGGTTCCAGAGATCCCAGCGACCAACTCGGGTTGGATACCGACGAAGGCAGTGGCGCGGTTCCACGCGCCGACGACTGGGACCGCGTGACGTTCGATCCCGAGGCATATCTCGGGTATCAACCGGACGAGCTTCCTGAACAGGTTCTCCCGATCTGTGGAACCAAATCCGAACGCCTTCAGGACCAGTTTCTCGAGCATTGCGATCCCGAGACGACACCGGTCGTCAAGGATGTCTGGTCGTGGGAACACTACAAGTGGGAAACGTACTACGACGAAAACGGCAACCGACCACGCGACAGTAGCGGTGAGATCGTCCCGTTCGACGGGGAAGAAGCGCTCGGATTCGACCCCGACCACGTCGAGGAACAGCTCTCGCTCGGCGACGATATCGCGATGGCCTTAGACGAGGTCATCGAGGAACGGACGGTTTCCATCCAGGAGGAGATCGACGAAGACGAGTTCTTCTCGACCGACGCCGGTAACACGACCGTCACCAACCGGTACGACCTCGAGAAGGCAGTTCCACTCGAGAAAAAGAGCCACTTCAGGGAAGTCGAGCGCTACTGGGTGAACAAACCCTACGCTTGTGTTATCATCTTCCATTCCGAACGGGAAAACGAGAAGAAGTACTACGTTATCGAACCGTACTTAAACGAGATCGAACTGGAACTCAAGGAGTTTCTCACCGGAAAACTCCGACGAGCGATCAAGTACTCCGAGGAGGGTGTCAAAGAAAAGACGAGCGAGGACGGCCGTCGAACCGTCATCGAAGACGAAACGAGAAAGCTCCTCAAGCGGTACGACCTCTTCGAAGCGATGGGAGGGAACACGAAAGCCGGGTTCCTCGCCTCGCTGCGGTCGGCGCTTTCGAGTGACGGCGACATCGACGGCGAAGCTGATGAACTCCAAGGGATCGAGGTTCGCCCTGAACCGCTCATCCTCGATGAGGACCCAGACACGTTAAACGAGTACCAGGTCGAGAAGCTGCTGTACCTACTCAAGCGCGACTTCATCGGCTACGAGCGAATCGACGGGATCAAACACGACATCAACGTCGAGGACATCTCCTGTGACGGCTACAACTCGCCGGTGTTCGTCTACCACTCCGAGTACGAGCAGATCATCTCCAACATCTACCACGGTGAGGACGAACTCGACGATTTCGTCGTCAAACTTGCCCAGCGATCCGGGAAAGGGATCAGTAAACGACTGCCACAGGTCGACGCGACGCTCCCGGACGGCTCTCGTGCACAACTGACACTCGGCAAGGAGGTTTCCGACCACGGAACCAACTACACCATCCGTCAGTTCAAAGACGTTCCGTTTACCCCGATCGACCTCATCAACTGGAACACGTTCAGCTTAGACGAGATGGCGTTTCTCTGGTTGGCGATCGAGAACCACAAGAGCCTGATCTTCGCTGGCGGTACTGCATCCGGGAAAACGACCTCGCTGAACGCCGTCTCGCTGTTCATCCCGAGTAACGCGAAGATCGTCTCCATCGAGGACACCCGCGAGGTCGAACTCCCACAGCGAAACTGGATCGCGAGCGTCACACGCCCGTCGTTCAACGACGATGCACAGGGTGACGTCGACGAGTTCGACCTCCTCGAGGCCGCGCTTCGTCAACGCCCCGACTACATCGTGATGGGTGAGATCCGTGGTGAGGAGGGTCGAACGCTGTTCCAGGTCATGTCGACGGGTCACACTACGTACACGACGTTCCACGCTGACTCCGTCGACGAGGTCCTCAAACGGTTCACGACGGATCCGATCAACGTCTCGAAGACGATGTTCACCGCGTTGGATCTGGTCTCGATTCAGACGCAGACGCGAGTCCAGGGGACGAAAGTCCGTCGAAACAAGTCACTTACCGAGATCAACCACTACGAGGCCGAACACGACGAGATCAACGTTCAGGACGTCTACCAGTGGCAGGCCGAAACCGACGAGTTCCTCAAGATGGGGGACTCGAACACCTTAGAGGAGGTCCAGTTCGACCGTGGATGGAGTACGGAGAAACTGCAGGAAGAACTGTTCAAACGCGAAGTGATCCTCGCGTACCTCATCAAAAACGAACTCAACACCTACGCCGAGGTCGCGGCGACCGTTCAGGCGTTTATCAACGACCCCGACACGATCCTCACACTCATCGCCAACGGCCAACTCGAGGACAGCCTGAACGACCTCCGGGAGATGGAAAGCGTGTTGATCGACGTCGACCAGGAGAAAGAGGAACTGGTTCCCCGCCCATCCGCGACGAGCGAGACGTACAATCTCTCGATGGATATCCTGGAGCGAGCGGAGGAGTCGTTGTTCGACGAGTACCGCGGAAAGGTTCCGAGCGGGCTCGCGAGTGCACTCGGCGACGTCGAAGCCGAGGAAACAGTCGAGGTCGAGTCGGACGACGAGTTCGACTTCACGAGCGGACTCGACGAGGCGGAGTGGGCGTTCGAAGACGAGAGTTCCGATGCCGACTCGAACGCAGGCATTGACGACGAGGGCGAACCGGAGTGGTTCGGCGAGGACGATGGGGTCGGATCGCCGGCCGACACCGAGGCACTCGAGCCGGTCGATGGATCGGCTGATCGCTCGACCGGGGAACCAGCGGCGGCGTCGACCGAAACGGATCCCGCCGATGTATCCGAATCCGGCGACACAGCACGCGCTGATTCACCGAGTTGGGAATCCGACGACACGAAACCGACGTCCGGGGAGACGACCGGCAAAGCGGACGTTCCTGACGACGAAACGCTGGGCGGCCTGTTCGACGACATGGACGAGACGTTGGAATCGATGGGTGACCGTCGTTCCGACGACGATCCGAACACCGGTGAGAGCGATCCGATGTTCCCCGAGGGAGAACTTGACGCTGTCTTCGATCCAGAGCAAGACGGCGAAGAGACATCCGCCGACTTCAGCAGCGAACTCGACGATACGCCCGCTGGAAATACTGGACGGGCGGAGACGGATCAATCGGAGGCTGTCGAGGGATCGGATCCCGAATCAATCTTCGGGACGCATCCGAGTTCACCGTTCAGCGACGACGTAGACGACGGTGCTGGCGACGAAGGCTCTCTGTTCGGAGATGATTCGGACGACGACGAATCGCTGTTCGGCCGCGGGAACGGTACGACTGACGACGAGGAGACCGACACATGAGCCTTCAAACCGACGACGCAGGGATCGGTGAGAGCGACGGTCTCTCCGGCGGGACGGATGCACTCGGCGACGCGTTCTTCCCGCTGTATCGTCGCCTGTTCGACGAGAACAGCGAGTTCGTCGCCGACGTCGAGACAAAACTCTCTCAGGCCCGAATGACCGATACAGTCGAGCTCTACCTCTCACGGGCGCTCGGTATCGGCGTCATTTCTGGATTTGCCCTCTGGCTGATCGGGCTGGTCCTCGGCTGGGCCGTCTTCGGAACAGGTCTAGTCCAGGTCGACTACCTCATCGGCATTCCGGTCGGAAACGAAACTGCACTTACACTCATCGACCTGCTCCGTGCACCCGCGCTCGTGATCATCGTTGGACTCGTATTCGGGACGGTCGGGTTCGTCCTCGGGTTTGGCTCGCTCGTTGCTATCCCCTACTCGCGCGTCTCGAATCGCAAACGCGAGATCAACATGTTGCTCACCGATTCGGTCTCGTTTATGTACGCGCTGTCGGTCGGCGGACTCAATCAACTCGAGATCATCGAGGCGATGGCTGAAGCTGACGACACCTACGGTGAGGTATCAAAGGAGTTCCAAAGCATCGTCAAGGAGACCGACTACTTCGGCGTCGACTACCGGACTGCCATTCGGAAACAGGCGATCGAGACGCCGAGCGACGAACTGTCGCAGTTTTTGACGGACATGCTCTCGATCGTCAACAGCGGCGGTGACATGCAGAGTTTCCTCGAGGACAAGAAAGAAAAGCATATGCGAACCGCCAAACAGGAACAGGAAATCACACTCGAGACGCTCGAACTGTTCGGTGAGATGTATATGACGCTGTCGCTGTTCCCGTTGCTGTTGATCATCATCATGGTCGTCATGCAGATGATTCCCCAGGCCGACGTGGCGGATAGTCTGCTCTTTATGACCGTCTACGCGTTGATTCCGTTGATCGGTGTCGCGTTCATCGTTCTCGTCTCAACGGTCAAACACGACGAGCCCGGCGACGGCTACCTGACGATGGGTGGCACCGGTCGACGCGTACAGGATCCCCGCGATCAAGGCGTGCTCAACCTCGGTCTGATCAACCAGTTTGCCGGCGAGCGAAGCGTCTTCGACCGGATCAAAAACCGGGAAGGCGCACACGAGACGGTGAACGTCTTGCGACGGCCGCATATTTTCTTCCGTGACAATCCACTCTACACGCTCGCGTTGACTGCGCCGATCTCGATTGCGATCATCGCCGTCGCGGTCGTCATCGGATCCGCGCCCACGACATGGAGTGGAACGGATGGACTGCTAGACCATCCCATCTGGGGAACGGTCATCTACGTCTATATCCCCCTGTACGTTATGGCGATCCCACTCGCCATCTTCAGCGAGTGGAACCTCAGACACCGAAACGCGGTCGTCAGCCAACTGTCCGAGGACCTTCGAAAGCTCTCGAGTTCGAACGACACCGGACTGACCCTGCTCGAGTCCCTCAAGACGGTCTCGGATACGACCAGCGGAAAACTGGCCCAGGAGTTCGAGACGATGCACGCGAAGGTCAACTACGGGATGAGCCTGAAGGAGTCGCTCATCGAGTTCAACAACAAGTATCACATTCCGAGACTCGCCCGGACGACTCGACTCATCACCGAAGCACAGGAGGCGTCCAATCAGATCTCCGACGTGCTTCGGACGGCCGCCCAGGCCAGCGAGAACCACGACGATCTGGAGCGAGAACGGCGCTCTCGAACCCGGATGCAGGTCGTCATCATCATCATGACGTTTATTACGGTTCTGGCCGTGATCGCGATCCTCAAGACGCAGTTCATCGACACGATGGCCGGCCTCGAGACGGGTAACGGCGGTGCATCCGGTGGCGACGGCGAACTCGCGGACGCCGACCTGAGCGAGAACGTCGACGTTCGGATGCTGTCGGTGTTGTTCTTCCACGCGATTACGCTCCAGGGAATTATCTCCGGATTCATCTGTGGGTATATCCGGAACGCGGATCTCACGAGCGGGTTGAAATACGTGGTAATCCTGTCGACGGTCGCGCTGTTTGGCTGGTCGATGGTGGCTTGAGATGAGCCGAGAACGATCACGAACCGTTTCGGTCGGGCTCGACGAACGCGGGCAGACGACCCAGGATTTCGTCGTCGGACTGGGGCTGTTCGTCCTCGCCGTCGCGTTCGTCTTCATGACGGTTCCGAACTTCATCGCAACCCCGACGGGATCGATCGACGGAGGGGATCTCGCTCAAGGCGACCGAGTTGCGGCGACGATCGTCGACGACACCGAAACGGAAACACCGAACGAACTCGACGGGAGGGACATCCTCGAATACGACAGCGGTGACTTGCACAAAGATCTCGGATTGCGGGAAACCAGCGACAACGATCGGTTCGATAGAGTGAACGTGACGGTCAGGGCGCTGAACGCGACGGCGGACGATGGCCCCCTAGAGGCGGATCTTCCGGGTGCTATGGATGGCGAGCAACTTGCATTCGGGGACGAGTACAACAACCAATCTGCCGTACAGGTGAACCGAATCGTCACGGTTCGGGACATCGAGGAGGATTACGACGGAAAACCGGTGAGACTCGAGGTGCGGATGTGGTAACATGAACGGGAAACGACGATCACGAAACGACGACGGCGACGACCGCGGACAGATGTACACCCTCGAGGGGTTCGCCGCGGCTGCGGTCGTACTGTTCGCACTGTT
This sequence comes from Natrialba swarupiae, assembly GCF_008245225.1. GTDB lineage: Archaea > Halobacteriota > Halobacteria > Halobacteriales > Natrialbaceae > Natrarchaeobius > Natrarchaeobius swarupiae. Next base: position 114,593 of record NZ_VTAW01000004.1, read on the forward strand.
GTTCGCGATGCAGTCGGTAGTCATCGCACCGGGGACCGGTGGTGCGGTCGACCGGACGGCCCAGGCACAACAGCAACAGCAACTGCAGGACGGCCTCGTCGTCTCGGCACACGCCGAGGAAGGAAATCTTTCGTCGATGGTTCTGTACTGGGCACAGAACGGATACCTCGAGAACGAACACTTCGAGGACGAAAACCAGAGCGGCGAGTACCCGTTCGCCCTGGCTGAAGTTCTCGAGGAGGAGTTCTCGGGGTCCGGAATTGGCGATGATTACACGATCGAGTTCGTCTACCAAAACGAAAGTACGGGAAACACGGAATCTGACTACATAAAGGAAGATACGTACACATCGGACGATCCGGGTGCCGTAACTGCGAGTTACATGATAACGATACACGAGGACCAGAATATGACCGAAATGGATAACGGGACGCTCAGGGATAGTGATGAACCGATCCACACAGTGGACAGCGAACTCCCAAGGGGCGATCCGAATTCGGATCCTATCTACAACGTCGTGGAGGTGCGGGTGACGTCATGGTGACGAACAAATCCCACGACCGGGCGCAGATGATCCTCATAGGCGGTATCGTCATCGCGTTTGTCATCCTCGCGACGATCGTCGCGTTTAACGGGTTAGTTCACACCGAAGAACTTTCTTCGAGTTCGACGGGCCAGAGCGCAACCGACGTATCGGTAATGAATAGCGAAATCACGCAGGATCTTCAGACGATTGCCGTCAAGAGTCCCGAAATTGACGAAGATGACGACATCGGAGAGGTCCTCGAAAACGAAGACGCGGAGGACGTGTTCTTAACGGAAGCCGAATGGCAGAGCATGGTCGAGGATAACTACGAACCCGAATACCGATCAGCGAAAGCCCAGAATCGCTCAGTTGTCTTCGATATAGAGAGTGCGAATGAGGGGGCAACTCTTGGTGTGAATTTAGATGGCAGAAACACAGGTGGTGGCACTACTGGTACCTTCGACATTTTTGATGCAGATGATTTTGACAGAGGGAAGGTTTATCACTTCAGCCTCACGGGTTCCACGTCTGCCAACGTCGCTGGGGAATACGAAATTAATAATGAAAGCGGTGCTGACGTCACGGTAGAGTACTCCAGGGGTGGCGGAACCGATCCGTTCGAGGTGACTGTTGACGGAGAAACGTGTTCGTTCGATAGCGATACTGGTGAGATCGATTTAGTAACCGGTGAGGTAACAGATCAGGTTGGGGGATCCTGTGATGAGGATGATTTTTCGGTAATCGACCCTGACGCCATCTACAATTCGATCGATGTACACATTAGTATGCCCGGGAATCCCGAGTACGAAATCATCGGCCTTGGCGAGGTTCCCGAGGCAGACAATGAGGTCCCCGGAACCCTGGAGATTGAGTACACGTACGAGTCGATGGAGGTCCAGACAGAACAGGCGATTGAAGTCGATCTGTACCGTGATCTGTTATGAAACGCAACCAATTCACAGACGACCGTGCCCTCTCGAGTGCCATCACCCACGTCCTCACGATGGCGATGACGACAATTCTCATCGCCGGACTCTTCTTGAGTTCGGGTGCGATGCTCGAGACCCAGACCGAAATGAGTACCGAGCAGTCACTCGAGACGATCGGCGAGCGGTTGGCGGGCGAAATCGCCCACGTCGATCGGTTGGCTGACGATGGCGGTGCGGTGAATGTTACGACCGAGCATCCCCGAACGATCGCGGGGTCGACGTATCGCGTCCACCCATCGGGGGACTGTGGGAGTGATCCGTTGCTGAGAGACGACGTACAGTGTCTCAACCTGACGACGGGAAGCGGGGGGACGCAAGTACTCGTTCCACTCCCGGAGGACCTCGAGATCGATTACGATAGTTCGGCATCGTCCGGAACCATCGAAATCGGGTACGACCAGAGCGAGGATGAAATCCGCCTGCAATGATCCGAAATTCGCCACCGAGAATCAATCAAGGGAGCCAGGACGAGCGAGGAGTTACCGAACTGCTCAGCTTCATCCTGATCTTCGCGATCGTCCTCACGTCAGTCGTTCTCGTCGGACTCGTCGGGTTTCAGGCCGTCGAGGACTATCACGAAAACGAACGACTCGCGAACGCGGAGCGCGCCGTCGATACCTTCGCCACCAACGGTAACGAATTTGTGCGAAGTGACGCCGTGACACACCGATCCGGTGACGTCAGGGTCAGAGGCGGGACGATCTCACCGGGTGAGGAAGGGACGGATCTCGACGTTACGGTTCAGGACAACTCTGGAGCCGAACTCTGGTCGTGGAACGACGAATACGGCTCCGACGACCTCGGTGCGTTCGTCTACGATAGCGGTGACGCCTCCGAAACGATCGCGTACGTCGGTGGCGGCGTCTTCCGCCAGAGCGACGGCTCGAGTGCAGTCGTCTCGGAACCGATGTTCACCTGCCGCGAGGAGACGGACACGGCGATGATATCGCTCGTGAAAATCGACGACGATAGCCGATCGATCCAGAGCGCCGAAGCGACCGAGTTCGAGATAGAACACCGAGACAGTACGAGAGAGTTCTTCGACGAGGATATCGATTCCGTCGAAATCGAGGTCAACGACGGCCCGTATGCAGACGGCTGGGAAATGTACTTCGAGAACGACGATAGTTGGGAGTCGATGGGTTCGAACCAGTGGCGATGTGGTGATCCATCTAATGATCTCGACCGCGTCTCAATCGATATCGTCGAGATCGACATCGACTACGAATCGCCGGACGACGATTGATCCCAGTCACCGGTCAACAACACGCGCAGGCCCGCTCGAGCGGTGAGCGCTTCGACACGAGCCGAGTGATCGTCGACGTCGCCGCCGGTCTCGAGGTAGAGTCCGTTCGAGAGCTGTCGGTCGGCGTCCATCGGCGTGTCGTCGGCTCGCCGTGGCTCGTCGTTGACGACTGTGTTACCGTCGTCGGGTCCCCAGGGAAGCCTGATTCCGGAGAGTCCGCGTTCGAAGAGGTACTCCGCCGCGTGGACGAGCGCCCGATCGGATCGCGAGTGGCCGATCGCCCCGATCGAACCGCGCTCGTTGAAAAAGCGCGCGACGTACTCGCCGTCGCCCTCCACGGACGTTTCCTCGTCGTCTTCGGTCGCATTCCCGTCGGCACTGTCGCTTTGCTCGTGCGTTCCGACGTCGGTTCGGTCGTTCGCCTGGTCGGCGGACTCAGACTCGACGTACTGCGTTTCGCCGTCGTCCGACCGATCGATCGTCGGTGGCGTCGAGTCCTCGGGAGACGGTCCATCTTGGCCGGTTCCCGCTTCTGGCGGCAGGTGCCCGTCGTCCGAGTCCGTCGGTTCGGTAAATCGCAACGAGACAGCCTCGGGTTCGGGATCGAACCGATCGTTCTCGTCGCCGGAAAACGAGACGACCAGCCGGTCGAGAAACCGATTGGTCGCGGACTGAATCTCCCCGTCGTACGCCCCACCGTTCCGGAGCGTCGACGTTACCTGGTCGACGATCGATTCGACGAGTTCGTCGCGCTCGAGTGCGAGTTGCCGGGCGACGTCTTCGCGGGAGTGACGCTCGAGACGCCGTCTCGCAGCATCCCGCGAGAAGTGTGCAAGCGACGATTCGTGGTCGGCCAACGACGGGAGACGACAGGCGAGTCGGTCGACGTCGGTCGTCCCCGCGAGCAAGAAGAACTCGCGTCCGTTCGTGTAGACGGTCCTGTCGACGCCGGTCCACGACATCGCCTCGAGAAGGTTCCGTGCTCGGGGTTCTTCGAGGGGCTCTCCGTAGGGTTCGATGGCGACGAATACGGCTGGAATCGAGTCCGCCGAGAGGACGTATTCGATCCGAACGTCCTCGATACTGACGTCCGTCGTCGAATCCGCACGGACGTCCCAGCCGAGCGTCTCGAGGAGGGGTTCGACGATCCAGGTTCGCGTTTCGCGTTCGGTCGTCGGCGGCGAGGAGTCGATCACCGTCCGCGAGCGAGCGACGAACGAAGGGAGGTCCGGGCCGGTCATCGTCCACCGATAGATGGTCGACGATCATGTAATGGTCGGTCGTCATTCACGGGGAGAGAGCGAGCTATACTCAGCGACTCGCATCCGGTTCGGCGCGATCGGCCGACGATTCGGGTGTTGGTTCCCGTTGATAGATCCGAAGCCGTGCATCGCGGACGGCGAACTGGGAGTTCAGGGTCGGAGGAATCGTTTCGGCCTTGCCGATCACGAGATATCCGTTCGACCGGAGCGACTGGGCGATGGTCTCGAGCATGGGCTGTTTGTACTCGTTGTCGATGTAGATAAACAGGTTGCGACAGACGACCAGGTCGAATCCCGATTTCGGATCGTCGTTGATCAGGTCGTGGCGTTCGAACGAGACGTTTCGCTTCGTGTCGTCGCTGATCCGGTAGGTACTGTCGTCTCCGACCTCGACGTACTGGTCGTACTCGTCGAGAAACTCGAGTTGATCCTGGATGTCAACGGTCCGTGATTCGGTGTAGACGCCACGACGAGCCGTCTCGAGTGCCGGTTCGCTGATGTCCGTCCCGAGAATCCGAACCGTCGACGCGTCGATTGCTGGATCGTCGTGCGCTAACATCGACAGCGAGTAGGGTTCCCGACCGTCGGCACACGCGGCGCTCCAGACCGTGATCTCGTCGTCGGATCCGGCGACGTTCCTGAGGATGGTTCGAATCCCTGCCCAGACATCCGGATTTCTGAAAAATCCCGTAACGTTGATGCTCATCGCCTCGAGAAGCGCCGTCTGTTCGTCGGCGTCCGTCCGGAGGACTTCGAAGTACTCCTCGTACGTCTCACACTGCGTTCGACGCATTCGAGAGGAGACGCGCCGGTCGAGGTAGCTATCGTTGTAATGACTCGTCGCGAACGCGAGTTCGTCCTCGACGAACGCGAGAAGATCCTCCAGTGTGTCCTCGCTCACAACTCCGTCACTCCGTTTTCCTCCTCGTCGGACGTCTTGACGAGAAGCCGTCCCGTCCCCGGAGTGAACTCGACGGTTCGCCCGTGGTCACCGCCGACGTCCTCCGCAACGAGCGGTACGCCGAGTTTCTCGAGTTCCTCCCTGGCGGCGTCGGCGTTTCGTTGTCCGACTCCCTCTCCGAAGCTATCGAACTCGAACATGTCGCTTCCGCCGGCGATCTTCGCCTCGACGGAGGTGTAGCTTGCACCACGTTCGACCATTCGTCGGAGGAGCGCTCTGATTGCGGTGTCCGCGTACTTTCCGGGTTTTCTGTCGCTGTTGTCGGCTGCGTCGCCGTCAGGCAACATCGCGTGTGCGAGCCCGCCGATCTCGTCTTCGGGATCGTACAACGCGATCGCGAGACACGATCCCAGGCCGTAGGACTTGAGTGTGTCGTCGCCGTCGCTGACGGCCAGTTCGGAGATACCGACCTGGACTGGAGACGGCGCGCCCGGTTCGCTTCCGTACGTCTTCATGCGTTATCGACTTCCTGAAACTCCGCCGTCGTCGGCGTCTCCTCGATTCGATCGACGTCGAGATCGTTCAATGCGCGTTCGAGGTCCGATTCGTCCGCGATCGCGTACACTTCACAGTCGAACTCCCGGCCGTCGGCAACGACGACGGTGTCGAAGACGAACGCGAACTCCTGGTTCGAACCGAGTTTGACGATGACGGGATCGACGGCTGCAGCGCCCATATCGTGGACAAATTCGGGAGTCGAGTGATCGATCGCGGTATCGAGGACGTTCGCCCAGCCGTCGAGAAAGCCACTGGCCATGATGTTTCCCAGTTCCTTGATCGCGCTTGTTCCCATCTCTCCGAACCCGTCCTCGTCGACCGACGACGGAACCATCGCGTCGACGATCTCGTGTGCGGACTCCTCGTCGAACAGAAAGATGAGGTATCCGCTTGGGACGCCCTCGAACTCGAACGCGACGCTTACCAGTTTCTCGTCGGGAACCTGTTCCGGGATCGTTTCGAGGGAGACGAAGTTTAGCCGGCGGATCTCTACGTTGGTTTCGATACCGGTAAGCGTCGTCGCGGTTTTGGCGACTTCCTCGGCACCACGTTCGGCCATTCGATCGAACCCATCGAGTTTGTCGTACTCGATACCCTCACTCGTTCGAAGCTGATCGAGTAGCGCTCCCATCGACTCGCGTTTCGGAAACAGGTAGTGGTTGAAGCCGATTTCGGTGTCGACTGCCTCGATCCGACTCTGAAAGAGCAATGCGAGGTCGTCGTCCCCAGGAGAACCGGATACCCCGTCGAAGAACGGTTCGGCGGACTCTCCTTCGATGAACTCGGGAGTCGAGACGTCGATGACTGTCTCTAATACGTCGGCCCAGCCGTCGATGAAGCCGCTGTTCATGATGTGGCCGACCTCGGTCGTTGCGCTCCGACTCATTCGATCGAACTCGTCAGTTTCGACGTCGAGTTCGGCATCCGAGTCAGCTTCGTCGAGGAGTGTTTCGACGATCCGAATCGCGTTCTCGCGGTCGAAGACGATCAACGAGTACCCCTCGATCGCACCGGTGAGTTCGACCCGGACACCCACTTTCGTTTTCGATGTTCGAAAATCTCGGCGAATCTCCTGACCGCGCATGAAGTTCAATTTCGTCACTCCGACCCGGGTCTCGACGCCAGTCATGTGGGTCAACCGACCCGCAGCGAGTCCCGTCCCTTCCCGGGCCATTCGATAGAACGTTCCGAGTGCGTTGACGTCGAGTCTCATGCAGTTTGAACTTCGATACCGTTGACCATTTCGACGAACTCCTCGAGGTCGGGAAACGCGTAAATTTCGGCCTCGATCTGGTAACTCGGGACTGTCAGATCCGAGTCGAAAAAGAGGGCGAGGTCGTCGCCCCCGAGACCGGCCGTTCGAGTAACGATGTCGCCGCCGGGTGCGTAGACGAGCTGTGGCGCGGCGATATCGATTACCCGCCCGAGTACGTCGGCCCAGCCGTCGATAAAGCCACTTGCCATCATGTTCCCCATCTCCTCGACGGCGCTTCTGGCCATCTTGCCGGAGACGTCGGACATGTCGTCGACGACGTCGCTGAGCATGATCGCCGTGATCTTCTTCGCGCTCGCCTCGGGAAACAGGATAAGGATGTGACCGTGTGGAGGATCGAGTAGACGAACTCGAACGCCGACGCGTTTGCCGGGATCGAGCTGTGTCTCGATATCGTCGACGTCGACGAAGTTCGTCTTCGTCACCTCCATCTGGGCGTTCTCGCCGGTCAACTTGCTCATGTTGTCGGCGACGCCGTTCGTCCCGACTTTCGCCATTTCGTTAATGAAACTCAACTTTCGGATGTCGACCATCAACGTCATTGGATACTCCGTGAATGTTCGTACTCGTTCATAGTGTTGTTACGTCTATGATATTGACGACTTTTCCTCTGCCTCGGACGGTCGCGCCGCTGAGGCCGGGAACGTCGCTCATGAATCCCTCGAAGGGTTTGACGACGACCTCCTGTTGTCCGTACACGTCGTCACAGTGAAGGACAACCGGGCGGACGGAGTCTCGAATGCGAACCGCGACGCCGTCGCCGTTTGCGTGGCTCCCCGGCGTCTCGAGGCGCTCCTCGAGATCGATCACCGGATACATCTCGTCACCGACGGGGAACACCCGCTCGTCACCGGTCGTTTCGATTTGGTTCGCCGTTTCGATGTCGTGAACGGCCTCGGTCGGGATGCCGAACTCCTCGTCGCCGCTCTGGACGAACAGGACGTCGTCGATCGCGATCGAGACGGGAAGCGTCATCGTAACCGTCGTCCCGTCTCCGGGTTTGCTGTCGATCGAGACCGTTCCTTCCATATCCTCGATCGTTCGTTTCACGACGTCCATCCCGACGCCGCGGCCGCTGACGTCGGTCACTTCCGACGCCGTCGAGAGGCCCGACTGGAAGATGAGACGTGCTGTCTGTTCGTCTTTGAGCTCATTGGCTTCCTCGGCCGAGAGGACGCCGGCTTCGATCGCTTCCGACCGAAGTCGATCGGGGTCGAGACCGCTTCCATCGTCGGAGACCGTGATCGTCACCCGGTTTCGTGATCGACTAGCCGTGAGTTCGACGCTGCCTTCGCGTGGCTTTCCGGCCGCTTCCCGTTCGTCCGGCGGTTCGATACCGTGGTCGACCGCGTTTCTGACCAGGTGAATCAACGGATCGCGAATCCGATCGAGAATGCTCCGGTCGAGTTCGACGTCCTCGCCGCGTATCTCGAAAGCGACTTCCTTGTCCTGTTCACGTGCGATATCTCGGACGATCCGCGGAAGCCGATTGACGACCGTCTCGAGTGGGATGAGCCGGACGTCCATAACGGTCTCCTGGAGCTCCGTCGTCAGCCCTTCCAGATCGTCGAGTTCGGCCTCGATCGCCTGGAAGTCACGGTCGGATTCGACCTCGTGACGGAGTCGAACGCGACTCGTAACCAGCCCCTCGACGAGCGTCATCAGTTCGTCGATCTGATCGACGTCGATTCGGACCGACTGGATAGCGTCGTCGTCACGATCACGATCGGGGTCCTCGGACGTGTCCGGAACCGTGATATCCGGGATCTCGAGTGACGGCTCGTCGACGATCCGGGGCACTTCTTCGTCGGTTCCGTCCTCGCTTTCGTCCGTCTGTTCGGTCGATTTACTCGAGTCCTCGGCGGGGTGGAACTCGTCGTCGATTCCGACTCCGAACTCCGTATCGTCGACCTCGTCGAAGGCGTCTTCACCGAAGGTTTCTTCGAAGGAGTCTTCGGTGTCGTCGACGAGATCGAGCGGATCGACTGCCTCGTCGGCCGGTTCGTTCGAGTCGGTCGATCCGCCCGAATCCGCGGTGGCCGATTCGTCGAACTCATCGTCAACTGATGCCGAAGAGACAGTACTATCGCCGAAGCCGTCGTCTTCGATTTCGCCGAAGTCGTCGTCGACGCTCGAGAACTCGTCAGCGGGTTCGCCGAAGCCGCCGTCTTCGATGTCGCTTACGGACTCGTCACCGAATTCGGCATCGTCCCCGAACCCACTACCGACGTCTTCGAACGCATCGTCCTCGATGTAGCCGACGGAGTCATCGGGTGAGTCGATTGGCGAGTGTGTCGTCTCCTCTTCGTCGTCGAACGACACCGTCGTATCGACGGGTTCGGGGTCGTAGGTGTCTTGGACGTCCGTGAACTCCTCGTCCGCTAACTCGTCTTCGACTGACGTGTCGGATTCATCCGACTCCTCGAGATCCGCTGGCTCTTCGGACTCCTTGAGATCCGTTGGCTCTTCGGACTCCTCGCTTTCGTCGTGGTCGCTCGAGTCGATATCGGCCTCGACCAGGGTTTCTCCGGCCGGTTCGTCGTCGACCGGGCCGTCGTCGGCCGGATCGGTTTCGAGGGGATCGTCCTGGACCGTCGAATCCGCGGAGACCGAGTCGTCGCGTACTGTCCACTCGTCAGCCGCTTTCGTGGACGGTTCTGATGGCGATTCAGCAGTTTCCACATCGACCGGCTCGTCCAGCGCTCCATCGTCGCCGAGATCTTCCTCGAGCGTCTCGTCGAGAGCGTCGTCGTCTTCCTCGAGTTCGTCGCCGAGGAGTTCGTCCATGCTGACTTCCTCTTCGTCGTCGAACTCGTCGAACTCGAGTTCGTCGAGTTCGTCCTGGAGTTCGTCGAACCCGACCGTATCGACCTCTTCTTTCAGTTCCGCGAAGACGGACTCGGCGTCCTCGACCTCTTCATCTGAGCTGGTGTCGGCGGCCGAAGTGGCGTCGGCGGCGGACGTCTCGTCTCGAGTGGTAGGGTCGCTAGCCCCGCTTGACTCGTCTTCGGCCTGTTCGTCCGCCTGGTCGAACAGGTCATCGAACGAACCGGCCTCGCCCATCTCGTCGAAGACGTCGAGATCCTCGTCGGCTTCGACTTCCTTGATTTTCTCGTCTAAGTCGTCGAACTCGTCGAACTCATCGAGAAGTTCGTCGACGCCGAGATCTCGAGCTTCGTCCGAGGAGATGTCCGCGCGGTCGACGTCTTCGGCGAGCATTCCAGCTTCGGTTGGCAGATCCAGATCACCGTCTTCTCGAGACGCGGTCTCGAACTCGACGGTTACCTCGCGGATCCCGAAGGCGGTCACCTCCTCGACGGACTCGAGGCCTGAGACGATCGCCTGCTCACCGACGGCACAGCCGAAGACCGCGTCGAACTGGCCGCCGTACGTTCCATCGTCGATCCGGTCGGCGGACGGAACCGTTCCGATCAGGTCGAAGGCGTCGATCAACGCGTCGACGACTAACGATCCGTTCGTCGGTCCCTCGTCCACGCCGGCTTCGTCGATCGCGATCCGGGCGAGATACGCATCGTGGTTCTCGTCTGCCGGCGGATCGAACCGCGACAGAATCGACGGGACTTCCTCGTCCGACGGCGCGTCGACCGACGTCGTCACCGACGTCTCGAGGTGGTCGCGAAGCGTTCGAATCGTCGCTGACGGGTCCGTCTCGATTTCGCCGTCGGCGTCGACCTCGTCGACCATCGTCTCGAGTTGGTCGACGGCGTCGAAGACGTCGTCCATCAGTTCGGCCGTGACGTCGATATCGCCAGCACGGACCGCATCGAGGAGGTCCTCTATGCCGTGTGCGAGGTCACTTGCCGACTCGAGCCCGGCCGCACCGCAGTTGCCTTTGAGCGTGTGGGCGATCCGAAAGATGTTCTCGATCGCATCCTCGTCGTCGGGGTTCCGCTCGAGAGTCAACAGCGCGTTGTTCAACTGCGTGATTCGTTCGTGACTCTCCTGTACGAACTCCGTCCAGTACTCAGTCATATGTCTCACCCGTGAACGTGGCGGTGATCTTCTCGACGAGTTCCGTTGCAGGAACGATGTCGTCGACGCAGCCGGTCCGAATTGCCTGACAGGGGATTCCGAACACTGGACTCGTTTCTTCGTCCTGTGCGATCGTGTATCCGCCGGCGGCGTCGATCGCTTCGATTCCGGCCGCACCGTCCCGTCCCATGCCGGTTAGGACGACGCCACAGATCGGGTCGGCGACCCGATCTGCGACGCTTTGCATCGTGACGTCGATCGACGGCTTGACGCCGTGGACGGGATCGTCGTCGTCGAGACGGAGCCGAAGGTTCCCGCCGACGTTGTTCGATACCTGGAGGTGTGCCCCTCCTGGGGCGACCGCCACCTCTCCTGGGCCGATTCTGTCGCCGTCGGCCGCTTCTCGAACGTCGTACTCGCTGACCGTCTCGAGTCGCTGTGCGAACCGCTCGGTAAACGCCGCCGGCATGTGCTGGACGATCAGCAGTTTCGCCCCCAGTTCCAGGGGGAGTCGTTCGAGCACGTGTTCGACGATCTTCGGACCGCCAGTCGATGCGCCGACGACAATCGTTGGCTCGGCGTCGGATTCCGTGGGAACGTCGACGGGGCGAACCGTCGGCGTCTGAGCTGACTGCGTTCCGGTTGGACTGGCACTCGGTTTCGAATCGACGCCGTCGTTTCCGGTCGACGTGACGGTTCCGGATGCGGTCACCTGTCCGGACTGGGTCGACCGAACCGCTCGCGCGGTCGACGTCGTTCGAGCGACCGCAAGCGACGAGACGTCGGCATCGTCGAGTGCGTCGACCTTGTCGACGAGTTCGTCCACGAGGTGTGCGACGTTTCTCGACCCGGATCCGTCGGGTTTCGAGAGAAAGTCGACCGCTCCGCGTTCGAGCGCGTCGAGGGTCGCTTCCGCCCCGGCTTCCGTATACGCACTGAGCATGACGATCGGTGTCGGGTTCGTCGCCATGATTCGCTCGACGGCTTCGATCCCGTCCATCTCGGGCATTTCGACGTCCATCGTCACGACGTCCGGATCGAACGCCGACATCGTCTCGAGGGCGTCGGTCCCGTTCACAGCCGTTTCGACCTCGTATCCACTACCTGTGAGTGCGTTGTCGATAACCGTCCGCATGAACCGGGAGTCGTCGACAACGAGTACTCGCGTCATGCCGCAGCGACGTCCGTGAGAGCCTTTCTGACGCTCGGTTCTTCGAACGGTTTCGTCACGTAGCCATCCGCACCGGCTTTCACCGCCAGTTTCATCTTCTCGCGTTGCCCGACGCTCGTACACATGATCACGCGGGCGTTTGGATCGATCTTTTTGATCGCAGCGGTCGCCTTGATCCCGTTGCACTTCGGCATGACGATGTCCATCATGACGATGTCGGGATCGTGTTCTTTGTACAGCTTTACGGCCTCGGCACCGTTCGTTGCCTCTCCAATGATGCGGTAATCCTGCTCTAAAATTTGTCGCAGTAGATTCCGCATAAAATGAGAGTCGTCTACGATGAGAACCCCTGTCGACATTTAGTAGTACACCGGCCGATAATACAAAAAGAACTACTATAAATGCTGTCTCCCGGTTATCAATCGTGATAACAGTGAGATAACACCATACTCGGCGCTCTCTGTCCTGTGGTGAGTCAACGAAAGGAACGCGACTAATACCGTTCCAACCGTCAGCCGATGGGTGAAACCGGACGACAGCCATCGGTTTCACCCATCAGTTCAGTTGGACCACGATTAGCCCTGATCTGTGGCCCGATCGGACACGAGGTGGCCGGACGCAGCGAGGAGATTCTCTACGTTGATCAGCGGGATCACATCGACGACGAGCTGTGCCGTTGTACGGACCGATTCCGAGTCGTCGCCCGTCTCGCCGCCGCGATCGGTCGGCGTGATCGACTCCGCCACCGGAGCGACGTCCTCCGCAGTCGATTGTGCCGATCCGTCGCCCCGGCTTCGTCGCGTCGATCGGTGTTCGCGTTCGAGGAGTGCGTCCACCAGTGGGTGCTCGAGCGGCTCGCTCGAGTAACCCCGTTGCTCGACATTGTCCGGGGAGAGGACGGCCCGTTCGGGGATAGCGTCGACGCTGAGAACGTCGTCGATTCTGGCCGCCGCCGACTGTTCGTCGCCGGACGTATCGAAGACGAGTAGCTGTTCTCGACCCGGACGCTCCTCGGTGACGGGAAAGTGGTCCGTGATGTCGATCACTGCCGTTATTTCTCCACGAAGATCCATCATTCCCTCGATGGCACGTGGCGTCCGGGGTACACGGGTCAAATCGTCCGGAACGTCGGTAATCGTTCTGACGTCGTCGACTGGCACCGCCAGTCTATGCTCGCCGATTCCAAACAGCACGAACCGGAGGAGTTCCTGCTCTTCTTCGGCCCGATCCGGCGACTCGCGTTGCGTTCGGTTCTCCGCGGCACCGATATCGATTCCGAGGAGCTTCTCGGGTAGGTCCGGGGCCATCGTTCTTGTTCGTGTATCTAATCCCAGCGATAAAACGTTGACTCTCGGCTGAACGTCTCGATAGCGTGTTCGACCCGCTCTGATCAAAACACTTATTTACACTGTCGGATCGCGTTAGATGACGATGGCATCGTTCTCAAACAGCGGTGGAAACGACAGCGAATCGGACCAGGTTGCGGTCCTCGCCTTCTCACTCGCCGATCGGCAGTATTGCGTTCGAGTCGACGCCGTCATATCCGTTCTCGGCGTCGGAGACACGAGCACGGTAGACACCGCAGAAGATCCGTGGAATGCAGGCTCGATTACGGTCGACGGCGACCAGGTCCGCGTCGTCGACCTCCAGCGTATCTTCGGGCCGACGAACCAGACGCCGAATCGCGCCGACGAGTCCGAACTGATCGTCCTCTCGGAGATGGACGAATCCGACGCTCGGTACGGTTGGCTGGTCGACGACGTCGACGTAACCAGAACTGTGTCGACGATCGACCTCGAGCCGGCTCGCAGGAGTGCGCGGTTCGTCAAAGGGAGTTTCGAGTTCGACGGCCGGGAACTCGTCTGGCTCGACGAGCGCGAGATCCATCCGTAGCGTTCCAAACACCGACCGGTGAGTGATACCGACTGCGATGAGTCTGTCCCGGTCGATCGCCGACCGTTCTCCGATCGACCGCCAATCGTGCGGTCTGCTGTGGGTCCGTTCCGACGTATCCGCCGCATGGCTCGCGGGTACGCAGGTCCATCGGGACAGTGACTCGTATCGGAACAACCCGTATGAGCCCGAACACTCGCCGTCGAGCCCATTCTTCGCAGGGGGTATCGTGGCCAGTCGAACGTGTCGCCGCGTATCTGGCGACACCGTGTGTCGATCCCCAGACGAGAAATCTCTGGACACCGACAATCAAAGAGGACTATTGCCACTCGCGGTGACTGTTCGAGCGTAGTGTAACTCGAGGTGGGCGCTCGATTCGGGGATACGGCTGGCAGCCGGTTTCCGTCGCTTGAGGACACTGTAACGACGAACGCGGCTCGGAATCGGGTGATGTGGGTGGTTCTGGCCGGGGGAGCTGAGCGTATCGGGCTCCGCAGGTCGGTACCGGATGATGCTCCGCTGGAGCTGATCCGCCAGAACAGGTAAGCGGTTCGCTCCGAACAGAGTGGTATGGAACGGCTCCCCCTTGGCATCTCTCGGCTCGATCGCATGATCGGCGGCGGTGCACCGGCCGGAAGCGTCGTCTTGCTCGCCGGGGACTCCGGTGGGGGTGCCCGGGAGTTTTGTTACACCAGCGCGGTGATGAACGGGCTCGCGGCGACCGACTCCGAGCTGTTCGACCTCCACTACGGGGACCTCGAACCGGGAACGACGGTTCCGGAGGAAGTCCACTACGTCTCGTTTACGGACGGACGGGAGGCAGTCGTCGACGAGATGTCGGTCGTAATCGACGACGAGATCGTCGAGGGAGGAATGACCGACGTCGAGTTCGTCGACCTGGCGCGAGAGTACTTTCAGTTGACGCCGGTTCCGACCGAGTGGTACACAGATCAGCCTACCGACCTCACTGACCTCGGGGAGTACACCGGTAACAGCAACGTCTTCGAGGCGTTCGCCGATTACCTGACCGCTCACGCGTCGGAAAACCTCGTCGTCGTCGACTCGATCACCGATCTCGTCGTCTCCGTCGACGACCAGCTCAGCTGGGAGGAACTCGTGGTCGCGTTGAAAGGGCTCGCTCGAGCGTCCCATCAGTGGAACGGCGTGGTACTGTTGCTTGTCAACGCCGACACGCTCACACCGACACAGCTCGGCCGGCTGAAGGAGGCCGCCGACGGAACGCTCCGTTTCGAGTGGGAAAGCGGAGGGTCCGAGCGCGCACGGACGCTCGTCGTCGAACAGTTCCGGAGCGTACTCTCGCGACTCGAAGACGAGAACGTCGCCCGGTTCGAAACCGAGATTCACGACGCCGGCTTCGATATCAGCAACGTTCGAAAGATTCGGTAATCGGTCGGGAGCGGGCCCATCGCGGATCGAGTCGGCAACAATCCTTATCAGGCGATCAGCCGTAATTGGAACGCATGGCCGGCGAGAACCACGAAAGCGGCGGCGTCTCGGTCACAGCACCGGCCGACACCGACGACCTCGAGGACCGGATCGAGGCCCAACGCGAGGAGTTTACGGATCTCCTCGAGGACGTCCGATCGCGTGTCGTCCAGGTCAAACGCGAGACCGACGACAAAGCGCCGGCCGATCACGAACACGAATCGTACGCCCCGCGCGAGGATGTCGCCGACTTTCAAAACGACCTCGAGGAACTCGAGCGTCGCCTCGAGACAGGATTCGACAACTACGAGGAGATCGTCGAACAGTTACTGGATCGGATCGAGGTTCTCGAGGATCGATCGACGATTCTCGCGAAAACGGTCGCAGCGATACGCGATCGACCCGACGGAGAACGCGGTCGGAACGCGGTCGACCGTCTCCAACGCCGAGCGAACCGACAGGGGATTCGAACCGCGACCTGTGAAAACTGTGACTCGAGCGTCGATCTCGCCCTGTTGAACGTCCCCGAGTGTCCACACTGTGAGAGCCCGATCGCCGACGTCGTCGGGGACTCGTCTCTCTTTGGCTCCGACAGACTCGTCATCGGCGACCCTGACGAGTCGGCTCCCCCAGAACCGACTGACGGGGAGGGCCCCAGCCGCCCAGAACCGACTGATCAGAAGGACTCGACGACGGACGAACGCCGATGACGGACCGCGACGAGCCGCTCTCCGATCTCGCTGCGACCGTTTCGGAGGGCTCGAGCGAGCACGGCGCCGACTCCGAACTCGAGTTCGACGCAGACGCCGAGTTCGATGGTGATACCGACGCTCACCTCGAGTACGCCGTCGACACAGACGCCGAGTTCGACGACCTATTCACACGCGAAGATGTCACGGAGATCGACGGTGAGCGTCTCTGGCGACGTCTCGAGGAGGTTCGATCGGCCGATACGTCCGACCATAGCCGAGACGTTCGGACCGTCGACAAGCACGTTTACTGTCATAAGTGCGATCACTTCTCGTCGCCGCCGGAGGTCGGCTGTGGTCGGGACGGAACGGATATCCTCGGAATGCCGACCCTGGAGACGTTTCGGGTCGTCGACTGCCCGGTCGTCCGCGAAAACGACGACCTCGAGCGACGGAGCGGCGGCTCGGATCGGTGATCGATCTCGACGGGAGCGTTTTTGTTTCCGACGCCGTAGATGCGCGTATATGCAGTTCTGTGACGACTGTGGCTCGATGATGAAAGCCCACGGAGAGCGCATGGTGTGTACGAACGACGACTGTGACGCCTCGAGCGAGCGAGACCGCGACCGCGAGGACGAGTTCGTGACGACCGAGTCACAGATCTTCGACGACGTGATCGAATCGGACGAGGGAGCCAACTTCGAGGGGAAGCCGAAAGCGACTGACGTCGTCTGTGACGAGTGTGGGACCGAAGAAGCGTGGTACACGATCAAGCAGACGGCGTCGGCAGACGAACCGCCGACGCGCTTTTTCAAGTGCACCGAGTGTGGCTACCGGTGGCGTGAGTACAACTGAACAAAAATCTGAAATCGCCATAGCTTTGGCTGCAGGGTGTGAGCGCCCAAAAAATCGAGAGTGTTATTTGTCGCTGTAAGCGACGAGTATCTCTCGGTATTACAGTCGGACGACGTTCGCGGCGCGAGGCCCCTTCGGTGAGGACTCGATGTCGAACTCGACTTCAGTCCCTTCCGTCAGGTCCTCTCCGCCGACGTCCTCCATGTGGAAGAACACGTCTTCGTCGTCGTCGAGATCGCCGTCGTCAGTCGAAATGAAACCGTAACCGCCAGTGTCGTTGAAGAAATCAACCTTTCCGTTTGCCATTGCGAATAGACGTACGACCAGAACGCGGATAACACTTTCGTGAGTCGCGGTACCGCGACACCTGATGTGAACTGCCCTGCCTACTTCGCTCGCCTAACGGCTCGCTTCGTTGCGACAGGGGCTTCCAAGTCAGCTTGGAAGCGTACCGTGGCAGAGGCTTGGTCAGCACCGCTCGGTTCGAGTGCAGGTTCACAGACTGCGCCGAGGTCTCGATTCTGGATACCTTCGAGATTTCCGACCACGATAAGCGCGTTACGCTCTTTTGCTTCCTCCACGATGGCGCGAGAAATCTTGTGGAGGCGGTCGTTCACTCGACGGTACTCCTTTGCCTTGACCGACTGGAGCGTGTCGTAGGCTCCCTTCTCTTGCAGACGAGTGTGGAGGTCGTGATGATGACGGCGGATACGGCGAATCTCTTCGCCGTGGAACTCGGTGTTGGAAGATGACAACGCCACCGACGTTGCTACCCACCGAACACCGAGGTCCACACGGATAACACCGTCGTACCCCTCGCTGACTTCCACCTCTTGCCGAACCGTCAGGTGCGCGTATTACATCGGACGGATGGCTGCGGGTACAGCTGGTTCGGATTTCGTCGGTGCGTTCGGTTCCGGAAACGCGGCTATTCGCAGCTAGCTACGAGGAATACGTTCTGCGACCGACCGTCCATCGTTACAGCAGTCCGTACCAGTCATCACAAACCGGATCAGTCGTCGTCTTCTTCCTCTTCGGCTGCATCCGCGGCGTAGGCTTCGATGTCGTCGTTCGCGAGCGGGAACCGGTCCATCGCTCCGTCTTCGCCGGGAAGCGTCCGCGTCTCGAGAACGCCCTCGTCGGCCTCGTCGACGCCCCCCCACTCCGCGTAGTAGTTGCCTAACTGTCGCTCCGGATCGTACAACGTGAGTTCCTCGGCGGGGAACGAGTTCAGATCGCCGGTATCGGTCGTGATTCGAACGTCACCTCCCTCGAAGACGTTCAGAAAGATCTCGGTCGCGGGCGCGCCGTCGATGATGTAGCTCGAGGACGACTCGAACCGGTTCAGTTCGAACCGGTCGATGAAGGCACCGTCCTCGTTCGACCGAACCGAACCGTTGATCTCACACTCGGTGACGGTCGCCGAGTACTCGCTTCTGATGTCGATCGCCAGGTTCGAGTCGGGCTTCGAGTCGACGACGCAGCTTTCGACGTCGCCGCTTCCGGTGACGTTGATTCCCTGGCTCACTTCACAGTCACGCAAAAGCACGTTGTTCAGGCCCACTGTCCCCTCGATCGTACTGTCGACGACCCAGCCGGAGTTGCTCCGAAGATCGTTGTAGAACCGGCAGTCCTGAGCGTTGATAGACGGACCACGGACGACGTCGTAGAACCGGCACTCACTCGCCGACAGTTCGTGGACCAGTTCGTCGTTGAAGACGCTCTCGTGGGCGCTCGTCGGGCCGCCGAGCGATCCGTTGACGGTGCAGTAGTTCAGGTCCATCACTGACTCCTCGTAGGCCTCCCGCGTTTCGTCCTCGTACTCGTCCTCGACGTCCTCGTCGTACTCGTCGTACGCGACGAGACGGGAGTACTCGATCTCGTCGGGGATCTCGAGGGTCGCGTTCCAGAACCCCGGCGGGCCATCGCCCAGCAGGAAGTGAAGCGTCCCCCGGACGGTGAACGATCTGGCCTCGGGCATCACGATTTCGATCACGGTGTCCTCGTCGGACTCTCCGACGTAGGTGTACGTCTTGGTCAGGAACTCGCCCTCGATGTCCGCGTACTCGACGTCCGGCTGGACCGTGTACTTTCCCGACTCGATGCCGATGACGTCGCCGGAGTCGAGGGAATCGTACGCGTCCTGTAACGTCTCGTAGTCCGCCTCTGCACTCGAGCCAACGACGAAGTCGGGTTCGGGCGGTTCGGTCTCGTCGGTCTCCGCCGCTTCGTCTTCCGCTTCGTCGTCGCCGTTCCCGTTGCCGTTCCCGTTGCCGTTCCCGCCGCCATTGCCCTGATCGAGTCGGTCGCTGAGACACCCAGCCAGTCCAGCGACGGCACCACTCGATCCGAGTAAGAACGCTCGTCGCCGTAGCCCGTCCGTCTCCAGTAACTCACCCATAACTTCTCGAAGTAACGAATCAGTAATAAATGTTGTTCGTCCGGCGTACGGCTCGTCGAACTGGTTACCGTGTCGACGTATCACTGCTGTCGCTGATGGCTGTGGTCCCGTCGAGACTCGTGTCAACCGTCCACGAGACCGAACCGCTCGGACGGTGTAAAAAACGCATACCGTCGAAGGCGGCTGTCGACCGCCGGTGGCGGTAGTCGGACGGAACGTTCAACAGCGCGTCGGTCCAAGCGACTGCAGAGGATGGTAAACGAGGCGCAGTTGCCCGGGATCGAGCGATCCGAGAACGACGACCGGATCGTCTGTCACGTCGACGCCGACTGTTTTTACGCCTCCTGTGAGCGACTGCGCGAACCTGCCCTGCGCGGGGAACCGGTCGTCGTCGGCATGGGGTACGAACCCGGCGACACGGTCGGCGCGGTCGCCACCGCGAGTTACGAGGCCCGCGAGTTCGGCGTCGAGAGCGCACAGGCGATCTCGACGGCGCTCGAGCGACTCCCCCGGCGGAAACCGCTCGAGAACGGGGCGAACGATACGGACCTCGAGCGGTCGGAGACTGGCTACTATCGCCCGGTGGACATGGACTACTACGAGTCGGTTGCTGTGGACGTTCGGGAGATCCTCCACGACTGCGCCGACGTCGTTCGCGAGGTGAGCATCGACGAGGCGTACCTGGACGTGACCGAGCGAACGGCCTGGGAGGTCGCGGACGGCTTCGCTCGTCACATCACGGACCGAATTCGGCGGGAGGTCGGCGTCACTGTGAGCGTCGGCGTTGCGCCGACGATGAGCGCGGCCAAGATCGCCAGCGATTTCGATAAACCCGACGGGCTCACCGTCGTCCGACCCGGCGAGGTTCGGGAGTTCCTCGCTCCCCTCGAGGTCGACCTGCTCCACGGCGTCGGCCCGGTAACGGCGCGAGAGCTCCGTGAGATGGGCCTCGAGACGGCAGGCGACGTCGCAGTGACGGATCCCGAACCGCTGATCGATCGCTTCGGCGAGCGCGGCCGTGAACTGTACGACCGCGCCCGGGGCGAAGACGACCGCCGGGTCGAGCCGAAAGGCGAGCCCAAGAGCTTCTCGCGAGAATCAGCGTTCGCCGACGCGGTGGCGGAGCCAGACCCCAAGTACGAACAGATCGAAACGCTCGCTTCGGCCGTCGCCGATCGCGCACGCCGCGAGGGTGCACTCTACCGGACCGTCGGCGTCAAAGCGGTTCTCCCGCCGTACGACGTCAATACGCGCGAGCGCTCTCTCCCCGGACCGGTCGACGATCCCGACCTCGTCGACCGCATCGCCCGGCAGCTGTTCGCGGAGTTCGACTCAGCCCCCGTTCGAAAGCTCGGTGTGAGAGTCTCGAACTTAGAGTTCGCCGCGACCGATCAGGCGAGTCTGGATGGCTGGGAGGCGGCGTCGACGGAGGCGACGGCGGACGAACCAGAGACTGGGGAGGCTGAATCCGACGACGGAGAACCGACGCGGCCGGCCACGACCGACGGACAAACGTCGTTGAACGACTTCTCGTAACTAGTCTGACGAGATCGACGACCACTCCCTCGTGGACGTCGTCCGACAGAACATCGAAATTATAACCCTCCGCTTGTAATTCAGGAGCAGACCAAGGTTCCCGATCCGTCATGACAGCAGACTTTTACGATCTTCTCGAGATTCCTCCCGACGCCTCCGCCGAGGAGGTCAAAGAGGCCTATCGCGAGAAGGTCAGGATCTACCACCCGGACGTCAACGACGACGACCGGGCCCGGTCGCAGTTCACCGCGGTCAAGAAGGCAAACGACGTTCTCGGTGATCCGGTCGAACGGCGAGCCTACGACCGATTGGGACACGAGACGTACGTCGCGAAACGAACGAGCGGGATTCCCTCGCCCGACGTCTGGGCGGATACGGATTCCGACTCGTCGACCGACGACGAACCCAAGGCGGCCGACGATGACGGAGGGGCGTCCAACGGGAGCGGAGAGAACGGAAGCGAGAGAAGAGGTGGCGACCGAGAAACGGAGGCCGACGAACCGTCCGACTCGAGTCGAACGACCCGGTCGCGGTTCGACTCGCGGGGGACCGAATCGGTCGGCAGGTCCGGAGCCGACGACGGTACGACGACGAAGACGGACGGAACTGAACGGACGGATACGACCAACACAGGTAGAACGAGTTCCACCAGGCACGGAGAGTCGGGGACAACCAACACGGACGGAACCGCGTCGACCGACACCGGAACACGTACAGCCAGGGCTGGCGGGGCGAAGACGGCAGAAACCGGTGGGACAGCGTCGTCGGGACGAAGCGTCAGTTCGACGGACGGAGGGACGGCGAAGGGCCACCGACCGGGCGGGGACGCGACCAGTCGAGGAGCGGCGTCTCACTCGAGCCGGGACACTGCCGGTGCGAGCGTCGATGCCTCGCCTGCGGCCGGCAGGAACCCCGTCGTTCGCTGGTGGCGCCGCCAGAACTTCGCGCTCCCGCTGATCTGGCTCTCGGTGCTCGTCTACGCGATCGGGCTCGGACAGTACGCTCTGACGAACGAATCGGCCGTCGGGAGCCTCCGCGACGAACTCGCCGCCGTTGGCGCGAGTGCCGGCGGCCTGTGGACGGTCCTCTCGAGCGATCGGTACGGCCTCGAGACGCCGCTTTCGTTCGTCACGACGGTCGAGCCCGTCACACCGATGCTCGCGTCTCCACAGTGGTATCTCGTGCTCGCCGGGGTCGTCGTGGCCGCCACCGTGGCGGTCGTTCTGACGCGTCCGATCCGTCGGGAGCGTCTCTGGGCGCCTATATCGATGGACGAGACGATACTCGTCTCCGCCGCGCTCGTCGTTTCGACGGGGCTGATCGGCGGTCCACTGCTGGCGGGTGCGATCCTCATGCCGTTTCTGTTCAGCGTCGTCGTCTATCACACGAGACGCGGACCGGGGTGGACGCCGTCGTATCTGTACGTCCTCCCGGTCCTCGCCCCAGCGGCCGGCTTCGTCGTCTCGGCGGCCGGCTATGCGACGCTTCCGATCGAACTGGTCGCGTTCGTCGTTTTGCCCGTCGTTGGCGCGCTCGGATTGCCGCTCCGGGCGACCGTCAGAAAACACTTCAACCGCTGAGACGCCTTTCAGTTCCGGTTCTGGCTCGACTGTCCCGTCTCTGGGACTGTACCGGCCACTCGTGACGGGATCCCGTCGAGTCGTGGCGCTGGACGCTACCCGACCAACGTCGCGACGCCTTTCGTCTGGCGGTAATCGCTGGCGAGAATCGCCTCGAGGCGCTCGACAAGCGCCTCCCGATCCCCGGCCTCCCACGCCGAGGGGTCGTTGATCGGGACGACCATGAATCCTCGCCCGCGGATCTCTCGGGCGTGCAGATCGGCCATGTCGAGTTCGATTCGGCCCCGCTGGGTCGTATACTCGCGGAGAACGTGATCGGTGGCTCGCTCGCCGACCGGAAGAAGAATGTGGGCGTTGATCGCGCGGAGTTCGGCGTCGAAGAACCGCTCCAGTTCGTCGTACTCCGCCTGGGTCGGCTCGTGGCCGTTCGGGAGACAGCACATGTGAACGTAGTTCCAATACAGGTTCTCGAGGTCGGGCTCCCGTTCTGAGCCGTCGACGAATCCGGTCTCGCGGAAGACGTCCTGGATCGCGAGTCCAGAGTCCGTCTCTGTAAAGGGAACGCCGGTTCGTTTGCCGCCGTGAACGCCGGGATGATCGCCGATAACGTGAAAGTCGGCGTTGGCGTCACCGTAGCCGAACGCAGCCGTGCGTTCGTCTGGACCGGTTCGATCGAACGGTGGACGAAGGCCGAACGGGTTGCTCGTCCTGTCGGTGACGTTCTTCACGGCTCCGGGAACGATCCCATCGGTCATAACGGTCGCGGTTGTGGTCGGGCTGGCGAAGAGACCGAAAGTGGCGCGTCGAGTTCCGGATCGGTGACCGATCCCGGCGGACACTCTGCAGCCAGAACGGCAACTGTCGCGATGGTATTTGTCGGTCGTGACCGTCCGATTCGACCGCAGTTCCTCGCCTGCGTTTGTAGTGGATCTGGAGTACAGCGGTACATGGCCGATTCGCTCGGTGATATACCCCTCGAGATTCACAGCGCGTGAGAGATCGGCTACGGATCGGTTCGTAACAGCGTTACGGAGACGCGCCCGACGGCGTCGAAGTCCTTCAATCGATAGACGAGCGATCGGATCTGGTCGGCCGAGCCGTGACAGAAGACGGTCTCGAGACACCACTCGCCGTGGTGGACGTGACAGGTGGTGTCGATCTCGGCTTGAAACTCGTGTTGGATCTCGTGGAGGTCTTCGATAATCTCGTCGTGGACGTAGTCGAAGACGACCGTCGCCGCGACCTGTCCGCGTGCGCGCTCGAGTCGGTGATGGGACTCGACGTACTCCTGGATCGCCTCACGCAGCGCCCGCGAGCGAGAGTCCAGCCCTTCCGCCTGCCAGGTTCGGTCGAACTCCGCGAGCATCTCCTCGGGGACGTTCAGGCTCGTTCGCATACGCTCCCCTTCGGGCGACGTGGAGAAAGATTCGGCGATCGAAAGCGGACGTCGTTACCGCGAGAGTGCGTTCGCCTCCCGACTCGAGGCGGACGGGACGAGCCAGATACCGGCGAGAAACGCGACCATGAGGATCGCGGCGAACACGAGATAGAGGTCGTCGAGTACGGGGTTGAGCGTCATCACGGCACGTCGACCGAGGAAGACGACGACGAACGTGAGCATCACCACGCCGGCCAACAGTCCGAGTAGCCGTCGATTCGAGAGCCGTCGCCGACCGATCATGACCGCGACGATTGCTGCGGCGAGCAACGCGAGCGTCACGCCGTACTGGGCCATCTGGACGGACGGCGAGTACTCGGTGATGTCGGTGACGACGATCGGACTCAACGCGACGTGAAGTGGCAACGACACGGCACCGAGCGCCAGCGCCCCTCGCAGGTGACGTCTCGTCAGCGACGACTCCCAGACGAGAACGGTCGCGACGACGAACAGCGCGAAGATGAGCACCGCCGTCCAGAAGTGCAACGAGAGGATCGTCATCTCGTACTGGAGGACCGTCTCGCGCCCGAGGACGACCTGAATCGGCGTCAGGACCATGCCGAGGACGACGAGCGCGGCGACGCGCGTATCGATACTCGGACTCCGCCAGGCCGCCAGCGCGGAGCCGATGATCGCAAAGCCGGCGAACATCGCGACGAACCGGTGGAACCACTCGTAGAAACTCGGGAGGTTCGCCGGAAACAGGTCGAACGGGCCGGCGTCACACTGGGGCCAGTTGGCCTCGCAGGCCAGCCCAGAACCGGTCGCCTTCGCCGCGACGCCGAGTAAGATCGTCGCGGCGACCAGCACGAGCGTCGTCGCGAGCAGGTGCGGGAAGCCGACTCGAGCGATTAGCTGACGGAACCGCGAACCGCCGGATGGACGTTCTGACGACACGATCGTTCGATCCGAGGTTAGGACCTGCCATATTTAGGTGTCTCGAGTCGTTCTCAGTTCGCTGGAATCGTCTCGTCGAACTCGCGTTCGTCCGGCAACCGCCTGCCATTGACTGGTGTCCGACAGTATCAAGAGTCGGCCTCCCGACCACCCGGCATGGACAAACGCGAGCGCCTCGAGGCGTTCCTCGAGCGCCACGATCTCGACGCGATCTGGTTCGCGCGCCCGAACTCGTTCGCCTGGCTTACCGGCGGGAACAACGTCGTCGACCGCGAAGGTGACGCCGGCGTCGCCGCCGCTGGTTACGACGGCGAGACCGTGACGGTCCTGACCGACAACATCGAGGCCGATCGGATCGCCGCCGAGGAACTCCCCGACCTCGAGTCGGTCGACGTCACGCTCGAGGAGTTCCCGTGGCACGCCTCGTCACTCGCCGAGACGATCGGGGGCCGCGTCGGAGCCGACGAACGAGTGGCGGCGGACATCGACGTCCCAGGCCTCGAAGACGTCGATATGGCGTCGATTCGCCAGCCGCTGACCGACCGCGACCGCGAGCGCTATCGCGAACTCGGGGAGGATACCGCCGCCGCAGTCGAGTCGGTCTGTCGACAGCTTCGCTCCTCCGACACCGAACACGAGGTCGCCTCGGCCCTGCTGGTTTCGCTCTCGGCACGCGATATCGAGGCACCGGTCGTCCTCGTCGGCGGCACCGAGCGCGCACAGCAGTATCGCCACTACACGCCGACGGCGGACGAACTCGGCGACTACGCGCTCATCTCGGTGACGGCACAGCGCGGGGGACTCCACGCGAGTTGTACTCGGACCGTCGCGTTCGACCCACCCGAGTGGCTCGAGGAGCGCCACAAGGCCGCCACCCGCGTCGAGACGACGGCGCTGGCGGCGACCCGTGACGTTGCGAAGGCCGGTGGCGCTGCGGCTGACGTATTCGGGGCGATCCAGGACGCCTACGCCGACGTGGGCTACGACGGCGAGTGGGAACATCACCACCAGGGCGGTGCGGCCGGCTTCGCCGGGCGGGAGTGGATCGCAACCCCAGACAGCGACGAGCCAGTCGTCGAACCGATGGCGTACGCCTGGAACCCGACGGTACAGGGCGCGAAAAGCGAGGACACCGTCCTCGTCGCCGACGGCGAACTCGAGGTGTTGACCCGATCGGGCAACTGGCCGACGGCGAGCGTCACGGCCATCGATCGGGATCTCACGCTCGAGCGGCCGAAACCGCTGGTGCTCGAAGACGAGGACTGATCGGGTCGACTGTCTCCGTCGAAAGTTGGTCGGTGTCAAAACGATATCCGGACGGTACCCGTAGCGATCGACCGGGAACGACCGTCTCGAGGCTGGTGTCTCCTCGAGACTGGAGACGCGTAACCCAGGCCCGGTGGCCCGAGGCTCTTCTCAGACGGGGTCGTCGCCGTCGGCGTTCGTGTCGTCTTCGTCGTCCGTCGGTTCGTCGGTATCGGCGTCGGACGACTCGTCCTCGAGGGGAGAGACGTCGTCGACCGTGATCGTCACCGGCTCGACGTCGTCGTCGAACGCCGGGTCGGGTTCGCTCCGACGCTCGAGGACGCGGTCGAGCGTGAAGATCGTGTTGAGCTCCTGTTGGACCTGATCGGCGACGCCGCCGACGAGTTCACTCGGCTGGATCGCGGTGTACTCGTAGGGGTTGTTTCCGGCACCCTCGCTTGCACGTTTCTCACGCGTAACGCGGTCTTCTTCGTGGAGTTCCGCGAGCGCCTCCCGAACCGTACTCGGGTAGAGACCGGTCCCCTTCGCGACCTCCTCGGAGGTGCTGCCGGGGTTCGCCAGCAGGTGAATGTAGATCTTGGCTCGCGTCTCCGTATCGAGAATCCACGAGAGCAGATCGACGATTCGCTGGTCGACCTCGTCAGCCGTGGTTCGCTCGTCGCCCTCGAAGATGTCCTCTACGTCGTGTGCCCGGTACTCCCCGTCGTCTCCACGCTCCTGGTGGTCGTCGGTATCGTCCGGATCCATGACCTCTCGTAGGGGACAAAGTCTCGAGTGGGGTTAAAGCTTTGTAGGCCGCTGAACCGGGCCTTCGACGTACCCCTATTCCCCGCCACGATCGAAGTGATCCTAGTACCCTCCCAAGCGTCGACTGATGAGCGAAATCATGCGGTGGGTGTCGATTTCGCTCATCAGTTCAGGCTTGGAACGCCACTAGCACGTTCCTCCGGCTTCGCTCTGTTCGGTCCCCCCAACCCAGCTCTCCGTCGTGGTAACCTCGCCAGAGATGCTTGTCGCGTTCCCTTCGATAGTCGAGTCCGTGATCGTCACGTCATTAACTGCACAAACGTCTCCACCGACGCCCTCTCCGTCAATTTCGATCGTCCCATCCGACTCGAGGTCGCCCCCAATCCACACGGCCGAAGCCGAAATATCCTCGGTTGCGTAGACATCGCCGCCAACGTCTCCACCGTTGATGTCGACCGATCCGCCTGACTCGAGATTGTTGTTGACGTCCGAATCGTCCATGTCGACGGATCCAGCCGAACGCAGATCTCCCTCGACACCCGACCCATCCATATCGATTGATTCGTCTGACTCGAGGGTCCCACCAATCCAGGCTGTGGAAAGTGATACAGACCCAACAGCATGGATATCACTGCCGACGTCCGAATCGTCGACATCGACTGAATCGCCCGATTCGAGGTGTCCTGAAATCCAACTCGAAGTAATTGATATCTCCTCAACGGCGTGAACGTCGGCTTCGATATCCGAATTATCGATGTCGACGGAACCGGTAGTGTAAATATCATCGGATTGCCAGTGGTCACTGAGCGTTACATCGCCGGCAGTCCAGTTCGGAATCTCGAGTTCGAACTGGTGGCTCTCATCGCCGACGTACAACGTCAGCGTCAGATCGTGCTCGCGCATATCAATCCGGTCACCGCGACCCTGGCCCTGCCCCTGGTCGGCTTCGAACTCCTCGGCTGTCACGTCGGTCATTTCGCCCGGCTCGAGCGTCGCGGACTCGTCGAGGCTGGCCGGTTCGCCGTCGATAGGGATCCGATCGTTTCCGCCCTTGTTCAGGGAGCCACCGACGGAGAACGTCACCTCGTTGCTTCCAGCGTTGTTGACGTTTTCCGCGTTCGAGGACGTCGAATCGAACGAAATCGCGTCTATCTCGGCAGACTCCTCGCCGACGTTTCGAACGGTGAATACGACCTCGCTGTGGTCGTCTCCCGTTGTCCACGGCGAACCGACGACTTCCAGATTGCTCGGTTCCTCGTCGTCGCCGTTGTCGTCGTCGCCATCGTCACCGTTGTCGTCATCGCCATCGTCACCGTTGCCGTCATCGCCATTGTCCCCATCATCACCGTCGTCGCCATCGTCCTCGTCGTCAATGACCTCGAACGACACGAGTGCGCGTGCCTCTTCGATGCCACGCGTGTCGGCCGCGCCGACGGACACCGTGTACGTCTCGCCGACCTCGAGTCCGCTGGTGTCGACCTCGATCGAGAGCTCGGCGTACGACATCTCGTTTCCGCCGCCCGACGGCTCGATCAACTCGACGCTATCGCTTAGCGAACCGTCGGAGGGCGGATCGGTCATCTCGACCGTCTCACCCTGGGGCTCCCCCTCGAGGTCCCAGTCGGCTTCGAGGAGCGCAACGCCGCCGCGGCGGTCGTCCGGATCACTCGGATCGCCGCGATTGTCGAGTTCGACTGTGACCGTCGCGTCGTCCCCTTTTTCGACCTCGTCGTCGACTGTTGGGCTGACTCGAGGGCCCGGCAGGGTTTCGTCGCCGCCAGTCGACGGGGCTCTGTCCTCGACCCCGCCGAACTCGCTTCCCGGATCGCCGTCGCCGACGGCTACCCTCGAGACCTGGAGGTCGTACTCGTCCCCGTCGAGTTCGATCGTGAGCGCTCCCGCCGTCTCGTCGTAGGAGTCGACAGTGACGTCCGACTCGTCGGCGAACGTCTCGTTCCACGCCGCGGGGGTCTCCGTCGGGAGCGTGATCGTGATCGGTCCACCGTCGGACTCGATCGGAACCGGATCCGTCGGCCCGTCGGCGACGGGATCGACGGTCACCGAGCCGGTCGACGTCGCCGAGAGGTTCCCCTCGAGTAAGACGACCGTGATCGAGTCGCCGTCGACGAGTCGCTGGTCGGCCCCCGGCAGGACGACAGTCGCATCCCCGAAGTCGTTGAACGCGAGGGAGTGTTCGATCCGTGTCGTCGGCGCGCCCCGGTACTCGTTGTACCCCGGTTCGTAGGACAGGGTTCTGGTGTCGTGTGTTCCGAGGACGAGCGCCTCGAGTTGGCTCTCGTCGTACTCACCGACGCGTTCGCTCACTTCGGCGTTCTCGATCTCGAGCGACCCGGCTTCGCTCGTCTCGAGGGTTCCCGCCGGTGGCGGTGGGTTCGCGGTGAGCGTGCGCGTCGGGTACTGGGTGCCGAGGGTCACCGTGGTCGGCTGAGAGCCTCCGCCCGCGCCGACCGCACGAACGGCGTTGCGAAGGTCCTGCATCTCGTCGTGAATCTCCTGGTTGTGTTCGATCTCGACGACCTCGTTCTCCGCGGGGACCGCGTTGACCTGGTAGAGCGCCAACGCCGAAAAGAGGATCGCGAGCAGTAACACTGCCCCGATCTGGACCGTAACGGCCCGGTCGCCCCCGCGACGCATCATACTCTCGAATGATCGTGGCGACGTATACTTCTGCTGGCTCCGGCATCAGGACTGCTGGTTCCGCTCCGCTCTTCCGTCGCCGAGCCGCGCCGTCAGCGCGGCCAGCGACGCGGCGAGAGCAACCACTACGGCGGCCGACCCGAACCCGGGCGATTCGTCGTCGCTCGAGGAGTTGTCCGTTTCGAACCCTCCCTCGTCGCTCGAGTCGTTCCAGTCGGTTCCGTCGTCGAACACTCCAGTCGTCGCGTTCTCGTCGTCGGTCTCGTTCGCTTCGCCCGGTTTCTCGCTCGCGTTCGACGCCGATTCGTCGGCGTCGTCGACGCCCACCGTCGCGAAAGCGACCTCGTCTTGCGTGCTGATCGTGACGAGGAGTTCCTCGGTTTCGTTCGTCGCCCCGACGGTCTCTTCTACCGTCTCGTTCTGGCCAGGGCCGAGTTCGATCTCGTCGTTCGATTCGACGGCCGATCCGACTGTCGTCCGTACCTCGAGGGTGCCGTGTTCGTCGCCCGCGTTTCGGATCGTCGCGTTCAGGTCGAACGTGTCTCCCGCGGAGACCGACGCGGGGACGTCGATCGTCGGCTCGAAGTACGCCGGCCGATCGTCCGAAAGATCGGCGAAGACGGCATCTCCCTCGGCGACGATCTCCCCCCAGAGGCGGAACTCGACGTACGCCCGTTCCCCCTCAGTACGGCTGTCGACGGCCGGACTCACCTCGAACGAGCCGTACTCGTCGAAACCCGGATTGGTCGCGAACGAGCCGCGTTCCTCGATCGTTATCGACTGGCGATCGAGATAGCTCGAGTCGCCGTCGGACGCGACCTCCTCGGGCGGCCCGCTCCGGACGTTGAGCGTTGCCTCGGTTCCCGGTGCGACGTTAGTCGTTCCCGACACGTTCCCGTCCGAATCCGTGGGGAGGGCGACGAGGCCGTCGTCCGTCCGGTCGAACGTGATCGACGCCCGTTCGAACGTAAGGGTCGTCGTGGCGCTCTCCGTTCGCTCCGAGGAAAAGTACGGGTAGGCGGGGGCGTCCGCGTCGCCATCCGCACCGCCGAGCGATCCGCTTTCGCCGTCGAACTGGTACCAGTGTTCGCTTCCCTCGTACGCAAGGGTGACGGTGAACTCGTCCCCGTCGTCGACGTCCTGGACGAATCCGTCCTCGGTGTCGACGACGACGTAGAGTTCGCCGTCGTCGTCGTCCGACTCTGGCGGCGACGCGAGGACGTACGCCTCGGTGTTCGCGGCGTCCTCGAGCGCCACAGCGTTGGGCTCCTGATTGGGAACGTCGGGGCCGTCGAAGCTGAACTCGACGCCCTCGCCGAGCCAGTCGCTCTCGTCGCTCGTGAGTTCGGCGAGGACGTTCGCCGAGAATCCCGATTCCGTCCCGTCCGTGATATCGTTACCGTTCTCGGCGTAGTCGATCGTCGCCAGCCCCCCGGTGATCCCGGTCGCCTCGAACCGGGCGACTGCGCGATCACCGATCGCGACCGTGTCGCGTTCGGATAGTTCGTCCGGTAGCTCTTCGACGTCGTCCTCGGCGTTTGCCTCCGCTTGCGGGGCGGTCCACGTATCGACGTCGTCGACCGACGGCTGGATCAGCCCTAACTCCGCCGAGCCGATGGTGTCGTCTGCGCTCGATTCGCCGTCCTCGACGACGAAGTTCTGTCCCCTGTCGACCACGAGATCGTAGTTTCCGGGCTGGATCGGCCGATCGATCTGTTCGGTGGGCTCCTGACCGGCGTCGATCGTCCCAAGCCGCTCGAGATACTCCGAAAACGACAGCTGGGAGGCCGTCTCGAGCTCCGATCCGTCGTAGAAACTCGCATCCGAGACGCGAGTCTCCTCGCCGGCGACGTCCTCGTGGTGAATGTGACTCTCCACGACGTCGTCCTCGGCGTAGTAGACCGCATCGGCGTCAGCCGGCCTGAGTCCGTCGACTTCCCCGTGGTCGATCCCAGCGAGGCGCGTGTTCATCGTAAACGTCACCTCGTCGTTGTCGGAGTCGTCTTCGACGTACAGCACGTCGACGAAGCCGACGTTCTCGTCGCCGAGTTGGAGCCACGCCTCGTCGGCCGCCTCGAGTTCGACGGTGATCTCGAGGAGGTCGCCGGCCGGCCTGACGTACATGTCCTCGTCGAACGAGGCCGCGGTCTCGCCGATCTCGAGGGTCGAACTGTCCTCGACGCCCGTGTCCGCGACCACGACGTCGAACTCGTACTCGCCCTCGTCGGGGAGCCCCTCTCGTTCGTCCAGACTCATGAGATTCGCGACGATCTCGCCGTCGTCCCTGAACGCCTCGGAGTCGGCCACGTTCAGCGTGATGTAGTCGTCGCCCCGAAGATCCGTCACGTCGTCGCCATCGTCCCGGTCGTAGCCGAGCTCCTCGAGCGGGAGGTGTGCCGGATCGGTCACCTCCTCGACGTCACTGCCCTCGTGGACGAACGTCGCACGGAGTTCCTCGTACTCGAAGTCGTCGGCGCTGATCGTCACGTTGTAGCCGCCCGCACGAGTGCTGTCTACCTCGAGGGAAACGGCGTTGGTTCCGCTCGTCACCGTCTCGCTTGCCCACTCGACGTCGAACTCCTGTTCGTCGATCGTCAGTACGAGCTCGTCGCCGTCCAACCCGGAGTCGGGCGTGACCGCGAACTGCGGTCCGTCCTCGTCGATCTCACCCGTCTCCAGGAAGATTCGCCCGTCGTCGTCGACTGTCGGACGCTCGGCCACCGTCTCGATCTCGCCACCGTCGAGTTCGTAGAGGTACAGTTCGTCGCCCTCGGAGACGTCGAACCGATCGGCGACGTCGATCTCGACGTCCTGTCCCTCGTAGACGAAGTCATCGCCCTCCTCGAGGACGATCGGTTCGGTCGCCTCGACCGAGTCGGTGGACGCGAGGAGCCCGCCGGCGACGACACACGAGAGAACGGCGATTAGAAGGATCGAACGGCTGGGTTCCGGGAGAGAGGAGCGTATCATGACAGGTCCGGTGAAGTATCTACCCCGTCTGCGTATCGGACGGAAAACGTTCTGGTTTGTGCCGGGGGTTACTCGCGCGTCTCGAGGGCTACTCGTCCTCTTCGACGACTTCGGGGTCGCTCATCGCGCTCTGGAGACTGTCCAGACCGTTGATCCACTCGGTGACGAGTCCGTACTCGAGGTCTTCGGCGACTTCGATGTCGAGTTCTTCGCCGTCGATGATGAGCGTCCCGGCCTGTGCCGCGTAGCCGAGTGCCGCGTCGAGGTCTTCCTCGGCTTCGGCGTCGGCTGCAGCGCCGATGTAGTCGCCGACGCTTCCGTCTTCTGCGGGTCCGCCCACGACGTACTCCTCGGCCGCGAAGAAGACGCAGACGAGGCTCGTCTGTACGCCGTCGACCAGAATGAGCTTCTCCTCGTCTTCGATGTCAACTTCCCCCAGGACGATTTCGCGGACCTCGTCGATCTCCGAGAGCGCCTCCTCGTCTTCGAGTTCGCCGTCGTCGTAGGCCGCGACGATCTTCGCGATGGCGATCGCCGTATCGTCCTGCAGATTCAACAGCAGCCGAGCCGACGACTCGTCTTCCGGATCGATCTCCTCGTCTTTGATTCGACCGATCCAGTTTTGCCAACGTTCCTCCGAGTAGAACTCGGTCGGCGGATTGCTCATACGAACACCTACACCGGCCGCTTGAAATGCCTTTCTCTACCTGTACGACGATCCAACTGAACCCGAGCTCCCGCGTTCAGGGCCGTTCCAGCGTCTCCACGGTGTCGATCCCGTACACCGTCTTCGGCGTTTCGACGTGGGCAATCCGGACCGCGTCGTCCAGGCCGTTCTCGAGCATCCAGGCGACGCGTCGCGGGACGGTCTTCGGTCCGAGGACGGCACCGGGTCGATCGGGATCGTCGACGTAGTCGGTCTCCATCAGGAACGGCTCGCCGCGTTCGGCCGCCACCTCGAGGCGATCTTTCTCGCTCATCACGCTCGGTATCGGCCCCTCGAGGCGGCCACCAGCGTAGTGTTTGACGACCCTGTGTGCGGGGAGGCCGGCGTCCTCGGCCCAGTCGGTCAGCTCCGTCATCTCCTCGCTCGCCTCGGCGTGGAGCTGGACCGCACAGTCCAGTTCGGCTCCGCGTTCGAACGCACGGCGCATGACGGCGTTCGAGGCCTCCAAGACGGCGTCGTCGACCTCGTAGTGTGGCCGGCCCGACTTCAGCGCCAGCGCCTCACCGTTTGCGACGTACTCCGCCGCGACGTCGATCCCGCCCTGCATGATCTCGCGGGCGTCGTTGGCGTCGTAACCGCGGTCGTCGACGAGTCGGGAGATCAGTCCGGGGTGGACGCCGAGCACTGGCCAGGCTCGTCCTTCGAGTTCCTCGTTCGCCGCCTCGACGATCTCGAGCGTCCGCTCGAACACCGGGCGAAAGTCCTCGCCGGTTTCGGCCTCGACCCCCAGGTGCCAGGAGGGCTTGTTGACCACGAGCAGGTGGGTGCCGCCCAGCCGGGCGAAATCCGAGACCGCGTCGATCCCGCGGTGGTTGTCCGGATCGAGGTGGAGGTGATTGTCGAGCACCGGCGTCTCGTCGTCGATCATACTCGCTGCTAGCCCTGGGAGTCAGGAAAGGTCATCGAAACGCTCAGGAGCTCATCAGCGATCCTCGGGGAAGCCTCGTATCTCCTCGAGCGTACGATTGTACTATACGGCGATGACCGTCTCCCGAAACGGAAAAACGCGGGGAGTCGGAGCGGTTCCTCGAACCGGCGCGGATACCGGCGACCGCCACGTCACCGGTCCCGAGTCACGTCTCGAGAGTGATCGCGTCGTCGGCCGCGTTCTGGAGGGCGTCGGAGCGACCGTGGGAACCGGGAGCGATCGCGACGGTGCCGACGCCGGCCGCGCCGGCGCGCTCGAGAACGGGTTTGAAGTCCGTATCCCGCGAGGCGATCGCCAGGCGGTCGACGGCACCGTCGCTGACGAGTGCCGTGGCGTCGACGGCGAGTTTGACGTCGACGTCGCCGCTCGTGATGACGACCTCGAAGCCGCGCGCTTCGGCCGCCTGAATAAGCCCCGGCGTCGCGTGTTCGTCGAGATAGAGGCGGATGACGCCAACCCGACCGAGATCGCGGGCGGCGTCCCGGAGGTCGTCTAAGTCGACGTCAAACTCGTCGCGGAACACGTTCGGCCCGTCGACGAACAGTCCGACGCTCGCCTCACCGGTCCGACCGTCGACGGACTTCGAAAAGCGGGCACAAACGCGTTCGAACATGTCCGTTCTTTCCCGAGTAACGAAATAGATGTGACGGATCGGATCGCCGTCTCGGGTCGTCGATCGCATCGTACGATTGCGTTCGCGTCACCCGTAATCGAGGCGTGCGTTTTTGGTCAGTCGGGGTGACGGTATAACCGAGGTATCTCAGATGGCACGATTCGAAGACACGACGGCGATCGTCACCGGTGGCGGATCGGGAATCGGACGTAACACGGCCCAGACGTTAGCAGACGGGGGAGCGACCGTCGTCGTCGCCGACCTCGATCGCGACGGCGGCGAAGCGACCGTGGACGCGATCGAAGACGAAACCGACGGCGAAGCGACGTTCGTCGAGGTCGACGTCACGAACGGCGACGACGTCGAGAAGATGGTCGACACCGCCGTCTCGGAGTACGGTGGTCTCGACGTCGCCGTCAACAACGCCGGCGTCGGCGGCCAACTCGAGCCGACGGCCGAGTTGTCGGCGGACGACTGGCAGATGGTGATCGACGTGAATCTAACCGGCGTCTGGCGGTGTCTGCGCGCGGAGATCGACGCCATGCTCGAGGACGGCGGCGGCGCGATCGTCAACACCGCCTCGATCCTCGGCCGGGTCGGAACGGAGGCAACGCCCGCCTACACCGCCTCGAAACACGGCGTCGTCGGTCTCACGAAGGTCGCCGCGCTCGACTACGCGACCGACGACATCCGCGTCAACGCCGTCTGTCCGGGCTACATCGAGACGCCGATGCTCGAGGAAGCAGGACTGTACGACGACGAGGAGACGGTCGAGAACCTTCGCGAACAGCATCCACAGGGTCGTCTCGGCGAACCACAGGAGATCGCCGACGCGATCGTCTGGCTCTGCTCGGACGAGGCATCGTTCGCGACCGGCGAGGCAGTCGCGATCGACGGCGGCTACCTCAGTCGATAACTGCCCGCCTCGAGCCCACTCTCGTGGTTCCCGCCGGAGGCGCGACAAAAGACATTACTGTTCCCGGGGTGTGGAGCCGAGTATGCCGTTACAGACGCCGCCGTTGCGTGGGATCCACGACGAACGCGGTGCGAAGTTCACCGAGTTCGGCGGCTGGGACATGCCAGTCGAGTTCGACTCGATTCGGACCGAACACGCGGCCGTCCGCGAGGACGCGGGGATCTTCGACGTCTCGCATATGGGCCAGATTCACGTCACCGGCCCGGACGCGACGGCGTTGATGCAACGGCTCACGACGAACGACGTCACGAGGCTGGACGTCGGCAACGCTCAGTACGCGGCGATCACCGACGAGGACGGCGTCGTCATCGACGACACCGTGATCTACCGGCTGCCGGACGAAGACGGCGACGAGACCTACCTGTTCGTCCCCAACGCCGGGACCGACGAAGCGACCCACGAACGCTGGGTGAGCCACCGAAACGGGTGGGATCTCGAGGCGACCGTCGACAACCGAACCGACGAGTACGCCATGTTCGCGGTCCAGGGACCGAACGCAGCCGACCTCGTCGACGCGGTCACCGAGGAACCGGTGACGGAACTCGACCGGTTCGAGGCTACCGACGCGGCCGTCGACGGCGTCGACTGCTGGGTCGCACGCACCGGCTACACCGGTGAAGACGGCTTCGAGCTACTCGTTCCTGAGGCGGAGGCCGAGCGGGTCTGGTCGCTCTACGACTGCCAGCCATGCGGGCTCGGTGCCCGGGATACGCTCCGGATCGAAGCCGGCCTCGTCCTCGCGGGCCAGGAGTTCGATCACGAGTCGAATCCCCGAACCCCCTACGAGATCGGCATCGGCTTTACGGTCGACCTCGAGACCGAGTTCGTCGGCCGGGACGCCCTCGCGAGAGCGACGGAGGCGGGCCACGAGGAGCAACTCGTCGGCTTCCAGTTGATCGACCGTGGCGTTCCCCGCCACGGCTACGACATCACGAACACCGACGGTCGCGTCGTCGGCACCGTGACCAGCGGGACGATGAGCCCGTCGCTCGAACAGCCGATCGGGCTTGGTTACGTGCCGACGGAGTACGCAGAGCCCGGAACGACCCTGCAGGTGGTCGTCCGCGGCCAGTCGAAAAAGACGCGAGTCGAAACCACACCCTTCATCGAAACTGTATAACAATGACATTCGACGTACCCGAGGATCGACGGTATCTGGAATCGCACGAGTGGGCACACGAGACGAACGGCGTCGTCCGCGTCGGGATCACGGAGTTCGCCCAGGACGAACTGGGCGACGTGGTCTTCGTCGAACTTCCCGACGAGGGCGATTCGGTGACACAGGAAGCGGAGTTCGGCGTCATCGAGTCGATCAAGGCGGTCTCGGACCTCTACGCGCCGGCAGGCGGCGAAATCGTCTCCGTCAACGAGGCGCTGTTCGACTCGCCCGAACTCGTCAACGACGACCCCTTCGGCGAGGGCTGGATGCTCGAGATCGACGCCGACGATACGGACGAACTCGAGGCGTTGCTCTCGGCCGAGGAGTACGAGGACCAGATCGCCTGAGACGGATGGTCGATGTCAGCGTTTGGCTCTCCGCCGGGTTAGGTCGGCGTACAGCTCTCCCTCGCGTCGAAACGTCTCGGTGAATCGGTCGTCACTCAGGTGGGGGAGACCGATTGTACGCGATCAGAACGAGAGCGACCAGAATGACCGCCCCGATTGCCCACGCGAGCCAGAGGCGAACGTCACCGACGGCGTAGACGACCGACAGCGAGAGCACGTAGACGACGAACAGTCCGAGCGTGCGCCACTCAGTGCGATTCAGTCGGGGTTCGAGACTCGTCGGTGTCATCGTCGATTCTGCGAGCGTCTTCACTCGAGGGTGACGAGCCGTTCGAGGACGTCGTCGAGCGGATCGTTCGTCACCGCGAGCGAGTAGTCGTCGATCCGGGCGAGATCGCGGGCGTGTTCCCACAGTTCGTCCTCCTCGATTCCGTGGAGGATCACGGCGTTGGGCGTCGGGTTCAGGACTCTGAGCGCGATGCCGACGCCCTCGCCGCGGGTGACGTTCGTGAAGATCAGCGCGCGGTTCGTACTCTGGCCGTACAGCCGAAAGAACTCCTCGCTCGAGAGGCGGGTGATCGCCTCGATGCTGTCGATGACGGTGTGACCGCTGATCCGGTCCGTACTCCCGGAGGCGACTTCACTCGCGCCGATCTCGTCGTACAGCTGAGTGAGGTGGATCGACGTCGCGTACTCGCGGAGGTCCAACACGACGTCGCTCTCGAACCCCGCCGAGAGGACGCGACCGTACTGGCGGATGCGATCGC
This sequence comes from Natrialba swarupiae, assembly GCF_008245225.1. Taxonomy (GTDB): domain Archaea; phylum Halobacteriota; class Halobacteria; order Halobacteriales; family Natrialbaceae; genus Natrarchaeobius; species Natrarchaeobius swarupiae. The sequence continues at coordinate 152,405 of NZ_VTAW01000004.1, forward strand.
CGCCGCGGCGCTCGTCGATCGCGAGAAGGCCGTCGACGAGTCGTTTGACGACGCCGATGCCGGGACTCTCCCGTCGGCCGCTCTCGTAGTCGGAGATCACCGACGAGGAGACCTCGAGTTCGGCGGCCAGATCGGTCTGTGAGACGTCGAAGTCGGTCCGCCACTTGCGCAGCGTCGCACCGGGGTCGTCGCTGAGCGTGATTTCGCCGGCGATTTTCTCCGCGAGCTCCCGTTTCGGTCCACGTCCACCCATGAGGGAGCGGTCGTACGGTCACCTCAAGTAGCTACCGGAGCGTCATCGGACGAACACGACCGACGCTCGAGCAAACAATCAAGCCGTCTCGATTCGAGACGGTTGGTATGCCATCGACAGTGGTCCACGTCGCGATCGCGGGCCTGCTCGGGGTTGCGCTGCTGGGAGATCGGTTCGACACGAGGGCGATCCTCGTCGTCATGGGGGCGACGGCACTGATCGACCTCGATACGCTGATCGGGATATACGTGCCGGGGACACACCGGGCGGCGTTCCACAACGTCTGGGTCGTCCTGATTCCGGGTGCGCTCCTCCTCTGGGACGTCAAGTTTCGCGAGGAGTCGTACGTGTTGAATCGATGGGGTGCCTACGGCTACCGGGTCGCGTGGGTGACACTCGTCGCGGTGTTGTTCGCACACATCCTACTCGACGCCTTCTTCAACGGCGTCAACCTCTTCTGGCCGGTCCACGACCGGTTCTACGACCTCTCCGGGAAGCTGATGTACACCAACCAGCGCGGACTCGTCCAGACGTTCGTCGAGTTCGACTCGAGTACGGGCGGCGTCGCCGAGTCGACGACCCGGGGGACGACCGAGGAGATGCACTACTCGACTGGGTTCGATCCGACGCGGGACGAACCGCCTGAAGACGTCGAGCGGATCTTCCCGATCGCGGGGACGGGCGAGCGGTTCGTCCTCACGGTTGCCGGCTTTGGGACCGTACTCTTTCGGATCGCCGAGGATCTGCGTAGCGAGGAGTGATCGGAAACCGCGGTCGCTCCGACCATATCGCGTCCGTCGTGCCGTCCCACACCCGGCCAAGTGTTCGTCAACGGGGGCGTCCGTTCGATTCGACCGTACGCAGGCGAGGAAAGATTGTACCCCTCGAGTTACCCGTCTCGAGCGTTCCGATCCGACTGCGGAAACGAGAGGATCGGAGCCGACACCACCAGTTGGGTGTTCGGTGTTTAGCTCCCATTCGTTCGAACGACCGGGTAGACGACGCTACCTGAGGACGACAATGGCGGCGAGAACGATCCCGACGAACGCGATGAGCGAACCGAAGACGGCCGCTCGGTTGTCGTCGACGAACGCCTGAAATCGCCCGGAGACAAACGCCGCGGCCGACAGAACGGCAACGACGCCGTACAGCAGCGAAAACACCGGCTCGACGCGGACGAACGCGATCGCGCACAGCCCCATCGCGACTGCTACGAGAAGCGACCAGAACCGGCGAAAAGTGCTTCTTCCCGCGACAATCACGCGATTCGCTCTCGACTGTCTCACGGCTGTTTCTCTCAAAAACGTTGCGTCTGCTCGAGTGTCAACGTTCCGATTACAATCGGGACGCGACGGGTGGCGGGTCTCGACCCGAGTGAGACCTGTGATTTCTGCTCGAGCGGAGTCGCGAACGTAAGCGTCGCTACTCGAACGTCGGGTAACGGAAAAACGGCCACCCGCGCGAGTGCGCGGACGACCGATGGGTGCAATGGAGCGTTTTCCTCCGGACGACACCGGCGGCAGTTGGCCGCTGACAGGGGGCCGCCGGCCGTCCGTGAGTCGATACTGATACGGTTTACTGTCAGTCGGTACCGGCGAACCCGCGATCCGTCTGCGGGTTTCGCCGGTCCATCGGTACAGCAATCCGTATCAGGCGTTGTTCATGCGCTGACTCTCGCGGTTCCCACACCGCTGACATTCCCGAACGCGGTAGGGTTCGCGGGAGTACCGCGCGTTTTCCCCTTCGTCGCCCTCGGTTACGAGTTGGACCGTCACTTCGTGTAACGTATCCATCTCACACACTTCACATGGTTCGGTCATCCCGTTTGAGACGTCATTAGTCGTTGCCATACCGATGTATCACACCCACCCATCATATATCACGGTCAGTGACTTCGTTCGCGGATAATTACTATATAAAGGTATTTTCTCGATGTGAGAACGCCCGACTCGTTGAGACGTTCCTTGGCGAAATCAAGGCTGGTATCACCGGGGGTACCGTTCTACCGGAGCCACTGATACGGATTGCTGCCCCTGTGTACTGGCGAACCCGCGACCTGTCTGCGGGTTCGCCGGTACCGACTGACTGCAAACCGTCTCACACACCCATCGCCGAACCGGCTGGCGATCCGGTGTGCAAGACGTGCAGTGGCTACGATAGTTGCTGGTGGCGTCTCGATCGGAACTCGTCAACGAAATCGCAAGACGCAACGAGTATTTTCACAACCCAGAAAACCTTTTGCATGGGAATTACAGTATCGAATATACATGGAGGATGAAACCCCCATCGAAGAGATCCTCAATACGATCGGGGACAAGCACGCACGCACTGTGCTCGCCTCGATCAGCCGTGAATCCGGCTCCGCAAAGGAGCTGGCCAAGCGGCTCGAACTCTCTCAGCCAACGATCTACCGACGTCTCGACGTTCTCCAGGAACACGACCTCGTCAAGGAGCGAACGCTCGTCGCCGACGACGGGAACCACTACAAGGAGTACCGGTGTAACTTCGACAGCACGGTAATCTCGCTCGAGGACGACGAGTACGACGTTCGCATCTTTCGAAAGGAGAACCTCCCGGACCGGTTTACCCAGCTCTGGGACGAGCTTGGTGTTAAGTAGAGCCGATGCGAACGCTACCCAACGGGTCTCAGTATGAATGAATTGATAGACGTTCTGTTGATGTTGATGCAGATGATCGTCTTCGCGCTCGCGCTCGGCCTGACCCTCATCAGTTTTCAGTCCTACCGACAAAACCCGTCGAAACGGCTCGAGTCGGCGTTTATCGGCTTCGCGTTTCTCAGCATGGGTGTGGGGCTGACGACGATCGTCTCACAGCTTTCCGACCCGATGACCGTCTTCTACATCGCCGAGACGGTCCCCTTCATCGTCGGATTCGGGATGCTCTATCTCTCGCTCTACCGGTGACGCCTCCCTCGGATCGTCGTCCGACCGCAGCCCCTCCCCGCGGCGCCCAGAACCGTTCTCGGAGGCGCGTCGAACGCGACAGGCCCGAGGCGGCCGGTTCCGTCCTCGAGACGATCACTCCAGAGAGGATTCCGTGACCGCGCGATTTCGGAGTCGCTCGATTCGCACCGAAAGCGCCGGTCTAGTCGAAAACCAGTTTCGACTGCTGTCCGCCTCGAGACCGAATCCCGCAGCACCGGCGGCGCGTTCGAGCGCAGCGGCGAGGTCGTCGGCACCGACGCATTCGGCCGCGCGGTCGTCCACGTCTCGACTCGACCCGAACACCGTCGACGAGGAGTGACGCTCCGCAACCACTAAACGCCGCTCCTCCCTATCACCGCCAATGAGCGACTGGACCGAGACCTACCGGCCGACGACGCTGTCGGAGGTCCGGGGGAACAACAAGGCCCGCGACAACCTCGAGGAGTGGGCGAAGACGTGGGACGACCACCGGGAGGCGGTGATCGTCCACGGCAGCCCCGGAGTCGGGAAGACCTCGGCGGCCCACGCGCTCGCGAACGACATGGGCTGGCCGGTGATGGAACTCAACGCCAGCGACAGCCGGGGGGCCGACGTGATCGAACGGGTCGCCGGCGAAGCGTCGAAAAGCGGGACGCTCACCGGCGGCGAATCGGGGCGACGGCTCGTCATCTTGGACGAGGCCGACAACTTCCACGGTAACGCCGACTACGGCGGCTCTCGAGAGGTCACCCGCGTCGTCAAGGAGGCAAACCAGCCGGTCGTCCTCGTGGCCAACGAGTTCTACGATATGAGCAATTCGCTTCGCAACGCCTGCGAGACGATCGAGTTTCGCGACGTCTCGAAGCGCTCGATCGTCCCCGTTTTGCGGGACATCTGTCGGCGCGAAGGGGTCGAGTTCGAGGAGGAGGCCCTCGAGAAAATCGCGGAGTCGACCAGCGGCGACCTGCGGTCTGCGGTCAACGACCTGCAGGCGGTCGCGGAGGAAGCCGAGCGACTGACCGCCGACGACGTCGTGACCAGTGAACGCGACCGGACTGAGGGGATCTTCGACTTCCTCGACGCGCTCATCAAAGAAGAGGACGCCGAGGGAGCGCTGCGGGCGTCCTACGACGTCGACGAGACGCCCGACGAGTTGCTCAACTGGATCGAAGACAACGTGCCGAAAGACTACGCGGGCGAGGAACTCGCCGACGCCTACGGCTACCTCTCGAACGCAGACCGCTGGCTCGGCCGCGTTCGCGCCACGCAAAACTACTCGTTCTGGCGGTACGCGACCGACAACATGACCGCGGGCGTCGCGGCCTCGCGGCGCGAGGAGAAGGGGGGTTGGACCCGGTACGGCCCGCCGAGTTACTGGTCGAAACTCGGGCGCACGAAGGGGACGCGAAACACTCGTGACGCCATCGCCGAGCGTATCGCCGAACGGGAGGGAACGAGCGTCGCGACCGCACGGCGGGAAGTGCTCCCGTATCTCTCCGCGATGACTCACCACTGCCGAAATCGCGACCTCACCGTTCGGATGGCGGCGACCTACGACCTGGACGAGTCGGAGCTCTCGTTCGTCACCGGCAGCGGCAAAGACACCAACAAGGTCCAGTCGATCGTCGAAGACGCCGAGGACCTGCTCGAGGAGGAGGCGGTCGAACACTCCGGGTCGGCGTTTTTCGACGCGGGAGACACGGACTCGAGTGTGGGGGGCGAACCGGACGAGGGTACCGAGTCCGAGGCCGCACAACGGGACGGACAAGCGACGCTCGCATCGACAGCCGACGGCGATGAGTCGACGTCAGGGACGAATGCCGCGGCTGCGTCAGACGGAACGACCGATGATGACGAAACCGGGAACCGTGACGAAACCGACGACGGCCAGTCCGGCCTAAACGACTTTTTCTAGTGCTTTGGCAAGCCTGCACTGCAGGGTCGAATTCGATGGTCTGGTTCGAGTCGACTGAGGGGCGAAATCATGCGGTTGGTGTCGATTTCGCCCATCAGTTCTGGTGTGGGCGTCACGAAGTCGTTCGCCTGTGAACCGGCCCAGCGGAGTGCAGTCTATCAGTACCGTCCGTCGTGACAGGTCTCCGGAGAGTCCGGAAAATCGGTACACTGCCCTACTACGCGGCTGGAGACGATCATTTTGCAGTGGACACAAGCTATATCCCTACCCGGACGGGTGGCTGAACTATGGCCAGAAAATCCTATCGGGAGAAGCTCGCGGAACTCCGCGAGGATATCCTCTACATGAGCGAGGTCGTGATGGAGCGACTTCGCATGGGCCTCGACGCCCTCGAGCAGAAAGACGAGGATCTCGCCCACGAGGTGATCACGGGTGACGGCGAGGTCAACCGCATGTACCTCGATCTCGAGCAAGACTGTGTCGAACTGCTCGCACTCCAACAGCCGGTCGCGTCCGACCTTCGCTTTATCGCCGCCTCTTTCAAGATCATCACCGACTTAGAGCGTATCGGCGACCTCGCGGTCAACCTCGGCGAGTACACCCTCGAGGCCGAACACGACCTGTTTCCGGACGTCGACGTCCAGGAGATGGGGACGTTGACGCTCGCGATGGTCGAGGACGCGATGCAGGCGTACGACACCGAAGACGTCGAGGCCTGCCGGGAACTCGCCGTTCGCGACGACGATCTCGATCAGTTCGCCGAACGAGCGAGCGAGATCGTCGTCCGGGACCTGATCGAACGCGAACTCGAGTCGGCGGACGAAGTCGAGCGGTTGCTTCAGGACGTCTCGCGGCTGTTGTTGACGATCCGTGACCTCGAACGGGTCGGCGATCACGCGGTCAACATCGCCGCGCGGACGCTCTACATGGTCGAAAACGACGACGAACTGATCTACTGAGTTTCCGCCGACCCATTCGCGGGGCGTTTACTCGAGTCGGGAGAGCCGTACCCGACCGCTCGTGTCGACTTCGATGTCGTGGCCGGCGTACGTGAACGTAATCGTCCCGGCGGAGCGGTTGCCCGTCGAGGTGGGTTCGAACAGCGCATCGAGAGCAGCGGGATCGACCGCGTCGTACAACGGTCCGAACTCGCTGGCGACGGCGAGTGGGTCGTCGAGTCCCGTTTTCTCCGCGACGGCGACGGTAACGGCTTCGCTGAGTGGTCGATCCGGCTCCCCCTGGTGAACGAACGGCTCGCAATCGTTGCCCTCCACCCCGGTGGGCGAATGCTCGTCAGCGATCCGCTGGTTTGTGTTCATGCTTGATGAACGCCACTGACACCGGAAAGGAACCGCGTTGAGTGGTCAACTATTTAAGTCGGGTCGTCACCCAGTGCGCGCTCGAGGACCGACGCCTGGCCACGGCGGAGGCGTGCCGACAGCGCCTGTGAGGACACCTCGAGATCCGACGCCAGCACCGACAGCGTCGTCTCGCGTGGGACGTCGAAGTAGCCGGCCTCGAGGGCGAGACGGAGCGCCTCGTGTTGAGGATCGGTGAGCCCATAGCGTTCGGTCTCGGCGTTTTGTTCCCGGTAGAGGCGTCGCACCTGAAACCCGACACCTTTCTCGAGACAGCGGTTGCGATAGGCCGTAAGCGCTTCCCGGGACGGAACGCGTGCGCGAACGACCGCCTCGTCGGTCGCCACGATCTCGAGGATCGAGACGTCGTACTCGGCGGCGACGGGATACGTCAGTCGTCCCGCCGCCTCCTCGGTGAGGATAACGCTGTACAGGCGCCGATCCAGTGCCTCCTCGATGCGGGTAAACTCCCGAACGGTCGGATCGTCCGCGAGTGCGGATTCGAACTGATCGAACCCCTCCCCGAACGCACAGAACAGGAGCTTCGACTCGCCGGATTCGGTTTCGTACACTTCCTCGAACCGAATGCGGTCGATCGCACCCGAGGCAACACGGAGGATCGGCGTCTCCAGTTCGAACTCGACGATGAGACTCACGCGTTCGGTACCACCTCGAGACCGTTATCGTTTGCCTCCGCTCTATCTCCGCGTTCGGTCGCCGGTGACGACCCCGTTTACGCCGGCGGTCACCGCGAGGGAACGTCAGTGAGCAACTGGCCGACGTCGTCGACGTTTCGCGTCTCGAGTAACAGTTCGGCCGCCTCGCGAATCGAGAAGTCGGCCTCGAGTTTGACGCCGTAACAACGGGCATAGCACTCGAGCCAGGCGTTCATCGCGCGTTCGAGTGCGTCCAACTCCGCGGGCGAGAAACGAACCATCCGCCCGCCGGTTCGCCCCTCGACGTAGAGCCAGATCGCGCGGCCAGCACCCTCCCGGAGGTAGGTTGTGGCGTCGTCTGGCTCTGGCTGCTCGTCTTCGGGCTCGAGTCGTTTCCGGTCTCGTTCGGCCCGGCGTTCGAGGGCGGCGATTCGCGGCCCGTATCGGCTCACGGTCACGGTAGGAGGCGACCGGCGGTTCGTCGGGTCATCCCTCCCGGTACTCGACGCCCTTGCCGCCGCGGGGGTGTTCCCACTCGGTGTCGGCGACGACGGCGCAGGTGCCACACTCGACGCAGGGCTGGGTGTCAAGGCTGACCAGCGTCTCTTCGGTGCCGTTCGTCTCGACGGTTTCCGAGCGATAACAGCCGCCGCCGAACTCCTCGGCGCTGACCGGACAAGCGGCGACCGCCGCGCCGCTGGCCTCGTAGGATTCGTCGACGAGTTCGATGTGGGGGTTGCCGACGTCCGTGTTGTAGGTGAGATCGCCGATCCGTTCCTCGAGTGACGGCGGGTCGACCTCGTTCTCCCAGTGGATGGTCTTGCCGTGGGTCTCGCCGATGACACTCGGGAGCGTGACGTAGCCCGTGGCGGTGTCGGGGAGCATCGAGACGAGGAAGGGGGAGTTGTACGCCCGCTTGAGCAGCCGGTCGGCGATCGGGTTGCCGACCGCGATCGAACCGATCGGTGACTCGAGAACGCTGTCGACGACGCTCGTCACCACGTCGCGCTCGCCGACGGTCCGCGCGAGGTCGTACCGCCGGGGGCGGAGTTTGTCCATCGTCCCCGAGTCCTCGAGCATCTTCGCGTACCGTCGTCCGGCCGCGGCGGGATCGGCGTTGCCGCGGGTGACGGCGAAGGCATCGGCAGCGAGCGCGCCGGCCGTGACGGCGTGGTTCATCCCTTTGATGATCGGGCCCTGGGCCTGCATCTGTCCGGCGGCGTCGCCGACGAGGACGAGCCGACCCTGGTGGGGTTCGGGATGGGCCACCTTCTTCGAGTCGGGGACGAGTTTCGCCGCGTACTCGCGCTCGTCGTACTCGTCGCCGAGCCAGGTGGCCAGCAACGGGTGGGTGAGCAAGGCGTCGAGCAGTTCGTGTGGTTCCGCCCGCTGTTCGACGAGGCTATCGAGGTGGAAGACGGTGCCGATCGACAGTGAGTCCTCGTTCGTATAGAGGAAGCCACCGCCGCGGACGTCGGAGAAGAGATCGCCCGAGAAGAGGTGGGCGACCCCTTCGTCCGACTCGAGTCCGAACCGGTCGTCGATGACGTCCGGATCCATCTCGACGGTGGCTTTGACGCCCTGGAACCACTCGTCGGGTTCCGCCCAGTCCATCAACCCGGCGTCGCGGGCGAGTTCGGAGTTGACGCCGTCGGCCGCGACGATCAGGTCCGCCTCGATCGGATCGAGTTCGTCGCAGGTAACGCCGACGATCTCGCCGTTCTCGCGCAGCAAGCCGTTCACGCGGACGTCCGTCAGCACGCCGCCGCCGGTCTCGCTGGTCTTCTCGTGGACGCGCTTCTCGAGCCAGGAGTCCATCGTCCGGCGAAGCACGGCGTCACACCACTCGGTGTCGTGTTCGTGGAGGTCCCTGAGGTCGTAGGTTTTGACGCTGTTGCCGGCGACGTTGTGGATTCGGTAGTCGGTGACCGGCCGTTCGGCCGCCTCCTCGCGGAAGCCCTCGAAGAGGTCGTCGATCGTGTACGGCGCGGACTCCTCGCCGTAGATCAGCCCGCCGGAGACGTTCTTCGAACCCGCCTCCGTGCCACGCTCTAAGACGAGCGTCTCGATGTCGTGGTCGGCGAGACGCGCCGCCGCGGCCGCGCCGCCGGGCCCACAGCCGACGACGACGGCCTCGTAGTGTTCGTGTTCGCTCGAGTCGGCTGCCATCAGTCGTCACCTCCGTCGCCGCTTCCATCCGCAATCGCCTCGAGTTCGACCTCGCCCGATTCGACTGCGTCGGTTAGCTGGGGGAGGACCTCGAACAGGTCGCCCTCGACGAAGTAATCGCTGAAATCGCGAATGCGCGCGTCGGTGTCGGTGTTGATCGCGATGATGGTGTCCGACTCGTCCATCCCGACCTTGTGCTGGACCGCTCCGGAGACGCCGGCGGCGACGTAGAGCTCCGGTGCGACGACCTGCCCGGTTTCGCCGATCTGGCGCTCCTCCTTGGCGTACTCCTCGACGTGGCCCTCGAACTGGTAAGAGGAGGTGACGATCCCGCGGGTGATCCCCAACTCGGCGTCCGCGAAGGCGTCGACGAGATCGAGGCCGAGTTCCATCCCCTCGGTCGGGTCGTCTGCGATGCCGCGGCCGAGACAGACGATCACCTCGTGGCCCGTCAGGTCGATCCCCGCCTCGAGTTGGTCGTACTCGGTGATCTCGACGCGGAACCAGTCGTCCTCGAGATCCATGTCGTGTTCGATCACGAGCCCCTCCCGATCGGGATCGGGTTCGATCGGCTCGAAGCTGCCGGGGATGATCGACGCCCCCTGCGGGTGGAACTCCCGGCCGGGGTTATCGAGACAGAGGATCGTCGAGTACTCGAACCCAGAGAAGTCCGGCCGTTTCATGTGTAAGACCTTTTCGAAGGTCTTCTTGACGCCGGGTTCGCCCGTCTTGACGGGGTTCGAGACTTCTTCTTCCTGGATAAACAGATCCGAACAGTCCGAGGCGAGCCCGGAGTCCAGTTCCGCCTGGACCTTCGCCGAGAGATCCCGGCCGTTGTTCGTCGCCGGGAACAGGACGTACCGGGGCTTGTCGTACTCGCGCCAGTCCGTGCTCTCGACGGTCCCTTCGCCGCGGGCCATGTGCGACGCAATTTCGGTGTAGGGTTTGTGGAGGAACCGCTCGAGGCGCGGATCGTCGTGATACACTGCGACGTCGGCACCGTAGGCGATACACTCCTCGGCGAGTCCCTCACAGTCGTCGCCCATCAGGAACGCGACGACGCGTTCCTCGTCGTGGTCTTCGGCGAACCCATCCATTAGCTCGCGGGCCTTGCCGAGCATCTCCTTTGCGACCTCGAGCAACTCGCCGCCCTGGGTCTCACAGAAGACCCACATGTCCTCGTAGTGGCCGTCCTCAAGGGCGCGGACGTGGCGTTTGTCTCGAGTCGGATGGGAGAGGTCGTCGTCCTCTTCGGCTTCTTGGTCTGCATCTTCGTCCGGTTCGCCCTCGGCGGCGGTTTCTGCAGCCTCGTCTTCACCTTCGGCCTCCTCGCCGACGTCCTCTCTCGTCTCCTCGTACTCGCCTTCCGTCTCGGTTCCCTCCTCGACGCCCTCGCGGTCGTCGTCGACGGCACCGATCGCCTCGAGCCGGCGGTGGACCGCCTCGCGGGCCGTCTTGCGGTCCTGGCCGGCCTGTTCGGCCTCGAGAATCGTCTGCAGAATCTCCTCGTCGTCGACCGTCTCGAGGTGGTCGTCCAGTTCGTCTACGGTGTGTTCGGTTGGATCGAAATCAGTCATCCTGTCTCACCTGCCGCGAACGGCTGCATCTCCTCGAGCAGTTCGGTCATACCCTCCTCGTCGTCGGCGTCGATCATCGTCGCCTCGCGCTCGGAGGGCGCTTTCGGGATCGGGTCGACCGAGGAGACGATCGTCGGGGAGCCGTCGAGCCCGATGTAGTCGGGGTCGAGATTCAGATCGACGTGGTCCCACGTGGTGAGGTGGTCTTCGTGGTTGGCTGCCCGCTCCTGGGTGTCCGCCCGGAGCTGTTTGTGCGTCAGCCGGTGGGAAGCCTTGCGGTAGGTCGGTTCGAACTCGGGGTCGGTGACGACGAAACAGGGAAGCGGTGCCTCGACCGTCTCGATCTCGTCGATATCGCCCTCGACGAGTCGCTTCGCCCGGAGAACGCGTTCGTCCGGATCGATGTCGAGTGCGATCACGTGGGTGACGATCGGCCAGTCCATCGCCCAGGCCGTCTGAGGGCCGGTCTGGCCCGTCTCGCCGTCGGCCGTCTTGAACCCCGCGAAGACGAGATCGATCTCCGCGACCTCCTCGATGTACTTCTCGAGGCCGGCGCTCAAGGTGATCGCCGTCGCCCACGTGTCGGAGGCGGCGAGTTCGCGATCCGAGAGCAGGTAGGTGTCGTCGGCGTACACTTCCTCCATTGCTTCCTCGAGCACGCTCGCGTATCCGGGCGGCCCCATGCTCGTGGCAGTGACGTGGCCGCCGTGGCGGACCTTCGTCTGGAGGGCCGCCTCGAGTGCGAACGCGTCGTTCGGGTTCATCACCGTCGGCGTCTTCCCGCGCTCGAGATGTCCCTCCTCGTTGAACGAGACTGCCCCCTCCGAGAAGTCGGGAACGCCTTTGGTCAGCGCGATCGATCGCATGGCCACCTCCATCGTCGTGATGTGTCTATCGTTCTCATGCCTGTCTTTCCCTAACGTGACAACATCTATTAAGAATAGGGGTAAAAATCGCCAGCGGAAGCGACGGATCTTGAGCCGGGCAGACTCGAGTACGAACCGGTTTGGCCGAGACGGTCCGGTGTCAGTCACTTCGACCCGACCGCAAGAAGGTGCGCGGTTCGTCGGGCAGTCACTCGCGGTCGCGCTCGGTCGTTCCCATCGTGATCTCGCCGTTGGCCCGAATCGAGCCGTCGACTTCTGCGCCGGGCCCGAGCTCGAGATCGTCACAGGAGACGTCGCCGAGGATTCGGGCGTCCTCGCCGACGACGACGTCGCCGTTTCGCGTCGTCAGATCGCCGTGGATCCGCGTGCCGTCGCCGACCGACACCTCGCCTCGAGCGCGGAGGCTCCCGAAGACGTTGGAGTCGTCGCCGACGTCGATCGTCTCGGCTCTGACGTTGCCGTGGAGCCGACAGCCGTCGCCGATCGTCGCCGGGGTCGACACCCGCCAGGCGTCGTCACCGACCGTCGCGTTTCGCGGGATGACGAGCGGTTCGGCGTCGGGTTCGCCCTCCTCGTCGTCGACCATCTCGGAGATGAGCCGCTGGGCGGTGTCTTCCTCGCCGATCAGAAGTAGGTGTTTGAGGTAGACGAATAAGAAAACGATCGTCGGCATCGGATTGCGGATGACGATCCAGCCGTTGGCTTCGAACCCCTCCTCGATGTCGACGTCGTCGCCGATGTCCAGATCGCCGGCGACTTTCAACCGTCCGCCGATGTGGACGCGCTCGCCGATGTAGGCGTCCTGGCCGACGAGGACGTTCTCCGCGACGTCACACCACATGTCGAGTCGACAGTCCGCGCCGGCTTCGATCTCGCCGCCGAACTCGACGCTCTCGCCGGCGATCACGTTCCGACCGCGCACGCCGAACTCGATCGTCGAGCGCGCGCCGACGAGCACGTCCCCGTCGGTCTCGAGGGCGACTTCCTTCGCTTCCGTCCCGTCGGGGACGACGAGTTCGTCGAGCGGGTCCCTGCGTACGGCCACACTCCGATCCAATGTGACCCCCTCGTAATAAACTTCGTCGTTGGCTCCAGACCGTCTGTCGCCCGTCTGACGACACCGACTTCGACATCGCACGGCGGAACTCGAGGAGCCAGAGCGTCTCCCTTTTACCCCCCCGCCGCATACGGCCGGTTATGACAACGCTCGCGTTCGACGACGACGGCGTCGACGTCGTCTACGAAGGAACCGAGTTCCGCCTCGAGCGGGACTTGATCGAGGAGGCAACGGAGAAATCCTACCACGACGTCACCGACCACGAAGTGTTGAAGATCGTCGCCGAACAGCCGAATCTACAGGGCGAACCACGTCGAGTCGGCGACATCCTCGACTAATTCAGTTTCCTGTCCGTCTGTGTCGCCGAACCGCCACACGGGTGGCGAAGCCGTCCGTCGTCACGCGTCGTCGCTCTCGTAGCGTTCCGCCGCCGACTGGAATCCCAGTTCATCGAACTCGCGCCCGCGTCGGTTCTCGAGTGCTGCGATCGCTTCCGGATCGGGGGCGACGTCGTCGGTGATCCTCGCCCACGAGTTGTGGACTTTCGCGTGACACCACCGACAGAGGTAGACGGTGATCTCGTGGCTCAACTGTTCGCCGTCGCGGGCGTACGAGAGGTGGTGTTCCTCGAGCAGTGGACGCTCCTCTGACTGGGCCATCCGTTTTTCCTCGAGCCCACAGCGGACACACTCCCGGTCGCGATTGCGCGAGCGAAAGTGCGGACACTCGCTCCACGTTGGATCCGACTCGGCGTCGGGGTCCGGATCGACGATCGGACAGGCGTACCCCTCCTGTGCACGCTCTCGAGCGAACGCCGGATCGTGCTCGTAGTGGTCGTAGGCGTACCGACACTGTCCGTCGCCGGTGAGATAGTCACAGAGGCCGGCGAACTCGTAGGGGTCGTCGACCCCGACGGCCGTCCCGTTCGGCGTTCGCTCCATCGTCGATCGACCTCTCGTCCGCGAACGGCTTCAACCCCTCGGCGGACGATCGACGAGCCAGTAAAAATAATAGTTAGAAGAATTATTTCATCATATATTATGATCCGACGACTCGTCCCGGCCGCTCTCAGACGGCGGTACGCGCTGAAGTTCGGACTGGTTTTGCTGGTGATCGCACTCTCCGTCGGTGCTATCGGCCTCGTGGAGACGGCGATGGTCGCCGACAGCGTCGAGGAGCGGGTGCTGGCGGACCAACGCCAGAGCGCTGTCGAGGAGGCGGCGGCACTCGAGCGGTGGAACGATCGAAACGACCAGCTTCTGCTCTCGGCGGCCCAGGCACCGGTGTTCGGCGGCGAAGAAAACGAAAGCGAAGTCGAAACCTACCTCGCGGACGTCTACGGCGAGTTACCCGACAACGCTCGGACGAACGCCCTCTACGTGGATACGGAGACCGGCGAGGTGCTCGCGGGGGCTGGTGACGACCCCGATACACTCGAGGGAATGGCGTTCCCGGACGGCGAGGAACTCGACGACGATCTCTCGGAGTACGTGGTCCAGCGCACGGATGCCTACGCGATGCCCGACGAGACGTCGCTGGCGTTCGATCACCGAGCGGTCAGATCCTACTACATCGGCGTCGATGGGGATGATCGAGCGCTCGTCTTCACGTTCGATCTCGCCGAGCGCTCGAGCGAGATGCCGGTTGCGACCCGCTCGGGGACGACAGTGACGATCCTCGACGAGGACGGGTGGCTCGTCGCGGACGATGCCTACCTCGGCTACCGCGAGAACAGGGAGACGGTCGTCTTCGAGGAACCGTACGAGAATGACGGCGTACTCGAGGCGGTCCGGGACGGGACGCCGGGTGCGATGCGGATCGCGGAACCGCCGGGCGACCTCCTGAGAGGGGAGCCGTACGACTTTACGCCGGAGGGTTACATCGTCGGCTACCAGACGACCAACGAGGGATGGATCGTCCTCGTCCACACGGCCGAGGAGCAGGCGTTCGGATTGGTCGACTCGATCGCCCAGGTCGGCGCACTAGCCACGCTCGTCGGTGTCGTCCTCGTCGGCGTTCTCGGCGCGGCAATCGGCCGGACGACGGCGGCGTCGATCGACCGGCTCACGGAGAAGGCCGCCCGGATGGAGGAAGGGGATCTTGACGTCGACCTCGAGTCATCCCGGATCGACAACATCGGTCGGCTGTACGACGGGTTCGACGCGATGCGGACCGAACTGAAAGCGACGATCGCCGAGGCCGAAGACGCGCGGGCGGCGGCCGAAGCCGAGCGTGATCGTCTCGAGCGACTCAATCGACATCTCGAGTCGAAAGCCGACGAGTACAGCGACGCGATGGAGGCGGCCGCCGAGGGTGATCTCACCGCGCGGATGGACCCCGAGAGCCAGAACGAGGTGATGGCGGCGATCGCCACCGACGCGAACGAGATGCTCGCCGAGATGGAAGCGACGGTCGGCCGACTGTCCGGGTTCGCGACCGACGTCGCGACGGCCGCAGAACAGGTCACCGCCTCGAGCGAGGAAGTACGGGCCGCAAGCGAGGAGGTTAGCGGATCAATCCAGGAGATCGCCGACGGCGCCGACCGCCAGAACGACGCCTTGCAGTCGATCGAGACCGAGACGAACGCCCTCTCGACGACGACCGAGGAGATCGCCGCCTCCTCGAACGAGGTCGCAGGCGTCGCGGATCGGACCGCGCGAGCGAGCCGGGAGGGGAACCGAGCCGCCCAGGAAGCGATCGACGCCTGCGACGACCTCGTCGCGGAACACGGCGCGGTCGTCGAGGAGTTCGAGGATCTCCGAACCGAAGTCGACCGGATCACGTCACTGACCGACACCATCGCCGAGATCGCCGAACAGACGAACATGCTGGCGCTGAACGCCAACATCGAAGCGGCCCGTTCGTCGGGGAACAACGAGACGGACGGGTTCGCCACGGTCGCCGCCGAGGTCAAGGAACTCTCCCAGGAGGTCAAGGACGCCGCCGACCGGATCGACGACCGCCTCGAGTCGGTCGAGGGCCAGACCGAGCGTTCCGCGCGGACGATCGATCGGACGAGCGAGGAGGTCGAACGCGTCACCGACCTCGTCGCCGAGGCGGCGACGGCCCTGACGGAGATCGCGGATCACGCCGAGGCGACCAACGCCGGTCTCGAGGACATCTCGGCGGCTACCGAGGAACAGGCGGCCTCGAGCGAGGAGGTCGCCGCCATGGTCGACGAGGTGGCGACGATCTCCGACGAGACGACGGCGGAAGCCGAGTCGGTCGCCGCTGCTGCCGAGGAACAGACGAGCGCCCTGACGGAGGTGTCGGGATCGGTGGACGATCTCTCCCAGCAGGCCAACGCGCTCTCGGCCGCGCTCGATCGGTTCGAGACTAACTCGAGGGCGACCGACGCCGACCTCGGTCGGGTCCCGGAACCCGAGCCCACGGACGGCGATTCGTCGAAATCGGATTCCGAGGGGAACGCTCCGGGTGGCTCCAGCTCCAGTGGTGACTCGAAGGAGGATTCCGACGATGCGAGCGACGGATCCGACGGCGGAAGTGAGGTTCCCGAAGACGAGGAGTCGACGCCCTTCGAGTTCGACGACGCAGACGTCCACGACACCGACGAGACGGGGATCGATCCCGCATCGCCCGACCAAAAACGGGACGAATAGGACGAGGTGCTTCGCCCTCGAGATCGGAACTCCCAGGGGGATGGCCTCGGTCGTGAGGTTTTTGCCGACCCGCCCTCGACTCGAGGGAGTGAAACTCGTCCACGAACCGGACAGCGGCGACCCGCGGGTGCTCGCCTCGAGCGTCGACCTCGCCGACTCGATCCCAGCCCAGATGCGGGGGCTCATGTTTCGTCGGTCGATTCCGGACGACTACGCGCTCGCGTTCCGGTTCGGCGGGGCGAAAAAACGCGACGTCCACATGCTGTTCGTCTTCTTCCCGATCGACGTGGTCTGGATCGTCGACGGAACCGTCCAGCGCGTCGAGCGGCTTCGCCCGTGGCTCGGGATCGCCAGAGAGACGGCCGACCTGGTCGTCGAACTCCCCGCTGGACGCGCCGCTGACGTCGAACCGGGAGATCGGCTGGCGCTCGAGGACGGCCCCCGATCGGGCTGACGCCAGCGGCGTCGGATCGCCGATCAGTCGACGATCACGACCTTGCCGTCCTCGACGCGGACGTCGAGCAGGCTCGTGACCTCGTGTGAGATATCGTCGTCGGCGGCGTCCACCCGTCGAAGGACCGTCACGACGTCGACGATATCGGCCTCGACGGTCTCGAGCGCGTCGCAGACCGCCTCGACCGTGCCGCCCGAGGAGAAGACGTCGTCGATCACGACGACGCGGTCACCGACGTCGACACCGTTCAGGTAGAGCTCGTCGTCGCCGTAACTGGTCTCCTGGTGGACCGCGACCTCGTCGGGAAATCCGTATTCGCGCTTGCGGACGACGACCATCGGAAGGTCCACCGCGAGCGCGAGTGCCGTCCCGTGGTGGATGCCCATCGCCTCGGGGGCGACCAGTTTATCGACGGACGCGGGATCGATCCGCTCTGCGATCGCGTCGGCAATCGCGCGCAACACGTCGGGTTCGACGGGCGGGATTCCGTCGGTGACGCCGTGGACGAAGTAGTCGTACCCGTTTCGCTCGACGACTGGCGCTTCGCGGAGTGACCGGGCGAGCGGTTCGAGGGTGGGGTCCATACGCTCCGTACACGGACCGACAGGATGGGCGTTTTGGTCGAACCACTGTCGACTCCGATACTCGGGTGTGCCCAGCCGATGGAATCGAGGGCCCACCCTCGAGCGCTCGAGGTGGGGATGGCGTCGGTTCCGAGGTGTGAGGCGTGTACCGCGGAACGCTCGAGCACGGTAGACTGATACCGTGACGGCCGTAACGGATGAACGCGCTAACATGGTGGAGACGGATGATTAACGCACGGTTTCGCATCGAGTTACCGGAAACGGTGTGGATCGCCGAGGTTTCCGACGAGTTCCCTCGGGCGACGTTCAGGCTACTCTCGGGATACCGGACCGACGACACCGCCCTAGAACTGGGCGAGGTGACCGCCGAACGCCCAGCGGACGTCGTCGAGGCGATTCGCTCACACCCTTCGATAGACGACTGTGACCGTCTACAGTCGGAAGATGGACGCGCGCTGACGAAGTACGAGACGAGCGACACCGATCTCTACGAGTTCGTCGAACTGTCGTCGCTGACGATCGAGTTCCCCGTCGACGTCCGAAACGGCTGGTTCGAATTCGACCTGACCGGGACCCGCGAAGAACTCGATCGGCTTCAGGAGGTGCTCGACTCCGCCTCGCTGTCGTACGAACTGCTCTCGCTCGTCGGGTCCGCCGAATCGGAGGGACCCCTGACCGACCGTCAGCGAGAAGTTCTCGAGGCGGCGGTTCGGGAGGGGTACTTCGACGTTCCGCGGGAGTGTCTGCTCGAAGAACTAGCCGACGACCTCGGCGTGGACACGTCCACCGCGAGCGTCGTGATCCGCCGGGGGGAGAGCCGCCTGGTCAAGTGGCATTTGACGGGAAGCGCCAACGGCCGCCTCGAGTAACCGGTCTCGGCCACCGTCTCGATCGAGCACTCAGGGGTGGTACGATCCGGTTTTGACACCACCTTCCCGCTCGCGATCCTCGTCGGGCGTCCGTCGCTCGCCGCGTCCGCGCCCGCCGTTCCACCCCGCGTTCTCGGTGGCGGCGGTCGCCAGCAATCGTTCGACTCGTCGGTCGAACTCCTCGTCGGTGAGTTCTCCCCGTGCGTAGCGTTCACGCAGTTCCTCGAGCGGCTCCGTGTTCTCTCGCGTTTTGGTGTCGGTATTCGCTCGATGCGCCCGAAGCCGATACGCTCTCGCATAGCCCACCGCCAGCGGAAGCACGCCGGCGAATCCGACGACGTAGGCGATCCAAAAGAACCGGACGCCCGCGAATAGCAATCCGAAGCCGACGAGAAGCGTCAGCGTCGTCACGGCACCCGCCGTGATCAGTTCTATCGTCGCCTCTCCGTCGAATGGCTCGTCAGCGTTCATCGTGCTCGTGGTCGAAGCCGTCGATGCGATCGTTTCCCCTGCCCTGCGGAATCGCCGCCTCGCGAGCGAGCCACCACCGGTGTGTCGCGTAGACCGCGGTGACGAACATCGTCGCCACCTGGGCGAGAAGCCACGCGAAAGCGGCGTATCCGACCACCTCGTTCTCGTACGGACCGATCACGTCGGCCGGCGGCTCGAGCGCCCACGGGCCGAAGTGGGCGGCCGTGACGTAGAGAACGGCCGGAGTGATGACGGCCGCCCAGTAGCCAGCCCCAACCCGCTCCGTCAGGGTTAGATACAGTCCGACGGCGATCAGGGGATAGATCAGGAGGCTCACGGTAAAACCTGTCACCTCCGGAATCAACGGCCAACCGACGTGGTTTCCCCTGACGACGTGGTCGACGTGATGTCCGACACCGAGGATCGTCGCGAGTCCGAGCAACGCGTAAAGCCTGCGATCGACGCTTTTTGACCCGGGCGTTCGGTCGCCCAGAGACGAGTCCATATCGCCGTTCGATTCGATCATCGTCGGCGATTTCGTCCCATCGCCGATACGTTTTCGTCCAACATGTTGGACAGGTACCTCGAGGACGAACGTCGGTACCGCGAGAGGAACGTTCGCGTCGCGAGGACGAAGATGTCCGATAGTACTCGTTTCAACGTGTGCTATAGTAGCCACTGCAAGTCATTGCACACCTGATCGCCAGACGGGTCGGCGATCAGTGTGTAAATCGTTGCAGTTGTTACTATATAATCGGACTCGCCGTCGCCGGGAACCCGTTCGATTCCGTCAGCGTCGTAGCGTTGGAACCGGCGGCTTTAAGTTACGGCTGTTCGATAGGGAGAAGTACATGCCACGAGATTCGTTCTCAACGCCGGACGAGGATAGAGGAAGTCGGGGCAACCCGGCTGGGCGTGAAATTCCGCGACGACACTGATCGCAGTTCATCACTCTTGCCTGTACAACACTCCGCCGACCAGACGATTCCATCCGACCGTACAGTGCGCCTTCTCGATACGACCCTTCGTGACGGCGAACAAGCCCCGGGCGTCTCGCTGTCGCCCGACGAGAAAGTCGAGATCGCTCGCGCGTTAGAGCGGGCGGGTGTCGCCGTCATCGAAGCCGGAAGCGCCTGTACCGGCGCGGGTGAACGGCAGGCAATCTCGCGGGTGACCGACCTCGACCTCGAGGCGACCGTGACGAGTTTCTGTCGCGGCCTCGAGTCGGACATCGACCTGGCGCTGGACTGCGGCGTCGACGGCGTCCACATCGTGGTGCCGGCGAGTGACCGCCACGTCGAAGGGAAGGTTGGCACGTCCCGCGAGGACAACCTCGAGACGACGGCCGAACTCGTCGAGTACGCCACCGACCACGACCTCTGGGTGGAGGTCATCGGCGAGGACGGCTCCCGGGCCGACCTCGACTACCTCGAGGATCTCATGGGAACCGCCCTCGACGCTGGTGCCGACCGAACCTGTTTTGCCGACACCGTCGGTCACACGGGTCCCGAGCGCACCGCGAAGGCGGTCTCCCGGCTCGCGGAGCTCGGCCCCGTCAGCGCCCACACCCACGACGATCTGGGACTCGGCGTCACGAACGCCATCGCAGCCGTCTCCGCCGGTGCCGACCTCGTTCACTGTACGGTAAACGGGCTCGGCGAACGTGCCGGAAACGTCGCCTTAGAGGAGGTCGCGATCGCGCTCCACCACGTCTACGACGTCGACACCGTCGACCTCGAGGAACTGTACGATCTCGCACAGCTGGTCTCGCGGACGACGGGCGTCCAACTCCCACCGAACAAGGCCGTCATCGGCGAGAACGCCTTCACTCACGAGAGCGGGATCCACACGGACGGGACGCTTAAAGACGACAAGATGTACGAGCCCTACGCACCCGAGACCGTGGGACGCGAACGCCGGCTCGCACTCGGTAAACACACCGGCCGTGCGGGCGTCAAGGCGACGCTCGAAGAACACGGCGTCGACGCCGACGACGACGAGATCGCCGAGATCGCGAAACGCGTGACGGAACTCGGTGACCGCGGCCGTCGGGTGACCGACGCTGACCTGCTGGCGGTGGCGGAGGACGTCACCGGCGACGACCGCGAGCGCGTCGTCGAACTGCTCGACCTCTCTGCGACCAGCGGCGGGGCCGTCCCGACCGCGAGCATCCGGCTGGCCGTCGACGGCGAAGAACGCGTCGCAAGCGGCACCGGCTCCGGACCGGTCGACGCCGCCGTCTCCGCGGTGCGAGAGGCGCTCGGCTCGGCCGCCGACGCCGAACTCGAGTCCTACCACGTCGATGCGGTCACCGGCGGGACGGACGCCGTCGTCACGGTCGAAGTGACGATGGCCAAAGACGATCGCTCGGTCACGGTCGCCCGCAGCGAGGCTGACATCACCCGCGCGAGCGTCGAGGCGATGGTCGACGCTCTCGATAGACTGCTCGCGACGGAGACGGAGCCGCTCGCCCCGGCCGACGACTAGGATCTTTCACAGGTTTTCCCACACGTTCACCGGAGGCCGGGCGGCGGCCCGTCGTCGTCTTCGATATCGATGTCGAGGCCGAGTTCCTCCCGCTGTTCCTCGAGGCGTTTCACCTGGCGGTAGTAGTAGCCGATCCCCGCGCCCCCGAG
Source organism: Natrialba swarupiae (assembly GCF_008245225.1). Lineage (GTDB taxonomy): Archaea > Halobacteriota > Halobacteria > Halobacteriales > Natrialbaceae > Natrarchaeobius > Natrarchaeobius swarupiae. The sequence continues at coordinate 173,835 of NZ_VTAW01000004.1, forward strand.
CAACACCGCGACGGCGACGAGCCCCGCGAACAGTGGGATATCCTGCGTTCGGTAGAACCGGACCGAGACCGTGCTGTCGACGTTTTCCCAGGTTAGCCGTTCCTGGTCGTCGACGATGTCCCGCTCGTATCCGCCGGGGTTGACGTCGCCGAACAGCAGGTTCGAGGTTCGGTACCCCTGCGGAATCGTGACGTCGTACGAGCCGTCGACGTACGCCGGAAGCTGGAACGTCCGTGACCCTGCATCGCCGGAAACCGCGAGCGTCCCGTTCCCGTCCGGGACTCGAACCTCGGTGCTCGAGCGACTCTGATCGACCTCAAGTTCCGAGCCGGTGAGTTCGGTCCCGTTTGGGTACCAGTAGCGAACGCTGTGGATGTCCAGAGCCTCGTCGCGGTAGATGTTCGACCGATGCATCGACAGCTCCTCGGTTTCGTTCAGGTCGTAGACCGCCCGGAACTCGCCGCTTCCGATGATTCCGCCGTCTTCGATGTCGACGGCGACGTCGGCGTCCCGATCGCGGAGGTCGTCGTACTCCTGGTCGCGGTCGAGTTCCTCGTCGGAGATGCCGCCGAAGATCATCGAACAGCCGGCTAAACTGACCAGGAATCCGACCGCGACGACCGCGAGAACGAGCCGTTTGTTCATACTAGGGGACGACACAGCGGAGCTCCGCTGGCAGATATTCGCCGACGCTCGCGAGCAAGCCCGGCGGATCGGTCCCCTCGGTACAGACCACGCTCTGTTCTAAGAGGCCGAGTCGCTCGACGGTGACGTAGTCCTGGGCGTGACCCGCGCGGTTGAGCGTCGCACGCACCTCCGCGCGCGTCGCGCTGTTGACGTTGAGTCGACCGTCGCCGCGGCTCCACTCGTAGAGGCGATCGCGTTCGGCGTCCGCGAGCCGTGACGGCTCGCTCCCGTCGCCGTTCGGGCCGCCGTAGACGAACTGCAACGGGACGTGTTGGACCAGGCCGTACCGGTCGCGGATCTGCTCAGGGGAACCGGGACCGAGCCCCAGTTCGTCCGTCGGGATTCGAACGCCGTCACCCTGACCGGCGTCGAGGACGAACCCGTCGTCGTCCCACGACTCGAGGGTTCCGACGTAAGTCTCGCCGGCCTCGAGATCGGGGACGATCTCGCCGAACTCCTCGCGAAGGACGTTGCGCGCGACGGTGGCGTCGTCGCCCTCGATCGTCACCGACGGAAACTCGTCGTGTCGCACGCCGAGGTCGAACTCGGCGGCCAGGTCGCCGATCTCGTTGTCGACCAGCGACCGAAGCGAATCGAGCGCGCGCTCGCGGGCGTCGCCTTCCACGTACAGCTTCGTTGCGAGTACGACCATTAGGCGTCCGCGCTCTCGTCGATGTTGAGTTCGTCCTCGAGCGCTGCGAGGCGGTCTTCCATCGCGGTGACGAGTCTGTCGTTGTCCATCGATTCGAGCGGCGAGCCACATTCGGGACACTCGAAGCCGAAGTCCATCGCCTCGCCGAACTCGAAGCGGATCGAGCAGATCTCACACAGGTAGAACTCGTGGTTGCGTTCGTACTCCTGACGGTCCTCTAAGGCGTCGTGGAGGCGGTACATCTCCTCTTCTAGGTTCTCCGGGATGTTGTCGTACTCGAACGTCCAGAGGTAGGTGAGCCACCCCGAGTCCTCGTCACGCAGCCGGCGGTAGGTGGCGAGATCGTTCTCGTACAGGATAAACAGCGCCCGGCGTACGTCGTTCAACTCGAGATCCAGCTCCTCGGCGAGTTCCTCGTCGGTCACTTCTCCGTCCGGGGGTGCGGCCGCGACGGGCATCCCCTTTGGACCGACCAGCTCGTGTAAGTACTTCTGGATGACCGGATCCTCGAGCAGGTCCTCAAAAGCCATTACTTACCCGTAGCGCCATATCGCCATTAAGTCTTTTGAGGGACGCCTGGGGCGACTACCGTTCGTCGACCGACGTCGCGTCGCGGCGTGGACCTCCGTCGACGGCTGCGAGGAACCCACTCCCCGCCGATCAGGCCTCGTCTCCGGCGTGTACCTCCCACTCGAGGGAGACGGTGACCTCCTCGCGGTCGCCGCCGAGCATCGGCGAGCGCTCGTCGACTTCGATTCCGTACTCGAGGACGGAACTCGGCGAGAGCGTCAACGTCTTGTTACCGACGCGAACCTCGGCGTGAGTGTCGCCTCGGAGCTCCCGTGCGAGTTCTTGGAGCAAGTCGGCTGCCTCGTCTCGCGAAACGTCCTCGTCGTGGGCGGTGGTCTCGGCCATGGATCGAGCGACACCGAACGCACACAAATAGCTTGGCTGGGAAGCGCCAGGCCCCCGTCAGCCGGTCTGGTGTCCGTCAGTTCCAGCCCACTCGCGACCCCTGGGGCGGTCACGCCGGGGCAGTGGGCCACCGCTCCGTATCGGCCCGCGTCGCCCTCTCGGGTCGGTCGGGACTGCGGTTACGGAACGGATCTTGGTCCCGCTACTCGGTACTGTCTCCGTCCCGGATCGTTCGCCACCCGATGACGAGAAAGACGACCACGAGCGCCAGCGTGAGCCCGGACGTCAGCCCCATCGCGAACGCGGCGGGCAGTGTGTGCCCGGTTACGAGCAGGCCGACGACGTTTACGACGACGAGAATCGCCCCGAGCATGTACCACTCTATCGCCGTTCCCGGCAACGACGCGATCGAACTCATACCTAGAGTGCGGTCCGGATCGATGAAAAAGTACCCCGGTTCGACGACGGTCGATCGAACGGGCTCGGCGGAACCGCCGTCCGGCCAGCAGACCCGGTCACGGCACGACATACCGAGGTGATGAAATGAACGTGGGCGATGCGGTGATGAGATGAACGTGGGCGACCGGTACGCTTACCTGGGAAATTGTCGTACCGCCGACAGATGTCCCGTTCAGTCGCCCGACGGATTCGGGACCGGTTCGACCCTGGACGCGTCGTCGTCGCCGTACTCGTCGTGGCCGCCCTCTCCCTGCCCGGTCTCGAGGTATCCTCGACCGACGTCGTCCGTACGGTCGTGGCTGTCGCCGTCATCGCCCCACTGTTCGGATACCTCGTAGAGCGCTCCGGCGTCGACATCGACCTCGGTCTCCTCGTAATCGCGCTGGGAGTGGTCGTCGGCTGGGGAGGGTACGGCCACCTTCAGGACGGCGTCGGCTGGCTCGGCTGGCTCCTGCTCGCGCTCGGCGGATGGCTCTGTCTCGAGGGACTCGATCGGTTCGTTCGTGACGATAGAACCGACGACGCCGGTGGTGGTCGAATAGACGACGTGAGAGCCACGTCCGACGAGACGGACGACCTCCCGAGAGCCGAACTCGCGAAACTGAACGAGTGCAACTGCCGGCTGGCCGAGACGCCCCGAGACGCCGACCGTCCACTGTCCGCCGACGAGATCCGATCCCGCGCGAACCTCACTCCGGCAGAGTTCGACCGCCTGCGCGAGATCCACGGCGAGTCGGGTCCAATCGACCGCCTGGGGACCGGCTACAGACTCGACGAGCGGGAGATGGGTCTCACGGGCATCCTGCGGACGATCGGACGACGGCTTCTCCGGCCGGTTCGCGTGCTTCGACCGGGGCGGCGAGCCTGATACGGATTGCTGTAACTGTGTACCGCCGCGCCCGGGACCCGTTCTCCGGGAGCGGCGGTACTGACTTACAGTAAACCGTATGACGCGAAGACAGCCTGACACACCGGCGTGGGGGTGACTCGAGGCGTTACCGATCGTCGTCGACGGGTTCGACGCGTTTGCCCGTCTCCATCGGAATTACCTGGTGTTCGGCGTCGGCCCACTCGCGCTCGAGTTCACGGCCCTCGAACAGTCGGTCGAGGAAGACGGCGAGACCGGCGACTTCGGAGTGGGGCTGGTTCGTGACGCCGACGTTCCAGTCGGCGGCCTCGTAGACGTCGAAGGAGACCTTCTCGGAGCCGACGACGAGCAACAGCGGCGCGCCCTCGTCCTGGTGGACGGTTCGGATCTCCTCCTCGACGTCCTGGACCTGCTCGCCGTACATCGTCAGGTGGACGACCCGACCGTCCCACTCCCGGATGATGGCGTTCGGGGAGTCCGTGAGTTCGACGGTGAACGGCCCGCCGAAGCGGTCGGTGATGTCCGCGACCGTCTCGAGGGACTGGCCGGCGTTGTCGGGGAAGTAGACGCGATCCGCACCGAGGGCGCGGGCGGTCAACCCGACGTGGGTCGTCATCCGTTCGTCCCGTCCGGGGCGGTGACCCAGTCGGAGGACGGCGACCTCGGGTTCCTCGTGCATACCAGGACCCAGACGGGGGCGAGGTTAGGGGGTTTCGTTTTCCCGACAGGCTTTTTCGCGACCCCGCCGAATCGATCGGTCGATGACCGAATCCGAGCGAACGGGTGGAGGACGGCCGTGACGACGGTTCGCGACTGGCTCGAGGAGGCCAGAGCCCAGCGGTGGGGGATGTTCGTCGACCTCGTGTTCGCCGTCGGCTGGGTGACGATGGTTCATCTGCTCTTCGCGGTGCTCGAGGGACCCGACTGGGCCTACTACATGTTCATGCTCGCGGGGATCGTCGCCTACTTCGGCTTCGTCACGAGCCTCGAGCACGCGACGGGCGAACGCGACCGACCGGAGAACTAAGTTTGCGTTCGCTTCTCGAGGCCGAACGCACAACCGTATCCGTTCTCCTCGAGGGAGTCGATCAGCCGTCCTGGCGGACGTCGACGACGAGTACCGGAACGTCAGTCGTCCTGAGCGTTCGTTCGGCGACGCTACCGAGGAGGGCGCGTCGAACGCCGCCGCGGCCCGCAGAGCCCATGACGATCAGATCGACGGCGTGATCGTCTGCGTACGTCGATATTCGCTTGTGGGGGTTGCCGGCGACGATGGCCTCGGTGACGTTCAGGTCGTGTTCGGCCGCCGCCTGGCTGACCTCAGAGACGGCCTCGGTCGCCCGTTCGCGGAGCTCCGGGAGGTCGTCCAGATCACCCTGTCGCAGACGATCGACCTGTTCGGTGCCGATGGCGACGTCCATGGCGCTGATATCGACGACGTACAGCGCGTGTACGTCGGCGTCGTAGGTCGCCGCGAGGTCGATCGCGTGCTCGATCGCGTTCTCCGCCACTGTGCTTCCGTCCGTCGGAACGAGGATCGTATGGTACATGGTTACTCATCCGTGGTGCCGCCGTCGGTGGCGACGTCTTCCGCTGTTTCCATCTGTTGCATCGGCTCGGGGCTGTGACACTGCCGAACGAGACGTTTGACGTCCCGTGGTGGGTCGTCGGTGAGGATCGAGACGACGATGATGACGGCGAAGACGATCGGGACGCCGACCAACGCCGACGACGTTCCCGGAACCCAGGTCGCAAGCGCCGGGATCATCGCCTCGTCGACGCCGGTGTACATCGGAACGACGGTATCGTTGACGATCGCGCCGAAGGAGACGAGCATCCCGACGAGCATCCCCGTGATTGCGCCTTCTCTCGTCGTATTCTCCCACCAGAGACCGAGGAAGAACACCGGGAAGAAGATGGTGCCGGCGATCGCGAACGCCATCGCGACGAGTTCGCCGATGAGCGCTGGCGGATTGAGTCCGATGAGGGTTACGAGCGCGCCGATCCCGAGGATCGTCGTTCGACCGACGATCAGCTGCTCGCGCTGGGTCGCGTTCTCCCTGTAGAGGTTCGTGTAGATGTCGTGTGCCGCCGCCGAAGAGGCCGTGATGAACAGCCCAGAGGTCGTCGCGAGCGCCGCTGCGACGGCACCCGCTGCGACCAGTCCGACGAGCCACTCCGGCAGTCCGGCGAGCTGGGTGGTCAACACGACGAGCGCGTCGGCTTCCTCCCCGGACATCCCGGTGAATCCGCCGCCGTCCGTGACCTCGCGGTCGTAGAGCAATCCGCCGAAGGCGGCGTACGTCGCCGTCCCCCAGTAGAGCAGGCAGATGAAAAACAGCCCCCAGACGGTCGACCAGCGGGCGGTCCGTTCGTTGTCGACGGTGTAGAACCGAACGAGGACGTGCGGGAGTCCGCAGGTACCGACGATCAGGCTAAAGGCCAGCGCGATCCAGCCGTAGTAGCCGACGTTCGCGAACGGCTCGACGAACTGCGCCTCGAGGCTCGCCGCCTCTGCGACCTGCGGGCCGGCCTCGAGGTACGGTAACGCGATCGACCACCCCTCCGCCCAGCCCGTGGCGTAGAGTCCGAGCGTGAACGCGATGATGAGGATGACGTACTGGATGGCCATGTTCTTCGTCGTTCCGAGCATGCCCGAGAGTGCGACGTAGCCGATCGTGACGGCCATGAGTAGAATGACGCCCACCTCGTAGGAGACGCCGAAGATGTACTGAGCCATCAGCCCCATACCGCTTGCCTGACCGATCGCGTACGTAAAGGCGATCGCGAGCGTCGTGAACGCGGCGATGCCGCGGGCCCAGTCCGAGTAAAACCGATCGCCGACGAAGTCGGGGGCGGTGTACTTGCCAAAGCGGCGAAACTGCGCGGCCATGAAGATGAGCAGGATGAAGTAGCCGGTCGTCCAGCCGACGACGTACGCGAGCCCGAAGTAGCCCAGCGTCGCGACCAGCGCGGCGACGCCGAGATACGACGCGGCGCTCATCCAGTTCGCGCCGATCGCCATCCCGTTCTCGATGCTTCCGATCGACCGTCCCGCGACCCACAGTTCGTCGACCGCTGCGACCCGGAAGAAGTAGCCGACGCCGAGAAACACCGCCAGCATGACGACGACCATCAGCGCCGGAACGAGCTTGAACTCGCCCACGTCGAGTGCCGTCTCCTGGAGAACGACCGGCTCGAGTATTCCCGGGAGCGCCCCGGCTATCGTCCCGAGCATCAGTCGTCACCCCCGTCGGTCGCGACGGCTCCGCTCGAGTCGGTATCCGCCTCGTGGCTGATGCCGTACTTGGTATCGAGTCTGTCACGCTGGGTCGCGTAGGCGACGGACAGCAACAGCGCACCGAGCGGTGTGACGATCGCCGCCAGGAAGAAATGAAGCGGAAACCCTCCGAGCACGGTCGTCTCGACCATGAAATCGCTCGCAAATAGGATCGCCGTCGTTGGTCCGAAGACGACGACCACCCACGCGAAAAACGAGAGCCAGATTACCCGCAAGTGATCCCGCATGAACGGGGTGGCCGGTTTGAATATATTTATTTCCTCGTCGAGGTACGCTTCCGTCGTTGCGCCGCCATCGGTTTCGACGGCGTCCGTCGAATCGTGGTTGTTATCATCTACCATTATTTAAACAGTCATTTGACATGTTTTGTTCGATATCCGGTCTTCCGCTGTTAGACGAGGAAGAAGCCGGGGTCAGTTGCTCTCGGCCTGTTCCGCGATGTCGTCGACGACGTCGGGGTTTCGCAGGGTCGAGGTGTTTCCGAGTTCGTTGCCACTCGCGATGTCCTCTAACAGTCGGCGCATGATCTTGCCCGAGCGCGTCTTCGGCAACTCCGGCGTGAAGATCACTTCCTCGGGTTTAGCGATCGGGCCGATCGAGTCGACGACCCCCTGGATCGCGCGCTCCGCTAACTCGTCACCGGCGTCGTAGCCGTCTTCCGGGATTGCATAGACGTAGACGGCCTCGCCTTTGATCTCGTGGTCGCCGCCGACGACGGCGGCTTCGGCGATACCTTCGACGCCGACGACCGCCGACTCGATCTCCATCGTTCCCAGCCGGTGGCCGGAGACGTTGACCACGTCGTCGACGCGCCCGAGGATGGTGATATAGCCGTCGTCGTCGATCTTTGCGCCGTCCTCGGGGAAGTATGTCCACTCGTCAGCGTCCTCATCGGAGTACTCCTGCCAGTACTCCGTGATGAACCGGTCGTCGTTCTGGTACAGCGTCCGAAGCATCCCTGGCCACGGTTTGTCGACCATTACGTAGCCTGCCTGGCCAGCGTCGACTTCCTCGCCGTTCGCGTCGACCACCTTGGCACCGATGCCTGGCAACGGTGGCCCGGCGGATCCGGGTTTCATCGTGTTGATTCCCGGAAGCGTGGTGATCATCATCCCGCCCGTCTCGGTCTGCCACCAGGTGTCGACGACCGGACAGTCCTCGTTGCCGATGTGCTGGTAGTACCACTTCCAGGCGCGTGGGTTGATCGGTTCGCCGACGGTCCCGAGCAGCCGAAGCGAAGACAGGTCGTACCGTTCGGGATACTGCTTGCCCCACTTCATGAACGCCCGGATCGCCGTCGGCGCGGTGTAGAAGATGTCGACCCGGTTCTTCTCGACGATCTCCCACAGTCGGTCTTTTTCGGGGTAGTCGGGGGTCCCTTCGTACATCACCGTCGTCGTCCCGAGCGCGAGCGGCCCGTAGACGATGTAGGAGTGACCCGTGATCCAGCCGATGTCCGCCGAACACCAGTAGGTGTCTTCGGGTTTGACATCGAGAACCGCCTGACTCGTCCAGGCGGTGTACGCGAGATAGCCGCCGGTCGTATGCTTGACGCCTTTCGGCTGGCCCGTCGTTCCCGACGTGTACATCAGAAACAGCATGTCCTCCGCGTCGCGTGAGACCGGCTCGACCGACGCACCCGCGTGTTCGTCGACCAGGTCGTCGTAGTCGTGCTGGTTCGCCGACAGCGAGTGATCGAGTGCGTCTCCCAGACGATCGACGACCACGACGTCCGATACCTCGTGGTCGACGTCCTCGAGGCCCTCGTTGGTCTTCGAAATGTGATCGAGCGCGTCGCCGCGGCGGTAGTAGCCGTCGCACGTGACCAGATACTCGCTGTCGGCCGAGTTCATCCGCGTCGCGAGCGCGTCCGCGGAGAAGCCCGCGAAGACGACGCTGTGTGGCGCGCCGATCCGGGCGCAAGCGAGCATCGCGATCGGCAACTCGGGAACCATCGGCATGTAGAGGGTGACGACGTCATCTTCCTCGACGCCGAGGTCTCGAAGCGTCGCCGCGAACGCCTCGACCTCGTTCAACAGGTCGCCGTAGGTGTAGGTGCGCGTCTCGCCCAGTTCGCCCTCCCACTTGATCGCCGCCCGATTCTTCGCGCCCTCCTCGACGTGGCGGTCGAGACAGTTGTACGAAGCGTTGAGCTCCCCACCCGTAAACCACTCGTAGAACGGCGCATCGCCGTCCTCGAGGACGGTGTCGTACTCGCTGTCCCAGGAGAGCAGATCCGCCGCCCGTTCCCAGCACTCGGGCCAGTTCTCTTCGAATTCCTCGTATACCCCCGGATCCGAAACGTTCGCCTGCTCGACGAACGATTCGGGCGGCTCGAATTGCTCTTGTTCTTCGAGTCTCGCCTCGAGGCTGGCATCCTCCTGTGTCATGTTCCGTTCACTCAATGCACAACCGTGATAGTAAAACTGACCTCTAGTTGTACAAAATCGATCGCGCTGCCGGGCCAGGCGGGACACCGTTCGCCGACCATACTCGCCGCAGAATCGCCGGCTATCGCTCGAGACGTTTTCTATCGCGAGATACCACGGGTACAGTCGGTGACGAACGGTCATCGAACTCTAGACGGTTAGTTCCGCAACGGGCCGTCACGACTGGTCGGTCTCGGTCGCTGCGGGATCGTCAAAGAACGTTCGCAGCAGTTCGTGTTGGCCCTTCCGCAGGTGGCTGTGCAACGTCGGCGACGTGATCCCCATCGCATCCGCCACCTCCTCGGCCGTGCTCTCGCGGGGCCAATCGTAGTAGCCGCCGAAGTACGCTGCCCGGAGTGCGGCCTCCTGTCTGTCCGTAAGTCGATCTGCGATCCCCTCTCTGTACTCGCGTGCCGTCCGAACGGCTCGCTCCGTCTCGCGTTTACCGATCAAACTCGAGTCCGGGTAGACGGCCCGGAGGCCGTCGACGATCGTTCGAATGTCGGCGTCGACGCCACACTCGGCGGTGATCGTCGCGACCCCGTCGTCGAAGACAGCATCCGTGACCGTCGCACCGTACCCAGTTAGCGTCAGCGCCGGCGATCGACCGTCGAGAACGAACTCCACGCGGGAACGCCCTTCGCCGGCGTCGATCAGCCGGAACTCCTCGACGCTTGCGTTTTCGACCGCGAGATCGAACGCCTCGCCGGGGGACGCCCCCTCGAGTTGGAGGTAGTAGAGCTGTGTCGACTCGGAGACCGGAACGAGTGAATCGAGTTCGAACCGACACCCCAGTCGGCGCGACGCGTCGACGAAAAACGAACCCGCGTCGCGACAGGCCAGTTCGAGTTCGACGACGCGATCCGAGAGCATGTGCGTTCGCCGCCGAATCGCGCCGATCGCCGCGCCGATCTGACGACCGACCGTCTCGAGCCACCGGCGTTCGTCCCCGTCGAACGCGCCGGTGCGATCGGTGCCGACTGTCAGCGTTCCGTACGTCGTCTCGCCCGTCGACAGCGCGACTCGCGCGAGCGAACCGTCGAACTCCTCGCCCTCGAGCGTATCCGAGACGCCGTTTACGATCGCTATCCGCCGTTCGGGCTCGCTAACCTCGTTCGCCCCGTCGCCTCGCCACTCCTCCGGGATGATCCGGTCGGCCGACGCGGGCGGAATTCCACTCGAGGCGCGCCACTCTCGGCGGCCGTCCGTCAGCGTCGACCGGTCGATCCAGGCGAACGAGTACGCGTCACCGGCTGCGAGAGCGGTACAGACGTTGGTCTCGAGTTCCTCGTGATTCGCCGAGTCGAGCAGTGCCTGGGTGATCTCGCGGTGACAACGGGCGATTGCCGTTCGGCGCTCGAGTTCCTCGCGTTCCGTCCTGAGTTCCTCGAGGCGGTCGTGGGTCCGCGAGACGTCTCGAACGAAGACGGCGAACCCGCTGTGACGGCCACGTTCGCCCCGGAGAGGGACGACGACTTCCGTCGCCCGAAACCGGGAGCCGTCCTCGTGGACGCGCCAGCCGTCGACCTCGTGGCCGGACTCCGCGATGGCCGACGAGAGGACGCGGTCGGGAACGCCGTCGTCGACGGCGTCGTCGGTGTAAAACGTCGAGACGTGCGTGCCGACGATCTCGCCGGCACGGTAGCCAAACAGCGCGGCCGCGCTGCGGTTCCAGCGATCGACGTACCCCTCGGCGTCGAGACGGACGAGCGCGTACCGATCGCTCGCGGCGAGCAACAGGCGGACGACGCTGTCGTCGCTGACCACCGAACCGGGCCGCCCAACGTTCTCCCCGGAGCGTGCGGGCGACGGACGTTCGACGGCCTCGAAGGCATCGACGAGTTCTGAATCGGTTGGCTCGCGAAGGTAGGACTCGAGTGCCTCGAAGCTCCGCCAGCCGCCGGCGGCTTTCACCGCCCGCGGGTTGACGTCGTGGTCGACGAGCGCACGTCGAGCGAAGAATCGCCTGAGATCGTTCGTCGAGACGTCGGCGAGGGCGGGTTCGTCGTGGATCTCACTCGCCCGATCTGTGACGTCGGAGACGAGCATCTGGAGGCGACGCGGCGTCACGGAGAAGATCCGGTCGTCGGCGGTGAGTCCGTTGCTGCGGGCGTACCGCCGAATCTCTCGTTCGACGTGAGTCGGAAGGTAGGCCGTGCGTCGCTCGCGGTCGTCGTCGCCAGGAACTCGAACGAGATACCGCGGCGGATCGATCCGGACCTGTTCGACGTCGTCGACCGTCAGCCGGACGAGTTCCGCCGGCCCCAACCCGACTTCGCCACAGAGGCGAACCACGAGCGCCTCGCGGTACGTCTCGGCACCGTCGAGCAGCGTTTCGTACGCCCGACTCGAGAGCGGCGACTGGTCGGACCTTACGCCCATCTTTCGGTTATTCAAGAGTTGCGAACATAATTGTATCGGTAGTCGGGGGAGCACCGTGGAAGATCGTCGCCTTTCGGCCGTTTGTTATCCGAAGACTCACACTATACCCGGAAATGAACCGAACTCCCTCGAAAATCTGTTTCGGTTTTCTATATCGTGCGAAATCAGCTATCCGCCGTCGCGATCGGTGAGAATCTCACCCACGATCTCGGGGTTTCGAAGCGCGCTCGTGTCGCCCAGTTCCTCGTCGTTCGCGATGTCCTCGAGGAGTCGGCGCATGATCTTGCCCGAGCGCGTCTTCGGCAGCTCCGGCGTGAACACGATCTCGTGAGGTTTTGCGATCGGCCCGATCGCCGACTCGACGCTCTCGAGGATCAGTCGGCGCAACTCGGCGTTCGCCTCCGACCGGCCGCCGGTGCTGACGTAGGCGTAGATCTTCGTGTCGCCGCTGTCACTCGAGCGACCGACCACTGCGGATTCGGCCACGCCGTCGACGTCCGTGATCGCGCTCTCGATCTCCATCGTGCTGAGTCGCCCCCCACCGGCGTTGATGACGTCGTCGACCCGTCCGAGGATGGTGACGTAGCCGTCCTCGTCGACCGTCGCCGTGTCACCGCTCGCGTAGCGCCACTCGTTGGCGTCCGGATCGGAAAACTGCGCCCAGTACTCCTCGACGAACCGGTCGTCGCTGTCGTACAGCGTTCGGAGCATCCCCGGCCAGGGCCGCGTGAGCGTGAGATACCCCGTCTCGCCGGGATCGACCGACACCCCGTTCTCGTCGACCACCGCCACGCCGATTCCGGGCAGCGCGGGACCCGCTGCGCCGGGTTTCATCTCATCGACTCCGGGGAGCGTCGAGATCGTCACCGCGCCCGTCTCGGTCTGCCACCAGGTGTCGACGACCGGACACTCCTCGCCGCCGACGTGCGTGTAGTACCAGTTCCACGGACGCGGCCCGATCGGTTCGCCGACCGTCCCGAGCAGGCGAAGCGAGGAGAGATCGTGACGGTCGGGGTACTTCTCCCCCCACTTCATGAACGAGCGAATCGCCGTCGGCGCCGTATAGAAGACGTCGACTGCGTTCCGATCGACGATCTCCCAGAGCCTGTCTCGGTCGGGGTAGTCGGGAGTCCCCTCGTACATCACCGTCGTCGTCCCCAGCGCGAGCGGGCCGTAGACGATGTAGGAGTGGCCCGTGATCCAGCCGATGTCGGCCGCACACCAGTAGGTGTCCTCGGGTTCGACGTCGAGGACCGCCCTGGTGGTCCAGGCGACGTGTGCGAGGTAGCCTCCCGTGGAGTGAACGACGCCCTTCGGATCGCCGGTCGTCCCCGAGGTGTACATCAGAAACAGCATGTCCTCCGACTCACGTGCGACCGGGTCGACGGTCTCGCCCGAGAACTCCTCGCGGAGGTCGTCGTAGTCCCACTCGTCCTCGCCGAGAACGTGGGGGAGTTGCGCCCCGAGACGGTCGACGACGACGGTCCGAACGTCGGCCTCGAGCGAGAGTTTGGCGTTTTCGGCCCTGCTCTTCTGGTTGAACGCGTCGCCACGCCGATAGTAGCCGTCGCAGGTGACGAGGATCTCGCTTCCCGCAGCGTCCATCCGGGTCGCGAGCGCATCCGCCGAGAGACCGGCGAAGACGACGTTGTGAGGCGCACCGATCCGGGCACAGGCGAGCATCGCGATCGGCAACTCGGGGATCATCGGCAGGTAGACCGTGACGACGTCACCGGCCTCGACGCCCAGCTCGCGCAGGGCCGCGGCGAACTCGTTGACCGCGACGTACAGGTCGCGATAGGTGTATGTCTCGCGCTCGCCGTGTTTCCCCTCCCAGCGAATCGCGACGTGATTCTTCCGTCCCGACTCGAGGTGGCGGTCGACGCAGTTTTCCGAGGCGTTCAGCGTCCCACCGGTGAACCAGCGATAGAAGGGAGCGTCCTCGTCCTCGAGGACGGTGTCGTACTCCTCGCGCCACGAGAGGCGGTCGGCGGCACGTTCCCAACACGCCGGCCAACTGTCCTCGAACTCGTCGTAGATCGCCGGATCGGAAACGTTCGCCTGTTCGACGAACTGCTCCGGTGGGCTGCGAGACGTATCGGCGGGGATCGGTCGATCCGTCTCCCGCTCGTTCCGATCGACCATATCTCGTTCCGACCGAAGTCGGTCAGCGGAATAAACGTTCCTGCACCGGTGAATCGGATGCCGACTCGCCAGCGGAGGGAGATCTCCGGTCGAGCGACTCCGAATCAGTCGAATCGGAGGAACTGTCGGTCGTCGTCGCGATCTCTGACCGCCGGATAGACGACGAGGAGGTTCCCGTCGACCCGCTCGGAGAGGCGCCTCGGCAGCGCCTCGAGTTCCGGGTCCCACCCCATCGTCCCCCGCCGCGCCGACAGCGTCACGAAGAGGCTGGTCTCGTCGACGTCGTCTCGAAGCCGATCGAGCGCCTGGGTCCAGTCCGCGTCGCGCTCGAACGAGACGGGGACGTCGGGCTCGAGGAGTTCGACGAGGCGCTCGAACTGGGCCGGGTCGTCGCCGACGACGACGATCCGAATCGGTGCGCCGAGTTGCGTCGCGATCCTGTCGATCGTCCGGAGAGTGCCGTAAAATCCCGCGTTTCGTTCGATTCCCCTCGGGAGCGCGAGGACGATTTCGCTCGTCGCGTTGAGCGGCTGTCGAACGTGTGAGATCATTACGAGCTGTCGACTCCGCCGAACGACGCGGTCGATCACGGTACCGAACGTTCCGCCGGTTCGAGAGGGGCGGCCATCCCAGCCGACGATCAACGTCGTGATCCGGTTCTCGATGGCCGTTCGGACGATCCCCGATGCGACGTCGCGCTCGACGCTCGTTCGGGCCTCGACGGGAACCTCGGAGCCGGCACCGTAGGTTTCGGCGTCCGCGAGCACGGCTTCGACATCGGCGACCTCGGTCTCGATTGCAGTCGGATCGACGTCGGCGGCGGACCGAACGACCGTAACCGTGTACAGCGGCTGTTCGTGCTCGGGTTCGCGGACGATCACGGCGAGATCGAGTAGCCGGTCCCGGTACTGTGGGTCCCGGGAGAACGAAACCATGATGCGTTCGGGCGCGAGCGACCGCCGACTGTCCAGCCGACCGGTGGCGCGAACGAGCCGTCGCCCGAATCGGTCGACCACCGCTGGACTCAGGACGCTGACGACCAGTATCATCACGACCACGGCGTTCAACATGGCGTCGCCGAACAGCCCCACGTCGAACCCGATGAGGACGATCGCCAGTGCCGCCGCGGCCTGGCCCACCGAGAGCCCGAACATCGTCATCGTCTCCGCGTGGGAGTAGCCGTACAGCCTCGCCGTCAGCCGAGCCGCGAGATACTTCGTCGCCACGACGAGGCCGAGAAACGCGGCCGCGAGCGTCACGGTCTCGAGGCCCGCAACGAGAACGCGGACGTCGACGAGCATCCCGACCGACAGCAAAAAGAAGGGAATAAACAGCGCGTTTCCGACGAACTCGATGCGGTTCATCAGCGTGCCGCGTTCGGGGATCAGTCTGTTCAGCGCGAGTCCGGCGAGAAAGGCACCGACGATCGGTTCGACCTGGGCGAGCTCTGCCAGGTAGGCACAGCCGAACAGGATCGTCATCACGAACAGGAACTCGAAGTAACTCTCCCGGCGGACGGATCGGAAGAACCAGCGGCCGATCCGCGGGACGAGCACCCAGACGCCGACGAAGAATATCACCAGGCCGGCGGAGAGCTCGAGCCAGAACAGCGGTCCCAGATCGCCGACCTCGGCGGCGACGACGACCGCGAGGACGAGTAACGCCAGCGTGTCCGTCACGATCGTCCCGCCGATCGTCACCGTCACGCTCTCCGCTTTCGCGATCCCGAGCTGGGTGACGATCGGGTACGCGAGCAACGTATGGGAGGCGAAGATCGCGGCGAACAGCGCGGCCGCTCCGAGCGAGAGATCGAGGAGTGCGTAGCCGACGACCGTCCCGATCACCTGCGGAACGGCAAACGAAAGGAGCCCGAAGACGAGGCTCCGGTCGCGGTACTCGACGAACTGCGTGAGGTTGATCTCGAGGGCGGCGACGAACATCAGGTAGACGAGCCCCACCTCGCCGAGCAAGACGATCGTCTCGCCCCGGTCGAGTACCGACAGGCCGTTCGGACCGATCGCCGCGCCGACGAGGATGATGCCGACGATCCCAGGCAGCCGATACCGCTGGAGGACGAGCGGTGCCGTGAGAAAGACGAACGTCGCGATCCCGAAGACGAGGATCGGATCGTCGACGGGGAGCGTCGGCGCGGCTACTGTCATCGCCGATCGCGTGAGGGGGCGTTCGAGTTGTGCGAAGAGACGGCGGGCAGGTACATAAGGGGTGTCAGCGATGGGAGTATGGAAATGGTCGAGCTAGTGGGAGTTGGTGAACTCAATGCTTGACCAGCTAGTCAAACAAGCACGCGAGCAAAGAGTGTTTTCACGCGAGGACACACCGACGAACAGCGGGTTGAAGCGGCGTTTCTGTACCATCTGGGGCTTTCGTACCGCCTGGGTGGGGGAGTGGCTTGGCCACTCCCACTAGGCGGTCCACGAGTGGTATACCGCGTTGGCTGACCTGTTCGAGCCGGAACCTGGCGAGCACGGTACAGTGGTCGTCGACGAGACAAAAGTCGTCGTCGATCGCGGTCCCTGGGACAACTGGGGCCTCGACGATCTCGATTTGCCGTGTGAGTCACGCCGAGAAACGTGGGGTGATCGTTCGACCGTGAAATCGTGGTTCAGCCCGTTCAAACTCCGAATACGGCGGTTTTTCGATCGGTTTCCGTATCGAAGTTCGTGGCAGTCAGTTGACTGCTGGACGAAAGCATTCGCCTTCATTCACAATGCGAGGTGCTAACGCTGACACCCTTGAGTACGCCGACAGCGACGTCTACATCGCCGTTCTCACCTCCGACGACGCTCGGGAATTGACCGTAGAGGACCCCGATCCCGTCGATTACGAATAGTGGGGAATTCCCCAATGAGTTTATGCGGCAGTCTGGGGAACGATAGGGTATGGCACCCAACCCAGCCGACGACGAGATCGAGACCGGCACCAAGACAGACAGCGACGTCCCGACGACGGCCGACGTCTACGCCTACGCGGACGACGGCCAGCACGCGACTGTCTGGGCTATCAACCGAATCGACGATCAGACCGTCGACGTCCTCACGTACCGCTGTGGGGACGGACTCATCGAACAGGACGGACAGGTTGAGGAGCACCACGTCGAGCCCGACACGACAACCCAGCAGTTCGCCCTCGAGGTCGCCGAGACTGATCCAGAGAAGGCATTGCGACTCGCTCGAGCGTACCACAAGCGCGGATACTGACGACGCGGCGCGGTCGGCCCCGATCAGCGCGGCTCCCGGTTCGACTCCGGTCCGGGACTCTATGGCAACCCCTTACCAGTTCGGAAGTGATGAACCGGCTACTGACCGCGAAGTCATGCACGAGCTCGCCGACGTCGAGCGCAACCTCCGCCGATCGAGCACCGAGGGCGTCGAGGTCTCTGCGAGCCCTGACGGGCGCGGAGGCGTTCGGATCTATTTCGACACCTGGGCGCCGAACGAGGCCCACCGTGGCCGTCTCACGGCGAGCGTGACGACCGCAGTCGTCGAGTCCGACGGCTGGGAACTCGTCACGATCCACGACCCGCTCGAGCGCACCAGCGACGACACGCGACTCGTCCAGAGCGCCATCACCGTCCGCTGAGACACGGAGGCCGACCGATGGGCCGAGGCGAGCAAGAGGTCACGCTCCCGATCCCCGACGGCGTCGAGTACGACGTCGACAACCTCGAGGCCGCGATCGACGAACTCGCCCGCGTGCTCCGCCCCGGCGGTCGGGCGGTGGTCTATCACACCGACTGGGACTCGCTCGTGTGGCGATCGACGAACCGGTCGCGGGCAAATCGGGTCCTCGAGGCGGTTTCCAACCACTGTCCACGTCCGCACCTTTGATCGGAACTCGCCGAGCCGCTTCGCGAGGGCGGCCTGGCGTCGAACCGACCTGCCTCCTCGACACCCGCCTCGAGGAGGGAACGTTCGCGTACCACCTGATGGTGGGCGTCGCGAACTACGTCGTGGACCGCGACGTCGTCGGCCCTGAAACGGCCGAGGCGTGGACCGAGGATCTCCGGGCGCTCGAGGCGACCGGCGGGACGTTCTTCTCGCTGACGCAGTATGGCTCCCTCGCTCGAAAGCCTGAGTGAGACACCGGCGTCACACGACGACGATCCGAACGCGAGGTCCGCCCCGCGTCAGACGGGCTGTTGTAACCGCTTACCGCCGTACCCGGAGGACAGGTCCCTGGTACGGTAGTACTGACGTACGACAGCCCGTATCACTCCGTCGTCGAGTCGACGTCTGTGAGTTCCTCCTGGTCGACGGATCCGCCAGGCTGGCGGACGACGTAGACGTCGTAGCGGTGATCGCTCGCGACCGGCTTTCCGACGCTCGATTGCGGTGCGATGACTGATCCCGCGTTCTCCGAACCGACGAAGACGACGCTGGCTTCGATCTCGCTCGCAACGCGGCGGATCTCGCGGACGACTTCGGTCGTCGACGTCGCGGTCGGCTCGTCGGGATCGACCAGCTCGGTCCGGAACGTCGCGTCCGGTGCAACGTCGGTGGCGCGCGACCGGAGTCCTGTTTCGATCGTCTTCGGATCGAACGGTTCGCCGCGGGTGATCCACCCTCGACCGCGAGCGTACTCCGGATCGTCGGGGATAACCGTCAGGACCACGACCTGTTCGTCGAGACAGTCACCGAACGTCACTGCTCGTTCGAGCGCCGTCGTCGAAAGCGGCGAGGCGTCGAACGGAACGAGTAGCGTCATACCCCTGACTCACATGACAGGGGGAGGTAAATGTTCGGTCGGAGGGACGGCCCGGACGACGATTACCGAAACGGCTCGTCCTCCGTAGCCGACTGAGACGACTCGTCGCTTACGACCAACACTGGTCGGTCTGCGAGCCTGACGACCCCGTCGACGGTGCTACCGAGCAGGACACCCTTAAGCGACGACCGCCCGCGAGCGCCGACGACGATCACGCCGACATCGTGGTCGGCGGCGACGGCAAGGATCTGCTCGTGTGGGACGCCCGACCGGATCACGGTCTCGACCGACAGGCCCGCATCGGTAGCTGCGGCCTCGAGACTCGAGAGCGCATCCTCTGCCCGTTCGCGTTGCCGGCGTTCGACCTCCTCCGGATCGACGATCGCGTTGTCGTACTCGGTTCGCGTCTCGAGGACGGCGACGCCGTACAGCGGAACGTCGAACCGGCCGGCGAGTTCGACCGCGTGATCAGTCGCGTCGGCCGCACCGTCGCTTCCGTCGGTCGCGACGAGGATCGAGTCGTACATACGAGGCACATACAAGGGGGAGCGGAAAGGACCTATCGACGGCCGACCGAAACCTCATAGGACTTTATCCCCTCGACCCAACGACCGACCATGCCCGAGGAAGTGCCGGTGAACCGAACGGACATCGTGATCCTGACCGCTGTCTCGGTACTGGGCGGCGTCGTACTCGCGTCGCTGTTGATGACGCCCGAACTCACCCCCCGGTTCGTAAACGCCGCTATGATCTCGGCGGTGCTTCTCGCGTTCTTCCTGTTTATTCCCGTCATGGGCGTACGGATGTTCGTCGACGACCGGCGTGTGAAAGACGAGGAGGATAGCAGCCACTGAGACGGATTGCTGTAATAGAGCGTGTCATAGAATCGATCACAGGGTTTTGAGCTTCGTACGTCCGGGATTGTGTCCTCTTTCGTAGTTGGTGACT
>NZ_VTAW01000050.1 GCF_008245225.1 Natrialba swarupiae
CTATCGCCAACTACAAACGAGGAGCTAACCCTGGCAAAACGACGATCGAGGTGTGTCAATGATTCTGTGGTACCCTCCAGTATGCTAGCAGTTTTCAGAGGCCGGTCGGCACCTCGAGAGACGTCGTCTCGAGCCCCCACCCCTCGACCAGCTCCTCGAGCGATCGGACGCCGAACGTCTCGGTCGCGTAGTGGCCCGCGAGGAAGACGTGAATTCCCGCTTCCTGGGCGGCGTGGTAGGCTTTCTGTTTCCCTTCACCGGTCACCAGCGCGTCCGCGCCGGCGTCGGCCGCCTCCTCGAGCCAGTCCGTCCCGCTGCCGGTGACGATGGCGACGTCCTCGATCTCGTCGGGACCGAACGCGAGGTGTTGGACCGGCTGCCCGTCGGTTGCGAGCGTGGACTCGAGGCGCTCACACAGTTCCTCGGGCGCGTAGGGCTCGCGTGCAGTACCGCGCTGGCCGATGTACTGTGGGCCGAGTTCGCCGAACGGCGCACGATCGGTGAGCTCGAGAACGTCCGCGACGCCGGCGGCGTTGCCGAGTTCCTGGTGGCCGTCAAGCGGGAGGTGTGAGACGTACAGCGCGAGGTCGTTCTCGATCAGCGTCGCGACGCGGTCGTACGTCCGGCCGGTGACGCGGTCGAAGCCGCCCCACGAGATGCCGTGGTGGGTGACGAGAACGTCCGCGTCGGCGTCGGCAGCCAGCTCGAACGTCTCCTGGACACCGTCGACGGCGAAGACGACGTGCTCGACTGTCCCCTCCTCGGGCCCGATCTGCAGGCCGTTCGCGCTGGCGTCTGCGTCGGCGTACTCGTCGTGGCACAGTTTCTCGTCGAGTCGGTCGACGAACTCCGAGAGCTCCATACGCCGACGTCGTCCGCCGTCGGCCTGTACTCTTCGATCCGGCCGAACCGACGCGTCCAACTCCAGCCGACCCAGCGTGGGCGCGATTCGTCCGCCTCGAGCCCGCACGGGGAACCGATTTACCATCCTGGCCCGCGAACCGGCGTACATGACACGTCGAACGATCAGCGACGAGGACGGTGCGATATACGAGTTTACCCCCGATCTCGAGGCGATCGAGACCGTCGAGTCCGACACCGAGCTGACGATCGAAACGCGGGACAGCTTGGACGGCGCGGTCCAGTCCGACGACGACGTGATCGAGAACGTCCCCGACGAGGTCAACGCGGCGACGGGTCCGATCGCCGTCGACGGCGCCGAGCCCGGTGACGTTCTGGCCGTCCAGATCGAGGCGATTCGGCTCGCCGAGAATCGGGGTCGGGTAGTCACCATCGACGAGTTCGGCCTGCTCGACGGATTCGACGAGATCGAGGCGCCGCGGACGCGGACGACACCCGTCGTAGACGGCGACGAACCGACCGGCGATGACGACGAACTGCTCGAGGATGCCGAGAGTACGATCCGATTCGGCGACCTCGAGGTCCCGGTCGACCCCGTGATCGGCACGATCGGCGTCGCGCCCGCGGGCGACTCGTACACGACGCTCGTCCCCCACGACCACGGCGGTAATCTGGACACGACGGACGTCACCGCCGGGAACACGGTCTACTTCCCGGTGTTCCAGGACGGGGCGATGCTCGCGATGGGTGACTGCAAGGCCGCCATGGCCGACGGCGAGATGTGCGGGACGGGCGCAGAGATCGCGACCGAGATCGACGTTACCCTCGAGGTGATCGACGATCCGGCGACGGCCATCGAGCGGCCGCTGATCGAGACGGCAGACGCCTGGAAGACCGTCGCGAGCGCCCAGACGCTCGAGGAGGCCTGCCAGCTCGCGAACCTCGATCTGATAGAGTTGCTCTCGGTGGCACACGGGTTCGACCCGACGGAGGCGTACATGTTCTCGAGTCTGGTCGGCGGCCTCGAGATCAGCCAGGTCGTCGATCCGCTCGTCACGGTTCGAAACGCGATCCCAAAGACGTACCTCTCAACGCCGTTTTGACCCACCGGACAGAAAGCCGGCTCCTGACGACCCGGCCACCGGATGAGTGGGGCTCACTCCGTTTCGAGCACCACCTCGAGATCGTCGAGGAGGTCGGACTCACCGTCGAACGTCCTCGTAACGACGATCTCGTCGTCGTGAGTGGTGTACTCGAGCACGCGACAGTGCGCGAGTCGTGGCAGGTGATCGTGGACGAGCGCGATCTCGATCCCCCGGCGAACCGAGAGACGTTCCGGACCCCCATCCGCTCGCTCGCGTTCTGCCAGTTCGCCCGCGAGTGTAGAGACGGTCAGAGGCCTCGTTTCGCACAGTCGAGAAGGCAGGTACCGACGCCGTCGGTCCGAGAAAAGCGAGTAGATCGTTTCTCGAGACAGGTTGCTAGCCTCTGATCCGGGCACAGGCCGATGGCGGGGCCACACCGCCGTTACTCCTATCCCGGCAGGGACTCGGAGTTGTCTTGACCGAGACACCACAGCGGTTCGAGAGGGTGTCTCGAACGTTCTGGGCCTCGGAGCCCCGATATTGTGCATTTGAGGGGGCGATGTGGCCGCCTCGGTGTGCGTCATGCTACGATACGCTGGCAGTTAAATATCCGTATTGCTGCTGAACGTGGGTTGTGGAGGCGTTGTCGGATTCACGCCCGTTGAGCAAACCGAAGGTTTGCGATGCCCATCAGAACGCAAGCGTTCTGAGGACGCCGTGAACGGCGGGATTCTCTCCTCGAAGAAAGATAGGAAACATCGAGTTCGATGTGGTGCCAACACTTTGGCCTAACCAGTATGGTCCGATCGATCCGCTGACACTCGATCGAGGAGCGCTATGCTCGAGGCGTTCGAGGGGGAGGGTCGCCTCGTGTTTCGTTGGCAGGCGTCGCTACGTTCGTCCGCGTCGGCCGTCTCGAGCGAAGCGAGCGACGACGACGAGCGCGAGCAAACCGACGACGAGTCCGAAGCCGGGGATTCCGTCGTCGGCCGCCGGTCCGCCGTCGGTCGAATCGTCCGCCGCGTCCCGCTGGTCGTCTCTGGCGTCGTCGTCGGTCTCGGCGTCCGAATCGCCGGCGGCGATCGCGAACGACGAGAGGTCGGACGTCGTCGATTCGATCCACACGATATCGTGGTCTACGGACTCCGTCTCGAGTGCGGTCCACTCTCCGTCGACGTACTGGTAGATCGTCACGTCGGCCGCACCGCCGTCGACGCCGAACGTGACCGTCGCCTCCGCGAGTTCTCCCTCGAGGTCGTGATCGACCCCGGCGTAGCCGAGCGTCTCCGAACCGTCGACGTCGAGCGCCGACGCCGAGTCGGTTACGTCTTCGATCGCCTCGCCGGTCCGAACCGTCGCCGAGAAGTCGCCGTCTCTCTCGGGGGTGATCGAGAGGCGCTCGACGCTCGTGACGCCAGCACTCGAAAGCGGGTGCCCGTCCGCTCTTTCGATCGCGACCGGTTCGCCGGCGACGGCGTTTTCGACCCTCGCCGTCGTTTCGTTTTGATCGCTCGAGACGTCGACGGTCGGCTCGGTCGTCGCGGGTCCGCCGCCAGCGCCAGCGCCAGCGCCACCGCCACTGCCTCCCGACGAACTCGAACTGGAGACGGTGACCGTTGCGGTCGCGGTCTGGTCGATGAGCTCGGCGGTGAGCGTGGTCTCACCGACTCCTTTCGCGACGATCGTTCCGTTATCTACGGTCGCAACCCGTTCGTTCGCACTCGAGTAGTTGCTGGTCGCCGATGCCGACGCCGATTCACCGTCGACGAGTCGTACGGTGACGTTCGCGTCGGTCGTGTCACCGCGTCTCAGATCGTCTACCGAGTCGAACTCGATCGTCTCGACGGCGTGTTGGTGTTCGGGGTAGCCGTCGGTCCCGACCCACGTCTCCTCGAAGTCGAACATCAGCTTCTGCGTGGCGTTGACGCCGGTCATGTTCGCCGTCGAGAGGCCTCCGATCTCGTTCCTGTCGGCGTCGATGACGTCGGCGTCCCAGTACGCGTCCGTTATCGCGCCGTTGATGAACTGGCCGGCCAGTCCGCTGACGTTCTCGTCGCCGCTGACCGGACCGGTCGCGTACGATCGTTCGACGCTCGAGTGATCTTTTACGCCGACCAGCCCGCCGACGTTCTCGTCGCCGCTTACGTTCCCCGTTGCGAACGATTCGGTGATCTCTGCGGGGTCGGAGAACGAATCAGCCTCGACGTCGGTTTCGATGGCCCGTTGGTCCATCTCGTCGCTCTCTCCGAGGACGTCGTCGTCCCCGTTTGAGAGCCCCGCGTTCACGCCGACGAGTCCGCCCACGTCGTCTTCGCCGGAGACGTCACCGCGCGCACTCGACGCCGCTACCGTCTGTGTGTTGAGGCCGACGAGCCCGCCGGCGATGGCGATGCCGTCGACGTCACCGGTCGCACTCGACGTCGAAATCTCGTCGTCGTTCCCACCGACGAGACCGCCGGTGAGAACCCATCCGGTGGAATCCCCGTTCGCGAACGAGTCCGATACCGGCCCCTCGTTGTTCCCGACGAGTCCACCCACGTACACGAAGCCAGTCACTCCCACGTCGGCGCTCGAGCGCTCGATCGTTCCCCGGTTCTCCCCGGTGAGGCCGCCGATACCGGAGACTCCTCCGGCCAAACCGCTCGCGTTCGACCCCGAGACGGTCGCGTTCTCGTTGGTCCCGACGAGACCGCCGACCCACTCGGTTCCGCTCACGTTGGCGCTCGAACGTGCGTCTTCTATCTCGGCGTCGGCCGTCCCGGGAACGGGTGCGTCCCCGGTGTTGTAGCCGACGAGACCGCCGACACGGCTGACGCCGCTTACGTTCCCGCTCGCACGGGCGTCGACGACCGAACTGCTCGAGGCGCCGAGCAATCCGCCGACGCGGTTTCCGTCGGTTTCGACGTCGGCCGTGGCGCTTGCGGTCGCCACGGGACCGACGTTCGCACCGACGAGTCCACCGGCGTAATCGCCGTTCGCGGAGACGGCTCCGTCGACGCTCGCGTTCGACACCGAGCCGAAGTTGAAGCCGACGAGGCCGCCGACGCGCTCGTCGCCGTGGACGCTCGCGTTCTCGAGGTAAACGTCCTCGATCACCGCGTCGAAATCCGTCTGCCCGAACAGGCCGACTCGCTCGCTCGCGTTTCGATCGATGGCCAATCCGCTGATCGTCGAGCCGTTTCCGTCGAACGTCCCCTCGAACGGTTCCTCCTCGCTTCCGATCGGTTCGAACCCGGCACCGCCGGTCCAGAGTTCGGTCTCCGTGGCGTCGATATCGTTTCCGAGGACGTAGTGTGCCTCCGGCTCGTCGGCAACGTTCTGTAACTCGTAGACGTCGGTGACGACGTACGGATCGTCCGCGGTGCCCTCGCCCTCGAGCGTGTCGGTCGACTCCCACTCGAGGGCCGGGTACGAGGCCGTGATCTGCCACGCCATCGTGAACTCGAGTGCGTCCATATGCTCGCTCGCCGCGGCTCCGATCATTTCAGCGGTCTCGAGGCCAGTCACGCCGCTTTCGTCCCCGCCGCCGATTCCGGTCGTCGCGTCCGTCCCGGTCCCGTCCCACCCGGATTCGTCGTCCGTCGTCCAGTACGACGCGCCGGCGGCGGTATCCCAGTACGATCCCGAGACGGTGCCGTCCGCGTTGTCGCCCACGAGGCCCCCGACGACGCCATCACCGTCGATCGGGCCGACCGCGAACGAGCGTTCTATGGATCCCGCGTTGTCGCCGACGAGACCCCCGACGACGCCGTCTGCAACGATCAGGCTGTCGCTGTACGACGCTTCGACTTCCCCTCCATCGTTGACGCCGACGAGGCCGCCGACGCTGGTCACGTCGGTCGTATCGGTCGCATCAGTCGTATCGATCTCGATCCGGGCCGTCGCCGTCGATCCGCTGACCGTGCCGGCGTTTTCGCCGACCGCGGCGCCGATGCTTCCAGCCGAATCGGCGTCGACGAGGATGCGCCCTTCCGTCGCACTGGTGGCGACGATCACGTCGTCACCGGCGACGCCGGCGACACCACCGATGTAGTCGGCCGTCTCCGAGGCGGCGACGTCGATCGTGCCGGTGAGTTCGCTGTCGACGACGATGGAGTCGTCTCGAGCATCACCGACGCCACCGCCGACAGCCTCGACCGCCGCGTCAGACGTGATCTGCATCGCGACGGTGCTCGTCGACTCGACGACGCGGGTGTCGGACTCCGCGCTGCCGGAGAACGTTCCGACGTTGCGAACGTCGCCACCGGCGTCGATCTCGATGTTCCCAGTGGAGACGGCGTCGGCGTAGACTCCCTCAGAGACGGGGCCACCGGTCACGATCCCGACGTCGGTGACGTCGCCTCCCGCGTCGACCAGTACGTTTCCGGTCGCTTCTGACTCCACGAACACCCACTCGGTTCCCGGCTTGCCGGCGGCGACGGCGATGCGGCTTGCATCCTCGGCCACCTCGAGGTTCACGACGCCGACGACGTCGGATCCGACGACGGCCCAGCTGTCACCGGTGTTCCCTCCGAGCCCACCGATCCGATCGGCTCGAGCGATCGAATCCGACTCCGTCACGCCGACGATCTCGGATTCACTGACCACCCAGCGGTCTCCGGCCGCGCCGGCGAGCGCACCGACCTGTGTGAGGTCGTTCGCCGTCGGTCCAAATACACCGACTACGTCGCTGTCGGTCACCTCCCAGTCGTCGCCCGCGGCCCCCGCGAACGCGCCGATCGAGTCGACGTCGCCGGTCGCGTTCGCCTCGAGTTCGACGTACGCCATCGACGTATCGACCGTCCAGTCGTCGCCGGCGACCCCGACGACTCCGCCGATCTCGGTGAGATCGTCGCCCGTCACCGAGAGCCCGGTTTCCGTTTCGACGCCGTGCAACTCGAGGGCCCCGCCGTCGGCAGTGCCGACGAGCCCGCCGACCTGCGCGACGTCGCCCGTCGTCTCGACGGTCACGATCCCAGTCACCCGGAGTTCGTCGAGCGTCGTGTCGCTCGCGGTTCCGGCCAGGATACCGACGTGATCGACCCGCTCGTCGCCGCCGTCGACGACCAGATCGGCGTCGTAGATCTCGAGATCGCGGACGGTTGCATCCTCGAGACCGGCGAACAGGCCGACGTGGTCGGCGCTCCCATCGATCGTGGGGCCGACGATCCGGTGTCCGTCGCCGTCGAGCGTTCCCTCGAACGGGCGCTCGGCGTCACCGATCGGCTCGAACGCCCCGGCGTCGCTCGCATCGACGTCGTCTCCGAGGACGTAGTCCGCCTCGAGGTCGCCGGCGATCGCCTGCAGCTCGGACGCGTTCGTGATGACGTACGGCTCCCCATCGCCGTCGCCGTCCATTCCCTCGAGAATCGCTTCGTAATCCGCGTCGCCGGTCTCGGCCGCCGTCGGTGTGACGGCGAGACAGACGCCGACGAGAACGGCGAGCGCGAGTACGAGTGCGAGTCGCGATCTCCTCGTCATCGGCTCACCTGAACTATCGCATTGTGCTGACCGAGACGACCGTCTTCGAATGCGGCCGCGGGTTGTTCTCTCGAACCGAACGACGAATGTCGGCAACGAGAACGTATATCGAAAGTTGACAGTATTGTTGACATGATGCTACTCGAGAGGGAGATCGCTTATTTCTTTCCTAGAGTGTCTGTCTCTGCTAAGACGGCCCCTAATCGGCGAGGTGATCGGTGTACCGAAATCCCATGTGAAAATAATATCTCGTTCGTGCGGTTTTCGATCGGCGGGCACCACCGTCGCTCGAGGTGAGGTCGTGGATGCTCCTCGCAAAACTCCGTCGATGGACGTCAGCGTCCGAGATCAACGGCGTCGATTCTACGTCGACGACCCGTCTTCGACGCCAGTCCTCGAGGCGCTACGTCGATTCGTGGGCTGACGTGTAGACGAACTCACGAAGGAGTTTGCCCGCGAGCGACGCCGCCTGGCCGTCGTCCCGGTCGTTGACCTCGACGACGTCGAACCCGCCCGCAGACGGGGCGACCTCGCGAACGACGTCGCGCATCTCGCGGGGCTCGAGACCGAACGGCTCCATCGTCCCCGTTCCGGGCGCGTAGGCGGGATCGGCTCCGTCTATGTCGACACTCAGGTAGACCTCCCGGCCATCGAGTCGGTCGCCGACCGAAAAGTCGGCGACGTCCTCCGGCGCGAGGACGGTGACGTCGTCCTCGCTCGCGCGGTCCCACTCCTCCTCGCTTCCCGTTCGGGCACCGAGGACGATCACTTCCTCGAGTGAGTCGACGTCCTCGAGAATCCGCCGCGTAACACAGGCGTGTGAGAGCCGGTTTCCGTCGTAGGCCTCGCGTAAATCGAGGTGGGCGTCGAGACAGACGAACACCTCGGGGTCGACCGCGCGTGCGCCGGCGAGCGAAATCGTGTGTTCGCCCCCGAGCGTCACCGGAACCGCGTCGTCCCAGACGACGTCCCGGAGCGTCCCCTCGAGGTACTCGAGGTACGCTTCCGCGTCGTCCCAGGCGTAGACGTCGCCGTAGTCGACGACGCCGAGTTCCGAAAAGTACTGGTCGGTTCGACGGTCGTAGTCGTCGAACGTCTCCGCAAACGTCCTGATGCGCCGGGGGCCGAACCGCGTCCCCGGCTGAAAGGTCGTCGATACGTCCAGGGGCGCACCGACGACCACGAAGTCCGCGCCTCCACGGTCGGAGATCTCCCCGTCCGTGGCGACGTCACCGGCTCGGCCGGCATCGGTCGACGCGTCGAGCACCTCGCGTTCATCAGTCGCCCCGGGAAACATCAGACGATCTTTCGCTGGTCTTCCATCTCGAGGAACTCGATCTCGTCGTCGGGCGAAACGTCTTCCCCGTCGGGGATGCGCATGGTGATCGTCTCGTAGGTTTCGAGGTCCATGATCTGCATGTCGTTGCCGTCGACGGAGACGACCTGCCCCTGTTTGCGCTCGATGATCGGCACCCAGACCTTCGCGTCGACGGGCTGGGAGAACGATCGCTTCTTGCCGTCGAAGACGCCACTGGCCTCGACGCGCGCTTTCGCGCTGCCGTGTTTGCCCGGCTTCGCGGTGGAGTAGGCGTCGATCTTGCAGGCTGCGTCGTCGATCATCACGTAGCTTCCTTCCTGGAGGTCGCGAACTTCTTGCTGCTGTTTCGCCATGTCCCGGCGTAATCAACCGACGGCCATAAACCGTTTGGAATGGCGTCTGGGAGTCGGCCACCTCCCCGATGGGGAAACTATCACCTGCGTGGGCACCGAATCGCCACCGATGACGGAGACGTCGGCCGCCGTAGCCGTGGCGGTTCTCGTCGGAATCGGCCTCGTCGTGATCGCCGGACGCCGGTTGCGAACGCGAGACCGACGCGCGCTCGTCCGCGACCTCGAGGACCGACTCGAAGCCGGGATGGCCCCCGGCACCGGATCGCACCTCGAGTCAGCCCCGACCGTGAGACGCCTCGCCGTCCTCGAGGCCACAGCGAGCGAGGGCAACGACCCCACTGCCGCCGTCGTTCCCGTCGTTCGGGTCGACTTCGAGACCACCGACGCGCCGGGGATGGACCTCGTCTTCGAGTACGTCGCGGACGTCCTCGAGGCGATCCACCCCGTCCTCACAAACCGGGACGACTGCGTCGCCCACTACGACGTCGAGTTCACGTTCGGCCCCGGCGGGCTTGTCGTCGAGGGTGAGTGTCGGCGCGTCTCCGTGCCACCCGAGTTCGCCGACCGCTTGCTCGAGGACGAGGAGTACCGCGCGTTCGACCTTCGACGGGACGTCGAACGCGGCGACCGATCCGAGGGACCGCCGGTGTTGTGGGGTGAGTGTACGACGTACTGAGACGGTCTGTAAGGGAGTCATAGAGCGGTTCGCATCCCCTCCCTTCGACGAACGGAACGTACACCTCGAGGCGTTACCGAAGTAGGTATTCACCTCTCGGATAGGCGTCAGAAACGGTCTGTTAAATATAGAGCATCAGTGCAGTACGCCGACTATATTTTTTGCAAGTGATGTGTTCTGAATCACCCCATCAGTACAACTACGAACTGAACCTTCTTCCATAGTTAGCACGCATAGGTTCGTATGAACTCCGACAAGCTGGACGAGACTGATAGAGGGATCTTGCACCTGCTTCAGGAGGATGCTCGAAACTATAGTGCTGCAGACATTGCTGAGGAGGTGGGTGTCACCGCTAATACGGTTCGGAATCGAATTAGTCGTCTCCAAGAGCGGGGCGTTATTGATGGGTACGTTCCACTCCTCAATTACGAACAAGCAGGGTACCAACTCACGGTTATAATGTGCTGTACTGCACCAATTCCCAAACGGAGAACACTTGCTCAGAGGGCGGGGACTATCGACGGAGTAACGCAGGTTCGCGAGGTGATGACTGGCCACCAGAACGTTCAGGTGATTGCCGTCGCGTCTGAAAGTGAGAAAATAACCGAAATCGCCAATCGTCTCCATGAACTCGGTCTCAAAGTTGAATCAGAAGAACTGGTGAAAAACGAATACGTTCAACCATTCGGTAACTTCGACAAGAACACGGTTGAGGAGTGATTTTGATTTCATAAGTTTATAATTGGAAATGAGGCATTCTACATCCGGGAGTTTAGGCAATACGAAATTTCTCGGTCAGATAATTCGCTATCTGGGTTAAAACATCGGAATATTTTTGCATCTCCGAACAGTACTCGTAGCTATCATACAACAATGTCTGGATCAGAAGAGCAACAGGTATCCCATCCAGTTAGTACAGCAGTAATCGAAACCAGGGCAAAAAAGAAGGGAGTCAAGCCGACAGCACTTCCACCCTTGTATGAGTCTGTGGATCCCGAAACCCTTGATTCGCTATTTGAACAGACGGAGACTGGAACGGCCCGAAAAATCGCAATTGAATTCGTCTACGACGGATCCCTTGTCACGGTCACTGTAGACGACGGATTCACCATTGCTATCAGTGAGAGGGGAGTAGTTGAATGAGTGATTGTCCGTCAAAAATTGAGCGACAAAAAATGGGGTATGGCTAATGCGAAAGCAAGAGTTGATCCATCTTCATATGTTAGCGGTCGAGATCCACGGCTTCATCTCTGAGAGCGAGACTATCCCCACCAACACATTGGAAGAGTACGACCAAAACGGAGTCCCACCGACGGCAGTCCACTACAGTAAGACAGCTCATAAAGAGAGCCTGCAGCTACTTCTAGATGGAATTCTCGAATCCATAGACCACACCCCAATGCAGGAAGCCACCAGATAGCGACTTTCGGTGATACAGATTTTGTCTATGCTGGGCGTTTGCCCTTCTCCGTTGGTCGCGTTCAGCCTCGTGCCACATTCGCGCTGTGAGTTCAGCATGTCTCGCTCAATCTATCCAGTAGCTGGCAGAAAGAGCCTGCAACATCCAGAGCGTGAAGTCAACACCCGCCACTGTTGATTTCGAGCTGTTACGGCTGAACCAATTGGACAGTAGCAATGTGTGTTCTTCATAGAGGCAAACAGCACGTTCCAAATATATGGTGACCCCCTATGACTCGAGAGATCATCACAGATTCCTTGCGAGTCCCGACAGCCAGTCGTCGGGCAATTCATCCCGATGTTCGTGCATCAATTTGAGAAGCGGGGCGATCCCGCTCCAGTTTGGACCCTTCGAGAGTTCGCCTGACTCTCGGTCCCACTCAATGAATCCCATTTCGACAAGCTTCGGGAGATGGAGGTGCGTCAATTCAACACGGGTGGCAGCAAGGTCATCTGTCGTTTCTTCGTTCGCAAGGAGATCTAATGGGTCTATATCGTCGTCATCTTGTGGATTTGCATCGAAAAGGGCGAGAAGCAACTGGCGGCGGTATGAGTTTGCCAGTGCTTCGAAGGGTTGGCTACCCATGTTTGTTACCTCATATCACTGGTCGCGAGCGCGTTAGAGGGGTCGCTTGACTAGTCAATGCAATTAAAAACGTCGTTACTCGTATCTCTCACCAGACGAGAGCAACACCTCGCGCAAAATCTTCTCGTTGCCGCGCCGAATCCGATCGGAAAAGGCTTGGCGGGAGATGTCCAGTTCATCGGCCAGTGCGTTGAGGCTCGTCTCGCTTGGGGTTTCGAAATAACCTTCCCGGAGTGCGAGAAGCAGTGCCTCGCGTTGTTCTTCCGATAGGTCGAAGCGACGACCGACACCGGTCGCCTCGGTCAACGTATAGGTCCGATCGATGTGTACATCGACATCGTTCTCGATGACATAGTTGTGAAACGTTGATAGATTATCGTGATCGGAGAAACGCAAGCGAAACGTCCAGTCGTCGTGACCACGAGCTTCCAGAACTACCCCCTCCGCCGTAGCAATCCCATCGAGCAAGTCCAGCGGGGGCCGGTCCCACTCGATACGGTATAATCCACTCTCACCAATTCTATCGAGAGCGAAGAGCTCTCGGACATTGGGTTGCGATCGTACCCCCTCTGCAAATGAATCGTGGTCGTCGCCGGTCGCCCACACGAACGGCATGATCATGTCCCCGGTTGGAACGATCCGTTCAATTTCAAGCTGCATTGGGGTTCCTGAGAGTGCCTCACCGAGCTGGAACTCTGTGGCCGGAAGTGAGAATTCCAGAATGACGCTCATACTACTGATAGAAGCGCTAGTGTTGTAGTGGTTACTCCTCTATAGTACTTCGACAAGCGTCGACTGAAGGGTCGAATCGAACTACACCACCGAATTCAACCCTGCAGTGCAGGCTTGCCAACGCACTAGCAGTACTTCCGGGGTTTAGTTCCAGCAGCTGTTTTTCGGCGTAGAACACGTCTATTGACAGGATGAAAGAGACGAAACGTGCTCAGGCGGAAGGGCTACAGTTTCTCAGCAATTACTGTTCAGCATTCACGACTCGGTT
>NZ_VTAW01000051.1 GCF_008245225.1 Natrialba swarupiae
CCAGCAACGGCCAGTGTTACAAGAGACGCTCGCTACCGCTACGCAACCGAGGTGTGAGTCTTAGCTAAAGACGAATATCTGCACCACTTACTCTTGGGACAACGATTTTTTCAGACTCAAAGAGTTCTGGGAACTTTGGTCGATGAAAATGCTCTCTCTTAGATTCGTAGTCGATATATTCTCCTTCCCAGTCAATCAAGTATCGAGAGATATTGCTTCCTTCGATGTACTGTTTGTGTCCCTCCTGTGCCTCTTTGGAGATTACATCATCTTTCTTGAAATCCAGTTCACTATCGGAAGCAGCATGCGCAACTACCCCGACATTGACACAGCAAACATGTCCAGCGGGAATACTTTTCTCGTCAACCTTCCTTTTGAGGTCGATATCAGTAGTTGCTAGAGATGGACGGAGCGAATAATTAGAATACTCTGAGAAATTAGTCTGATGGATTCTTGCTGTAATGCTGAAATGTGGATTGTTAAACTCAACTAAATTTGTTTTACCATCTTTTCTTTCTTCCGGTGACAATATGTATATGAGATATTGTCGGTCAACTTCATTGAATATCTGATGCTCTCCAAAGTGTATCAGTTGGTGTATTGTCCAATCATCGATGAATTTTTCTCGAATTTTCGTCCCATATTTTTCAGTTCCCAGTGATGTTGGTGTAATGAATGAGTGTCGCCCTTCACTCTTTGCTAATGTTGCTGCTCGATAACAGAATGGAACAAACAAATCCCAATGCCCAGAGGTCACTTCTTGATACAGTGATTCCAGCGTCGATACAATCTGTTCATTACTCTCTGTCAGTTCCCAATTTGATACCCACGGCGGATTCCCAATCACCGCATCGAACCCAGCATCCGCCCGCTTCTCTCCATCCCCATCAAAGAACACCTCTGGATACTCCAACTCCCAGTGGAAAAACGCCTCCTCGTCGCACATCGCCTGCGCAGTCTGGAACCAGTCTTCGCCCTGAACCTCGAGCCACTCGTCTTCGTCGTCGATCGCTCGAGCCATCCGCTCGTAGGCCCCTTCGGGAACGTCGAGGTCGAACCGTTCGGCCGTGTGGACGTTCGTCAACTCGAAGAGGCGCTGATAGAACGGATCGCTCCGAACCTCGGCGTAGATCTCCTCCATCGACTTGACGTCCTCGAGCGTCTCGTTGTCGATCTCGAGTAACTCCTGTACCCGATCCATGACGTGATCGAGCGTCCGCTCGCGCACCCGAGCGAACGACTGCTGGAGCGTCAGTTGCCCGCCGTCGTCGTCCGCGTCCGCGCCGTTCGAGAGCACCTCCGTCACGTCCGAGCCGACGAGCGAGTTGCCCGCCTTCAGGTGGTGGTCCAGAAACGCAAGCGGCTGGTCCGCCGCCAGCGTCTCGAGCCACATCGACAGCTTCGCGAGTTCGACCGCCATCCCGTTCAAGTCGACGCCGTAGATACACTCCTTCGCGACGTCACGGCGCACCCGCTGTTCGTCGAACGCCGTCGCCTCCTCGAGTTCGCGCACCTCGGTCATCACCTCCTCGGCGAGGTACTCCGTCGCCCGCGTCAGGAAATGCCCACTCCCCATCGCCGGATCGAGGATCTTCAGGTCGGTCACCCGGCGGTAGAACGCCCCCAGATACTCGTGGGTTCCCGGCTCGAATCCCTGCTCCTCGAGGTCGGCTTTGATCTCGGCGACCAGCGGCCCCACCGTCTCCTCGACGATGTACGTGACCACGTAATCCGGCGTGTAGTACGCCCCCGTCGCCTTGCGCTCACCCTCGTCGTTGACGACGTACAGCCCACCCGGGGAGATCTGTTCGACCGCCTCCGCGACCGTCACCTCCGTCGCCGGCTTCCAGACCTGCCCGCCGTCTTCGGCCACCGCCGCGTACTCCTCCGGTGCGATCCGGAACTGATGCTCGAGCAGTCCCTCGTAGACGCTCCCGAGGTGGCGCGTATCCAGGTCGGCGTAGTCGGCCAGCACGTACCGTCCCTCGTCGTTTTCGGTCGTCGAAATCCGGTAGAGCACCTCGGCGAGATACCGATTGCTCACCTCGTGGTCGGTCAGAAACTCGTGGCGCTCGCGGTTGAACAACCCGCCGTTGTACGGCGGAATCCCAAGCGTTTCCTCGCCCTCGTCGATCAGCCGGAACAGGTCCTCGAGTCGACTCCACATCGTCGTCGAGTACTCGCTGTAGGCGTCGGTGAAGCCGTCGTCCACCTCGCCGATCTCGTCGTGAATCTCCAGACGGAGTTCGTCGAGGCTGAAGTTCTCCTCGTACTCCGTGATCGCGTTCTGGCCCTCGCCTTCGGGGTGGATCAACCCCCGCGATTCGGCGTAGAGGACGAACATGAGCCGGTATAACAGTACCAGCGACTGCTCTTTTAACTCCGCGAGAGCCGCGTCGTCGTCGGGATCGATCTCGAGATCGTTCGTCTCGACGAACCCGCGGCCGAGGACGCGGACGGCGGTGAAGACGTTGTCCTGTAAGTCCTCGCCGAGTTCCTGTGCGACCGTCTCGCTTTCGGACCACACTGAATCGAGAAACGTCGTCCCGCCGTGTTCGCGAAACGCGTCCGGCCGGAAGAAGACGTAGAAGTACTTGAACGCCTCGAGAGAGCCGGACTCGAGCAATTCGGGCAGATCGACCTCGAAGTACGTCTGGGTCTCGTAGTCTTTGGTTCCGTAGAGTCGCCACTTCCGACCGTTGGTGAGCACGCCCCACTGGATCGCCTCGGGCGTTCGCTCGAGATAGTGTTTGATCTGGTGGGAGGCGTTCCGGTATGGCCGTCGTTCGCTGAAGCGCGTCGTGAACTCGGCGTCCCACTGCTTCGCTTCGACGAGCCCGATCCCGCGGTCGAACAGATCGGTGGTGTCCTCGCTGCTCAGGTAGACCTCGGCGGCGTCCCGTCTCGCCTCGGTGTCCTCGAACAGTAAGACGTCGACGTAGCCGCCCCCGCCGGGGAGCGTCGTCTCGACGTTCGTCCCGAACCCGAGGACATCGAGCACCTCGTCGATCCAGTTGTCGATCAACGGATCCTCCGTGTAGCCGTCGACGAGGTCGGACTCGAGGTCGTACAGCGACTGCAGTTCCGACATGGCCTCCTGGGCGGCGTCGTCGCAATCCCACTCGTCGCGATCCTGAACGCGCTCGTCGAGATAGTGCCCGGAGAAGAGATTCGAGTTCGTGTACGGCCGATCCGACAGCGTCGCCTGACTCATGATACACGGGTCCTCGAATTGTCAGGATAAGAAAGCTCTGGTCGATCGGGTCGGCCCGTCCGGCCATCGAATCCGAATCTGGCGATCGACCGGCAATCGACCGTCGAAGACCCACTCAGACGGATTGCTGTGCCGATGTCCCGGCGCGGCCGCGACCCGTACGGCGGTTGTGCCGGAACTGACTGATACGGTCTACTGTGAGTCATTTTCGGTGCGACCGCGACCCGTCCTGGGGTCGCACCGGTAACTCGGTACAGCAAACCGTATGACAGTAACCTGTCTCAGTCGTCGGCCGGCCGTTCGACGCCCTCGCCGAGGATCTCCGCCCGGTGTTCGTCGAGAAGCGGTGCTCGCCCCCGTGGCTCGGGGGGTGTCTCGGACATCTTGATCGGATTGCCCGCGATCTCGACTGTGCGGTTGGCACCCGGTTGGTCCACGGCGACGAGCATCTCACGCTCGCGGACGTGGGGATCCGCGAAGATCTCCGTCGTACTCTGAACCGGTGCGGCCGGCACCTCGCCCTCGAGAGTTCCCACGAGGTCGTCGGTCTCGAGGTTCTCGGCCCACGCGGCGATCTCTTCCCGGAGGTGGTCACGGGACTCGAGTCGGTCGGCGGCGGTGGCGTAGGCGGCGGCGAGATCGGGCCGATCCATCGCCTCACAGAGCGCATGCCAGTGAGCGGTGCCGAAGGCGGCGATCACGGCGTAGCCGTCGGCCGTCTCGAAGGCGTCGTAGGGGAACAGCGTGGGGTGGGCGTTGCCCCGGCGGGTCGGAGGCTCACCGGTGTAGGAGTGTTGGTAGATCGCCCGCTCGGTGAGGCTGATCATCGCGTCGTACATCCCAGTATCGACGTACTGGCCCTCGCCGGTGTGCTCGCGGTGGTTGATCGCCGCGAGAATGCCGATACAGTTTAGCGTCGCGGTAAAGAGGTCGCCGATGCCGGGGCCGACCTTCGTCGGCGGGCCGTCGGGGTGGCCGGTGATCTCCATGACGCCGCCCAGCGCCTGTGCGACGAGATCGAACGAGGGCTGTCCCTGCCGATCCGTCTCGCCCGTACGCGGGTCACCGAACCCTCGAATCGACGAGTAGACGAGTGCCGGATTGTGCTCTTTGAGTGTTTCGTAGCCGAGATCGTACTTCGCCATCGTCCCCGCGCGGTAGTTCTCGACGACGACGTCGGCCTCGGAGACCAGCGAGAGAAACGCCTCGCGGTCGGCGTCGTCGCCGAAGTCGAGTTCGACGCTTCGCTTCCCGCGGTTGACGCTCTGAAAGTAGCCGCCGTAGGCCTCGTCGTCGCCGTCAGCCGCGAACGGCGGGTTCGACCGGATGAGGTCCCCACCGGGTCGCTCGATCTTTACGACGTCTGCACCCATATCCGCGAGCAACATCGTACAGTACGGCCCGGCGAGCACCTGGGTCAGATCCAACACGCGCAGGTTCGAGAGCGCACCCATGTCTCGAGGCACCCGGCGCGAGCATAAAACTGTTGTGAACAATCATTATATTTGTGGCTGTATGCCACACCCGATCGCTAAACACGATTAAAGAATATTATCATGGAAGATCATTAAGTTTATCACCCACTCTCACATGGGTCGGTATGCATGTCGAATACGGTCGTTCTCGGCGTGATCGGCTCCGACGCACACGTCGTCGGGATCACGATCCTAGAGCAGGCGTTTCGTACAGCTGGCTTCAACGTCGTCAACCTCGGTGTCCAGACCTCCCAGGAGGAGTTCGCCGAGGCCGCACGCGCACACGACGCCGAGGCTGTACTGGTCTCGTCGCTGTACGGCCACGCCAAACAGGACTGTCAGGGCTTTCACGACGTTCTCGAGGCGGCCGACGTCGACGCCGTCACCTACATCGGCGGCAACCTGGCGGTCGGCCAGGACGACTGGGAGCGAACGCGCGAGACGTTCGAGGCGCTGGGCTTCGATCGCGTCTTCGACTCCGAAACCGACCCCGAGGAGGCGATCGCCGCGCTCCGTCGGGACCTCCGGATCACACCGCCCGAAACCGAGCGGGTGGCGGCCAACACGTAGATGATCCGAGACGAACGATTGCCGTCCGACGAGCTACGGCGTCTCGACGAGACCATCAGAACCGACTGGTCGACCGGAGCCGACATCGACTTCGAGGAAGCGATTCGCTACCACGACTCGCTTCCCGCCAACAAACGCTTCGCGGATGTCCTCGAGTCCGCGGACGATCCGTTGCTCCAGCCGCGGGCCGGCGTCCCCCGCCTCGAGGATCAGATCGAACTGCTCGCGTACCTCCACGAGTCGGGAGAGGCCGACCTCCTCCCCACCACGATCGACTCCTACACGCGGGACAACGCCTACGAAAAAGCAAAGGAAGGACTCGAAAACGCCCGCGAGACGGGCGACGACACCCTCAACGGATTTCCCGCAGTGAACCACGGCGTCGAGGGCTGTCGCGAACTGATCGGCGCGACCGACGCGCCGATCGAGGTGCGCCACGGCACCCCCGACGCCCGGCTGCTCGCGGCGATCACGTTTGCGGGTGGCTTCCAGAGCTTCGAGGGTGGGCCGATCTCCTACAACATTCCCTACACCAACCGCCACAGCCTCGCGGAGACGATCGAGAACTGGCAGTTCGTCGACCGGCTGGCGGGCGCCTATACGGAACACGGCGTCCGGATCAACCGCGAACCGTTCGGACCGCTGACCGGCACGCTCGTTCCGCCGTCGATCGCCATCGCGATCATGCTGATCGAGGGCAAACTCGCCGCCACACAGGGTGTGCGGTCGCTGACGCTCGGCTACGGACAGGTCGGCAACGTCGTCCAGGACGTCGCCGCCCTGCGGGCCCTGAAGGAACTCGGCCAGGAGTTCCTCTCCGACGAGGTGTGCGTCACGACGGTCTTCCACGAGTGGATGGGCGGCTTTCCGCCGGACGAAGCCCGCGCCAACGGCGTCATCGGCCTCGGCGGGCTGACCGCCGCGATCGCCCGGCCGGACAAGGTGATCACCAAGTCCCCACAGGAGTTCCAGGGGGTTCCAACGATGGAGGCCAACGCCAGCGGCCTCCGCACCACGAGACAGGTCATCGATATGGCAATCGAACAGGACATCGACATCGACGGCATCGACCGAGAACAGCAACTGATCGAACGCGAGACTCGCAATCTCCTCGAGGCAGTCCTCGAGGCGGGCGACGGCGACGTCGTCCAGGGAACGCTCGCGGCGTTCGACTCCGGGGCGCTCGACGTTCCCTTCGCCCCGAGCGACAGCGCGAAAGGGGCCGTCCTTCCGGCGCGAGACGACGACGGACGCGTCCGAATCCTCGAGTGGGGCGAGCTCGCGATGGACGACGAGATCAAGGAGATCCACCGGGCTCGGCTCTCACAGCGCGCCGACACCGAGGGACGCGACCAGTCGTTTCGGATGGTCGCCGACGACGTCGACGCGATCAGCGAGGGGAAACTCATCGGCCGCCCGGAGCCCCGAGGTGACGCGTAGATGGAGATCGAGGCGATCGATGCGACGACGGGCTACGCCGGGTTCTTCGCGGACGACCAGCGGGCGATCAAACGCGGCGCGAAACGGGACGGCTTCGTCTACGAGGGCGAGCCCGTCACCGACGGCTTCGAGGCGATCCGTCAGGCCGGCGAGGCGCTGCTCGTCGACGTCGAACTCGCGGACGGCACCGTCGGCCGCGGCGACTGCGCCGCGGTCCAGTACTCCGGCGCAGGCGGACGCGATCCGCTCTTTCGCGCCGAGGAGTACGCCCCCGTCGTGACTGGGCCCGTCGCCGACGCACTCCGCGGGCGCGACGCGCGCCGGTTCCTCGAGAACGCCGAGGCGATCGAACGCCTCCGAATCGACGGGGAGAAACTTCACACGGCGATCCGCTACGGCGTCTCGCAGGCGCTTCTGTCGGCCGCGGCCCGCGCCGAGGGCACGACCCGGACGGACGTCCTCGCTGACGCACTCGAGACCGAACCCGCCAGTGATCCCATCCCGGTCTTCGGCCAGTCCGGCGACGACCGCTACGCCAACGCCGAGAAGATGATCGTCAAGGGCGTTCCGGTCTTGCCCCACGGACTGATCAACAGCGCCGAAAAGCTCGGCCCGGACGGCGGGGGACTGCTCGAGTACGTCGCCTGGCTCGCCGAACGGGCGCTGGAACTCGGCTCCGAGGGCTACGAGCCACGATTCCACGTCGACGTCTACGGGACGATCGGCGACCTGTTCGGGCGGCCGTACGACCGGGCCGAGGTGGTCGACTACTTCTACGCCATAGAGGAAGCAGCCGCGCCGTTCTCGATACAGATTGAGGGGCCGATGGACGCTGGGAGCCGCGAGGCTCAGATAGAGGCGATGGTCGAACTCCGCGACGGCCTCCGGGACGCTGGCGTCGACGTCCCTATCGTCGCCGACGAGTGGTGTAACACCCTGGCCGACGTACAGGCGTTCGTCGACGCGGGCGCGGCCGACCTCGTGCAGGTGAAAACGCCCGATCTCGGCGGGATCCACCGAAGCGGGCGAGCCGTTCGCTACTGCGAGGGGACCAACACGGAGGCGTACCTCGGCGGAACGTGCAACGAGACCGCGACCTCGGCGCGGGCCTGCGCTCACGTCGCGCTCGCGACCGACGCCGCCCAGACGCTCGCGAAACCCGGCATGGGGTTCGACGAGGGCTACATGCTCGTCGAAAACGAGATGCGGCGGACGATCGCCCGGCGAGAGCGAGCCGCCGAACGGACGAGCACCGACGCGGAGACCGGAGCCGAGTCGGACTCCGAATCCGGGGAGGTGAGCGCCGATGACTGAGAACTCGAGGTCGAACGGCGACGCCGAACGCGGATCCCGGAACCGACACGACTCCGTGGAGTGGACCGATCCCGACACGTTCGCTCGAGCCCTCGAGCGCGCCGAGACCAGACCGAAGGG
Organism: Natrialba swarupiae; assembly: GCF_008245225.1. Classification (GTDB taxonomy): domain Archaea; phylum Halobacteriota; class Halobacteria; order Halobacteriales; family Natrialbaceae; genus Natrarchaeobius; species Natrarchaeobius swarupiae. The sequence goes on from NZ_VTAW01000051.1 coordinate 8,134, forward strand.
AAACACCTTCGAGGCGTTCGCCGAGGGTGACGTCGTCGAACACGACCCCGGGCTTCGACTCACCCGGTGGGGGAACGAACGCTGGACGAGCCAGACGCTCAACCACGATCCGGCCTACTGGCGGACCGACGCGGCTCGAGCCCGCGGGTTCGACGAGCCGCCGATCCACCCCGACTATCTCACGGCGGCCACGCTCGGGATCACCGTCGAGGAGTTGAGCGAGAGGGGCGGCTACTTCCTCGGCCGGACGAACCTGCGGTTCCCCGGGACCCCGGTCTATCCGGACACCGAACTCCGCGTCGAGAGCGAGGTCGTCTCGACCGCGACCTCGAGTTCTCGGCCCGAATACGGGATCGTCACGTGGCGAACGCGGGGAATCGACGCCGAGACGGACGAGTCCCTCTGTACCTACGAGCGGACGAACATGATCCCACGACGCGAGCCCGTCGAAACGGCTGGGAATGGCGCGACAAACGCCGACGGAACCGGTTCGTCGGGGACAGCCGAAACCACACCCGACGACGACCTCCCCACGGACCTGATCGCACCCGAGGGCGGCTTCTTCGAGGACTTCCTCGAGGCCCTCGAGGCGGCAAGCGGCCGTGACGCCGCGGTGGCCTACCGGCACGAACGCGGGCGAACCCAGGACGACGTTACCGTCGCGGCGCTGCCACTGGCGACGCTCAACACGGCCGGACAACACTACAACGCTGACGTCATGGCGGAGACTCCGTCGGGCGACGTCGTCACCTACGGCGACGTTACCCGGTCGATCGCGCTCGGCCACGCCCGCTCGGACGAACGAACCTGGCGCGAGGTCGGCTTCGACGACGAGTCGTTCCACGAGTTCGTCACACCCGGCGACACCGTCTACGCATTTACCCGCGTCCTCGAGGTTGGGGACGACGCCTCGGACGGGCGGGCCGGCACGGTTCGCTTTCAACACGTCGCGTTCAACCAGCACGGGGAACCCGTCTACTCGGGCACGCGGACGGCCGAGATCCGGAAACGAGCGCCGTGACCCGAACGATCGAACGCCGTGATGCGGACGACCCAACGTCGCCGACTGCGGTCTTGGGGCGGTCCGGCATCCGAACCACAACAGACGATCGAGTCGCCAATACCCCAAACCGAAGGGATCACCAACCCCATCAAACCCAACGATGACACCGACGACCGAACCACGAATCTGTCGAACGTTCCAGACTGCACCGGCCGCCGTCCCGAGAGAGGAGTCGGCGAAGTATCTCGTCTCCGGCCTCGCCTCAGAGGGGTTCGAAGCCCCCGACTGGCTCGTTCCCGACTTAGAGGACGGCACCGCACCCGACGCGAAGGCGGAGGGACTCGAGAACGTCCTCGCGGAGGTCCCGCGGGCCGACTTCGCGGGCGAAATCTGGCCCCGCGTCGAGTGGAGTTACGCCGATCGACCGTACCGTGAGAAGGGCCGTCACCAGATCGACCGCCTCGTGGGCGAGATCGGCGACGAGATCGACGGCGTCGTCGTCCCAAAGGTGGGGCGACTCGAGGACGTCGAACGCGCGGCGGCGGTCGTCGCCGAGGCCGAGGCGAGCCACGGCTACGACGAGGGGGCGATCGAACTCGCGGTGATCGTCGAGACGGGACGCGCCCGCTCGGACCTGCGCGAGATCGCGAGATTCGGCGAGAACTCCCGACTCGCCGCGCTGGTCTTCGGCCCCGTCGACTACACCGCCGAACTCGGTGGCCGGGATCTCGGCGACGGCCGGCCTCGCTGGGACGGCCTGCTCGAGGCACTTTCGAACGAGGCGAGTGCGGCGGACCTGCTCGCGATCGGGGGCCCGTTCGACGATCTGTTTACCGAACGCGCCGGGCTCACGTACTACAACGCCGAGGGGTACGCCGATCAGATCGAACACGAAGCCCGACTCGGCCTCGACGGCTCCTGGTCGCTCCATCCGAAACAGACGATCCAGGCGAACACGATCCACACGCCGACGCCCGCGGAACTCGAGCGTGACGTCGACCGAATCGAGCGGTTCAACGAGGCCAAACGCGAGGGGACCGGCGCAGTCACCATCGACGGCCAGATGGTCGACGAGGCGACGTTCAAGGTGTTCCGGAACACGATTCTGACGGTGCGTGCGATCCACCGGACGCGGTCCGAACAGACCGCCGACTACTACGACGAAGCGCTGCTCGACCGTGCGCTCGAGCTCGAACTACGCTACGACGAGTGAGACGGATTGCTGTACCGAGTTACCGGTGCGACCGCAGGATTGGTCGCGGTCGCACCGGAAATGGTTTCCAGTAAACCGTATGAGTGACCCGAGGGACGAAAGCGTCGGCTCGAGACGAATGTACTCGCGGCCGGACGGTTCGTCGTCGGCCCAACTCGAGGTCGGGTGAACGAAATCGTCAGTTACGAGCGGCCGGTAAGAAAAGAGCGGAGGTTCACGCGGGTGCCGCCGTATCCGAAGCCTCGAGCAGCTCCTTGTAGCGGTTGCGGATCGTCACTTCGGAGATGCTGGCGACCTCGCTGACCTCGTTTTGGGTGACCTTCTCGTTGGTCAGCAGTGCGGCGGCGTAGACGCCGGCGGCGGCGAGGCCGACCGGCGACTTGCCGCTGTGGACGCCCTCCGTGCGGGCCGAGTCGAGCAGTTCGCGGGCCATTCGCTCGGTCTCGTCCGAGAGATCGAGGTCGCTAACGAACCGGGGGACGTAGCTCTCGGGGTCGGCCGGCTGGACCTCCAGCCCGAGTTCCCGAATCACGTACCGGTACGTGCGGGTCAGCTCCATCTTGTCGACGCGGGAAACGGCCGAGATCTCGTCGAGGCTGCGTGGGGTGCCCGCCTGGCGAGCGGAGGCGTACAGCGACGACGTCGCGACGCCCTCGATCGACCGCCCCGGCAGGAGGTCTTCCTCGAGTGCGCGGCGGTAGATCACCGACGCAGTTTCGCGGACGTTCTCGGGGAGCCCGAGCGCGCTAGCCATGCGGTCGATCTCGCCGAGTGCCTGCTTTAAGTTGCGCTCTTTCGAGTCCCGCGTGCGGAAACGCTCGTTCCAGGTGCGAAGCCGTTGCATCTTCTGTCGCTGGCGACTCGAGAGCGCCTTGCCGTAGGCGTCTTTGTCCTGCCAGCCGATGTTCGTGCTGAGCCCCTGGTCGTGCATCATGTTGGTTGTCGGCGCACCGACGCGGCTTTTCTTGTCCTTCTCGGCGGCGTCGAACGCACGCCACTCGGGACCGCGATCGATTTCGTCTTCCTCGACGACGAGTCCACAGTCCTCACAGACGGTCTCGGCGTGTTCGGCGTCGCTGATGAGCCGCCCGCCACACTCCGGGCACTGTTCTCGTTCCGCCGATCGCGTCGTCGTTTCCTCGTTCTCTTCCTCTCGTTCGTCCGAATAGGTTCGAATGCGTGTATCGGTCATGGTGTATCAGGTGCGTTACTCGGGGCTCCCGGGTGGGGGAACCAGAAGAAACCCGGTCGCCTCAGCTAACGTATGGTAAGGTCGTAAGCGACTTAAAGCTTCCGCCTTCCTTATAAAATAATCGGAATTGTTGTTATATATGTTCCGATATACACCTAATAATCATGAATGATTCGGGGCACTCCTCCGGAGGTCCGTTTTGCGTTCTCGCTGATCCGATCAGCACCGCTCTCGAGTCGAACGCTTTTCGACCCTCGCTCCCGAACCGCTGTCCATGACCGTCCGTTTCGGTGCGGTGACGATCGACTGGTTCGGACTCGCGACGATTCGCCTCGAGGGCCAGACGGGTGCCGTCATCTACGTCGACCCCGGGCCAGCGGAGTACGGCGTGCTGGATGGGTACGACGCTCGAGATGGCGATCTGATCCTCGTCTCACACGCACACCACTACGATCCGAAGTCGATCCGCCGGGTCGCCCACGAGGACGCGATCGTCGCAGTTCACGAATCGATCGACGCGAGCGAGATCGATCGGATCGAGGAAGCACCCGAAGAACTCCCGTTCGTGGTCGAACGCGTTCGGGCCGACGAGTCGTTCGTCCTCGGCCCGCTCGATCTGTTTACCACCCCAGCGTACAACGACCCCGCGGGAGGACACACCGACGACAGTGGGTCACCGTACCATCCTGAGGGCGACGGATGCGGGTTCGGAGTTACTGTCGACGGTATCTGTGCGTTCTGGCCGGGTGATACCGACGTTCTCCCGCTTCACGAGGACCTCGACGTCGACGTCTTTCTGCCGCCGATCGGCGGGACGTTCACGATGGATCGACGCGACGGGGCGGCCCTCGCAGCGACGATCGATCCCGATCTCGTCTTGCCGGTCCACTACGACACCTTCGAAGAGATCGAAGCGGACGCCGACGCGTTCGTCGTCGACGTCGCCAACCGGGGCGTGCCCGTGGTCCTCGACGAGTGAACCCTCGTGTTTCGGCGTCGTCTACTGGCCGTTGTCGTTCGATACCGGTGATCGATCGGACGGGGGCATCGACCACCGGTAACTTCGAGAAGATGGATCTGACGTTGCCTTGATACGGAGGGTACCACAGAATCATTGACACACCTCGATCGTCGTTTTGCCAGGGTTAGCTCCTCGTTTGTAGTTGGCGATAG
>NZ_VTAW01000052.1 GCF_008245225.1 Natrialba swarupiae
TCAGGGACAGTGAACGCGAACGGTCGGTTCCGACCTACTGCGCTTCGCAGTTAGAGCGGGAGTCCACTGACAAGCCTCGGGGCTTGACCCCGAGGCAGTTGACACAATCCAGACTGCGAGGATGTCAACCAGCCGGACCGACAGTTTCGGCCGGAAGGTGACTCGAGCGAACCGTGACGGCTATCAGTGCGGCGACTCTCGTTTCGGACGATGGGAGACGCGAACTCGAGTCCGATCGACGAGGACCTCTACCGACGGACGAAGGCGCTTCTGGAGCCGGGGGAGATCGAACTCAACGGGATGATCGTACACACCGAGTACGACGGAAGCGAGGACGTCCAGATGATGCAGGCAACGATCGACGTCGGGGAGATCGTCGCCGAACGCGCCGGCCACGATCCGCGCGACTGTTACGTCTACTCCGGCAACGACGACCCCGATTTCTCCTCGAACCAACACCAGGGGCTCACCCTCGAGGACGAGGAGTTCGTCTGGGAGTGTCAACAGCTGTTGCGCGACGGCTCGTTCGACGTCGTGATCTACTTCGAGGCCAGCGCGGACCACGAGGCGATCCTCGAGGACGTTCGCAACCTGGGGTTCGAGGTAACTGGCGTCGAAGGCACGTAGTCAACTCGGCCACCGACGTCTCGTCGGCGAGGACCGGTCCGGTCTGCTTATAGTCCGCGACTCCCGAGATATTCGTATGGGCACGGACGCCGATCTCACCCGCCGCGAGCGGGCGGTTGTCAACGCCTACCAGGGTGGGTTCCCGGCCGTCGAGCATCCGTTCGAACCGGCCGCCGAGGCCATGCGCGAGCGCGGGGTCGACATCGAGGCGACGGCGTTGCTCGAGACGGTCCGCGACCTCGACGAGCGGGGCGTTCTCTCCCGGTTCGGGCCGCTCGTCAACGCCCAGGAGATCGGCGGCGCGGCGACGCTCGTCGCCATGCACGCCCCCGATGACGAGTTCGACGAGGTCGTCGAGCGGATCAACGCCCACCGCGAGGTCGCACACAACTACGAGCGCGAGCACCCCCACCTGAACGTCTGGTTCGTCGTGAGCGTCGCCGACGAGGATCGGATCGAGACGGTCCTCGAGGAGATCGAAGCGGAGACCGGCCAGGAGACGTACAACCTGCCCAAACAGCGGGAGTTCCGGGTCGAGGCGAAGTTCTCCGTCGACGGGCCGTTTGCCGAAGCCAGCGGCGAAAACGGCGATCGTGGCGTCGAAGCTACGGACGGCGAACCCGCGACCGCCGGTATCGACCTTTCCGCCCTCGGGCCCGGCGTCGAGGCGAGCGAGGCGTCGACGCTTACGCCGGCCGAACGCGACCTCGTCCTCGAGATTCAGGACGGACTCCCGCTCTCGGCGACGCCGTACGCCGACGTCGCCGACGCGATCGGACGGGAGACCGAGTGGGTCCTCGAGACGATCGCTCGCTTCGACCGCGAGGGGAAGATCCGGCGCATCGGCGTCGTTCCCAACCACTACGAACTCGGCTACACGGAAAACGGAATGACCGTCTGGAACGTCCCCGACGACCTCGTCGACGAGGTCGGGCCGGCGGTCGCGTCGTTACCGTTCGTCACCCACTGTTACGAGCGACCGCGCCACGAGGGGGTCTGGCCGTACAACGTCTTCGCGATGACCCACGGGCGAAGTGAGGCCGAAAGCGACCGTCGGATTCGACAGGTTCGCGAGACGATGGGCGACTACTGGGACGTCGCGGACGAGGACTGGGACTCGCTGTTTTCGACGAGAATATTGAAGAAAACTGGCATTCGTTTGAGCGAACGAATCGAGTCAACCACCAGATAGCAACGTATGGATACGAGCGTCCACCCCGATACGATATGATACCACTCCTCCACGATTTCGCCGACGCGACCGTGTTGATCTTCGGCGGCGGCCCGGTCGGTGCGCGAAAGGCGCGCCGGTTCGCCCGCGAGGCGACCGTCGTCGTCGTCAGCCCCGCGTTCGACGACCGGTCCTTCGGTGACGCCGAGTTGATTCGGGCCGCGCCGTCGCCCGACGGGATCGAGCAGTGGTTCGAGCGGACGACACCAGCACTGGTTGTCGCCGCGACCGACGACGAGCAAGTCAACGACACCGTCAGCGAGACCGCAGACGAGCGAGGGGTACTCTGTAACCGCGCGGACCGCTCGGGTGGGCGACGCCCCGGAAGCGTCGTCGTCCCGGCGACCGTCCGAGACGATCCCGTCGTCGTCTCCATCTCGACCGGCGCAACCGCACCGGCGGTGAGCAAGTACCTCCGTCGGGAGCTCGAGGAAACGCTTGCCGGTTCCGGCGAGGTGGCGACGCTGTGTGGTTACCTTCGCGAGGAGCTAAAAGCCAGGAGCGTCGAGCCGAATCGTCGCCGAAAGATCGTCACCGACGTCGTCAACAGTCCGGAGGTTTGGACAGCTTTACGTAGCGGTGATTCCAACACTCGTCAAGTGACCGAGGACGTACTCACCGAGGAGTTCCCCGCCGGGGGTGAGCGATCGTGATCCACGCTGGCGTCGTCACGGGTGCCCGCGTAACTCACGACAGCGCCTGCGTCGACGAACTCGCGGCCGCGAGCCCGGAGAGTCAGCGAGTCGGCGTCGAGCGGCTGCTCTCCGTACCGGACGTCGAGGAGGCGTACGTCCTCTCGACGTGTAATCGCGTCGAAGCGTACGTCGTCAGCCCCGACGCCGCCGTCGGCCGCGCGACCCTCGAGGAGTTCTTCGAGGGAGTCGACGACGACGCGATCGTCCACACCGACCACGACGATAGCCTCAGACATCTGCTTCGCGTCGCCACGGGCCTCGAGTCCGTCATCGTCGGCGAAGATCAGATCATCGGCCAGGTCCGGACGGCCTACGAGGACGCCCGGTCGGCGGACGGCATCGGATCGGTGCTCGAGACGGGAGTGACGAAGGCGATCCACGTCGGCGAACGGGCCCGAACCGAGACCGAAATCAACGACGGTGTCGTCTCGCTCGGCTCGGCCGCGACGCGGCTTGCCGCCGAGGACGGAGCGCTCGACGGAGCGACGGCGCTGGTCGTCGGCGCCGGCGAGATGGGGCGACTCGCCGCACGTAGCCTCGCCGACGCGAACGTCGGCGAACTCGTCGTCGCGAATCGGACGGCCTCTCACGCCGCACACCTGATCGACGACCTCGCGGTCGACGCGGACGCCGTTCCGCTCGAGGCGCTATCGACGGTCGTGGGCGACGCGGACGTCGTCGTAACGGCGACGAACAGCACGGACCCGGTACTCGGGCCGACTCACTTCGAGTCCGGCGGCGTCGGACCGGAAGAACCCGAAGCGAAGGCGGCGAACGACGAATGGCCAGCCGACACCGTGATCGTCGACCTCGGCCAGCCACGCGACGTCTCACCGGCGGCCGACGAGCTGTCGACCGTGACGGTCTACGACCTCGACGACCTCGAGTCGATCACCGAGGAAACCCGCGAGCAACGCGCCGACGCCGCAGACGAGGTCGAGCGAATGATCGACCACGAGTTCGACCTGCTTCGCGATCAGTTCAAACGCGCCCGCGCCGACGAGGTGATCGCCGCGATGTACGAATCAGCCGAACGGATCAAAGCCCGCGAACTCCAGACCGCACTCTCCCGGCTCGAGGGAGAGGAGTTCACGCCGGAACAGCGAGAGGTCGTCGAGTCGATGGCCGACGCGCTGGTAAACCAGCTGCTGGCTCCACCGACCAAGAGCCTGCGGGAGGCCGCCGCCGAGGACGACTGGAGTACGATCAGCACCGCCTTACAGCTGTTCGACCCGGAGTTCGGTGACGATAACTCCGCGACGTTGTTCCCGGCCGCCGGCGGCACCGAACCCCGGATCGGCGCTGCCGACGACGACTGAACCCGCGAAAACGGCTGTACGGCGCCGGAAACAGTTAATTGTCGGCGCTCTACCGGCGGCACAATCGTTATTTGATTGGCCTCCGTTCGACTGACCATGGGTGACGTACTCTCCGAGGACGAAATCGACGAACAGCTCCCCGACGGGTGGTCCCGAGAGGGCGACGAGATCGTTCGAACCTACGAGTTCGACGACTACCTCCGCGGGGTCAACTTCGCCCAGATGGTCGGCGAAATCGCGGAAGCGCAGTTTCACCACCCCGAACTGATCATCCGGTACAAGGAAGTCGAGATCCGACTCACCTCCCACGAAGAAGGCGGGATCACCGACGACGACATCGAGATGGCGGAACTGATCGAGACCGAACGAAACGCCTGATACGGCGATGGACGGACGATACGTCTTCAAGGCGCGGGTCAGACTCGAGGCCCCCCAAGATGGTATTTCCCTCGAGCCCGACACCGCCGAGACGACGGTCACGCTCGTTCACGAGGCCGCCCAACCGGGAACCGAGGGGTGGCTGTTCTTCCGTGATACGCTCTGGCGCGGCGAGGTCGGCGACGACGCGTACGCCCGGGAACTCGTCGAGGAGTGGCTTGAGGTGCCCGTCGAGGAGGTGTCGTTTCGCGAACTCCAGGCCGACGAGGCGTACGTCGCGGCGCTGAAAGATGCGATTGCGGACGACCTCGAGGCGTTCAACGCCGAGACGGTCTCGGAGGTGCTCTCGAAGTATCTCGGCTCGAGCATCCGGGTGGTCGACGGCGGCGAATAGTCTCGATCCGACAGACATTTAATCGAGAGTATCGTACTGTAGTGTCCTCAATGGTCTCCGAATACGACTTCTGGCTGCTCGACCTCGACGGGACCCTCGTCGACGTCGAGTGGTCCTACACCCGCGAGGTGTTCGACCGGGTCGGCGACCGGCTGGGCCGGGAGTTTTCCGACCAGGAAGCGGACATCATCTGGAACGGCCTCACCGGCTCTCGGGACCGCCAGCTCGAGGCGTGGGGGATCGACCCCACCGAGTTCTGGGCGGCGTTTCACGAAGAGGAAGATCCACTCGTCCGGGCGGAACAGACCTACCTTCACGACGACGCCGCGTTCGTCGCCGATATCGACGCACCCGTCGGGCTGGTCACCCACTGTCAGGAGTTTCTCGCCGAGCCAGTCCTCGAGAACGTCGGCATTCACGACTGGTTCGACGCTCGGCTGTGCTGTACCGAACAGACGGGCTGGAAGCCCGACCCGCAGCCAGTCGAGTCCGTGATGGCCAACCTCGGCGTCGGGAACAACGGCCACCGTGGCGTGTTAGCTGGCGACGGCGCGAACGACGTCGGTGCGGCCTGGAACGCCGGTCTCGACGCGATCCACGTCGAACGGGTTGGCCACGAGCGACGTGGCCAGTGCGTACTCGGCGACTACCGCGTTCGCTCGTTCGACGAACTGTTTTGACTCCGTTCCCTGCGCGATCGATCGTCGCGCGCTCGAGTCGGTCAGTAAACCGATGATCCCGTGTTAGTCCGACCGGTGGCCCCTGTGTTTCCTCGCGTTGCGTTCGTCGGTCGCTGGCGGTTGGTCGTTCGGAATCGATGGCCGGGTCCGTATCGACGAAACCGTCGAGCGGACGTCGATCGAACCGCTCCCGACGATCGCGAAGCCGGCGAAGATCGCGAGGAAGCCGACGATCGCACTCCCCGAGATCGACTCGTCGAGCACCGCCCAGCCACCGACCGTCGAGACGGCGGGGACGGCGTAGAAGACGAGGTTCGCCCGGATCGCACCGGTCGAATCGAGCAGGGCGAAGTAGGCGATGTACGCGATCACGCCGGCGAAGACGCTGACGTACGCGAGCGCGACGACCGCCTCCGTCGTCCACGCAATCGACGACGCCGACTCGCCGGCTGACCACGACAGGACGTGAGAGACGAGCGCGGCGAGGGGGAGCCCCCAGGCGATTCGGACCGTACTCGAGAGCGTGGCGTCGGCCCGGCGGATCAACACGGCACCGAGGGCGGCGCTGACTGCGCCGGCGAAGAGGATCGCTCTGCCGACGGCGTCGCCGCCGAGGACGGTCGCCGAAGATGGGTCGACGACCAGCGTGACGCCGACGAGTCCGAGGCCGATCCCTGCGACGCCCCGCGAGGAGAGTCGTTCGTCCGAGAGCAACGCGGCGGCGAACACCGGCGTCAGGATCGGGTTGAGGCTGAAGACGATCGCGGCGACGGCGCTCGTCGCGTACTGCTGGCCGACGAACAACAGGGCGTTGGCCAACCCGATCACCAACACGCCAGTCGCGAGGATCCCCGCGACGTCGCCGCGGGTCGTCGGCACCAGTTCATCACGCGAGAACGTCGTGGCGACGTAGGCGAGCATGAGCACCGCCGCGACGTCGAATCGCAAGGCGACGAACAGCAGCGGCGGAAAGTACTCCAGACCCGCTTTCGCTGCGACGAACGTCCCACCGAAGAAGAGACTCGAGAGCGCGAACAGGGAGAGCGTCCGACGATCCATCATCGGTGAATCACCGTCCGTAGCCGACGGAAGGGCGAACCGAGATAGAGAGATCGGAGGTGCGTCGGCGTCATGAGAACTGATACGGGCCCGAATCGGATAGGGTAGTTCAGAAAATGTTTCACGACGACGCCCTCAAGCGTCGGGTCGCCGCGGTTTCGCTTCGTGCAATCCGTTCAGGGGGCGAAAATCGTTTATCACGGGGGAGACGACACGTGATATGGAATCGTCGCTCGAAGAGATCGAGTTTCTCGCGCTCTCGGCCAACCGCGTCGACGTGCTCCGATTGCTCTCGGAGGACCGGCATACGCGCAGAGAGCTCGCGGAGGCGACCGGCGCCTCGCAGGCGACACTCGGGCGGATACTCGGCGACTTCGACGAGCGGTCGTGGGTGAAACGGGACGGAAGCGAGTACGTCGCGACCGCGACGGGACAGCTCGTCTCCGCGGGGTTTACGGACTTACAGGAGATCCTCGAGACCGAACGGACGCTCCGAGATATCGTCGAGTTCCTGCCGACCGAATCGCTCTCGTTCGATCTCCGCCGGCTCTCGAACGCGACGATCACCACGCCCAGCCAGACGCGTCCGAACGCGCCGTTACAGCGACTCCTCGAGTTGCTCGAGGGCGCCGAGGAGGTACGGACGGTTTCCCACGCGTTCAACGAACAGACGCTCTCCGTCGTTCGGGAACGGACCCGGGCGGACGAACAGACGTTCGAGGGCGTCTTCTCCCGGAGCGCAATCGAGGCGCTGTCCGAGGAGTCGGAGCTCCGACGGCGACTCGAGGACCTCCTCGAGGCCGACCGGGCGGGCGTCAGGATCACGGACGAGGAGGTGCCACTCGCGGTGATGGTCGTCGACGACGTCGTCTACCTCCTCTTGCGCGACGATCAGGGAATCCTGCGGGCCTCCGTCGACGTCGAGGACGAACTCGTCCGTTCGTGGGCCACCGAGACGATCGAGGAGTACTGGACTCGTGGGGAGCCCCTCGAGGGCGACTCGCTCGAATCTGAGTGAGAGCAGGTAGAACGGACAACGACCGTCAAGACGGCGGTGGTGCGATCTCCTCGGGTTCGTCGTCACCACAGCTGTGGCGGGAGAGCAACGTCGCCTCCCGCGTTCGCTCGGCTGGCTCGTCGATCGTCTCGAGCGTGACCTCTTCCTCGATCAGGTACATCTCGAGGTGTGTGATCGCGTTCTTACCCTCACTTTGGTCGCTACAGATCGACTCGGCGAGTCGGACGGGGGCGTCGGGGTGGTCCGGTGCCGCGACGCTGTTCATGTAGAATCGTTCGCGGTAGGTGCCGTACTGGCGCTGGAGGTCGTCGGCGGGGCGCTCGTAACTCAGGTCGCGATCGTTGTAGACGTCGACGACGTCGCCGTCGGCGGTCTTCGCGGGGAACACGTAGTAGCGGTCGGTCGTCCGCGGCTCTGGGGCGAAGACGTACCAGTCGGTCTGGTGGTCGACGACGGCGGCCGTCGCGGCGTCGATCTCCGCGGCCGGGCTGGCGTCCCCGTCGACTACGCCGCCGGCCGAGAGCATCGAGACGAGCAGAACCGTCACGAAGACGGCGACGAGCAGCGAGCGGGTCGCGTCGCCGGGGGACCACGGGATCAGCGCGTTCGGGTCGAACCCGAGGCCCGGCCGCGGAACCGCCCGCGCGATCGACTCGAGTCGGACGCGGGTCGTCTCGAGGGGCTCGGTCGGAACCGGGAACCGCCGCGCGACCCTCGAGCAGTCCGCCCAGAAACTCGACTGGAGAAAGAGGACGACGCCCGCGATCGCGACGTAGGCGAACGCGCCGATCCGGACGGTAAGCGCGAACGAGAGGTGGGCCGTGACGAACGCGGCGACGAGCGTGGTTCGAAGCCGGCCGCGGGCGAGCAACAGAACCGACGAGAACGACAGCATGAGAACCCAGATGAGACCGCCGATCTGCAGGGCCGTCGGGGCCGACCGGACGAGATCACCCAGCAGGAACGTCATGTCGTCGAGGCCCAGAACCAACACGGCGGCCTCGCCGGTGAGCCACAGGTCCGAGGCAGTCTTGTGGTAGCCGTTGACCGTGTACATGGTGATCATCTGGAGGAGGACGAGCGCCGATCCGAGACTCGCGACGGATCGACGGGATGGCCCGTCGGCGTGGACGGCGTCGATCGACCACCGTTCGCCCAGCGGGAGGAGGGTTGCCCAGAGGAGCAGCCAGGCGAAGAGGACGTCGGCGTAGCTCAACACCAGTGGGTTGGCGAGGTCGAGCGAGACGACGAAGACGAACGAGAGGACGGTCGCGGTTCTGGTCCGGTAGCCGACGAGCAGCGCCAGCGCGATCAGCCCGTGGACGACGAACAGCGCCGCGGTGACGGCCGGTTCTGTGGACAGAAGATAGATCGAGGGTGCCTCGAGCGGCGCGGTCTCCCTCGCGAGGTCGTGTGGAACCAGGCCGCCGTCGGTGTAAAACGTCGAGAAGTTTCGCGAGCGAAGCAGGAGGTCGGCGAGGATCAACAGGGCGAGGGCGACGCGGAAGACGGCGAGCGTACGGGTGTCGAGACGCACGCAGTCCCGGAGATATCGTCCGACGGTTCCGCTTGGCTCGGATACGCTAACCCACAACCCGTCTCCCATCGGGTTACGTCCCGTTCGGTACGGTCATATGCCTTGTCTTCCGCGGAGAGCGAAATCGACGCGTCTGCGACGGACCGGCTGGGTGGCCTACGAGACTGGCGGACGGGTCGTCCGCTCACGACGGCACAACAGGTCCGTTCTCCAGAAACTCGAGTTCGACGACAGAATGGGGTTTACCCCCTCGCTGCGTTGACGATCGTCTTCGTCGTTCCTGTCCTGCCGATGGCACTCGAGTTGCAGTGACAACAGATAACCCTCGACGACGAGGTCGCACAGCGGTGGTTCTACGGCGGGCTGTCGATGTACCTGCTGGTCACCCTCTCGCTGGCGGCGCCCTAGAGCGTCGACGGGACGAGCCGGCGTTTTTTTGCGGCGAAAACGGCGTTTCCCAGGGCCGTTCTCGGCCTCGTCTCGATCGTCTATCCGGCCGAACTCCGAACCGTACACGCGCAGTCGCCGGAGGGGGAGGGTGATTGTAAGCGCCGTCGCCCGTTGTGGCGTCCCCGACGCCGATCTCGGCGAGTACGACCGCTGTGGGGGACGCGGGAGCTCAGACATCGGCACACGGTCACTCCAGTTGATGGTAGTCGAGTGTGTATCCTGCCTCGAGGGCGTCTCGAACCGCCTCGCTCGGCGTTCCGACGGGATCGGTCGACAGGCTCATCTCGCCGACGCCGTCCGACCGGACGACGACGTTGTGACGCTGGCTCGGATCCGACTCCGGATGGTCCGTCCGGACGTGTGCGCCGCGTGATTCCGTCCGCATCTCCGCGCTTCGTAGGATCGCGTCGGCGACGACGAGCCCGAATCCGAGGTTCAGGGCGAACTCGAACGAGCGATCGGTCGTCGACCCGACCGAGAGATCCGCCGCCTTCCGCCGGATCGTCTCGAGGGCGTTACGCCCAGCGGTGATTCCCGCACCGTCGCGGAGGATGCCGGCGTGCGTCCAGAGGAGTTCCCGGAGCTCGTCGAGCAACGCCTCGGGGTCGTGGGTACCCTCGTGTGTCGCGAGCGCCTCGAGCGCGCCGAGGTGCGCTTCGGCGAGCGCATCGATCGTGTACAGGCCGGACTGGGGTTGGCTGTCGGTACCCTCGTTCAGGCGCTCGGCGATGGCCTCGCCGGTGACGGCTCCGTAGGCGATCGTTTCGGCGAGGGAGTTGCCGCCGAGGCGGTTTGCGCCGTGGACGCCTGCCATCGTCTCACCGATCGCGTAGAGGCCGTCGACGTCGGTTTCGCCGTCGTCGTCCACGACGACGCCGCCCATCCCGTAGTGGGCCGTCGGCGACACTTCGACCGGTGTTTCGGCCAGGTCGACGCCCAGCGTTTCGAACCGCTCGACCATCCGCGGCAGCCGCGTCTCGACGAGCGACCGGTCGCGGTGTGAGATGTCGAGGAAGACGCCGCCGTGGTCAGTCCCGCGTCCGGCCGCGATTTCGCTTCCGATCGCCCTGGCGACGACGTCGCGGGCGTCGAGTTCCATCTGGTCGGGCGAGTACCGTTCCATAAATCGCTCGCCGTTGGCGTTGAACAGCCGCCCGCCTTCCCCGCGGACGGCCTCGGTGACGAGTCGGCCGTCCCACTCCTCGCCGTAACGAGCCCCGACCATCCCCGTCGGGTGAAACTGCACGAACTCCATGTCCGCGAGCGTCCCGCCGGCCAGAAACGCGAGCGCCGGCCCGTCACCGGTGTTTTCGTCGTCTCGAGAGGAGTGTCGGCGGTAGAGGCTGGTGTAGCCCCCGGCCGAAAGCACGACGACGTCGGCCTCGATGACGACGAACTCGCCCGTCTCGAGATCGGTTCCGACGGCGCCGCGCACCCGTCCGTCCTCGACGAGCAACGACGAGACGAAGAGGTTCTCGCGGTAGGGGATCTCGAGTGCCCGCGCTCGCTCGACGAGCGTCTCCATCAGCGCCTCGCCGGTGTAGTCGCCCGCGAACGCCGTCCGGCGGAACGACTGGGCGCCGAAGTAGCGCTGATCGATCCGGCCGTCGTCGGTTCGGCTGAAATCCATCCCCCACGAGTCGAGTTCGCGGAGGAGCCCGGGCATTCGTTCGGTGACCGTCTCGACTTTCGACGGGTCGTTGACGTGGTGGCCCTCGTTCAGGGTGTCCGCCGCGTGGATGCTCGGACTGTCCTCCGGGTCGCGCGTTCCGAGCGCGCCGTTGATGCCGCCTCTGGCCCAGGTCGTGTGTGCGTCACCGTGGTCGCGCTTGCCGATGACCAGCACGTCCGCTGGGTCGACATCTCGATCGACGAGTTCGATCGCCGTCCGAGCGCCAGCAGCGCCAGCGCCGACGACGAGGACGCGGCGCTCGAGCGTCTCGTACTCGGGCATCTCCGCCGGCGGACTCGCGTCTCGTTGAGTGATCTGTTTCACGTCCAGAGGGTACCACAGAATCATTGACACACCTCGATCGTCGTTTTGCCAGGGTTAGCTCCTCGTTTGTAGTTGGCGATAG
>NZ_VTAW01000053.1 GCF_008245225.1 Natrialba swarupiae
TCTATCTCGCTGTCTGCTTGGCTAGGCTGCACACCTTCTCCAAGCAGGCACTTTCTCTAAATCGATGTGATCGACTGAGTCTGGAGCAGACGAGTGAAACGGGATATTACCGGCGATCGCGACGTGAACTTATTTACTGGCCTGTAGTGTGCACGGTGGCATGTCCACTGTCGCATCCTCGCACGCGTTGGACTCCCGACCGACACCGTCGACCGATTGCACGAACGAGCCGCGGTCACACCGTCTCTCGAGTAAACCATGTCGCTGATCGACGAGGACGGAAACCTCTTCGGGGTCGTCAACGTCGTCGACGCGCTCGCGATCGTCTTACTGGTCGCCGTCGTCGTCGCCGGCGTCGCCGTCGTCTCCGGCGGCGAAATGGGTGTCGACGTCGTCGCGGCGCTCGCGGGCACGCTGTTGCTCGTCGTCGTCGTCGCCGGCGTTGCAGTCGTCTCCGGCGACGCTACGACCGCCGAGACGCGATACGCGACCGTCGAACTCGGCGAGCAACCGGCCTACGTCGTCGACCGACTCGAGGCCGGCGACGTCGCGACGCTCGAGGACGGTGACGTCGCGACCGTCACGGACGTCCACGTCCCGCCCACCGCGCGCCCGGACGTGACGATCCGTGTCGAGCTCTCCGGCGTCCGCGAGGAGAACGGCCAACCGACGTTCCAGATCGACGACACCCCGCTCGTCCTGGGATGCGAGCTTCGACTCGATATGGGCGCCTACGCCGTCGCCGGCACCGTGACGGATCTGGATCCGGACGATCCGGACCTCCCGTTCGCGGAGACGGTGGCCGTCGCCGAGGTCACACTCCGGGACGTCTCCCCCGCCGTCGCCGACGAACTCGAGGCGGGGATGTCGGAGACGCGCCGCGGTGAGACCGTCGCGACGATCGAATCGATCGAGCGCGAGCCAGCGGCCGTCGTCCTCGAGACCGAAAACGGAGACGTTTCCCTCCAGGAACATCCACGGAACAGCGACGTGACCCTGGCCCTCGAGTTGCAGACAGTCGAGATCGACGACCGCGTCTACTTCCGAGACGATCGAATCGGGATCGGGAGTTCGATCGATCTCGACTTCGGGACGGTCGCCGTCGACGGCGAAGTCACTGGAATCGACTACTCCGAGGGCGTCCGTCCCGATCGAGCGGACGTCACGCAGGCTGAGTAGACCGCGATTACACAGCAGACCTCGATTACGCAAACTGACGCTCATGTTCGAACGTGTCCGCGAACGGTCGATCGTCCTCGGGATGTTGAGTACGCTTTACGCCCAGGCCCGAACGATAGTTCAGACACGCCGGTCGACGCGTCCGCTCCGCTCGAGGTGGCGATCACCCGAACTCGAGCGCGCGATCGCCGCCTCGAGGATCGTCGCGATCCTCTCTTTCGCTTCGGGGGTCGGGCGAACGATGCGACGGGTGGCGTCGGCGTCGACACTCGCCGAACTCGTTCGGATCGGTCGACGGTACGTCGAATCCTCCTTCATCTATCGCTGGTTTACGACCGAACCCGAACCGGAGGTGATCGTCATCGATCTCCGCGAGACGTGGACCGTCGGCCCCGTCATCTGGGTGGTCGATCTGGTTACCGGCGGACTCGAGACTGGCATGCGGACCTCGATCGTCGCCAAAGGTGTGGGTCGCCTCGCCTCGTCCGTTCGACGACGGCCAATTCGAGCCGCGAGTCTGGTCGTCCTGCTCGCCACGGTCGGTTCGCTGCTCGTCGTGATCGTGACGAACACCGCTTCGGAACAACTCGTTCTCGCGCACGTGGTCGTCGCTGCGTTCGCCGCGATCGGGCTACGGTCGCGCTCGAGTCTCGCGGAGTTACTCGAGACGAGGATTGTTCGAACGCTCGTCGCGGCGGTTGCGCCTCCGGAGCCACCAGAGGCGGTCGGAAACCACGACGGCGGTCGTGATGACGAGCACCGATGAAACTTCGTGTTCCACTCCTTCCACCGGCGATTCGGTGGGCAATCGTCGCCGTCGTCGCGGGCTTCATCTTCTACGCGTCGCTGCTGTCTCCACCACCGGAAACGGCCGTCGATACTGTCTCGCCGTGGTTCCTCCCGCTCGACAAGTGGCGTCACTTCGTCGCCTACGCGACACTTGGGTACGCGCTCGCGTACGCGATGAGCCACTGGAACGTTCGGCGATGGGCGGCGTTCGGCCTCGTGGTCGGAATAACGACCGCATACGGTGCGGGTATCGAAGTCGGTCAGTACTTCGTTCCGGCGCGGCAGTTCGATCCCGGTGACGTCGTCGCGAACGCCCTCGGTGCGACGCTCGTCGTGGTCTGGTTCGCCGTTCGGCCGCGGCTCGAACTGACGCCGGTCTCGGAGTGGGATTCAGGAGGGGAGTGGACTGATTCGTAGGGGATTAGTGAGGTGAGGAACTCGAGTTCGCCGATCGTCCGTGCGTTTGGTGTGTCCGTCGTGGGGGTTCTACGTGATCACCGTCCAGGGAACGGCGTATTTCGAGGGTGAACTGGACCCTGCAAAATCGGGGTAGACGAGTAAGAGTTCCGAGTCAATACCAGCGTACTGCCCACCGAGGTCTTACGTCCTCGTGAATAGTCCCTCGATAATGTACCGGATGTCAGACGGTATTCCTCAACTCAGGTCGGGTATCAGAGTTCTGGGGCTTACGCTCGTGTTCGACGTTCGCAGTAAAAGGCTATTGAGAAGTTACCGACCCTCGAGACGGGTTCCGATTGGAAGCGATAGGACGGATTACCCGCGAAAACGGAGACGGGTACTATATACCTGGTTCTGATACGGGCAGTGACGAATCGCACCGCCGCTCCTCTCTACACATGTCCGATACCGATGACGTCGACCTAGACCTGACGTGGCGCGAGAAAGGCCGAGCGCTCTATCGCGTCGCGAAATTCCAGCCGCGGTTCGCGGCAGCGGTGATCGTACTGAGCGTCGTCGCTGCCCTCCTCGAGGGAGTCGGCCTGAGCTTCATCATGCCGATCGTCGACGTCGCACAGGCCGATACGCCGCCCGAAGACGCCGACGGACTCCTCGGGATGTTCCTGCTGGCTTACCAGACGCTCGGGGTTCCCTTCACGCTCGGCTACCTGGTCGCCGGGGTCGCGGGCGTGATGACGGTTCGTTACACCACGTCGTTTCTGGTCGGCTGGTTCCGGGCCGCAATCGAGACGAAGTACGTCCGCCACCTGCAGGAGGAGTCGTTCGATCGGGCGCTCGAGGCGGAGATTTCGTACTTCGATCAGGAGGGTTCAGACGACATCCTGAACGCGATCGTGACTCAGGCCGAGTACGCGGGACGGGTGATCAAGTACTCGCTCCGGTCCGTCGAATACGGGTTCCTCGCGCTGATGTATCTCACGATAGCGCTGATACTCTCGCCGCTCCTTACCCTTCTAACGGCGGTGTTTCTCGGCGGAGTGACGCTTCTGTTCAGAAACGTCCTCACCACAGGATACTCCCTCGGCGACGAGGTGGCCGACGCGAAAGAGGGAATTCAGTCTCGAGCCCAGGCCGGAACGCAGGGAATCAGAGATGTGAAGCTGTTCGGAATGATCGACGAACTTCGTTCGGGATTCACCGAGTCAGCGGCACAGTTCGAGACCAACCGGATTAAAGTCGAACGTAACGACGCGGGCATTTCGAACTACTACCAGCTGATGACTGCTGTCGCCGTGTTTGCGCTTATTTATTTAGCGTTGACATTCTCGGCGATGAACCTTGGTCAACTCGGACTGTTCCTATTCGCGATGTTTCAGTTAGGACCGAAGATCAGCAAACTGAATAAGTACGTCTATCGTGTGGAAAGTGAACTTCCTCACCTCGTTCGGACACAGGAGTTCATCGACGAACTCGAGCGCAATCGCGAACGGGTCGACGTGTCACGAAGTGTGCCGGGCCAGATAAATCAGATCGAGTTTGACGACGTCTCGTTCAGTTACGAATCGAGCGACGAAACAGTACTCCACCAGGTATCGTTCGAGTTCGACCGCGACGATTTCGTCGCGTTCGTCGGACCGTCGGGTGCCGGTAAATCTACGATCGCCTCGCTGCTCGCGAGGATGTACGAGCCCGACAGCGGCGAAATTCGATCTGGCGGCCATCAGATCGACATGTTCGACATTCAAGAATGGCGATCTCGAGTCACCGTCGTCAGGCAGGACCCGCACGTGTTCAACGACAGCCTGCGACGGAACGTCACCGTCGGAAACCGCGATGCTACGCAATCGGCGGTCGAACGGGCATGCGAGATCGCCCAGGTAACCGAGTTCCTCGACGAGCTGCCGGACGGCTACGACACAGTTCTTGGCGATCAAGGAGTCAAACTCTCCGGCGGCCAGCGACAGCGAGTCGCCATCGCTCGCGCCCTGCTGAAGGACGCCGATCTGCTGATACTAGACGAAGCGACGAGCGATCTGGACACGTCGCTCGAGCAGCGGGTACACGACGGGATCGAATCGATGGATCGGGATTACGCGATGTTAGTAATTGCGCATCGACTCTCGACGGTCACGAACGCGGATCGGATTTACACGATGGAGGGTGGCAGGATTGTTGAGGCTGGTCCCCACGAAGAGCTGGTATCGAACTCGAGTACGTATTCATCGCTGTATTCATTGCAGTCACAATGATTCGCCGATCCCGGTTAACTCGAACTGAGTTGGGTCTAAAGAACCGCCTCGAGCGGACGGTCCGGAGGTACAGTGGCTACCTGCTGACGTGGATGCACTCCGGCAGAAGATACCGTGCCCCATTAAAACCGTATGATCTGATATGGGTGTCACCAACTTCGATTAACCGGTGTCCTGTCGATCCACCCTTGACCTTCCCCGTAATCCCATCGGCCGTCGTCGGTGGAAACTGGGATCGAGAGCTACGGTCGTTTCACGAGGACGTCGTTTTTCGGTCGTTCAAGATGGTGTTCAACGGAGGTGTTGACTGGGAACAAACGCCGTATTACAGCCGTATGAAAGACTGGGTTAGTCAAGATGGCTCGTACAAGGGAATGAAAGACACGGCGGAATTGGATCGTCGTTGTGAACAGCTAGAGAGACTGTACATGACGATCAAGCGCAATGGATATACGACTCAATGTCTCTTGACGGAGCAAAAAATTGGAGAGTTAGATAACGAGCCACATTTCCCGCTAGAACAAAAGGAAATTACGGTAGACGTTGCCCGTAATGGGGAGCTATTATGGTATGGTGGTGCACATCGATTATCGATTGCAAAACTTCTGGAACTGGAGTCTATTCCCGTCCGAATTCGAGTACGCCATAAAAGATGGCAACAGCTCCGTGATCGGGTTTTCGAAGGGCATGAAGAAGGGATAAATCATCCGGATCTGAAACCGGCGAATGCGACGACCAAGCACATACGAATATGACGAATGTGTATCGAACTATCGATCACTGTGAACAAGTTACCGAACCTCGAGCACACTTAAAAGGTCAGTTTCCAGCCCACATTTGTCTGTATCTTCCGTCACTCAGAGGAGGTGGCGCTGAGCGAGTTATGGTCCGACTCGCCAACGAGTTTGCGGACAGAGGATACACTGTGGATATTGTTCTGGTCGAGATGAGAGGAAAATACCTGGACGACGTTGCCGCCGACGTGAGAATAATTGACCTCGACACTCATCGGTTTCTCGCAGCAGTTCCCTCACTCGTCCGATACCTTTTATCCGCACGACCGGACGTACTGATGTCAACTATCGACACTGCCAATGTTGCGGCGATCATCGCCGAGAAACTCTCCAACAAAGACACTCGTATTATAATTCGCATATCCAATACTATGAGCGCTAAAGCGGAAGAATTGACCCATCCGAAACATCAGGTCGTACATCTAACAGCAAAACTCACGTACCCGCATTCCGATCACGTTATCGGTGTTTCGAAAGGAGTTACGAAAGACGTCGTGAAAGAGTTTGGTGTCGATCCCAGTCGGGCGTCGACGATATACAATCCGGTTGTGGACGAATCACTACTGGCTGCTCGAGAAGAACCCGTCGACCATCCCTGGTTTGGATCCGAGGCAGGTCGCGTTATCCTCGGCGTAGGCGAACTATCCGAGCAAAAGGGTTTTGATACGCTAATTCGGGCGTTCAGCGCAATGGACGAATATCCTAACTCACGGTTGGTCATATTAGGACAGGGAGACGACCGTGATTCACTCGTCCGGCTCGCAGAGAATCTCGGAGTGGCGAATCGAGTCGATATGCCGGGATTCGTCGCTAATCCGTATGCGTATATGTCCAAATGTGACGTGTTTGTTCTCTCCTCGAGGTGGGAGGGGTGTCCAAACGTACTCATTGAGGCGTTAGCGTGTGGTGCTCCAGTAGTTTCAACGAATTGTCCTAGTGGTCCTCGTGAAATACTAAAGAATGGCACGATTGGTTCTCTGGTTCCCGTTGATGATATAGAAGCGATGGCAAGAGAGATCACTAACTGTTTAAATAGCGCTTTGATAAGTCCCCGTCACGAGGAACGTGTACAAACATTCCGCTTAGACAAAGTAGCAGACAGATACATGGAGGTTTTTAATAATGAATGATGTTCATCTCACACATGACAAAAATTTTGGTGAGACAGTGTTTTGACGACATTTCGCTCGATTCCAGCATGATAATTTAATATATTTTGACATTGGGTCATAACGAGAAAGTACCATATAAAGACCAGATATTGTATGCCGGGAATACCAATGTAGCAGCAT
The DNA here is from genome assembly GCF_008245225.1 of Natrialba swarupiae. Lineage (GTDB taxonomy): Archaea > Halobacteriota > Halobacteria > Halobacteriales > Natrialbaceae > Natrarchaeobius > Natrarchaeobius swarupiae. The sequence goes on from NZ_VTAW01000053.1 coordinate 6,724, forward strand.
ATTTGTTTATACACAGATGTTCCAAAACGTACTATTGTCGGCTTCCATTCGTATCGGTATTTTACTCAGAACTGCACTTCGGAGGATATACGATCGTCATCCCATGAGCAGAGCCGTTATAGATCGTACCTGGAACACATTCGAGATAATATTATTTGAGGCGTCTGTCCTATATAATACATGGAATTACAGAAACGAACGGGCATCAGTTGACCCATCACTGATCATTGAGTTTGATCCTGACGAAATCAAGAAGCTTTCATCCGGACGCTTTCATTGGATAACAGCTACAGGAACGATAAAATCTGGAGATTGGGATTTGAACTCTGAAATATTCATAGAAGGCCACAATCGGTGGATATCATTCAGGAGACACTATTATAATGGTAGACCCTGGAGTCAGACGACATTTTATAATAATAATGTGGAGAAAATAAATAGTAATGAAACAGCGAAGTTCGAGACAGTAGAAGCTTTAAATAGAAAGTGTAGTGAGATAGATAATATATTTAAACAAATTGAAGAAGAAGGTTATAAGCGTCAAATTGAATTGATTGAAGATGGGGAGACGGGATATATTGGTGATGGTGGTCTTGGATTCGGTTTAAACACCCACAAAAACATACTTAGACACGAAATCTCAGTAGATATCGCAAGAAATGGAGAGCCACTGCTGAATGAAGGACGCCATCGGATTACTATTGTTAAGTTGATTGGACTGTCAACTGTTCCAGTGAGGGTTGTTACGCGCCATAGTGAATGGCAATCACTCAGAAATAGGATCTGCCAAGAGATAGCGCATCGAGATAACACAGATCGAAATGAAATGGAAAGAATAGTTGGAGGCATAATAGATGAATACAACTATGATGTGGTGCTTGGCATAGAGCATCCTGATATACAAGCGTTATTAGAGCACAAGTTGTGTGATTAATGAATTCTATTTACTAAATTTATAACGAATTCAATTCTCCCTCTGATTCTATATGTGAATTTTTACTAAATAAATTATTTGCTTGATATCTGTGGTATCACACTTTGTTACCGTTCGACCGCACTATGTATCCAAGGCCCGACTGACGGGAACAAGGTTCAGTACCTCAAAAGTCGTCCTTGGCTAACTCGGTCTGAAGCCGCAATTCTGTCTTGCTGAGTCATGATCCACGGAGTTCGACTCTGAAATCGAGTGAAGCTGTGTAGATCTGTCGCTGTCGGCGGCGCTCAGCCGCCGACGCGACGGCGTTGCCACTCACGAACAGGGCAACCTCGGTCGGTGGTTACCGGTGGAACCGATCGTCCGGTGGCCGATTTGCGGGGACGGCCCGACGCACCGCGAAGGCCGTCCACGCTACCCGTCGGATCATGTTGATGAACTCCTTGAACGGCCAGGACCAGAGGCGACGCCCGCCACGGCGGGGCGTCGCTGGTATTAGGCACCACCTGTTATCGCTTAAGGATTCAGCGTAAACGGTAGTTGCAACTCTCGCCCGCGTACACGCGAAGACATGGATCGATGGCTTCGCCGTATCTGCCAGGAGCTGAACAATCTGATTCCTCCCCAGCCGGTGCGCGACCACAGTCGCGCCACCGGCCTCATTGAACGGAGCCGCCACATCAACCCGACGCCGTTTCTCTGGAGCTTCTTGGTCGGCACGACCGAGCCCGACGGCTCGGTCAGTGCCGCTCACGACTACTACAAGACGTTCACTGGCGACGATGTCGCCTACTCATCGATCCAGCAGTGGATCACTCCCGAGCTGACCAAGCTGCTCACTGACCTTGTCAACTACGTCAGCGTCGAACTCGGCAGAACCGAGTCCTCGCTTGGTGGGCGGTTCAGTCGCTTTCAGGATGTCTTCATCGCGGATGCGACTATCTGCACGCTTTCGCCGGAAGCGATCGACGCGTTCCCTGGCTATGGGAACGACCACGCTGGAGCGAAGCTCCACGTGGTCGAATCACTTGCTTCAGTCGCACCGTTCCTTGACTCTATCACGAGTGCTCGAACCCAGGAAACCACCCAGCTTGAGATTGATACCTGGGTTGAGGACTCGCTAACGTTGTTCGATCTCGGCTACCTTGACTACGATCGGTTAGGACGCATTGAGGACAACGACGGTTGGTTCATCTCCCGACTCAACGCCGACGCGAATCCACACGTTATCAAGGAACCGCGAACCGTGCGTGGTAACTCGATCAATCTGGAGGGCACGCACCTCCAAGAGGTGCTGCCCGACCTCTACCGGCAAACCATCGATGTCACGGCACGGGTCGGTGCGGATCAGGACGATCCGCACCTTCCATACGACCTCCGAGTCATCGGTGTTCGCCATGAGGGCGATGATGACGCTCCCGCTTATCGTGACGATGTCGAAGCCGACCACGAGTACCACCTTTACGCGACGAATCTCCCGAGAAATGGGTTCGCGCCGCGAGAAATCGCGGCGCTGTACAGTAACAGATGGAGTGTCGAAACGGTCATCCAAGAACTCAAAGAGGTGTTCGGGCTGGAGTTCATCCCGGTTCGTCGAGAAAGTGCAGTCAGATGTTTCCTGTTGGCGGGAGTGCTGATGCTATTACTGAGCCGGCATCTGTTGCGGCGGGGGGGGGGACGGGGCGGGCCCCCCCGCAAGGGGTTCCGTGGAGAGAAAAACCCCGGTTAAACCATGCGGGTTTCCGAAAACCCCCCGCGGGTCAGCGGGGGGTTTGTGGGGGGACCTGGCCCGCAAATTGGGCTTTTCGGGGGGCGCGGTGGGGGGGGGGCACTCTTCAAGGGGCCGGCGTGGGGGTCGCTGTTCGCTCTCGCGCGGTGATCCGCCTGGGG
>NZ_VTAW01000054.1 GCF_008245225.1 Natrialba swarupiae
TCGAGAAAATAACGCAACGCATCAGCTTCGCAAAGAAGTGGTGTGAGAAGTTCCTTGACTTTCAGAAGTTATCTTAGCCATTAGGGCTCGCCGCCTGCTCCCCTTTTCCGGACATATCCGGGAGAGGCATCGCCGTCGTCACCGGAACAACGGAGCAAGGTACCATAGTTTTGACTCATCAGCAATTGCTGTGACTGACAGCTACTGCATCTTCTGAGGTCGAAAAGCCGTCTCTAACGCCGTGAAATTGTAGATCAGCAACCCCACCCCGATGCCGTATTGCGTTCAACAAGGCATTGCAGCTGGTACTCATCCTGATCGAGTCCCTGTTCCTCGAGGGCTTCGACAATCTCAAACAACAACCGTTGCTCACTCATTGCTCATCACCTCCTCGACGGCATCGATGATCTCCTGAGACGTCGAACTAATGCGCTCGAGTCGATCAAGCAACGTCTCCGGCTCGTCTCCCTCCCACGCAGCGAGGTAGAACGCTGACCCACTCGTGTCCAGCCCAAAATATCGACCGACGATGTAGCCGACAGCTTCGGCCTCGAGTTCGCGCTTCGTTCGTTCGTCTTCGGTATCGATGCCACCGTGTAACAGCGCGTGAGCGTACTCGTGAACGAGTGTGACGGCGAGATCAGCCTCGTTTTCACGATCACGCACTTCCACGAGTGGCTGTATCCCCACCCGATACTGACAGACGCCCTTGGCGCTGCCGTGAGACCATTCCCGAGACGAGACGATCTCAACCTCCACCTCGAGTACGGATGCCGCCTCAAGGAGCCCTGGGACCAGCTCGTTCGCGTTACCGAGTGCTTCCGTCTCGAGTTCCGGGAGTGGCTCCCCTTCAGTCTGTGAGACATCGAAGACTGGTGCTGGTCGAAAACCGACGAGCCCTTTGTCCCACTCGTCGGGTTCAGTGTCGTCGTATTCGCAGTCACTCCGCTCGTGATACGATGGTGAGTTCCCGCATTCAGGGCACTGTTTCGCGATGATCGGTGCCCAGATCCAGATCGCCTTCTCACCCTCTCTCACGTGCCGGTCGAATTCGTTTTGCCACGTTCGGTAGCCGGCGACCGTGGTCGCATGCGGACACTGCAATTTGATCAACAACGTGTTCCGGTGCGAGTAGTCGTGGAATCGGCTCTGCACGTCGAGCCACTCTTTGAATTGCTCGCTCGAAACGGCGTCATCAACCTCCTCAACCAGGTCTCCAAGCCACGCTTCGATCGTACTATGCATCTCGTCGTGCCGGGTGTCGGAATCACCGAACGTTTCCCGGGTGCTGCTGCTCGTAGCCATAATCGATTCGTGTCTCTCGAGTCGAACTCGAGAAGACCACCACCACCCGGTGGGGTCGCAAAAAACACGCAGACAACGAACGGATGCGAAGTCGCTAGTCAGTCGATATTGAGCTTTTATGTGGCTGATGCGTTATCTGATTGTCAAATCGATCGATTTCATTATCTCCACACCAGAAATTATATTATTGTAGGTTACATCCATTGGGATGGAAGCCATCGCGCTCCAAAACAGCGGACGCGGGGGCATTGCGTATTGAAATGCCCCGGGTGCTGAGACACCCGAGACGGTGGCTTCCAAACACGGCACGTTTGGCTGCCATGCTTTCGTTACTTCTACCGAGACAAAAAGGTCTCGCACGACGGTTGAGTATCGCCAACGATCAGTTACAGCCCTGGCTGAGTCACCGTTCCCCTCCGAATCGCGCCCGTCTACATAACTCGAGTCAGCTCCAAAGTGGTCAGTCACCCTGTCGCCAGTGGCGACACGCAAGGAGGAACTACGAATGAGCTCCAGTGAGACTCCCGGGAATGGGTCCGATGACGAGCTCGCAGAACCCGTCTGTGATCGGTGCGGCGAGCCGATTCCGGCCGAACGGGTGACCCACCTCTCGAGCGAACCCTGCCCCGAACTCGCCGACCGTTACGCAGCTGTTACGAGGACGTACTGTCCCGACTGCATCGCTGCTATTGGGATGCTCGAGTTCACACCGGAGGCCCGCCCGAACGCCGACTCGGAGTGAGGATACTCAGACACCACCGTTTTATACAGGCAATGACTCATCGAAGAGACCACGTCCCCTTTTGTCTCTATCCTTTGCGGATGTGCTACCAGCGAGCCGTATTTACACAACAAGTGGAGTCGTCGGTACGATCGCTTAGAGCTTCTTGAGCTGAGACCGTAGGAACTCGATCAATTCGTCGATCTCGTCCTCTGGTAGTGCTTTCTGCTGGAAAACACCCTTGAACGAATCCGCAAACCCTTCGTGTTCCAGTTGTTCAACCACATTTTCAATCTGTTCGGCAAGTTGCTCCGGATTGCCCCGATGAACGTGATGTTCGATCTGATCGAGATCAGCTTCAGAACCAACGATGACGAGATCTCGAGCATCCGCAAGCCGACCGCTGTGGAGTTTGAGCGCGAACAGTAAGGCGGGTTTCGGGATGCGAGCGGTTAGATTGTCCGTTATCTCTAGCGTCTTGATGACACTGTGTTCGTGGAGATATCGATATGACCATTCGGCATCGGTCTGGCGGCAACGGAGTGTGCCGACCAGTGCGTCGAACTCCACAGTGGTGTCGTTAACCTGTTTCTCGTATCTGACGATGCGCCCCTCGTAGACGTTTGCAATGTCGTTGTCGAACTCCTTCCTATAGTCTAATTCGCCGAGCAGGTCATCGTACGCCTCGAGCTCCGTCTCAGGGATGACCATATCGACATCGGTGGTGAAACGCGTCTGGAAAGCTGAGACTGCCCAGCCTCCAACGAGAACGTATGGAAGTTCCTCGTCCTGTATGGCACGATGCGTATCGATAAGTTCGGCTTGTCGCTCTTGGAGACTCATATTCAAATCTGCTCAGTCAGCAGGTAGCTGATCGTGGTGATTCGCGTCAATATCGACATCATACTCATTGGCGATAATCTCCAACGCTGGTTCGTATGCCGCTCGAGTCTGCATCATCTGTTCGACCGCATCGTCTAACGGAATCACGGGGTTGCCATCGTTCCACTCGACATCGATCCCATCAGTCTGGGGGAATAAGACGTAGTGGACGCTTCCGTCGACATCGTCTGCATCCGGTCGTTCACCAACGGTGGTATCGATTCCGAACCGTTCGAAGAACTCGATCCACCTATCGATGTCACGCTTGTGGATCTCGATAAAAACTGGGTAATCATCGTGGCTGCGCGCGATCTGGTATCCACCATCCGTCCATATGTAAGCGGCATCGATTTCGGTGTACGCGTACTCCATACCGGCAAAGTGTGGGATCACGTACGCGTCATCCTGCGAGACTTCGTCGCGGCTGTATAATGTTCCCATCATCTCTTCGTATCGACGGCGCATCTCGTAATCGGCGACCTGAATTCCACTATCTGTTTTCGAGATAATATTAGCGTCATCCAATCGACCAATCCAGTCGTACACCCACGAATACGATGTCCCGACCTTATTCGAAATTCGGTTAATTGAATCACCACGCTGTGTTACTAAGACGATCTTCGCAGCAGTGGAATTCATAAGTTCGACTGTTACCATCGTTTTCGATGTTATCTTGAACGAGATAGCAAGACAAGAATCTATCGCCGATACAAGCACGAAATTCGACTGTATTATCGACCAACCCGCTTCACAACAACTTGCGTCGACGGTCACGGAAGTTCGTGTCTCTCGTCAGCGAAGCCGACGGAAACGGGATGCACCTCTACGCTGGGATGTGCCCCCGTTGGACCGGCGACCGCTTCGCACGCTTGAGTTCCCGAAGATCTCGCTGGGCCTGCTGCTCGAGTGCCGCTGTTCGCCGACACCGCTCACAGGCTTCTGTGTCGACGGTGTCATCGAAATCGATCGTGAACCGTTTCCCGCGGTGATCGCGTTGCTCGAGCATTAGTATCCCTCTTGGTTAGCAATCGCAGCATCTCGAGTATCTGCGCGGAGATCCTCGTATTGGATCTCACACGCCGGCGGGCAGAAACGCCCAGCGTACCCTACTTGATCTCGAGCGTCTGCCTGCAAGTGTTCGTACCGGACTGCACAGCCATCCGAACAGAACCGGCCAGCACATCCAGTCCGTTCACGAGAGAGTGTCGAACACGTCGGCATTCGGCACGTGTTTCGCTCGGTCATCTGGCGATACCTCGCGTCTGATGGGCTGTACGAGAGAAAGCTCTCGTGGACGTCGGCGGGTCTGGAACGCTGTCAGCTAGCCGATGTACCCAGTGCCAGATTGCTTGATGAGAGCATTCTACGCCGAGTGAGTGAAGAACCGCTTGTATCTCTCGGAGCGAACAACCGGTTGCGTGGCGACGGACGGCGAACACCCTGACGGGCGTCGCCGTCCGCTCACGCTCCCAAGCTTCATCAAATTCCGCCGCGTATGACTCATTGAGCAGGTCTGCGAGCTGTATGATCAAACCAACTCTACGACCTGCTCGCTTCTCAAACCACGCTAACTAGACGGTGCCTAGTCATCAAGTATGCCTGTTTTTTGACCGGTAAACAAAATAAAGGGTTGGGTAGACTTAACGGCGAAAGCCCGACCGCACAACGGCCGGGGGCCGTGAGCAGTCCGGAACGTGGAGGTGGTGGGCGGTGGCGGTGATCGTATCCACCAGCAAAAAAAGGGCTACGAACGGCTATTCCCACCACGTCTCGCGCTCTGGGAAAACGACCTCTGACCACCGAGTGAGCGCGAGTGAACATCGTCCGTTGTACCAGTTCTTCGCCGCTGCCCTGAACCGCACCCGCTCGTCCTCGTCGACCAACGGCTGCTTGCTCTTCTTCCAGACGGTGAACTTCGTTCGTCCTGTTTCGTCTTCGAGTAGCCCGACCTGTTGCTGACTCGAGCAGGCAGGCTCCCACAATTCGATCACGCGCCCTTCGACGCTGACCTTGCCGCGAGTGATCTCCTCGAGTTTCCCGATCGGGACAATAGTTCCTGCTTCGTGAAGCAGCTCTTCTTTCGTCTCCATCACGGCCTCGAACAACGCTGTCCCCTCGAGGACACGACTCGCGATCCGCTTTGCGATGACTGCCCGACTGTAGCCTCCTTGAACGTCATCAGCCAACCGCTGTGCCTGCTGATTGACCTCCGCCAACTGCTTGCGCTCGAGCGTTTCACGGGGGTCTACTCGACGCTTTGACTGCCGCTTCTCACGACACATCGACTCGACCGTCTTCCGAGTTCGTCGTGCTCGTCCGTTCTGCTGACCCAACTCGGCTTGGGCACTGATGCGCTCGAGTTCTTTTTCTCGAGCTCGAATGCGCTCTTCTTGAGCCAGGGTCGCGCCGTAGATCCGATCTTCGCTCGTGTCGACGATTCCATCAGGGTGGTTTGCATCGACCTTTGCCTGGATCTCCATCTCGACCGTCGCCCGGAACTCCGGGGTTTCATCGACGACGTACTCCGCATCGGCGTCACGCTCCGCTCGAGTGTCTACCTGTTCGTATGCCTGTTCATCGACCGAAACGACCTTACTGACTGAATTCTTACTTGACATTGGAACTTGCACCGTTCCGAAGGCGCTCACTCGGCGTCTTCTTCCGACACCACGACTCTCCAGCCATGGCTCTCGACGTCGACCGACTCATCCAACATGTGCGCTCTCGCTCGCGCCTTCGTGAGCGCCCCTTGGGGCGCGAGCGAGAGCGCCTCGGGGAGTCATCCAACCAGAACCGCGCGCCGACCCGCCCAGAGCGAGCGGCCAGCTTTAAGCCGTTTCTCGTGTCCGGCCCGGACTGCGGGTCCGTGTCCAGCGCGACGGTCATGAGCACGGCGAGTCGTGGTGTGACTCGCCGCGCGGAGTGGCCTAAAGTGCTGGAACGCGAAAACCCGCGAGGGGCGCAACCGAAAACGCGCTTAATGCTGGCGTCGAGACCAGATTCATTTCAGCCCGGAACGGCGAGCTTGCTCGCCGCATGCCCGGAATGGTCGGTCGCGAGTGATGCGGAGGGCGGAAGCGGCGAGCGGGGCGTGCCGTAACAAAGAACCTGTTCAACCGGGTTCGACGCTCAGTGAGACAGCCGATATCCTGGTGGACTCAGAAAGGGCGAGGTTGTCTCGGTCACCGGGAGACGACGTCTCCCGAGCTCACGGCGCAAAACGCCGTGAACGTCCCCCGACTCCGCAAGCACCGCAGGTACGAGGAGCGCAGCGTGGGTCGCGGGATGTCGAGCGGTCGAGGGCTTTCGAGACGGTAACGGCCATCGCTGTCGGGCTGATATCGAATTTTGCTCCGCAGTGACCGGTGTGCGGACCCAACGAGGAGCGGCCTACTCGAGAAGATCTTCGACGAAGCGGAAGCCGTTCACGTATGTGACTGAATCGCCGTAGCCCTCACTGGCGAAGACATTTTCAGCCCTTTCTCCGCGAGGGTATCCGTCGTGTGAACCGCCTCGGGGTCAAGCCTCGAGGCTTCTGTCTTCCCGCAGTTTAATCTGACACTCCCATCGTCCTCGACGCCATACCCCGGGATGGGTCACGGTCGTCTCGAACGGACGAGTGGGTTGCGGTCGGGGCGTCCACGGCCCCCGATGCCCGCCGTCGCACCTTCCTCATTGTGGGAAGGCTGTTGAGAGCGGGCACATTCCAATCTTGATGTTTCTTGACGCCTTTCACGGCGATGTTCACGCTTGCACCACGGTCGCTGTGGTCTTGATGACTACAAGACTTGCACTTGAACCGCTTCCTTCGACGGTTCGCTCGCTCTGTGTGTCCACAGATTGGACACCGTTGGCTCGTGTACTCGGGATTAATCCACGCGGTCGGAATCCCCTCGAACGACGCCTTGTACGACGTGTAGTATTGAAGGGCGCGGAACGGGAGGTGGTGCAAGCGTCGGTTCATCCGGGTGCCGTAGTCGATACTGTCGCGCATCTCTTTGAGGTCTTCAAAGACAATGCACGGATTCTCGAACCGCTGGCTCCACTCCACGATGTGACGGCTCACTTTGTGGAGCCGGTCACGGACGAACCGTTCCTCACGCCCTTCCAGCGTGTCTTGGATACCCGACTTCCCTGCGTTCTGGACGCGCTTTCGCATCGTGAAGTAGCGGTGACGCTCGAACTTGATTTCAGGGAAGTCGATAACCAATTAGTCTTCGACGCCATCCTCGGAGAGTGCGGTGAGTGCCACGTTATCCTCGTTCACGTCCGCGCCGACAACCGTCCGCGAGTCCTGCTTGTCTCGGACGCCCTGCTCGGTGTTGCGGATGTTGACGTGGAGTTCTGGCTCACCGTCCCGCCACAGCGTTTCCGACGTTGAGACCTTCCACTCGTCGCCTGTGAGCGCGGTCTTGAGGAGGTCGAGGTGGGTGTCACTTCCTTCGAGGACGCCCTTGACGTGGTTGTACGGCTTTGCGCTGATGCGGAACGCCACATCGCCTTCATCGGTGAGCGACAAGTTGTATCCCTCCGTGAAGTTCGCCCGGAGCGGGTACGTTCCGTCTTTTGTGTGACTCGGAAGCCCGTAGTCGTCGTACTCGTAGTAGTTCTCCATCGCCCCGAGTGCCTTGGCGACGATGCGTTGGGTCGTGTTCTTCACGAGGTCGGCATCGCTTTCGAGGCGAGGAGAAATCGAGTTCCAGTCCACACCTTCCTTAGCGAGCCGAATGGTTTCGTTGGACACTCGTCGGGCTTCGAGCGTGGCGTCGTACAGCAGGCTCTCGTTGTCACTCTGGATGTTGAGTTGGAGGTCCAGAGTTTTGACGAGAGGATTCATAGTCATTTGATTCGAACGTCGATTAGGCTCCCAATCTCGTGAGTCGGAGGGTCATACTGGATATGGAATTCTGAGTTATACGACTTCTCTTGGCACTCTAGGGTTCGTTCAACTTTGACCGTGACAGTAGGGTGGTCATCCCACGGCGGAAGCACTTCTTCTTCACGTTCTTCCTTGAGTGCTTTTTCTGCTTCTTCCCGAGTTAATCCCTCGTACTCATCCAGCCACCACTGTCGGGACGCATTAATGTCCACAACACAGTATCCGGGTTGTTCGTCAACTGGATCGGTGTACACGACAGAGGAATCAATTCCTACTCTGTCTAATTCGTCCATCCCGATTTTTGCAAAACACATGAGCGTCTGCCCTTCGTCTTCAACGTTGGCACGCCATATGGTTGCGTTCAGAGTTGCCTTTGGGAGCGTATCACTCTGATAGGACGAACCGTTATACTTCGACATAGGGGCACTCATCGGCCCATCAAATCGGAGTACCACATCTTCCCCTTCAGCCTCACAGAGTGTTCGAACGAGTGAGGCAGTCCGGGCAGAATCACCAGTGCTACTACTCATTCTCTCCTCCGTCAGGTTCTGAGGTTCGGACGACTTTCACGTCGGCCCCACGCCAGCGTTTGGGCACGGTGACGTGGGCGCTGTTCCCGAAGGGTTTGACTTCACCGTCGAGAACTTCCTCGCCGTCGATTTCAAAGCGGTTCGGCACACAAGAGTATATCCTTTGGATATACTTAGCTGTATCGGTGGAGTGGGGTGGATATGGGTGAGAAGCGGTCAAACCACGCGGTGTACAACGTCAACTACCACTTCGTGTGGTGCCCGAAGTACCGCCACGCGGTTCTCGAACCAATTGAGGACTCTCTGGGAGCAAGTTTCCGTGACGTGTGCGACGAGTACGGCTACGAGATACTGTCGTTGCACATCTCCCCAGACCATGTGCATCTGTTTCTTTCGGCCCACCCGAAGTACGCTCTGAGCGAGATTGTGCGAACCGTCAAGAGCATCACGGCACGGAAGATGTGGGAACAGCACGAGTCGTACTTGGAGTGGTACCTGTGGGGCGGTGGGTTCTGGGAACGGTCGTACTACATCGGAACGGCAGGAACAGTCTCAACGGAGACGATTGAGCGATATATCGAGCGAACGGAACACGTCTAAGTGTCGGCTTCACTCCTCGGGGAAAGCCCCGAGCACTCGCCTCGCTTATCTGTAGAGAGGGTGCCACAGAAAACTTGACACGGTCAGTGTTAACAAGCAACTCTACTAACTTCTACAGTAAATCTGAGGTGAG
>NZ_VTAW01000095.1 GCF_008245225.1 Natrialba swarupiae
CTTTCTCTGGTGGGTGAAATCGATAGAATGCGGCGGGATTGTGCGTGCTGAGGTTGTCCAAGACTACCCGGATGCAGCAGGGTGTTCGGGGTGCGACTGCATTCGATGGGACTGTCGGTTCGAGAGGTCGTCGCAGTGTTTGAATTACTCGGCGTTGACCGTTCTCACGGCGCAATCTGGAACTGGACACACAAACTATCAGAGGAGCAGAGCGACCCGCCGACGGCTGCCCCGTCGCGGGTCGCGGTCGACGAGAAACAGATCGAGGTTGACGGCGAGAAAAAGTGGCTGTACGCCGCGATCGATACGGAATCGAAGCTACTGCTCGAAATCGACGTGTTCAGCCGTCCCCAGAACGCGAGAGTGGTTGGCGCTATGTTTGAATCTGCAGGGTGCGTATAGACTCTGATGAAGACAACCCGTCGGACTGAAATGGTG
>NZ_VTAW01000055.1 GCF_008245225.1 Natrialba swarupiae
CTTGCAGGGTTGTGGCGCTGCTGGACACAGTTTCCACACCCTGCTGCCTTCGTTGAGAACGTTTCTATGACACGCTCACCCGTATCGAGGAACTCGAGTCAGAGAATCAGACGCTTCGAGAGGCACTCGAGGCCTGTATGGAACAACCCGAGGATTGTGATCAGTCTTCGGCGCTCGAGACTGACGATGAGACAGTTATGGAGCAGGACTCGATTTGGAACCGTACAAAGCAGTTATTTGGCGGGACGAATGAGTAGTGTGAGACAATCCGTAGATACACGTTTTATCGATTCCATAGGAAGAACTGATGGAACTGAGTAATGAGCGACTCTCGCTTTCGAGGACTCTCTCGGAGCTAGATCAAGAGGTAGTCGAGTTCACACGTGTTTTGGACTCATGTGATGTTAATTACGTCATTGTGAGCGGGTACGTAGCAATTCTTACAGGCCGATCACGTGCGACTGAAGACGTCGACGTCATTCTCGACCCTCTTTCAAAGGCAGAAACGGAGCAGCTTGTTTCGGCCCTGAAAGAGAGCGATTACTGGGGAATGGCGATGCCGTTGGATGATATGTATTCGTTGTTAAGTGATGAAGACCGGATTCGAATCGCTGAAGACGGAGAGATGTTTCCTAACTTTGAGACGTGGTTCGTTTCAAATGATCTCGAACGTGAAGCACTTGAGAACGCGTTGACGGTGGAGTTTGACGACAGTCAGATTTCGGTTAGCCCAATTGAACTCCAGATTGCATATAAACTTCGGCTCGCACAACAAGCAGGGAGTCTGAACGGAAAAGATTTCGAAGACGCACTCCACCTCTACTTTACGTTCGAGGAACAATTTAACACGGAGGAACTCGAAGTGTACGTCACTGAATTGGGTGTTGAAGACTACTATGCTGAACTCAAACGAGCTTGATAAAAGCCAGACCAAGTCTATTGAGCAACGCCGCGCATTTATCAAGCAGTGGGCAGAGTACGTTCGCACCCATGACGATGAGGAGTGGTCACGCCAACAGAATAAATTGATCAACTCTCAGATCCGCTCTGCGAATGAATCGGCTAAACAAGGAGACACCGATCCTGTTCGATTTCAAGAGGCAATCGATCGACTGCAAAAGCGATAACCTTCCTCGTCCTTATGGGGTGCCATCAGCCTGCAGAGTTCATTGACGAGGCTCGACGCAGATCCACGTATCGGAGAGGTGGATTCAGAGACGCTTCCACAGGAAGGCTAACAAACAGCGATGGTACTGTTTCTTGCTGGTGGCCGTGGATTCACTCGGCGCGAAGGACTTCGTCGGATCAAAGAACGCCTCGAGAAAGAACCTGGTTTCTCCAACGTCCCATATCGACCGTCGCGACTTCGTCCCAGATCTGTTGTTGCTGACGTTGATACTGAGATGTTCTTAGGGAAAGAATTCCCACGCAGCAGGCTACTTTTGAGGTTTCCTGGCGTCCTCGCTGGCACTGATGTTCAGCGTGTGCAGTGGGCCGACGATGCAGTTAGTCTGGGATGACATAATGATGACGATCACGAAGACCTTGGGGTAACTCACTTTCAGATCGAGACTGATGAGGATTTAGTCCACGGACCGGGACACCTCGAGGTGGAAGCGCCGCTGAGTTTCCTGGAGAACTGCCTGCAGGGACTCCCTGCAAAGCTCGAGGTACGATCACAGGTGAATTGTAAGGGTTACACGGCTTGTCTCTTCTGACAGTGTGAACACGTCCGAACATACATTCATTCCTAATATCACTGTAGCAAATGTTCCAATCAGCTATGTTCCAACAGCACCAACACCAATCTATGTCGGGCGGCACGATCGACATCGACGAGTTCGAGAACGCTGACGACGACGAATTCGAGGAGCGAAACGACACCGAGCGGATCGTCTCCTTCCTCAACGAGAACGACGATCGTGCGTGGAAGGCGGCGATGATCGCTATGCAACTCGACCTAGATCCGGACGCTGTCAGTGCGATTCTCTCACGACTGAAAGAACGCGGCCTTGTGCGGCACAAGCGCCCATACTGGGCGATTACAGACGACGAGGAACGGCTCGAATCTGCCTACCGGCTACACCAGTATCACGAGGCTGCAGACGAACAGTACGGAGAAGAGCGTCTCGAAGAGCTCCAAACCGACGAGATGGAGAAAGTGCAGTGACCACATTCGAAGGACTGGAATGTGGTGACACCGTCTGGTGGACCGATCCACTCTCGGAGAAAGGACGCCCAATGCTCATTTTGGGGACTCCTCAGTTCCCTACCCATGGCTTGCAACTCATTACGGTCCTACTCTCTTCGAAAACCTCCCACGTGGAATCGCTCATTCTCAGAGACGATGACAACGAGGGCGACCCACTTGAGGAACGAAGCCATGTCCTTCTGTGGTCGCTCGTGACCCTCAACAGTGCTTCAGAAGTGGAATTCTATATGACGTCCCTTACCGACGAACGCATAGAAAACGTGGTAACACAAACAATCGACTACATTTCCTAAGTAGACGTTGTTCTGACATGGTGATTGTGACTCTACATGACTTCCGATTCAGTCTTGCCCGGACAATCTCTTCGACAACCGATCGAGGCGTCCTTGTGCAGTCTCTTTGCGAGACTGTGTGACCTCAGGGAGGTATTCAGCTTCACAGAGTTCGCTCGCTTCAACGACAATCTCGAGAACCGCCCCTTCATGCTGGCTTTCCGACGGAAGCCTCGCTACGTCGACGTTGAGTTGGTCGACAGTTTCGCCGTCTTCCTCGAGTAAGAGTACTGCTGTTTGTCCGTCGACGATCCGGTCGAGAGTTGCAGTGTAGATCTCAGTCATTAACCGACTAGTGGTGCTGGAGCCACGTCAATTGGACGGGTCAGTGAGGCTTGTGTATCGTCATCAGTTGGTTTCTCCTCGAGAAGATCCGCAGCCTCAGTCGAGAACTCGTGTTCTGTCTCGACGGCGAGATCATTCCCATCAGTGGTGAGTACGACATCGCCGTGGACAGCAGTCCAGTAGGTCTCGATCCCTCGATCCGCGTAGTCCTCGAGGACTTCATCATGTGGATGCCCGTACTGGGAGTCGTATGCACTCGAGATGATCGCAACGTCCGGTGTCGCCTGGCCCATGAACGGCTCCGTCGATGACGTCGTCGAACCGTGGTGGCCTGCCTGATACGCGTCTGTCTCGAGGCTATCACCGTGCTCGTCAGCCATGCGTTGCTCTGCATCAGCTTCCGCATCGCCAGTCGTCAGATAGGAGAACTCACCAAACTCGATTGTGAGCGTTACGCTGTTATAGTGTAGGTCTGAACCTGAGTCACCCGTCGGCGGGTTGAGTACGTCGACGGTCGCGTCACCGAACTCGAAGTGATCTCCCTCTTCGACGATCAGCAGTTCGACATCGTGTTCTTCGATCGCGTCGAGATATCGCTCGTACGTCTGGCTTGTGTGTGCAACACCGGAGTCATAGGCAACGCCGATACCGTTACGCTCGGTTTCGTAGTGTTCGATGATTGCATCGTGACCGCCAATGTGATCGGCGTGACCGTGTGTCGCGACAAGATGGTCGATTCGATCGACATCCTGGTCCTCGAGGTACGCGATTACGTCGGACCCGCCTTGACGCCAGTCACCGGAATCGATGAGCATCGTCTCACCAGAGGGTTCGATCAGGAGCGTGGCATCAGCCTGGCCGACGTCGATATGGTGGATCTCGAGTTCTCCATCGATATCGGGAGCATCACCTGGGTCGAGATCGTCCGTTTCGGCGTTGTCGGATTCGTCTGCATCAGGTTCCGCCTCACCCGTTGATGAATCGTCGTCAGTGGCGTCTGAATCGATCTCCTCGAGGTCATCATCTGCTTCGACCGTCGGATCATCGGTTCCTGTCCCAGTTCCGTCGGCACAGCCCGCAAGAACGAGCATCGCTGCGACAAGGATGATAAGGAGAGGTCGTTTCATTGGTGTGTGTTTTGGGTGCTCTCACACATGATCGCTCGCGAAAGCCTGTCAGCGCCACCGGATTCCAACAGTGTCACCTCTCGCAAAAACAGGGTCCGGGGACCCCGTTTCAGTGATGCCAGCTGAGCGGCGGGGTTTACCATGGTACATCGGGGTATAACAGATGTGACACGAACCCGCCACCGCATCTCCCATCCCAGGACATGAGAATCTGTTGGTTGATTCAATTATAGAACATAGTTATTTATACCTATTTGGATCGGAAACACTCGAGGACCACATCACCTCGTTATTTCATACGGTTGAAATCAGGCTGACTGGCAACGAGGTCGGCAAAGTGTGTCACCTGTCGGCAGGACAACCATGAACGGAGGAATGTCACAGACTGATAACACTCGGTTTGAGCCGGAAAAGAAGTCAAATACAGGTTCGTTGAAGACTCTTGTAGAATGAACGACCTCACCGGGTTTCAGCGTGATCTGTTGTACGTGATCGCGGGTGCTGACCAGCCATCTGGTCAGGACGTCAAGGATGAGGTGGAACGGTACTACGAGAGTGAAATCAATCACGGCCGCCTGTATCGGCCGTGTTGAATCGCCATACTGCGTCGGAATTCACTGTTTTACGGCTCGCTTGATGTTGTAGACGACACACATCAGGGCGATTTCTCGAAACTCACGGAACCAAGACCGCGCTCGCACGGCAAAGCCGAGCGAGCGCTTGACAGCCGAGTTCACGGTCTCGGTCATCGAGCGCTGATTGTAGCGCTGTTCGTCGATTCTGGTGTTATGCGCATGGTCGTACGGTGCGAAAATGCGATGTTTGATGAGCGGTCTGATACCGAGTTCACGGAGTGCTTTGCGGAGTGACTGCTTGTCATAGCCCTTGTCAGCGGCCAGAGACTGCAGATCGCCCGCGTTCCGGCGGGCGATCTGCTCGGCGAGGTCTGCGTCACTTCCTTCCCGGGTCGTTGAACAGTGAACGTCGAGGACGGCTTGAGAGTCTGTATCGACGAGTTTTGTGACCTTGAGCTTCTGGACGCGGTAGCTGATTCGTTGGCAGCAGTGGCGGCTCGCTGCGGAACGTTCGTAGAAGGTAGCGTCGATTGCGCCGTGTTTCGAAGGATCGTGCAGCTGCGCCGACTGGCGCAGCAGCACTCGACAGACGCTCATACTGATCCGGTCGAACGCCTTACACAACGTAGATGGCGAGGGGAGATCGGCCGCGCTGAGGCCGATCTCCCCGGTTATTTGTGGCATCTCCTTGAGCAGGTCAATCGTCATTCGGTAGGACGTATCGAGGTAAATCCGCAGACAGTGCAGGGAAACGAAGGCGTAGTCGGCGAATCCGCCGCCACCTTCCGGGGCGGCGGATTCGTCTCCATCACCAGTGACTCTTTTAGCAACCGGCACAACTTCTCCAATGAAGCGGGAGATTTGTGTCATGAACAACTCGGGTCTCCCGCTTCAACGCCTTTCATTTACTGACTTGTTCCGCTGCCGTCTAGTGATTCAACACAGCCCCTGTATCCAAACCTGGATACGCTCGTCAACAAGCAGTTCACCGAGAAGGGGCAACTCGATCGGCGGACAAACTACTACGCCATCACCGATGACGGTGAGGACGTAATCCAGGAGCGACAGGAGTGGGAGCACCAGTACGTCGATATGTGAGCCGACGCGCATTCAGTCGGAGCGGACGTTCACTGGCTCTGACGGTTGTATCGAAGAAAAGTCTTATACTGGCAGGATAGTCTCATCGGAGCATGTCCGCTGAGACTCCCGACACTCTGCCACATCTCGTTACTATTGTGGGCAGAGGTGTCTCTTCGAACTACGAAATTACCGTCGACGGCGAGATTGAACTGGTCGGTGCTGATCCACTCGAGGAAGCCACGGTCGTCACGGACCACGCCGCAGAGGGCGCGGTCGATACCGGAGTGATGCGATTCCGATTTTCCGGCCAGATGGCAAACGTGCAGATTGCCGACTGGAACGGCGTACCAGCACCGGAATCGCCGAGCACACCGGAGGTCCACATCGATTACGGCGCACCTGTCCAAGCCGGGAACTAATGCGCTTTCGGTTGCTCGACAAAGCGACTGACGACGGCTAACTCGAGATATGCCAGGGATACGGAATCTCATACTCTAACATCGGTGATTTCAGTTTCACTGAGGTTGGGTCGCATATATATTGTCCTAGGTTGGATACTGATTGTAGAGGGGGCAGACACACCACACCCTGTCGCAGTCACACGCACTTCCCCCTCCAAGACCTGCAGTAACTCATGTCCACGACAAATCCACCATCTCTCGGCACCTGCCCATTCTGCCACGCCGAGATCACGCCGATCGACGTGATCCTCGAGTACGAAACAGACTCGGGTTTGGCAGTATACGCCGAGTGTCCCGAGTGTCAAGACGTCGTGAACCCGCAATAACTGTCGTCTCATGCTATTTGAAGAGATGAACCGGTTGCTCGCCCGGACAACTCAGACAGAGACAGCGGTCGTGTATGAGTGCCGACGCTGTGGAACCACTGTCGATAGTGATACCGAGACCTGTCCAGCATGCGAATCAGACGCAATCGTCGAATACCGGATCTCCTGACATATGCCAGAGGTATACGACCGGATTCTGGATGTTGTGGCGGGGAACCCGGGAGCCACTGTTGAGGAAATCACGGACCTGGCACATGATTGTGGTATCACCGACACAGGTATCCCGGATCTCCTCACAACAGCTGAGGGTAACGACGATCTTCTCGAGTTTGACGGACGGTACTGGGTAATGCGGACAGGCAAGTATCGGTTCCATCGCTACGACCACCCAGAAACCTGACTCCCCTTTCAGGTCTGTGTACCGGACCGCTATGTGCCAGCGCTGACTGTTGACTGGACGCACGATCCCTTCTTTGAGCACCTGTTTCCGGATGCCCACGATCAGATGGACCTTTCTTCCCGTAACGAGGGAGATGGTGCCCCAGCAGAGTCAGATTTCACGAGGCGCCCCTCGAGGCCGAACAAGCCCTTCGCGGGATTGATGAGCGACTCCCCGAACCGATGACGCTCAACAGTTCGCTCACTGAACTGGGTGCCACCGCAGATGCGTATGCTCGGCTCGATCCTGAGCACCGCAACAGCGGGGAGTAAGCCAACGTACTCAGCCTATCGTCGGTAGTAGATTCCTTGTATCTTACCTTTGGGTTAGGCATCTTCTGCAGTTCTGAAGAAGGGAGACTGACCTTAACCAACAGTTCCGAGTGGTATCCCCAATTTGTTGGTTAACACTCGCGGAGCTAGACCTTGTTCTATCACTTCATCTGCTACCAACATACCTGTCTTCCAGCGCGGGTGGACGGCCGCTCGCGACACCTGTGAGGAAGGAACGTAAATGCAGCAGATCCTCCCCGGATGTGCCTTCCGCGATGCACTCCCCAGCTCGGATCTGGGCGAAGCCCACACCTGGGGGACGGAAGAACGGGTTACTCACCCGATCTGTGTCGATTGTGCGATCCAGACACAGCCAGATCCCGACGAGCGCAACCACCACGCCTGGGACGGATGCAGACTCGTCGTCGACGCACTCGCGGCGTCGCCGGCGTTTCACGCCGGCTTCCAGTGGGACCTTCGGTCCCGCCCGGCTCACGCGGTTTCAAGTGAAACTCGGTCACCTGGAGGGACCACTGCAACTGTGTGCGCGGTGTAGTCCCAATGGATCAGCCACGTACTGGACTCGCGACCTCGAGGAGTATCTCGTCGCGTCGCCGGACGAGTGACCCCAAACACTCTTTACTGTTTCGCTGTAAACTGTAATCAATACCAAGCCATGTCACGTACGTCAAACCGAGCCAACGGCGACGTCATCCGCGACTTCCTCTCGGTCGCGGACCTTCTCGAGGGACCGCAGCTCGCTCAGCTGTATGCGTATATCGATCAAGAGGAGGAAGTGACCGTCCAAGAGATGATGGACGCCCTCGGCCTCGCGCAGGGGACAGCATACACCTACGTCAACCGGCTGGTTGACGCTGGCGTCCTCGAGGCGACGACTGACGACCAACCACGGACGTATGTCGCTCGTGACATCGACCTGACCATCACAGCTGCCGAGGGGACCCGAGAATACACGATCACGCCAGTTCTCATCGATGCCGTCGGGCGCCGCACGACCGACGATGACATCGATACATACATCGATCGGCACGGAATCGCGGGCCTCGCGACGGCACTCACCTATACCGTCGACCGGGAGCAAGGGAAGGTCACCCACCAGCTGATGGCCCGTGATCTCGATATCTCCCCGCTCGCGGCCGAGATCATCCTCCAAGCGCTTCGGCCCATTGTCCACGAGCACTTCGATATCGAGGGGGCAGGCGCGTCGGTCGCGGATATCGAGGGTGTCGATCGAGACGTTGCCGGCGACGACGCGTGAGCGCCATCCATATCGCTGATACCGGTCTGTTCGTCGCGATGGGGCAACCGTCGAACCGTCGGTATCAGGTCGTCCGAACGTTTGCACGCCGGAACGACATGACGTTCGTCCTCCCGGAACGTGTCTACGACGAACTGACCGTCAACGCGCCCGACGTCGAGACACCGCCGGTCGACACGGCAATCGACGAAGGGTGGGCCCGAGTCGCAGCCCCGTTGGGATACACGAACGCACTAGTCTCCCGGACGATGGACGGTGTGCAGCGATACATCGCGAACGCTGATGACCGCCCTGCCGACGAGATCGAACGTGCGGATCCAGCGCTGGCAGGGGTCGCCGCTCAAGCGTTCGTCGACGAGACCGTTGACCACGCTTACATCTACAGATAAGAGGGTACCACAGAATCATTGACACACCTCGATCGTCGTTTTGCCAGGGTTAGCTCCTCGTTTGTAGTTGGCGATAG
>NZ_VTAW01000056.1 GCF_008245225.1 Natrialba swarupiae
TCGAGGACTTCGGAGTCCTCGTCGGAAACGTCGAGTTTGACTTGGATGTTCCGAACAACCTCCATACTTCATTAGTGCATCTAAAGATACTTATTAGTATTTATTTAGATGGGGAAATCAGACTTGCTTTCGGGCGTGGTTTGTGTCATCGAGTGTCGGCTTCCTCCCCGACCTCAACAGTAGTTGCCGAAGTGCCTGAAAGACAGTTTTCTCCGGTGACATCCTATTTAGAACATGGTCAGTACTACCGAGGCACGGCAGGTCTGCCGTGCCGTAGGTTCGCTGTTGTATCCCGCTCTGGACTTCGGAACGAAGCCTAACGGCACCTACCCGAGTGAGGACTTCTCCAGAGTCCTCACTCGGAGCGCATTCTATCGTGAGTTCACTAACACCAGTGCTAGACACCTCCAGTTGGCTCGGGGCGAAGAGCTGAACCTCGAAGACCGAAGCCCGCTCTCGAAGTCGCTGCTGTACCACCTTGGTGAGATGGATGCGGATGCCATCGACGACCAGTTCGATGGCATCCGCGGACAGTTCCTCGACCAAGCACGGAAGGCACGACGGTTCCCCCCAACCGCGGAGGTTGCGCTCGACCTTCACGAATGGCTCTACTACGGTTCTAAGCAGACACCGATGGTTTCGCGGATCAACCCGGATCGTGGAACGAATCTTGCCTACGTGTTCGTCACACTGTGTATTGTTTCACCGTCAGTTCGTTTCACACTCGCGTCCGAGCACGTTGCTCGAACGGATACGCAGTCTCTGATCAAAGCAATCCGTGAGGTGATCGAGACGGCACGTCAGGCCGTCTCGATCACTCGCATCTACTGTGATCGTGGATTGTATCGGGTGGAGTTAGTCGACGAACTGATCGATCTCGACGTAGAGTTCGTGATTCGAGCGCCCAAAACACCGGGGATAAAGCGTGTTCTCGGCGACCACGACGAGGACGTGTTCGTCACTGACTATGAGTTAGTCAGGAAGCGTTCACCGACGATGCGTGTCCCGGTGACGCTCGTCGTCGTCCCGCATCAGTCGCGGGACGACGACTCACTGTGTCTCATCACGAACCATGTGAGAACGGTGGATGAAGCGGTACACTGGCGCAAGCATATCGGCGTCGCTGGGGGATAGAAACGTCCTACCGAAAGATCGGTGAGTTCCTTCCTCGGACTACATCACCAGTGTTTGCGGTGCGGTTGTTCTACTTTCTGTTCGCTGTGGCACTGTACAATCTTTGGATCGTGGTGTGTCTGCTACTCTCAGAGCAGCGGCGAGAGAGCACACGTCCAGCGGTTCCAACGGCAACATTTCGCTTCTTCCTCGGGCCAGTGACATACGGATAATCGCTGCCGGGCGGCAGACCCGAGCTGGCGCTCGGGTCAGCACGCTCTCCCGTACTGGCAAGACTCTCTGTCACTGTGAATTACGCATCTCAGCCCCAGTATCTACTTAAATCACCGCTTGAACAAACAAGATTAAGCGGGGTTCAGTGACCTCATCACGTTTCCATCGGCTCGCTACAATCTGAATCGGCAACTACTGTCAAGGGTCGGGGTATCCGCCTCGACCGCCGATGAATCACCGTTACCCTATTTGTATGACCAAACGGTTTGCTGAGAACTCGCAGGTCGTACCATTTGATATTCACTTAATCTTGGGTAGTATCATTGCCTTTGGAGGTTCCTCGGTCATAGAGCTAACCAACAAAAGTGCCAGACGGCGAGTCATCAGCTATGTACATCAACAGACATATAAAACCATCAATCTACAATAGATCAGGATATGAGCGATGGCTAGTCATGCCTCAATTATGAATGGGGGAATGATTTAAGTATCCTTAGAATAACGGGTGGTCCATGTTATCGGTACCCAACACTCCGATGCTAATCGACACAGTACTCCATCCAGGAACGATGTTGGTAGTGGGCATTGTTGTCCTGCTATTTTTATTAATACGATTGAAATTACATCCGTTCCTCGCGCTCATCGTCACTACTTTTCTAATAGGCATCCTCTCTCCAGAGGTTCCACTCGGTGAGGTCGGGGGACTAACAGCAGAAGAGTTCGGTGGCCTAATGATTGGGATTGGTATCCCGATTCTGATGGCAGCAATAATCGGTAAGTGCCTGATCGAAAGTGGAGCAGCCGAACGAATCGTCAGGACGTTCAGAGGATCGATGGGAGAGAACCGTGACAACGCGACGCTACTCGGAACGAGCTATCTGCTCTCGATTCCGGTGTTCTTCGACAACGTCTTCTACGTTCTTACGCCAATCGCACGAGCAGCCCGCGCAAGAGAGGGGGAAAAGTACTTTTTGTACCTGGTCGCGATCATTGCAGGCGGGTCGACAGCCCACGCACTTGTCCCCCCGACGCCGGGCCCGCTGGCGGTATCCACCGAACTCGGAATCGATATCGGTCAGTTCATGATCGTCGGCGGTCTCATTGCTATTCCAGCAGCAGTCGTACCAGGAATTCTCTACGCACAGTGGATGGACAGGCGGATGGACATTCCGCTTCGGGATGCACTTGGGACAACTGCCGAGGACCTGATCCGCCAAACTGAACGTGAGGGTCAGGATCTTCCTGGGACGTTCGAGGCACTGCTTCCGATCATCCTGGTGATTGGACTCGTGGCTTCGGATGCGTTGTTCGGAGTGTTTTTGCCCGATGGTTCAATGGTTACACAAATAACCGGTCTGGTGGGTGATCCGAACATTGCACTGACGATAGCTGCGTTGATGGCGGCATGGACGTACTACCGGGTTCGAATTGACGACTTGAACGTCTTCGAAGAAGAGATACTGGTTGCAGTGAAAGACGGTGGCAATATCATCGCGATTACTGCGGCCGGCGGTGCGTTTGGTGGAATGTTGGCCGCTGCCGGCATCGGCGAGGCCATCATCGACTTTACCGGTGGACTTGGCTTCAGTCTCCTGGTTACCGGGTACATCATCTCTGGTCTAATGCTCATCGCGACCGGTTCGCTGACTGTCGCGATGATCACCACTGCGGGCATCATGGCAGGTTCAATTGGGCAACTCGATGTTCACCCAATCTACCTTGCACTGGCAATTGGCGCCGGATCGATGGTGTTCCCGTGGCACAACAACGCGGCGTTCTGGGTCATCACCGAGGTCGGCGGACTCAAACACCACGAAACCATTCGGGCGTTCTCGCTCGTCGGGTTCCTCATGTCGGTGACTGCTTTCACAGTCACACTGATTCTCTCGACGATCCTGCCGAACCTCGGGCCGTTCGCCTGAGTGAATGGTATCTGTGATGATCTGTACCGTATTTTAATTAATTGTCTCGAAAATTCGTTGTACACCGTCGGCTTCTATTCCTGTGGTGGTTTTTAGGACTGACCGATCGGTTCGTCAACTTCGCCTTCCCCAGATTTCAGTCAAGATCACACCAGAGTGACGCCTCAAGCAACCTAGTTTGATGCCAAATGTCAGTGTAGTCTAGTGATTCACCAGGGCCGGTTATACAGAGCCAAGGCGAATACCCCCGCCTTCCCGTGAAGGACGAGCGTTCCGACAGAGCGTCGGAACCGAGGACTGAACAGGCGGGGGATGAAGCCGACACGGTGAGCAACAGACCACCGAGTGACTGCGCGGCAGGATATTCCCCGTCAAACGACACTATTAATACTATTTTATCCATAACTGGTTATGAAGCAGGACGATGCTGGAGACGACCCGCACCTACGTCGCCAAAATCACGAACCACCAGCAGGTTCGTGACGATATCGACGCCTGTGGGTTTGCAGCATCAAAGCTGTGGAACGTCGGACGCTACTACATTCAGGGTCGGTGGGACGACGACGGTGAGATCCCTGACGAGAATGAATTGAAATCGGAGTTGAAAGACCACGAACGCTACAGTGACCTCCATTCTCAGTCAAGTCAGCGAGTTCTCGAAGAGCTTGCTGAGGCGTTCACGGGCTGGTACAACTCCGACGACGGCAATAACCCGCCGGGCTACCGGAAACGAGGCGACCGACACCCACGCTCGACAGTGACGTGGAAACAGAAAGGTATCAAACACGACGACAAACACGGACAGGTTCGCCTCTCGAAAGGATGGAACCTGAAAGATGGCCGGTCGGACTTCATTCTCGTAGAATACGAGACGCGACCGGACGTGACTGTCGAGAATATCCAGCAGATCCGCGCTGTCTGGAACGACGACTGCTGGGAACTGCATCTGGTGTGCGAGAAGCAAATTCCCGTCGAGGATGCGCCTGGAGACAACACCGCTGGAATCGACCTCGGTATCAGCAACTACCTCGCTATCAACTACCAAGACGGCCCGAGTGAATTGTATCCCGGCAACTGGCTCAAAGAGGACAAACACTACTTCACCCGCGAGGAGTATCAGACTGAAGGCGAGAACGGCCTATCCAAGCGGGCACGTCGTGCCCGCCGCAAACTCTCACGTCGGAAAGACCATTTCCTACACACGCTCTCGAAACACATTGTTGAGCGGTGTGTCGAGGAAGGTGTCGAGACAATCGCCGTGGGCGACCTGAGCGATATTCGAGAGGATGACGACGGCGACTCACGAGACTGGGGACAGTTTGGCAACAAGAAACTCCACGGCTGGGAGTTCGACCGCTTCACCGGTCTACTCGAATACAAAGCCGAAGAACATGGGATACTGGTTGAGCGAGTAGACGAGGCGAACACGTCGAAAACCTGCTCGTGTTGCGGGCAGATTCGAGACGCCAACCGCGTCAAGCGTGGGCTGTACGTCTGTGAGTCGTGTGAGACGACGATGAACGCAGACGTGAACGGAGCGGTGAATATCCGCCGAAAGATAACTCAAACTCCTCCAACCGGGGATATGAGTAACGGCTGCTTGGCACAGCCCGGAGTCTACCTGTTCGACACAACGACGGGTGCATTCCACCCACAAGAACAGGCAGACTGCAAACCCTAATATCCCAACGCTTGGGATTCACCCCGGCTTCAGGCGGGTGAGGCCGTCAATCGTTATCGGTATGAGTTACGTCACCTGGTGGACCGCCGTATACCGCCCGGTGAATAGCGATCATACCACGATACTTCTCGCGTTTGAGTTCTTCAGCATCGGCACTGTCGTACTCGTAAAACCCCGAACCCGTCTTCGGCCCGAGCTCGTCGGCAGCCACTTTTTTCTGGACGCTCTCTGGGTTTTCGAATCGCTCACCGAGTTGGTCAGTAAGGTATTCGTTGACGCCGTGAAGGACGTCGACACCTCCAATGTCGACGTGCTCGATGACACCGAGGACGGGAAGTCGGAACCCAAAGCCGCTTTTCAGTGCCCGGTCGACATCCGCAGGGTCTGCGACGCCGTCTTCGTACGCACGAATAGCCTCGTTCATCGCCGCCGCCTGGACGCGAGATCCGAGGAATCCTGGATGATCCTCACAGACGACTGGTTCTTTGCCGATACTCTCCAGCAAATCGACCGTTGCAGACACGACGGTCTCTTCGGTCCCATCCGAACGAACTACCTCGACCAGTGGAACGATAAAGGGAGGATTCCACCAGTGAGCGATGAGCAGCCGTCCCGGCTCATCAAACGCGTCAGCAAGCGTATCGATACTGATAGACGAAGTCGTGGACGCGACTACTGTGTCTTCGGACAGATGTGGCTCTGCGTTTTCGAAGAAGTCGCGTTTCAGTTCGGGCGATTCAGGGAGGGCCTCGAACACCCACGCAGCATCTTCGAGACCATCCTCGAACGAACGAGTTATGTCAATTTTCTCGAGGACGTTTCCTTCCGATCCGTCGAATACGTCTTCTTCCTCCAGCAGTTTCAGGTTCGATTGGATCGTCTCTGTCACGAAGTTCTGCTTGTCATCCCACTGGTTTGCAGTGCGATCTTTTGTATCTAGAATCGATACATCGTAGCCAGCAGTTGCGAACACCTGTGCAATACCGATTCCCATCCGTCCCGGACCAACGACAGCAATGGGTGTTTCGGAGGGTGTGGTTGTTGAATCAACAGCCATCGTTTACTACCGTCTCTCTCCGTGTTTTTGAAACACACGGTATTAGTTACCACATTCCTCAAATGTTTTTATAAGGAGAGATGATCAGAGCAAAACCGCAATGATCGTAATGTAGCGGTAGATAGCAGTTAAATCGCTCTGAGACTATCTGTGTGGACGTATTACACAATAGTTGTCTCCTGCCAGTATAGTAGCCACTGAAAGTCAATGCACACCTGATCGCACGACAGCTGTGCGATCAGTGTGTAAATCGTTTCAGTTGTTACTATATCTTCTGCCCCTTCACCTTGAATGAAGTATATAACTGATCAAATATATAGAGCCCACACAAATTGCAGGGTGAATAACCGCTATATCGATCTGGAGAGTGTCTTCTGTGACTCGCTGAGGAGTCAACCTAGACTCAGTACTTCACAAAGCAACTTGACGACACTGAGCTGTTCGTGAGAGCGTCCGCTAAATAGTAAGTAACTAGGAGGG
>NZ_VTAW01000057.1 GCF_008245225.1 Natrialba swarupiae
ACTTCGGGGTAGGTACCAGAGGTGACCCTGTTTCCACAGGAGTCAGTTACGACTCTAGACGAGCTTGGGACACGACCAAGATTGTGCCGGTCTTGTCGTTGAACGTGGGGCCGGAATTCTTACAGAAATAGCGCTGAAAGTGGCCATAGCTGTCGTTCTCGCTCGTGGGGTCAGAACGGCAGCGGGGGCAAGTAACGCCGTTATGCCAGCGAACATGCTGCAACAGATTTGCTGCGTTCGATTCCGATCCATCGAACGGAATTATGCCCAACGGACACCGCTGACGAGGTGTCCTTGCTCTCTTTGATTCCATAGCAAAAAATAAGCGGCATCAACAATCTCCTACAGAAGAGCGACGGTTCAATTCATCGAGTGTCGAAGCGAGGAGCTACAGAATTATTGTAAAGTTTAAATATTTAGCTATCATTTGTATATAGGAGGAATATAAAACAAACGGAAAGAACAAGAGTTAACTTTCCAGTTATGGAAGTTAAAAAGTTCTGCATAGAAGACAGAATAGTTACGGCTCCGAGTAGTATAGCGGCAAAGAGGGCGTTCTGAGGATTGCGATATCGGTATTTTAAGATCGATCGGTAGGCCACTAAGAGGAACGAAAGGAAGATTAGCAGTAACAAGAAATGCCCCTGAGCAAGTGCTAACACATAATATGAATCTATTGTCTCCGTGTCTAATACGTGCGCAGGGTTGGCTAATGTGCCACCTGGATAGTGCGTATTCATGGCACTAATTGCTGACTCCCAACGGGGCCCACGCCCAGATACTTCTGGCAATTTGTGGGGATTGAGAATAGCAGTTAATAACTCATCAAATCTATTATCACTTTGCAATCGACCTATGTTTAACCTGTATGCAGTTGCGAAGCCTACTGAAAGGCCTCCTACACTCACCAGGGCAGTCTTTGGTTTCGAGATGTCAGTAGGTGTACCAGTGTGAAATGTGATTAACAGGGATGCAAGCAAAACGGTCGCAACAAAAGCTGTTCTCTGGCCAGATGCAACTAAGAGCGTGAGAGAAATTAAGACAAAGATCTTATTTTCCCCATTATTAAGAAATGTATGTCCAAATATAAGTGTGCCAAGCAATGATACAAGGCCGATTAACGACGGGGAAGAGCCTGCTCCAGAGAATCTACCGATATGATGGCCTAGTTCACCGTATGTCGATTGATTCAGAAACCAGAATTCTAGTAATGGTGTTGTATCGTATAAATCAAGATACAATGCCAGTTGTAACAGGAAAATTCCAAAGTATATCCCTATGATAAATTTAAACGAATGGACGAAATCAGATCGGAAACTGAGTGCTTTTCTTGAGTATAGTGTTATTATTACTAAACCAATTAAATACATTTGAAGCCACCGAATGTCACCAACGACGTACGCAAGTGGGTGGTCGTGAACAATAATTCCTACCAATGGTAGTATAACTACTAATAGAAAATAGATTGTTGTAAGGTTCAGGAGGAGTTCATCTCGTGGGATCCTTATATTTCCAACTAACTTTAAACCTATTAGTATATTAAATGATATTAATACCACTATTAAATCGAATAGGTAGAGCCCTATGTAGCCTATCTCGATTTTTGGCCCTTCAACGAACGCTGCGATAATTGCGAGTACAATCAAACCACGGAGCAGTAACTCGAGGTGATGAGCTGCTATTGGATCACTGTTCCGCTGTGACGAACTCACGCCGTACCATCCAACAAAGTTCATGAAAAGGATTTCGGCGATCTATCTGCGATAATAGCGTGTTGGGTACCCAAACAGTGTTTCTCAACAGTTAGAAAACGGATTGCACTACATTAAGATGACCTGCCATAGTCAGTAGACACCGAGTACTATACTGTAGAGAATTAGTCGAATATTCACTACGGAAACCGAATATACGGATGAATAATGTTGCCGTTCTAGTGGGCTCCCTGACTATTGGGGGTGCCGAACGAGTCGCGGTTAATCTCGCGAACGGGTTAGCCGACTCCGGGCGTGAGACCGATTTGGTCGTACTGAAAACCCAACTCGAGTTAGAACCCCACGTTTCTTCGGACGTTACCCTCGAGACGCTCAACGCTTCGAGGGTACGGTGGAGTCTTCCCGCTATTGTCCGGTATCTGAACAAAAGACAGCCATCGGCAGTGATCTCCGTGATGACCGTCGAAAACGCGTTGACGATACTAGCCGCTAGACTGGCCAGATGCCAGCCGAAAGTAATCGCGACTGAACACTCGGTTCGAGATGATCGACCGTGGAAGAGCGTCGCGTTCAAAGGCGATTTTCTACTCGGAAAGGTGTTCTACAGGCAAACCGACGAAATCGTCGCCGCCTCAAGTTCCGTCGCTCACGACGTTGCGTCGTGGGCGAACGTTCCCCGAGAGGCGATTTCGGTTATCCACAATCCGGTAGAACTTGCATCGGCGGACAGCGATGACGAGCCTCCGCATCGATGGTTCGGCACCGACGAACCGGTGATCGTCGCTGCCGGGAGGTACACGCCCGAAAAGGATTTCCGGACGCTACTCCGAGCGTTCCACGAGGTTCGAAAGACCGTCGGCGGACGTCTGATCGTTTTGGGCGACGGGAAATTACGGGACGAGCTGGAAGCACAGGTGAGGGACCTGTCTCTCGAGGAACGGGTTTCTCTGTACGGATTCGTCGACGATCCGTACCCCTACATGGAGGCTGCCGATCTGTTCGTCCTCTCGTCTCGATCCGAGGGGTTCGGAAACGTGCTGGTCGAAGCCATGTCGTGTGGGACGCCGGTCGTCGCGACGAACTGTGGCAGTGGTCCCGTGACGATTCTCGAGGACGGTAGGTACGGTCCGCTGGTGCCCGTAGGGGACGCGTCTCGGATGGCGGATGCGATGCTTGAAACCGTATCCGATCCGCCCGCTCCAGAACTGCTTCGTGAACGCGCTCAGGACTTTAGCGTAGAAACCATCGTGTCGCAGTATCTCGAGTTAATCGAGACGGAGCGAGTTCAACAGAGAGTGCGGCGAGAGTCGTCGTAGAGAGCGGCGGTTTAGCTCCGTAAGAGGGCCTGGTAGACCCGCTTACGAACCGCGTTGGGCGTCAATCGGAGGGGAGTTCGAATCGCTACGTTGAGCAGGAACACGAGGGGCGAAACCGAACCGCGTTCCAGTAACTCCCGTTGAATCCGAAGCTCGGTCCGAGCATATCCCAGCCCGCCCCGCCTGTCGAACAGATCGTTCCCCGTCCGGCATTTCACCAGAACGGTGGGAAGGTTCTCGATCGTGTACCCCTCGGACAGCATGCGCATCCAGAGTTCGTAGTCCTGCATCGAGCGAAATGACCGATAGTTTCCGGCCTCGAGCACCGCCTCTCGACGGAACATCACGGTCGGGTGGTTCACAGGACACCGGAAACGAGCGACGGACCGAACCCGTTCGGCGTCGCTAGGCACGTCCCGAACGCGTCCTGATTCGTCGGGATTGCTGTTGAACTCCATCACGTATCCGCCGAGGACGTCGACCTCGGGATTGTCGGAGAGATACGCTAACTGATCCTGAAAACGGGTTTCGACAGCGATGTCGTCCCCATCCATTCGAGCGATCAAATCGTTCGAACACGCCTTGACCCCCGCTCGAAGCGCGACGCCCAGTCCGCGGTTCGTCGGCAGAGATATCGTTCGTACTGTATCCGGATACCGCGTTTCGAACGTCGTGATCACTGCCTCGAGATCAAGCGATAACGGTCCATCCTCGACAATCAGGACCTCGTCTGGTGGTTTACTCTGGTCGAACACGCTCTCGAGTGCCGTCCGTACGTGATCAGCTGTTTCGTCACGGTAGACCGACATCAGTACTGAGAAGGGGGGGCGATCCGTGGTCATCTGGATCGACCCTCAGTTAAGACGATGCTGCTATCGTCTGTCTTCTGGGGGACGAATGTCCGCGAAATCATCACAGCGCGGATCTTTTCGCTACTTGATGACAGAGTGAACACGTCGGCTAGCGTACTATCGATTGGATTCATCGGTCGAGCATGTTGGCGTCATTCACGAGCCCACACGAGACGAGTTCACCGCCCGTAACGGAGTTGGCCAAGGTATCGTTGTCATCCACCCATCGCGGTCGGCGTCGACTGTAAGGCCGTCGTCACACTCCTCGTGAAACGTGAGCGCCGCATCTGTGACTGCGGCGAGATCTGGCTTGTCGGTCATCACGACGTACTGGACGTTGACGCGCGGGCCGGCTGCGACGCCCGCACTAGCGGCTCGTACCACTCTTTATTATCCTGATACCAATCGACAAACTGCGAAACGCCTTCCCGAATCCCGGTTGACGGTTCGTAATCGAGCAAGTCACAGGCTTTCGAAACATCCGCGTGGGTGTGTCGTGCGTCGGCTTCTTTCGGATCGGCGTACTCGAGTTCGACGTTCGCTTCCGTTTCGTCGACGACGTGGGTGGCGAGTTCTTCGATCGTAATCGTTCGGGTCGAGCCGACGTTGACGATTTCGCCGTCGCACTCCCCGCTGTCGAGCAACGTGAGGTTGGCGTCGACGACGTCGTCGATGTAGGTGAAATCGCGGGTCTGCTGTCCGTCGCCGTAGATAACGGGCGGATCTCCGTTGAGGCACCGCGACGTGAAGTTGGTGATCGCCATGTTCGGGCGCATCCGTGGTCCGTATACCGTAAAGTACCGAAGCGTGACGGTCGGAACGTCGTAGATCTCGTCCCAGAGTCGACAGTAGTGCTCCCCGGCGAGTTTGGTTACACCGTACGGACTCTGTGGAACGGTCTGGTGATCCTCGTCGTAGGGGAGGTATTCGACTTCGCCGTAGACTGACGACGACGACGCGTTGACGAACCGCTGAACTCCGAACTCGTCAGCAGCGATCAGCAGCGTCAGAAGACCGGTCGTATTGATCCGGTGTGGTTTCTTCGGATTGTCAACGCTCGTTCGGACGCCCGCTTGTGCCGCCTGATGGTAGATGACTTCGACGTCGTGACTCGAGAGGATATCGCGGACGAGTTGCTCGTCGGTGACCGACCCCTCGACGAACCGAAAACGATCGCTGCCAGCTTCGCGACAGAGGTCCAGGTTTCGTTCTTTGATCCGAAGATCGTAATACGGATCCAGAACGTCGAGAACGGTGACCTCGTGTCCTCGTTCCAGGAGTTCGGTGGCGATGTGTGATCCGATAAACCCTGCACCGCCGGTTACGAGTGCGTGTGTCATACTGATCAGGTCAACCTCCCTGCCGGCAGCTGGCACGTCTCGTCGGTGCCAACCGGTTCGGGTTGTTGCCGTTCGTTCGGCCGATCACAGTCGGTAGCAGAGCCGACGCCGATTAGTCCGGAGACGTCGACCTCGAGCAGCGTGACGAATACGTCGTCGATGATCGGTCGCCCGTCGGCCTCGGCGAAGGCGTCCGCTTTGTTTTCGATCAGCGCCCGCGGATGCGCTTGCTTTCTCGCTATCAGAACGGCGGATTCCATGTTCTGCAGGCAGTCCAGACCCGGCTAAATAACTTATCCACGTAACTGCTAGTTACCGAAGCGCACCGCTTCGAAGCGGCGTATTGCGCCAACAGATAGAATCCACGTCTGGTCGATATCTGTGCGGATAACGAGCGTATCGAACAGTAGCTCACCTCACATCCAACGATAGGTCTGCGCACGGTGAGTCCACACTAGCAGTACTTCCGAAGTATAACCACACGTTCCGTGGTCTACGGCTGGGTCTGACGGATAATCACTCGATTGAGAG
>NZ_VTAW01000058.1 GCF_008245225.1 Natrialba swarupiae
ACGCCACGCCAACACCACAACCAGCCTCCACCCAACTCAAAAAAACTACCCCCACCCCGCAATGATACCCACCCCACCACCGACAGCTACTGCTGTCGCTGATAGGGTGAATGAAAGTATGAAAGGGGCGGCGAATCCACGTTCCCAGAGGGTCTCCCACTCCAGTAGTTGCGAATACGCAGACGGGCTTATCTTCCGTGTTCGGGATGGGTACGGGAGGAACCCCGCCGCTCTGGCCGCCTAACGCCGATCAGTGGAATCGAACCACCGTCATGCCAATATCGGTAGTATAACCGTGTGTATGTGTAGTCCAGTTCGCGCCTGGATCCGTTCTCCGGATCCCGATCCAATGCGAATATGATTGTGTGGCTTGGCCTGTTAGTGCTCGCGGGCTCAACGTCTCGTTGCCTCGACGCGTACACCCCGAGTCTATCGAACTCGTCTTCTACGAGTAGCCTCAGTGGTTCCTCGTTTTCAGGTGGGTTTCGAGCTTAGATGCGTTCAGCTCTTACCCCGTGGTGCGTGGCTGCCCGGCACGTGCTCTCTCGAACAACCGGTACACCAGTGGCACCCATTCGTAGTTCCTCTCGTACTATACGAACGTTCCCGTCAGGAACCATAACACCCCCAATAGATAGCAGCCGACCTGTCTCACGACGGTCTAAACCCAGCTCACGACCTCCTTTAATAGGCGAACAACCTCACCCTTGCCCGCTTCTGCACGGGCAGGATGGAGGGAACCGACATCGAGGTAGCAAGCCACCCGGTCGATATGTGCTCTTGCGGGTGACGACTCTGTTATCCCTAAGGTAGCTTTTCTGTCAGCAATTGGCCGCATCAAGCAGCCTAATTGGTTCGCTAGACCACGCTTTCGCGTCAGCGTCCGTCGTTGTGCCGGACACTGTCAGGCTTCCGTATGCTCTTGCGCTCTTTCCCGAGTCTCCGACTCGGGTGAGGAAACCTTGGGGCGCGCTCGATATCTTTTCAAGCGCGTACCGCCCCAGTCAAACTGCCCGGCTACCAGTGTCCTCCGCCAGGAGTGAGAGTCGCAGTCACCATCGGGTAGTATTTCAATGCTGGCTGGGTGGCCCGCTAGCGCGGGTACCTCTGTAATGCCTCCTACCTATGCTGCACAATGGCGACCACGTCTCAGTGACAGCCTGCAGTAAAGCTCTATAGGGTCTTCGCTTCCCCTTGGGGGTCTCCAGACTCCGCACTGGAATGTACAGTTCACCGGGCCCAACGTTGGGACAGTGGCGCTCTCGTTCATCCATTCATGCAAGCCGCTACTGAAGCGGCAAGGTACTACGCTACCTTAAGAGGGTCATAGTTACCCCCGCCGTTAACAGGTCCTTCGTCCCCTTGTACGGGGTGTTCAGATACCTGCACTGGGCAGGATTCAGTGACCGTACGAGTCCTTGCGGATTTGCGGTCACCTATGTTGTTACTAGACAGTCGGAGCGCCCGAGTCACTGCGACCTGCCTCTTCGCGAGGCAGGCATCCCTTATTGCGAACGTACGGGACTAACTTGCCGAATTCCCTAACGTCGGTTGTTCCCGACAGACCTTGGCTTTCGCCGCCACGAGTACCTGTGTCGGATCTCGGTACGGACAGTGTGCTCGCCGTTTCACGGGCTCTGGGTTGACCTGACTTGCGCTATCCCACCATTCGAACGCTTCCTGCCATTACGGCTTCCACGATCTTCGATGGTTCGACTGGGCGAAAGCCCAGCTCAGGCGGCCCCAAAGCGTTGGCTTTGAGTGCACACTGGCATAGGAATATTAACCTATTTCCCTGTTGTCTGCTTCGACTTACGGGCAGACTTAGGACCGGCTAACCCTCGGCTGATCAGCATTGCCGAGGAACCCTGACTCGTTCGGCCGTCGGGGTTCTCACCCGACTAACGCTGCTACTATGACCAGAATTTTCGTTACTGAACGGTCCACACGAAATCTCTTCCGTGCTTCCGCCCGAACAGAACGCCAACCTACGGAATCACTCCGTCAAGAGTGCCGCTAGGTCTCGGTGGTGGACTTGAGCCCCGATCATTTTCAGCGCCCCGAACCTCGGCCGGTAAGCTGTTACGCTTTTCTTAGAGGGTAGCTGCTTCTAAGCTCACCTCCCGGCTGTCTAGGGCTCGGGACCACTTTCGATCGCACTTAGTCCACACTTGGGGACCTTAACCCAGCTCTGGGTTGTCTCCCTCACGGTACACAGGCTTACCCCGCGCACCGGACTCCCTGCGTCAAACGGCGTTCGTAGGTTCGGAGTTGGACAGGGGGGCACACTCCTCTCGGAGTGCGATCCCCCAATCCGTCGCTCTACCCCACGAACTACCTCGGCAGAGGTCATGCTTCGACATGTTTCGGTTGGAACCAGCTGTTTCCGGATTCGATGGGCCTTTCACCCCTAGACATAGGTCACGCGAGGGTATTGTAGGACACCAACGCTAACGGGCCTCCACGTGGCTTTCGCCACGCTTCACCCTGCCCATGCCTAGATCATCCGGTTTCGGGTCGTGCCCGATTGACTCCCCGCGCTTGAACACGGCGGCCCTCGTCGTAAGACTGCGGCCATGTCGGTTTCCCTACGCCTTCCCCGATACTCGGGTTAGACTCGTCAATCAGGCACACTCTCTGGTTCGTTTTTCAAAACGTACGACGGAACACCGGCTTCCCGATCTTCCTACTGGAGACTCGCGTCTCGGTCGTTGTGATCGGGACCTTTCGTGCCCCGTCGCTCTATCGCCAACTGATTTCACGCCCTATTGCACCTCCCTTCGTGGGGTGCTTTTCAGCGTTCGCTCACGCTACTTGTTCGCTATCGGTCTTGAGGAGTGTTTAGTCTTCGCGGTCGATGCCCGCGACATTCTCGAGGGATATCCAACCCCCGATACTCTGGAGCTGACTCGTTCCGTACTATTCGACACTACGGGACTGTCACCCTGTGTCGTGCTCTGTTCCAAGAGACTTCCTGTCGAGGTTCGAGAAGTGATCGTCAGTCCGAACACCACATTGCCCGTGAAGGCTTCGGTTTGGACTGCATCGCGTTCATTCGCCATTACTAACGACATCGCGTTTGCTTTCTTTTCCTGCCGATACTAAGATGTTTCAATTCTCGGCGTTCCCCATTGCGCGAAGCAATTGCGGTGGGGATTCCCATTCGGAAATCCTGAGTTCTTTCCCTCCGTGCGGGTCCCTCAGGCTTATCGCAGCTTGGCACGTCCTTCTTCAGCTCTCAAGCCGAGCGATCCACCAGCTGGCACAGTAGCCACGTTCGTCGGATCGGAAACGCGTTGTATACACAACGGTTGTGACCCGGGAACGGATCCAGTGGACGCCTGGACTACACGTACACACGGTCTCATCTGCACGCCGGTAGACAGCCGGCCTGCATTAACCCTTCCCACCCACGTTTACACGGGGTGGTGCATCGGTTCGTTCGGATTGAATCGAAGTGCCGTCTCCCACTTAAGGGACACGGTCTTCGATTCAATCCGAGTCATGGACCCACTGGGATTCGAACCCAGGGCATCCTCCTTGCAAAGGAGGCACTCTCCCACTGAGCTATGGGCCCACCCTCTCGTCGCCTGACGAGAGAGCATATTGTGAGCCTCGGTAGTTCAAAGGTGCCCGATCGGCCAGACGGCGCGATCGAACGTGGAAAGCGTGGTGAAACCACGACAAGTGGGCTGGGGCGACGCCCCAGTCCCGGTCTGTGGAGGTGATCCAGCCGCAGATTCCCCTACGGCTACCTTGTTACGACTTAAGCCCCCTTGCGAAGCCCAGATTCGACCCTGAAACAGGGCCTCATCCGGACCTCACTCGGGTGCTTTGACGGGCGGTGTGTGCAAGGAGCAGGGACGTATTCACCGCGCCCTTCTGAGGCGCGATTACTACCGAATCCAGCTTCATGAGGGCGAGTTTCAGCCCTCAATCCGAACTACGACCAAGTTTCGGAGATTAGCGTCGCCTTTCGGCGTTGCATCCCACTGTCTTGGCCATTGTAGCCCGCGTGTCGCCCAGCACATTCGGGGCATACTGACCTACCGTTGCCCGTTCCTTCCTCCAGTTTGGCACTGGCAGTCCACCTAATGTACCCAACCACCTCAAGGGTGTTGCTGGCAATTAGGCGTGCGGGTCTCGCTCGTTGCCTGACTTAACAGGACGCCTCACGGTACGAGCTGACGGCGGCCATGCACCTCCTCTCAATGGCTCAGGTAAGCTCATCACACTGACCGTCACTGCACATTGTCGATGCTGGTGAGATGTCCGGCGTTGAGTCCAATTAAACCGCAGGCTCCTCCGGTTGTAGTGCTCCCCCGCCAATTCCTTTAAGTTTCATCCTTGCGGACGTACTTCCCAGGCGGTCTGCTTCACGGCTTCCCTACGGCACAACACAGGCTCGTAGCCTGTGTCACACCTAGCAGACATCGTTTACAGCTCGGACTACCCGGGTATCTAATCCGGTTCGTGACCCGAGCTTTCGTCCCTCACCGTCGGATCCGTCTTCCTGAGGCGCTTTCGCCACCGGTGGTCCGTCCAGGATTACGGGATTTCACTCCTACCCCGGACGTACCCCTCAGGTCTTCCGGTCCCAAGCCAGACAGTTTCCACCGGACGCCCGCGCGTTAAGCGCGCGGATTTCCCGATGGACTTGACTGGCCAGCTACGGACGCTTTAGGCCCAATAAGAGCGGTCATCACTTGTGCTGCCGGTATTACCGCGGCGGCTGGCACCGGTCTTGCCCAGCACTTATTCGCCGACCTCCTTACGGTCGGAAAAAGCGAGGACGATATGCCCTCGCACGTGGAGTCCCCTTATCGCACTGGCGTGCAGTGTAAAGGTTTCGCGCCTGCTGCGCCCCGTAGGGCCCGGTATCTTGTCTCAGATACCGTCTCCGGGCTCTTGCTCTCACAACCCGTACCGATTACTGGCACGGTGGGCCGTTACCCCACCGTCTACCTAATCGGCCGCAGCCACATCCTCTGGCGCCGGGGCATTTCACGTTCTCTCCACTTCCAGGATGAGAACGCTATCACGGATTAGCCTCAGTTTCCCGAGGTTATCCGCGTCCAGAGGGTAGTTTGGCCACGTGTCACTGAGCTATCTGCTACGAGTCTGAACTCGTACAACTAGCATGGCTAAATCGGACTCCACGAGCAATGACCTCCGGCAGGATCAACCGGAATGCTCGTTCTCCCGAGTCACACTCGGGAGGTTAATTTGGCGGTGAATGTTATCGTACACACTCACACATGGTCCACGTTCGGTGTCGCTGATCGCCGACCGATACAGGCGTCACCGAACTACCAAGGCTCACATCAGATCCCATCTTAACGGCGGACCGCAGGGGTAGGATCCTCATCTCCTTCGGACCATATCGTAAGTCACGAAGGGTACATAACCCCTTCGGACTTCGTCGGTCCTCGACTCGTCGTCCCCGACGAGCCGTCGATTGCATTTACATCCGAATCGCCTTATACACTTAAGGGCGTCGGATCGGCCCCAGCCGGAAATCCGTATCCGGCGGAGCATTCTGCGTATCCTGATGGAGACACCCTATGTATATAAGGGCGTCGTCCTGGAGACGCCGACTCCGACGCCCGCGGACGACGACGGCGGCGAGCCGCCGTCACCGTCCGAGGCGTAGTGGATGCGTATGCTCTCCGTGCCGGAATACGGCCGGAGAACGCGGCGACCG
>NZ_VTAW01000059.1 GCF_008245225.1 Natrialba swarupiae
AGTCACCAACTACGAAAGAGGACACAATCCCGGACGTACGAAGCTCAAAACCCTGTGATCGATTCTATGACACGCTCCGCGACAGCAACAGTGGGCTCGGGCGGGTTCGAACCACACCTGAGAACCTGAAACAAAGTTTCAGAACCTCAGTTTACCTCGCAGCCCCTCCGGGCCTGCTCGCCACCGACCTCAGACTAAATGGCGATTCCGGGATGTACTATGACAAGCCGAAACCCGGAACCTTCCGAATGCCAGAGCATGTACTTGAACAGTAGAGAAGGCGAAGTAAGAGATTCAACACTCAAAACCCACGAATATCGACTAAACCACTTCGTTCGATGGTGCGACCAGAATAACGTAGAAAACCTTACCAACATCGACCCAATCGACATTGAACAGTACAAGAACTGGAGACGAAAAGACGGAGACTTATCGAAATCTGCCCTGAAAGGGCAATTAGACACCCTGCGTGTGTTTATGAGATATCTTGGACGGCTTGGAATTGTGGATTCAGAGTTGTGTGAATCAGTACCGAGCGTGAAGATGAAACGGTCGGACGAGGTGAACAATCGAAAAATCTCTGAGGACAACGCTCAAGCGATACTGGAGACGCTTGACCGATACCACTATGCAACTGTTGAACACGTCTGGTTCCTTCTTGCATGGCGCACATCGGCTCGTGTCGGTGCCCTCCGTGCGCTAGACGTGGACGACTATGACCCAGATAACCAGTTTCTATATTTCCGTGAACGAGATGGAACACAGTTGAAAAACGGCCCATCCGGGGAACGCCCAGTTGCACTTTCAGACGAGACCTGCGCCATCCTCGATGACTACCTCCAACACCACCGAGTTACCAACACCGACCAACACGGGAGAGAACCACTCTTCTCCAGTAAGCAAGGGCGGGTTCACAGGAACACAATGCGTCGATGGTGCTACACTCTGACTTGTCCGAGTTTCAGAGGTGACGAGTGTGAGACCGAGGAGTGCAACAGTCAATCAGACGGAAAAACATCCCACAAGTGCGACGACAGCGTAAGTCCGCACGCCATTAGGCGTGCTTCCATCACGCACTTTCTCCGCAAGGATATGCCAGAGAAAATGGTCTCAGATAGAGCGGACGTGTCTGAAGATGTTCTCGAAAAACACTACGACAAGCGTTCAGCAGAGGAAAAAATGGAGCAACGGAGAGCGTATCTCGATAACATCTAATTAGACTCAGTGTTCGCTCTCCTCATGCTCCCATAGATTCGAATAATTCCCAGATACATTAGCGAACGTCTTGTATCCACACCGGTCACAGATGACCCACCCATCCTTATCGTTTGGTGCTGGACTGTAGTTCGAAAGCAATTCTTCCCGACTCTTCTCAATTTCTTTTC
The DNA here is from genome assembly GCF_008245225.1 of Natrialba swarupiae. GTDB lineage: Archaea > Halobacteriota > Halobacteria > Halobacteriales > Natrialbaceae > Natrarchaeobius > Natrarchaeobius swarupiae. The sequence continues at coordinate 1,386 of NZ_VTAW01000059.1, forward strand.
TACCCATATAATAATGTAATATATACAAGAATAATGGTTTAGTGCAGGATGGAACAAACAGAAATATATTCAGCAGTATATCACGCTTTAGTCCAACTTGAATAACGTATGGCGAGAGTCAGACTCGAAGCAGGCGCTATCTCGACGGAAATCAGCACAGACGAAGAAGACGATATCGAAGATATCGAAGAAGTCGCTAAAATAGCCATGACGTGTCAAGACTGGCAGTTCAGCGAATGGGCTAGTATCGATGGAAAGTGCGTCACGACCGAACCTTCGTTGTTTGAACTATAGCATGTGCATCGAGACCCGGGAGTGGAGCGAGGTTGAGCAAGACTGCTTAGATAGCTACTGCGATGCGACCAAAAGCAGGTGAAGACAGCCTGATACACCTAGTCTGTCCAAGCTGTGGACAGCTTGTGCGACTCCATTACGAGCCTATCTACACAGAGCATCATTGAGAAAATAGCAGAGAGACGTTTCTAAGAGATTTTCTAGGGCGAGAGGATGGAAACCCTTCTCTACTACTGAAGTTAGCTAATGCGTGGGGAGAGATGGCCAAATTAGTCTGATAGTGTGAGTGGCGGTCTACACGTGCGGGCTGTAGCTGTGTATGGCATGGGACTGCATACCACACTAGTGCTACTACACTACTACTACTACAACTACAACAACACAACACAACACACACACACAACAACAGCAACGTAAGGACTCTCACGAAAAGGGGGCGGGGGGTACTGGAGTAATAATTATTACGGAATCGTAATAATCATACTTTCTGGGTTCACTGAGAACAATATTGGAGTTTCAAGCTATCTACTGCCATATTTAGATTCCCAGACCCTGCATTGAGGAATGTTCACACACCAGAATCGTATGATATTACTCGAATCGTAATAATCATACTCTGGGGGTATAGGGGGCTGTGTTCTCACACAAGTTATCAGATTTCCAATAAGTCGTATGATATTACTCGAATCGTAATAATCATACTTTGCCCTTTGGAGGGCGCTATTTTCAGAGAAGTAGTGAAAATAACTCTTCGAGTTAGTGTTCGTCAAGCCACTCGTCCGCTCGTTCTCGCTCTTCGTCGGTGAGGTCTCGGTCTTCTCTGGCATCCGGTAGTGCATGGGAAACAAGGTCGTCAAACTGTTCAGTGGTGAATCCAAGTCCTGTAACGGCTTTGCTCCACGCCTCTGGAGACCGCTTACTCGGATGGACCTTAAGGGCGTATTCCAGTTTATCGTACACAGCTTCTTTTTGCTCTGACTGCTTCTCTTCCAGTTCTTCGATTTCGTCTACGATGTTGCTTCGTTTCGCCTTCTTCGCATTCAGCTTGTCTTCTAGCTCTTCGATTTCCTCGTCTAATTCGTCTCGTTGTTGACGAAGCTGGCCAAGAGTTGACTCCCCGGATAGGGACATTTCTCGCTTGATTATCTCGTTTATATACGCTGATTTGTTATCAACGGAGTCGAGATATTCTGCTACTTCAGGGTCTACACTTCCCGAAATGCGTTTTTTGTTACTCATGCGGCATCACCTCGTTTGAGTACAACATCGCATCCGTCGATTTGGTCGAAATTAGTTATTTGAGATACTTCATACCCAGAAAATCCTCGTTCGACTATCTGGAAACGACGGATTCGTATTGTGATTCTGTCTTCGTCTTCGTGGATGACTTCGCAATGCTCGTCATCCATTTCGTGAAATCGTGTTCTCTTATCATCTTCACTGTCGCCCTCTTGAGATTCTTGGAAGTGTTCATAGCTTTCTTTCCAAGAGAACGAACCGGTTTGTTCATCGAGGTTTCCTTCACACGATGGACAGTGTGCGTAGTCTAACTTCGATTCTGGAATAGAATCTGGTGTTGGTCCATTGCAGAATTCGTTCGTACACCGGATTGGAACCCGTGTTTCGATGCTACTTTCGCCGTCTGTTTCTTTCGAATAGTTATGTTTCGAACTCATACATGTCAACTTTAGGTACAAGGGTATATAAGCCTTTCCCGAAGTTGATGTATATACACAATCTTCAGGATTCGAGCCGAGAGAAGAGATAGTTTCTATCGTTTGCGTGGAACGTATGATGGCGGTTGGATTCACGCTCGACGTATCCTTTGTCTTCCAATGTATGGAGGACGTGACGGATTGTTTGGTCGCTTGCATCTACGTGTTGTTTGATTTTTCTGGTTGATACGCTCCCGTCGTTGACCAAGTGGTATAGTGCTTGGTCCCAGATATCGTCTCGTTTTGCCATATATACTATATTGTTTTCCATGTTAAAAAGTATTTCCCGAAGGTGGTCTATAACCACCATGTTGGGAATACACCTTTATTCTAAACTATCATTTGTTGTAGTATGGTTGCAAAAAACTTGGAACCCATTGTGTATCGCTCGATAACTGATGACTGGGACTCGATTATAGTTCCTGAAGACGACGCTGAGGTGGTGTTCTATGTCTGAATATCAGTATCATGCACGTCGTAGACGTGTGTTTGTAGAAAAGGGTGTCTGGCCGTCTGACGACGAAGATGAGAACGAGGGTGATTCAGAATGAGTGCTTCAAGGTCTCCTGATGTTGGAATCAGAAACACAGAGAAGGTTATCTGGATGTGGGAGGACGATTACGCTGAAATTCTGACCGAAGAAGAGCTTCGAGGTGAGTCTGATGAGTGTTAGTGTTCCGAACCCGATGGAGGGAACAGAATATGAACACGAAGAGTGGTCGATAGGTGACTGGTTGGAGATATCTACTGTATATGCGTTGGACTACGAGAGTCGAACACACTACCATGTGGATATTCCTAAAGAAGTTCAAGAACACGCACACATACTTTCGAAATCTGAGATAGATTCCAGAGACCAACGTGATTTTAAAGAGTCAAAACACGACTCTGAGCAGGGTAAGATAGCCGAATTTGCCTTTGCGACGGTGTGTGAACATGAAGATGTGGACTGGGGTTTCCATGATGGGTTTCAGACTGGTGATTTAGAAGTAGGTGGTCTTAGAATCGATGTGAAGAGTCGTAGAGAGAATGAGGATGGATACAAGGATTTGCTGGTATTCGTCTTTAGCTAAGACTCACACCTCGGTTGCGTAGCGGTAGCGAGCGTCTCTTGTAACACTGGCCGTTGCTGG
>NZ_VTAW01000005.1 GCF_008245225.1 Natrialba swarupiae
CCCTCCTAGTTACTTACTATTTAGCGGACGCTCTCACGAACAGCTCAGTGTCGTCAAGTTGCTTTGTGAAGTACTGAAGATACGTTACTGTTCACGGCTGAGCGAATTGCAAGGGTGTTCGATTGCCACACGTGAAAATCGAGGCTCTGCCCCGCACAGTATTTCGAATATATCCATATATCGAGGATGTTTTAGACGCCTTTTCACCGAATATCGCAGGTGGATGGGAATTACCCCAACAAGTAGATTTATTATTAGACGGTTCGACAATACGGTTGTCGGTGCTGTAACCGACCTCGTGACGAACTGCCAGACAACTACCCCTGTAAGCGCCGGTGGATCACTCGTGCTCGTACCGACGCTTGCGGCCACTCGTGGCTGTGTGGCCGCTCCTGTGATCCTTTTGTGCCGTCTTCAGATCGAGGCCCATCACCAACCTTCCGTTCGAGTCCGAGGCGAGCTGATCGAGAGAAGTGAAGAACGTGGTGACCGTCAATCGGCGCGGAAACGCGTCGGGAGCGTACCGGTCCCGTCTCTCCCCCCATACGGACTGCGATGTATCGGTCCCGGCCGATCGCTCGCCGATCTGCGGTCGACCGGCAATCATACGGTCTGCTGTAAATCGTTGCCGGTGAAACCACAGATGGCTCGTGGTTTCACCGGTAAACCGTTACAGCAATCCGTATCAGTCATCGCAAACCGTATCAAGCAGTCGGTGCGCGTAGAAGGCGACGGAGAAATCCTGTGGGCTCGGAATCGAACAGCCGAGGATCCCGATCGCCATCGCCGTCGCGACCGGCGACTCGAGGCTGACGAAATCGAACCCCACGAGTCCGAAGACGAGAGCTGCGAGCGCGAGCGGCGCGAGTGCCGAAGCGCGGAATACCAACGGCGACTCCTCCCCAGTCGGATACGGCTGGACCAGCGCCCAGGGGCAACTGGCGATCAACCCGACGATTCCGCCGGTCCGATCGGGCCCGTAGACGACGGTGTACTCGACGCGTGCCAGTCGAAGTACCAGCGCGTGTAATCCCTCGTGTACCACCAGTCCGACGACCACCGCGAGAACGAGACTGACTCCAGCAACCACCACGTTCGCCTCGAGTATTTCCCACATCCGAATACACACCCGGTCTGTCAGTACACACCTGTTTTGTCGTCGTTCTCGGCTCGTGCGGCCCGTTCGTGCTCAACGTCGGGACGACCGCAACCCATCTACGGTGTCCCGAAGCGACCGGTGGCAGACCGTATCGCTCGACGCAGGTGATCGAACGAACGCGGGACGGAAGTTCTCGCGGCTTCACGCATCGAGACATTAAGTACCTATTACCGAACGACAGCCACGGCAGTTTCCGTCGGTTGCTCCGATCCGCGATAGAAACCTGCTGAGAAAGGTTAAGTTTCGTGCGACGCCAGTACACGCCATGGAAAGCAACGAAACGCTCGAGTTCGGTCACGCGGATCGAAAGCGGATCTACGAGTTCGTCGAGCACCGGGGTTCGATCGACCCGGAGACGGCGAGGGACCGTCTCGAGATCGAACCGAGTGCGTTTCGACACCACGTCGCGGTTCTCAGGCGAGACGGCCGTCTCACTGAGGACCACGGCACGCTTCGAGTGACGGTCGACGCCGGTGTCGAAGAGGAGTTCATCTCCGAGAATTTCGAATTTTACATTCGTCCGGCAAGACAGGAGGACCTGACGGGAATCGTTGGCGCGATTCGTCAGGTCGTCCAGGAGCGAACCTATATCGAGGCCGAAAGCGTCGCCGACGAAGTCGACCACGACGAAGCCCTCCTTCGGCACAACGAACTCGAGTCGCGGATGTTCTTCGTCGCGACCGTCGACAACGAGGTCGTCGGCTGGGTCCACCTCCACGCGCCCGAAGCCGAGAAGTTAAGCCACACCGCCGAACTCACCGTCGGCGTCTTAGAGGAGTATCGCGGTCACGAAATCGGTTCGCAGTTGCTCGCTCGCGGTCTCCAGTGGGCCGGCGCGAACGGTTACGAAAAGGTCTACCAGAGCGTTCCCTCGGTCAACGAGGAGGCGATCGCCTTCCTCGAGGAACACGACTGGACGATCGAGGCGGTCCGCAAGGACCACTACAAGCTCGACGGGCGATACGTCGACGAACTGATGATGGCAGTCGAACTGGACCGGTGAGCACGACGACACTGTGACGTTGACCGGTGTTCGCCGTCGAGAGCAGGCGGGGACGCTCTCCGCAACGGCGTCGGCGAGTGTCGGCCGCGGGGGTCCGAATCGAAAGACAGTTTGAGCGAAAGGCGTTACGGAACGTCATGCTCTCGATCGCGCTTGCTGGGAAGCCAAACGCCGGCAAGTCCACGTTCTACACGGCGGCGACGATGGCAGAGGTGGACGTCGCCAACTACCCCTTTACGACCATCGACGCCAACCGGGGGGTGAGCTACGTCCGCACCGACTGTCCCTGCCTCGAGCGCGACCAGCGGTGTAACGCCGACAACTGCGAGGACGGCAAGCGCTACGTCCCGATCGAACTGTTAGACGTCGCGGGCCTGGTTCCTGGCGCACACGAGGGGAAAGGACTCGGGAATCAGTTTCTCGACGAACTCACGAACGCCGACGTAATTATCAACGTGATCGACGCCTCCGGCGGCACGAACGAAAAGGGCGAACCCGTCGACATCGGCGCACACGATCCGCTCGAGGACATCGACTTCGTCGAGGAGGAGATGGACCTCTGGCTGGCCGGCATCGTCGAGCGTAACTGGGAGTCCGTCGAACGCAAGTCCCGCTCGCCCGACTTCGACATCGACGACGCGCTGGCGGACATGCTCTCGGGCTTTGGTGCATCGCCGAAACAGATCGCGACCGTCCTCCGGGAACTCGAGTACCCCGAGGATCCGATCCAGTGGGAAGACGACCACCGCGAGGAACTCGCACGACTGGTTCGCGAGCGGACGAAGCCAATCGTCGTCGCGGCGAACAAAATCGACGTCGCGCCCGAGGAGAACGTCGAGAAACTCCTCGAGCTCGACAAACCTGTGATCCCCACGACGGCGGAGGGCGAACTCGCGCTCCGGCGGGCCGCCGACAACGACCTGGTCGACTACGATCCCGGCGACCAGACCCTCGAGATCAGCGCCGAGGTCAACGACGCCCAGCGCGAGGCTCTCGAGGGGCTCCGCGAGACGATGGGCGAATGGAAAGGGACGGGCGTTCAGGGCGCGCTCAACTACGCGGTCTACGAGCTACTCGAGCATATTACAGCGTATCCGGTCGAGGACGCGGCGAAGTGGTCCGACGGCAGCGGGAATATTTTGCCCGACGCTCACCTCTTGCCTACGGGCTCGACGCCCGTCGATCTGGCCTACGCCGTCCACTCAGACATCGGCGACGGCTATCTCCACGCCGTGAACGCGAAGTCGAGTCGGGAGGTCGGTGAGGAGTACGAACTCGAGGAGGGTGACGTGATCAAGATCGTCAGCACTAATTAAAGAAAATCTTCGGTGTGAGATCGAAGGTATTCGAGGGGGTTCGTTTCGTCGACGATTGCCTGATCGGTGCCGAACTGCTCGAGAATCGTCTCGATTACGTCGTTGTAGGTGAACCGATACCCGTCGAGGGAATCAGAATCTCGAGGCCCTGGTCTTGGAGGATCTTGCGTCTCAAACGAGAGAGCGTTCCAGTCCGTGTCAAGAAACGTCGCTCATTCGCTCGGTATAGTCCCAGCTGTAGATTCGATTAGGTTCGATCAGAATTCGAACCTCCTCTCGGTCGTCGTCGAGAAGCCGTTCTGCGAGGGCTGAATCCGTTCCATCGAGGTATCGGTCGATGAGTTCCCGCAACACAGTCGAATCCTCGTCCGCCGTGAGCGTCGCCGTTCCACTCCCCCGCACGCCGCGGTATGGGATTTCGTTCGTCGATACGTCGAACCCGACGTCCGAGTTGGCGCGCAGAAACTCCACGAGATGGGCGTTTGCTCCGGTCGCACACTCGAAGCACCCGTCGCGGTAGCGGTACCAGAGGGGGACGATCCAGAGCGATCCGTCCGGTTTGCGAGTCGCAAGGCGAATTGGAACTCTCACGTCCTGAAGAAACGTTTCAACGTCGTCACCGGTCCACGGACCGCGAAACTCGATCATACCGCATGGTTCGCTACCCAGGATGTAAAATGATTCACCCACCAACGAGACCGGTCGGTTACGGAGAACGAATTCGACCGCCCGGTCGACGGCATCACACAGAGCGAAGAGAACACAGATATCAGCTCACAGAGTAGCCGGCAGTCGAAAAGCGCCCAACTGACCAATTCACCACCGCAACGCGACGCAGCCTCGGACGCGGGGGCCACTGGCACACTCGAGGGGCTGTGCGTCGTCGACCCGCCCCCGAGTCGCGCTCACCCGACTCTCGAGAGCGGTTCGAACCACACCGCTGCGACCAGGACCGCGAGGAAGACGTACGAGCCGCGGATGAGCAACATCGTCGCGAGTTCCGGGCCGGCCCGGCGTGCGACTGCGGCGACCGCGGCGAACGCGAGCGCGGCCACCACGGCGCCGGGCGGGAAGACGCGAGCGGCGACGAGCGCGACGACGACGAGCAGGGCGACGATCATCAGCCCGTAGGCGACGCCGTACGCACGCGCCGGTCCGACGACGACGGCGACCGTCCGTTTGGCGATCGAGCGGTCGTACTCGTAGTCCTGGGCGTCGTCGATCACTTTGATCCCGGAGAGCAAGACGAGGAAAACGAGCGCGAAGCCCACCGGAACCGGTGTCAACGTTCCGGTCTGGGCCCCAAAGCCGCCAAGAACCGCCAGCGCGATGCCGAGCGGGTAGCCCGTCGTCGCCGAGAGCGGGTGCATATCGAGCTGTGGCGCGTGATGATAGGCGATCACCCACGTCGGGGCCGTGAGCGCGACCGCGAGCAGATCGGCCAGCGCGGCGAGCAGGAGACAGCAACCGGCGAACGCAGCCGTCGAGGCGACGAGGCCGACCCGACAGCCCCGTTCGGTCAGTGGGTGATCGTCGTCCTCCCCCCGAACGTGGAAGTCGACGTAGCCGTCCTTGAGGTGTGCGGTGTAGACCGCCGTGAACATCGCGCCGACGTGGACGGCGGCGACCGGCGGATCGACTGATCCGGCGAGGATCGCCCCGAACAGCGACGCCGCAAGCGGCGGGAGCATGAACACGGGGTGGACCTGCGACCAGAACGCCCGCGCCGTCGCCTCGAGACCGGAGCCGCCACGAACCAGGGACATACCAGTCGTGACGACGAGGTGAGACATAAATCACACAGGAGAAATCAGCCACCGTGTCACGAGCGGACCACCCATCGTGCTCCGAGCGGGGGTTCCCAACGCCTCTACCGGAACCGGTCGCGTCGTCGACCGGAACTAACTTGGGAGATGGCCCACGTTCTCTCATCGACGACGAACCCGCCCTCCCAACTCATGCAATTCGATCGCGACCGCCGACCGACGGAATCACGGACGTCCAGGCGACGACTGCTCGAGCGACTCGGAGCCGCTGGCACGACGGGAGCCGTCGTCGCGCTGGCGGGCTGTCTCGCAAGCGCGGAGGTCGAGCCGGTGGAGTGTAACGGCTACACGGTCGAACCGGAGGCCGACCTCTCGGGGGCCGACCTCTCCGATTGTGACCTCACCGGCGCCGATTTTACGGAAGCCGACCTCTCGGGGGCCGATCTCTCGGGAGCCGATCTCAGGGACGCGAACTTCTTCCTGGCGGACCTCGCCGGTACGGACCTCTCGAGGGCCGACCTCCGTGGGGCCGACCTCCTGGTGAGCGCCCTCTCGGCGGCGACACTCGAGGAGACGAACTACGGCGGAGCCGACCTCTCGGGGCGAAACTTCGTCGGCGACGACCTCTCGGGTGTGGTCCTCGAGGACGGCGATCTCTCCGGGTCGGATCTGACAGACGCCGACTTCTCGGGGACGGACCTCTCCGATTGCGACCTCTCGGACGCCACGCTGTCCGGGACCGACTTCACCGACGCCACGCTGTCGGATGCGACCGTCGAGGACGCGGTGATCGAAGACGTGACGTTCGCCGGAATCACCGCGAGACGCGTCGACCTCTCCGAGGTCGATTTCTCCGGCATGGAGATGCCGGGCGTCGACCTCGCCGAGAGCGATTTCACGAGGGCGGAGTTCTCCGAGTCGAACGTCTCGGGTGCGAACTTCGAGGGGGCCGATCTCTCGGTCGCGGATTTCACCGACGCTGATCTCTCCGGGGCGAACCTCGAGAACGCGAACCTCAGGAGTACGACAACGTCGGGTGCCGATCTCTCCGGGGCGACGTGGCACGACGGCTCCGAGTGGTAGCCGAGACGCTCACCGACCGCCGCCTCGGTCGGCCTCGCCGACGACGCCCCCGTCACGAACTCGCTCGCCCTCGAGCGTCTCGGGGAAGATCTTTCCGGGGTTGAGCGTGTCCGTCGGGTCGAACGCGCGCTTGACCGCGCGCATGGCGTCGACCGCGCCGTCCCCGTGTTCGACCTCTAGGTACTCGCGTTTTCCCTCGCCGATGCCGTGTTCGCCGGTGACGGTGCCGCCCATCTCGAGCGCTCGTTCGACGACGGCCCGGTAGACGATTTTCCCGCGCTCGACGGAGTCAGGGTCGTCGTAGTCGACGAGGGGGCTGTAGTGGAGGTTCCCGTCGCCCGCGTGGCCGTAGCAGGGCGTGAGAACGTCGTGTGCCTCGGAAATTCGTTTCGTCTCGCGAACGATCTCGGGGTAGGCGCTGATCGGTACCGTCACGTCGCCGGGGTGGAAGGGGACGAGGTCGGGATCGTAGCTATCGACGGCGAAGGCGATCTCCCGGCGGGCCTCCCAGAGGTCGGCCATCTCGCTGGGGTCGGCGCTCGTCTCGACGCGCTCGGCGCCGTTCTCCTCGAAGATCGTCCGACAGAGTGCGATCTCCTCGTCGATACCGTGATTGGCGTGAAACTCGAGAAAGACCGTCGGCGCGTCCGGCAAGCCGGTGTCGAGGTAGGCGTTGGTCATCCGGGCACTGAGGGCGTCGAGCAGTTCGATCCGGGCGACGTCGACCTCGGTGCGGATCGCCTCGGCGATCGCCCCGGTCGCGTCCTCGACCGACTCGAACACGGCCCGGCCGCCGCGGATCTGTTCCGGACGACCGGCGAGTTCGAGCGTCGCCTCGGTGACGACCGCGAGCGTGCCCTCGCTGCCGACCAGGAGGTCGGTGAGGTTGTAGCCACTCGAGGTCTTCGCCGCCCGCGTGCCGGTCTCGATCACGGTCCCGTCGGCGAGCACCGCCTCGAGGCCGAGCACCCAGTCGGCGACCTCGCCGTATTTGACCGTCTGCATGCCGCTGGCGTCGGTCGCGATCATCCCGCCGATCGTGGAGATATCGCCGGAGGACGGAAGCGGCGGAAAGAAGAGGCCGTCACGGGCGACGTGCTCGTCGACGTCGTCGCCGATAATGCCGGGACCGACGTCGATCTGGAAGTCCTCGGGCCGGTAGTCGACGACGGCGTCCATCCGCGTGAGATCGAGGCTCACGCCGCCGTGGGCCGGCACCGCGTTTCCCTCGAGTCCCGTCCCGGCTGCGTAGGGCGTCACCGGGACGTCGCGGTCGGTCGCCGCCGAAAGGACCGCTGAGACGTCTGCGGTCGACTCCGGCCAGACGACCGCGTCCGGCACCACGGCCCGACCCTGTTGTTCTGCCCCCCAGTCGGCGGCGTGTGTCTCTCGTCTCGTCTCGGTGAACGATAGCTGGTCGTCTGCGAGGTCGAGATCCTCGAGGAACGAACAGTCGTATTTCATAGCGGACCGTTGTGGAGGACACGTATCAAACGTTCGCGTCGGACTGCGAGGGCAGCTCACGATACCATCAGTAAACCAGAGTCAATACCGCTGCACGGAGCGTCGTTACTGGTTATTTGTCCAACATTTCACAATGGTGCACCGTGGGGAGGTTCCAGTTGTACGTGACCGCAACCAGCCGAGTCACGACGGTCACGACCGCACACACGACCGCAGCCGTACTCTCGGCACCTCCGATCGATCCAACGAGCCAGTAAGCGCTTCCGCCCAAGACTGCACAGGTTGCATAGAAATCCTCGAAGAGGATAAACGGAGCGCGGTCGAGAAGAATGTCCGCAAACGCGCCACCACCGACGGCGTTGATCGTTGCAATCGCAACGACACCAAACGCGGAAACACCCACCTCAGTTGCGACAATCGCACCAGTCGTAGCGAAGGCGGCGAGCCCGATAGCGTCGGAGACGAGCGTTACCGGATGGCGTTCCGGCGACGACAGCACGACGCTCAGGACGATCGCCAATCCAACTCCGAGTAGCCCGAGACTGATTTCGATCGGCGACTGCAGTGCCAGTGGAACTCGCATCACGAGGAGATCGCGCGTGACGCCACCGGCAAACGCCATCGCCAGTCCGACGATGGCAACTCCGAACAGGTCGAACTCCTCACGGATCGCCTTCGACGAACCGACGAGTGCGAACGCGACCAACCCGATCGTGTTCATCACGGCGAATGGATCACCGAATAGTACGGTGAACGCGTCCTGACTCACTGCGTTGGCCTATGAGGCAGCGTTCCTTGAGCGCTACGCATTTGAGGACGCTGTATCGGTGCAATCGTCTCGTGGGCGCCGTCGCACCCGAACAGAGGGACACCAGACCGTAGCGGTGGATACTGTCAGACTCAACCGGAGATGCCGCCACAGCGCTACGTCTGCCGAGAGAAAACCTCAGGCCCATCGAACCCGTAGTCGATGGCGTGACCGAGGACGCGACGCCGCTCGAGCACCAAGTTAACACCGTTCACGAGCACCTGTCCGCGACCGCCGAGTTGCCCGTAGAACGCGACGCGAGTCGCTGGCTCGGCGAGGCGGAAGCGGTCGCCAGCGACGCCGCGGCAGGTGACCTCGAGGCCGAGACGATCCGTAAACGGATCGGGCAGGTCGACCGGCTGCTCTCGGAAGTCGACGGGACGGGCCACGAGGAAGCCGACGATCACGTCGAGGCAGCTCGTCGAATCTGCCGGGAGATTCTCGAGGAGCGTTAGCGACTTCGAGGAACCGTCGTAGGTCGGGAAGCGGATCAGGGCTCGAGGACGAGTTTCCCGAGGAAACTCTCGGTCATCACGTCGCGGTGGGCGTCGGCCGCTTCTTCGAGGTCGTACTCTCTCGAGACGTCGATCGAGAGCGCGCCGACGTCCATCAGATGGGCGACGCTCCGCAGCGGCACCCGCAGATCCGGCGTGTTGAACATACTCATAAACTGGTAGGAGACGTCCTTCGAGCGGGCGACACCGTCGTTCGTAAACGCCGGGTCGGGACTGTTCTCGCCGATGCCCACGACGCGCGCGCCGGTTGTGGCCACGTCCGCGTCGAACTGGAGGTAGTCGTCGAGGCGGTGGTCGAGGATCACGTCGACGCCGCCGTTGGAGGCCTCGAGCACCGCGTCAGCGAGGTCGTCCCGGCCGTAGTCGAGGACCGTCTCGGCGCCCAGCGCCTCGAGATCGTCGTGGTACTCCTCGGCGGCCGTCGTGATGACGCGCGCGCTCACGGCGTTTGCGATCTGAACGGCCGCGTGTCCCACGCCGCCCGAGCCGCCGTGGACGAGACAGTACTCTGCGGGCTCGAGGTCGGCGTGGTCGATCAGCGCCCGCCAGGCGGTGACGGCGGCGACACCCGCACCGCCGGCTTCGGTCAGATCCGCGCCGTCGGGCAGGTGGACGACGCGATCCGTAGGGATCGTCGCGTACTCGGCGTAGGCGCCCTGCTCGGTGGCGTTTCCGATCCCGGTTCCGTACACCCGGTCACCGGTCTCGAAGTCCTCGACCTCGGCCCCGAGGTCGGTGACGACTCCGGCGACGTCGACGCCGGGCGTGAAGGGGAGTGAAACGGGTTCGTACGACCCGTCCCGGAAGTAGGTGTCGACGGGGTTGACCCCCGCCGCGGCCACCTCGAGGAGGAGTTCGTCCTCGCCGGGTTCCGGCCGATCGATCTCGTCGACTCCCAGTACGTCCGCATCGCCGTGCTCGTGGAGGCGTACAGCGCGCATGTCGTTCGGGGAGACGGATTCCGTCGGCATAAGAATACGTGCACTCGTCGACGGGTCGATCACCAGCCGGAGCCACGACGACCTCGAGGCAGTCTGCGAGACGACCCGCGAGGAGTTCCTCACGGCGGGCCGATAACACCACTGAGAGGGGCTACACACAGGATATCTGAAAGAAATTAACCGACAGCACCCGTTGTTTTTACCGGAAACCTGGTGTGTGGCTGCTACCGAACGGCGGTCGTCGCGTCGTCGATGATCTCGAGGGCCTCCTTGAGGTCCTCCGTACTGGTGGCATACGAGAGACGGGCGTATCCCTCGCCGTTTGCACCGAAGGCGTCGCCGGGGACGACGACCACGCCACGCTCGAGGACCTCGTCACACCAGCCGTCGGGAACCTTCGGCATGACGTAGAACGCCCCCGACGGTGTCGGAACCTCGAGGCCGGCATCATCGAGGCCGTCGAGGACGAGATCGCGTCTGCGCTCGAAGGTGTCGACCATCTCGTCGACGGGCTCGTGCGGGCCAGTCAGGGCTGCCTCGGCGGCGTACTGGGCGGGCGCGGAGGCACAGGCCTGTCCGTACTGGTGGACCCGGAGCATGCGCTCGATCCGCCGATTCGATCCAGCTACCCAGCCGAGTCGCCAGCCGGTCATCGAGTACGTCTTCGAGCAGGCGCTGACGACGACGACGTTGTCCGTCTCGGCGAACGCCATCGGCGAGTGGTGTTCACCCTCGAAGACGATATGTTCGTACACTTCGTCGGAGAGACAGAGCACGTCGTGTTCATCGGCGATGCGGGCGAACTCGCGCATATCCGCTTCGCTCTGGACGGCCCCCGTCGGGTTCGCGGGGCTGTTGACGACGAAAACCGCCGTGTCGTCGGTGATCGCCTCCTCGACGGTCGCCGGATCGAGCGTCAGATCGTCCCGCAGCGGGACCGGTTTCGGCGTCCCACCGGCAATGTGGGTCAGCGCGTCGTAGGAGACGAATCCCGGATCGGGGATGATCACTTCCTGGCCCGGATCGACGTGGGCCTCGAGAACGAGGTGTAACGCCTCACTGCCGCCCGACGTGGCGATCACGTCTTCGGGATCGATCTCGAGGCTGTACTCCCGATCGTACTTCGTAGAGATGGCCTCCCGAAGGCTCTGTGTCCCTTTGTTCGACGTGTAAGCGTCGGCCCGACCGTTTTCGATCGCCTCGATCGCCGCCTGCCGAGCGTGTGAAGGCGTTGGGAAATCGGGTTGGCCGATACCGAGGTTGATCGCGTCCTCGCCCGCAGCCTCGAACACTTCCCGAATACCGCTGATCGATACCTGCTCGACCCGGTTGGCAAACTCCGTCATGCTTAGATGAGTGTGGCCAACCCCGATAACTTTTGATGTGTCTAACGCCCATCCGAGCGCATCGATTCACAACGGTTGTGTGGTTTGTTCCCAACACGTACGACAATAATACAATCGGATTAGCGAACCGTGCATGCTTCGGGTGCAACGGCTGTGAATCGTCGTCGAGAGAATCAGTCGCGAACTCGGTAAGAATCGAGTCGGCGGGCCGCCTCATACGGTTAACTGTACGTCAGTTCCGGCGCAACCGCGACCCGAGCGACGGTTGCGCCGGTACATCGTTACAGCAATCCGTATCAGTAGAACTCGCGGACGAGGTCCATCGCGTCCTCGGGCGCGCCGTCGGGGATCTCGGCCATGTTCTCGGTGACGCCGTGTTGTTCGTGGTACGGAACCGAGTTCTCGTCTCTGTACATCACGCCCTGGTACTCCTTATCGTTGTCGAGGATCACTTCCTTTGCGGCCTCGTAGTCGTTCGGATCGTGGCCCTCCTCTTTCAGGTCGACCAGCGAGTCGCGGAAGTAGTCGTACGTGTCGACGTCGTTGAACGTGACACAGGGGCTGAAGACGTTGACGAAGCCGAAGCCGTCGTGTTCGATCGCCTTCTGAACGATCTCCTGGTGGCGAAGCGCGTCGGACGCAAAGGACTGGGCGATGAAGGAAGCACCCGATGCGAGCGCGAGGGCGAGCGGGTTGACCGGGGGCTGTTTCGGTCCTTCGGGCGTCGTGGAGGTCTCGAAGTCCGACCGCGAGGTCGGCGAGGCCTGTCCCTTCGTTAGCCCGTAGATGCGGTTGTCCATGACGACGTAGGACATGTCGACGTTCCGGCGGACGGCGTGGACGAAGTGACCGGCACCGATCGAGTAACCGTCACCGTCTCCGCCGGCGGCCATGACCTCGATGTCCGGACGGGCCATCTTCACGCCCGTCGCGACCGGCAGCGCACGTCCGTGAACGCCGTGGAGCGCGTAGGAGTGCATGTAGGTCCCGATCTTTCCCGAACAGCCGATCCCGGCGACGACGAACGTGTTGTCCGGATCGTTGCCGGTTTCGGCTAAGGCTTTCATCATGCCGTTCATCGTCCCGAAGTCACCACAGCCGGGACACCAGGTCGGTTGCTTGTCGGATTTGAAGTCGGTAAATCGAACGTCGGAGCTCATTATGCTGGTACCTCCTCGGAGAGTTTTTCGGTAATCTCTACTGCGAGTTCGTCCGCCTTGAAACGGACACCCGTGTACTTGTTGATCCGTTTTACGCGTTCGAGGACGTCGTGTTCGATGATATCCGCGAACTGGCCGGTCGCGTTACATTCGACGACGATCGTCTCGTCGGCAGCCTGGATCTCCTCGGTGAGATCCGGACGGGGGAAGATGTACGGAACCGAAATGATGCGCACGTCGATCCCTTCGTCCTCGAGATACTCGAGAGCTTCGACGAGCGCCCCTTCGTTCGACCCCCACGAGATGACGAGGTTGTCCGCGTCTTCGTCGCCGAACTCGCGGTAATCCCACTCCTCTTGCTCTTTGGCCGTCTCGACCTTTCGATTGCGCTTGTCGACCTGCCGGACCCGCTCGTCTTCGTCTTCCGTCCGGCGACCGAGTTCGTCGTGCTCCAAGCCGGTGGACATGTGTGCACCGTCGGTCGTGCCGGGAATCGCACGCGGACTGACGCCGTCGTCGGTGACAGCATGGGCCCGGAACCGATCCTGTGCGTCGAGCCACTCGGCGACGCTGTCGTCGTCGACGAGTTTGCCGCGATCGATCTCGACGGCGTCCATATCGAAGGTCTCGGGTTCGAAGGTCTGTTCGGTAACCGACATCGCCAGATCGGAGATCAGGAAGACCGGTGTCTGATACTTCTCGGCGACGTTGAACGCTTCGATGGTCTTCCAGAAACACTCCGGAATGGTTGTCGGCGTAATGACGAACCGTGGGACTTCACCGTGACCACCGTATAGCGCCATATTCAGGTCGCCTTGCTCCTGTTTCGTCGGCATCCCAGTCGAGGGGCCGGAGCGTTGCACGTCGGTGATGACCAGCGGCGTCTCGCTGGTCGCGACCAGCCCGAACGTCTCGGTCATGAGATCGATCCCGGCCCCGGAGGTTGCGGTCATCGCTCTGGCACCGGCTCGAGCGCCGCCGAGTGCCATGTTGATCGCCGACAACTCGTCTTCTGCCTGGACGACGTGACCACCGTACTCTTCGATCCGTCCGGTCAGATACTCCATGATAGAGGTCGCAGGGGTGATCGGATACCCCGCGTAGAACCGGCAACCAGCAGCGATCGCACCCATTCCGATCGCTTCGTTACCGTTGAGGAGAACGTAATCGTTGTCGGTCGTCTCGAGGTCGTACTCGAGATGAGAGAGATCGTAGTTCTCCTGGACGTACTCCTGGCCCAGCCGGGCCGCCTGTTTGTTGTTCTCGACGATCTTCGTGCCTTTTCCGCCGAAGCGCTTCTCGAGGGCCTCGTCCAAGTACTCGACGTCGAAGCCGACGAGTTCACACGCCGCCCCGAGCGCGACGACGTTGAGCATGATCGCCCCGCCCGCGTCCTCCGCGAGCGATTTGAGAGGGACGTCGACCGCGGTGATTTCGTCGGGAATCTCTGCCTCCCACGAACGCTCGCCGTCGTAGATGACGGCACTTCCCTCGTGGAGTTCGTCGAGATTCTCGTCGATGGTTCGCTGGGTCAACGCGACCAGGATGTCCAGGCGATCGACGACGCTCTGGACGTCCTCGACCGAGGTCCTGATCTTGTAGGCGGTGTAGCCGCCGCGGATCCGTGAGGCGAAGTCTTTCGACGTGAACACGTGCCGTCCGGCTCGGGAAAGGGCCTGAGCGAAAATCTTTCCGGTGGAGTCGATACCGTCGCCAGCCTCGCCTCCGATCGCCCAGTTGAGATCCTCAGCCATGTTAAGGCGAACTTGCCCCCAGTAAATGAAAAGGCTTCTGAAACCCCAATCGACGACCGCAATTATTTCTGATACGTCGATCGAGAATCGGAGCGTTCGATCTCGCTGTAACAGTTGATCTAGACGCCACCACATCCTCGCACAACAACCGAAGCACGGGCAGTTTCGAAATGGATCCCGTGTATATCTGCAGTATATAAGCTGGGTAGAATGTCGTTCCCGTCAGTTTCATTCGAGTCAGCGACGGGATAGACACGTCGTTCGTAGCGACCGTTCGTAGTCGGTAAGAACGATCACTCATCGATCGCACTCGAGCGCACTAGCAGCCTCTCGAGCAGCGTACAACGCCGTTCGACGACTGGCACGGTCCACTATGATCCGTCCCGACCGATCACAGACGGAACCCGATCGACTCGATCAGGGGAGTCCAACCCGTTCGCTGGCGTCCTGGAGTGTCTCGAGACAGGCGACGATGTCATCCCGGTCGTGTGTTGCCATGGGAACGAGTCGGACGACGGACTGTGCGTCGGCGCGGTCGGCTGTCGTTGGCCCTGTGGGCGGTCGAACCACCGGTGGAACGACGATGCCGTGCTCGGTAAGCTCTCTGACGAGTGCGTGTGCATCCTCGTGGTCGGCGAGAGTGACCGGAAGAATCTGTGACTCTCCGGATACCGAGAACCCCATCGTCTCGAGTCCGTCTCGCAGGTGGGAGACGTTCTCCCAGAGTCGTTCGCGTGCGTCGCTGTGGCGCGCGAGGTGCAACGCTTCACTCGCAGCCGCCGCCGCCGGCGGTGCTAGCCCCGTCGAGTGAACGAACGGGCGCGCACGAGCGAGTACGTACTCGATCAGTGCGTCGCTTCCAGCGATGTACCCACCCTGGCTGGCCAGCGCCGCCGAGAGGACACCCATCTGAACGTGAACCTGATCCTCGAGACCCTCTGCCTGGACGATGCCACCGCCGTCGACGTACAAGCCCGTCGCGTGGGCCTCGTCGACCATCACCCACGCGCCGAACTCCGTCGCGAGGTCAGAGATCGTCTCGAGGGGTGCGACCGAGCCGTCGGCGGCGAAGACGGAATCGGTAAGAATCAGCCAGGATTCGTCGCCGCCATCGGTGACGACCCCGTCGGGCTGTTCGACTCGCTCGACCAGTTTCGATCGCAAGTCGTCGACGTCACAGTGGTCGTATACGATCGTCTCACAGCCCGCGAGCCGACAGCCGTCGACGAGACTCGCGTGGTTGGACTCGTCGGCGAAGACGACGTCCGGCTCGAGGGCTGTAATCGTCCCGACGTTCGCCGCGTATCCGGACGGAAACGCAAGCGCCCGTTCGCAGCCGTTTGCCTCCGCGAGAAGCCGCTCGACGTCACGGTGGACCATCGTATCA
This sequence comes from Natrialba swarupiae, assembly GCF_008245225.1. Lineage (GTDB taxonomy): Archaea > Halobacteriota > Halobacteria > Halobacteriales > Natrialbaceae > Natrarchaeobius > Natrarchaeobius swarupiae. Next base: position 15,703 of record NZ_VTAW01000005.1, read on the forward strand.
CCGGTCACGTGTCGACTCGCACCGGCACCGGTCCCGACCGTCGCAGCGGCCTGTCTGGCTGCGTCCTGTACGCGCTGGTCGTCGGTCAGGCCCAAATAGTTGTTCGAACCGAACACCAGCGCCTCCGCCGACTCGAGCACCGGAAGTTCGCCGCCGGTGGGCTCCGCGAAGTACCCCCGTTCGGCGACCCTGTCGGCGGGCGATAGCCTCCGTTTTTCCCCGAGGTCAGCCAGCCGATCCTCGAGGTCAAACCCGCGGTCTTCCATTCGGGTAAACGGAGTCATCGCCGCCGTTTCACTTTCACGGTTCCGATCGAGCGGGCGGGATCCGTCAATCGTCGTCCGAGGATGCGGCCCCTCGCGCCCGTATCTCGTCGGGGTCGAACGCGTTCACCTCCCGGTTTGGCTCGAGACCCGCACGGTCGACGACCTCGAGATCCGCTACCGCGGACTGTCCGCCGGTCGTGAGATAATCGCCGGTGAGAAGGCCGTCGGAACCGGCCTCGAGGATGTTCTCCGGTCCGAGAAAGCCGTGGGTGTCGACGCCGGTGTCGAAGTGAACCGACTGGGCACAAAAGCCACAGCCCTCGGCGCAGTTCCCCGCCTTCGCGTTAACGATCGAACAGGCGTCGACCGTCTCGTTTCCCGTTTCGTAAACCACGTCAGAGTGTACCGTTGACGACGATACAATTGTTGGCGTTGTGGACTGTCTCGTCAAGTGGTTGATCCTCCCGTACCCGACGGACGAACCGTCGATCGCCGGACAGAGCGCACTCATGGGGGTTGTTGGAACAATTTACGGCGAAACCACGAGCCACCTGTGATTTCACCGGTACCGACTGACAACAGTCCCCATCACTCCTCGAGATCGCGCGTCGAAACGGCGTACGTCTCGCCCTCGTACTCGTAGTGGCCGTCCTCATACCAGACGTATGAACTCGCGTCTGATTCCTCGAGTCGAACCCGGCCAGCGTCGTATTCACGCGATAACGCGACGGCGTCGCGCAGCCGATCGTCCCGCAGAAGCGTTTCGGTGATCACCGGCTCTCCAACCACGTCGTCGTCCGTCCGAACCAGTTCGAAGGCGATAGGCGCGCCCTCATCCCGTGCTCGATCCGGATTCGCAACGAGGGTATCGCCCTCCCACTCGACGTCCGTGAGCTCGTCGGTTGCCGTGAGCTCGAGGTCGTCTGCCTCGAGTTCGAACCGGGCAGAAAACCCGATGGACCCGTCGTACGTGTCGCCGACGAAACCGCCACGCGTTCCGAAGGCGTACTCCCCACCGCCGAGACCCACGAGCGGGTCGCGTTCGATCGTTCCGGGTTTACCGATCGAACGGCCGTTGTCGACCGCGTCGTTTTCGATCCTCAGTTCCCAACTCCGCGATTCGTCCGGATCGAGCCTGGACTCCGGTTCCGGAAACTCCCGCGGACCAACGTAAAACCACCCTCCGTCAACGAGTTTGTGGACTATCCACCGATACGGGTTGTGGGAGAACCGGTGGGCCGATCGGTTGTGCAGTTCGAACGTAACCCGATCGCCTTCCTCGACCGTTTCGGCCGACGGCTCGAGGAAGATCGCCGTCTCGTCGGGGTCGATCTCGTCGAACGCCACCAGTCGGTCGACCCCGTAGTCGGGATAACCGTCCGGCGCGGTTCCCGCAGGCGGAAGCGAACGGTCGTCCGCGTCGCCGGAACCGTATTCGTCGTTTTCCGGCTCGGGGACGTCCGTGTCGTCGATTGCGCCACCGGAGCCCGGACGGGAGTCGTCCGTGGGAGAACCACCATCGGCATCGAAACAGCCAGCGAGGACGATTCCACCGGTTGCTGTGAGGAAGGCACGACGAGGAGGGCGACGCATACCGATGCTCCTGGCCAAACGGGTAAATGTTTTGGTCCCGTCCCAAAGTCGTCTAGAGTTCGCCTCTGGTAGCTTCAGTTGACACCTCCATTGTGATGGCTGTTTTGGCTGAGCGCTCGAGCAGTTCGTCGGCGAACGCCGCGAACTGCTCGGGATCGGCGTACTGCACCAGATTCAACCAGAGAAGCGACTCTAACCCCGCTTCTGACCACCGCATCCATTGATTCTTACACCGTTTCGAAACTTCACCCATCGCTCGTTCGACTACGTTTGATGTCCACGGAACCTGCTGTTGGTCAAGCGCGAATTCCGCGAACGTCACGGTTGCTTCCGCCCATTCCCGGAGGTACACCGCTGCTTTCGGGGAGTCTTGGCGCTCTAACCTCCAGGCTTCTTTCTGAAGGTTCTCGAGCGTTTGGTCGATCCGCTCGCGGATCGCCAAACGCTCATCCCCCGGTGCATGGAATGCGACAGAGTTCTTCAGATGGAAGAGATCATTCGTAACGCCAGAGACGATCGCTTTCCGCTCTCCGAGCGGAAACGCATCGTCTTGCCAGAGCTTGTACCCGAGCGTTCGACCAACGTGAACAAGGTCAAGCTGGTGAGATCGGTCACCATTCTCGAACGCATCGACGAGCGCGTTCTCGGCGTCACTGACGACCGTCGCGTCGTCAGTGATCGCCCCGGTCTCCTCGAGAGTCGCTGCTGTTTCATCCCAAGAATCGTTGAGATTGACGTCTAGAAGCGTCGTTTCCGTGTCTTCCTCGGTGGTCTGTCCGAGGGTGACGTTGACGTCGTGGTACGTGCAGTGATCGTCCTGGCTATGACACTTCGTTCCGTCAGGAACGACAGTGTCTGCGTTCGTTCCAGGAAGCCGATCACGAACGAAGTCACCGAGTTTGCTGCCGTACTCGCGGACTCGCCGGTTGATCGTGGTTCTCGAAGGCATCGGAGTGAAGCCGTCGCCGTGGGCGACGGCATCACGAAAGCTGAGCGACGTAGCGAGGTCGGTACTCTGGAGCGAAACATCCTCTTGATAGATACGTTGTCCGTCGAATTCGACGAGATCCTCGAGTGGCCGGAAGTAGGTTGGATCGTCCTCAGTAGCAGCGGTATCTTTGACGTGGTGGAGCGTGAATTCGTGTTCTCCAGCAGTTGTAACGGCTGTTCGTGTCGTGGTGCCAGCGCGCTGGAAACGGCGGTCGCCGTTTCCGCGCGCGTGTTTCTCCCCGCAATACGCCTCGACGAGCGTCTCGTCGAGGCTTCTGACGATCTCCTCGAGGATAGTGGCCTCGAGCTGAATCTCGGTAAGAGATTCAGCGAGCGTGGCAAGCGGTAGCGTTTTGTCTGGGTCGAGACTAACTGTGAACTGCGCGTCGATTGTGGCGTGCATGGGTCACTTCGGGGTAGGTACCAGAGGTGACCCTGTTTCCACAGGAGTCAGTTACGACTCTAGACGAGCTTGGGACACGACCAATGTTTTGTCGTCAATCGAGGATGCTGGACGAGCGCATGGACGACTACAGTGTTCCCCGCCCGAGCATCGGTCTCGAGCCGACGGAAATTCGCGTTCCCGCATTTCGGACCGAGCGTGCCTCGAGATAGTACTCGATGAACCGACCCGCTCCGCTCACACTCGAGTGGCTAGAACGATCAGTTGGCCGTTGGTTCGCGAGCGCGAGTGCAATGACGAAAACCAACTCCGATCGCTGGCTCGTCGCCACCGACCGACCGCGACCGATCGTTGCACGCCCGTATCCGGCGTATGATACAGGAAACTGCCGAAAAGTGGTCGTTTGTCAACTAGTATTCGGTCGAGAATCCGAAATCGGCCGACACGTTAATACACTCCGTCTCTCAGGTAACGTGACTGAAAAAATTCCAAAACTTAATTATCTGTGATAATGTAGTGGTAGAGAGCGAGTCCATGACCGACAGTACGATCGAAAACAAACCGGGCGACGGCGGGTTCGACATCGGCTCGAGCGCCGACGAACTGTTCGGGGAGATCGCGGAGGAGCCCCTCGAGACCGACGTCGACCGAGACGAAGACGGCGAGTCCGAGGACGACCAGGGCGTCGAAGACCAGACCGCCGCGACGGTCTTCGGACAGCTCAAAGACGAAGTCGATCGCTCCGGAACCGACGAGTTGCTCGCCGACGAGAGTCCCGAGGACATCATCGCGAGCGCGGACGAACCCGAACCCGAGCCGGAGGTCGACGACGAGTTGCTCGCCGACGAGGAGGCGTTGACGAACCTCCTGTTGACCGAGCGAACGAAAGGTGAGGAGTTCCTCTGGATCGACGCCGGCGACTCCGCCGGCGTGAACGACTCGGACGACTCCCCGTCGGACGCACCCCCTTCGACCGACGACCGATCGGCGGAGTCGACAGCCGAGGGCGACGTGGCCGAAGACGCCGCAGGTGCGACCGAGTCCACGGACTCGAACGACGAGCCCGCAACCGAGACCCAGCGGTCGGTCCTCGAGACGAACGCCAGACCCGATGAGGGCGATCGAGCGATCAGTTCTGACGATGCCTCGACGGACTCGAGCGAGTCGAGCCCGTTCGCAGCCGACGAGTCGGAAGACGAACCGGACGAGCCCGATCTGGGTGAAATCGAACCCGCCGAGCCGGAGTTTTCGGACATCGAACCCGAAGGGATCGGGTTCGCGGACAGCGACCCCGAGGAGACAACCAGATCCACCAGATCGGAAGTCAACGCCGACCCGACGGAGACGGACGAATCGGATGGCGACTCGACCAGCGAGCCCAGTACCGAATCCGACTCGCCGGAGGGCGCAAACGACGTCCCGACGGGCTTTTTCGGTCGACTCCGCGCGAAGCTCGCGAGCCTCTTTTAGGCCCCACCGGTCATGGACGACGGGGCCGCCCCGACCCTGCTCGAATCCCTCTCGTGAACGTCGTTGACACTCCATCGTAGCCACCAAAAACCAGACTCGAGTACCGAGAGAGCCTACCGACTGGGATCGATCGGACGTCGACGGCGTGAAAGAAGAACACGAGCGTCGTCGGGCGTCTACGAGAGGAACTCTTCGATGTGGTCGGCGACCTCCTCGGGAGTGTCACCGACGGGGACGCCAGCGTCGTTGAGCGCCGAAATCTTGCTCTCTGCGGTGCCGGTCCCGGAGCCGGAGACGATCGCACCGGCGTGACCCATACGCTTGCCCGGCGGCGCGGTTCGGCCGGCGATGAAGCCAGCGACGGGCGTGTCGACGTGTTCGTCGATGAACGCGGCCGCTTCCTCTTCGTCTTCGCCGCCGATCTCACCGCACATGACGATGGCTTCGGTCTCGTCGTCGTTTTCGAACAACTCGAGGGCGTCGACGAAGTCGGTGCCGATGATCGGGTCGCCGCCGATACCGATCGCGGTCGTCTGGCCGATGCCGCGATTGGTGAGATTGTCGACGACCTGATAGGTCAGCGTCCCCGAACGGGAGACCAGCCCGACGTTGCCGTCGGCGAAGATGTTGCCGGGGAGAATGCCGAGTTTCGCCTCGCCGGGCGTGATGAGCCCGGGACAGTTCGGGCCGATGAGTCGCGTGTCGGTCTCGGTGAGACGTTTGTTCACCCGAGCCATGTCCTGGGTTGGAATACCCTCCGTGATCGCGACCGCCAGCTCGAGGTCGGTGTCGAGTGCCTCGAAGATGGCGTCGCCTGCAAACGCCGGCGGGACGAAGATGACGGAAGTGTCGGCGTCCTCCGCTTCGACGGCCTCGTCGACGGTGTCGTACACCGGAACGCCGGCGGCTTCCTGCCCGCCCTTGCCGGGGACCGCGCCGGCCACGACGTTGGTGCCGTACTCGATCATCTGTTCGGCGTGGAACTTGCCTTCCCCGCCGGTGATACCCTGTACCACGACGCGCGTCTCGTCGTCGACTAACACACTCATGCTTCCACCTCCGCAGCGTACTCGACGGCACGCTGAACTGCATCCTCGAGGGTCTGTTCGACCGTCACGAGGTCCTCGTTGAGAATCTCCATCCCTTCTTCCCAGTTCGTCCCAGCGAGGCGGACGACGACCGGCTTCGGAATCTCGTCGAACTGCTCGAGTGCCTCGTTGATCCCCTTGGCGACCTCGTCGCCGCGGGTGATGCCGCCGAAGATGTTGAAGACGACGCTATCCACGTTGTCATCCGAGAACACCATATCGAGCGCGTTCGCGATTCGGTCCGCTTTCGCGCCGCCACCGACGTCCAAGAAGTTCGCGGGTTCGCCGCCGTAGTGGTCGACGAGGTCGAGCGTCGTCATGACGAGTCCCGCACCGTTACCGATGATACCCGTGTTCCCCTCGAGGCGAACGTAGTCGAAGTCGTACTCGTCGGCTTTCTGCTCGAGTTCGTCGCCGCTCGCGGCCTCCTCTTCCATTTCCGCTAACTCGGGCTGGCGGAACAGCGCGTCTTCGTCGATGTTCATCACGGCGTCGGCCGCGATGACCTCATCGTCGTCGGTGACCATCAGCGGGTTGATCTCGGCGTCGGAGCCGTCGCGGCTCGTCCAGAGATCGTAGAGCGTGGTGAGCACGCTCGAGACGTCACGAGCGACGGCGCTGTCGACGCCGGCATCGTAGACGGCTTTCCGCGCCTGGTAGGGATGCATGCCGAAGGACGGGTCGATGTGTTCCTGTGCGATCGCGTCAGGATCTTCCTCGGCGACCTCCTCGATGTCGACGCCACCTTTGGTCGAGACCATCGCCACGGGTTTCCCCGCGCCGCGGTCCATCGTGATCCCCACGTAGAGTTCGTCGGTGAAGTCGACCGCTTCCTCGACGAGGACCTGTCCGACGTGATAGCCCTTGAGATCCATCCCGAGGATGGTGTCGGCCGCCTCGCGTGCTTCGTCTTCGTCGTCGACGAGTTCGATGCCGCCGGCCTTCCCACGGCCGCCGACCTGTACTTGCGCTTTGATCGCGACTGGATACCCGATTTCCTCGGCCGCGGCGACGACGCCGTCGACGTCGGAGGCGAGTGCTGACGCCGGCGTCGGAATCCCGGCGTCGGCGAAGACATCTTTCGCCTGATATTCGTGGAGTTTCATAGCCATTCGAACGGCGGTTCCCACCTTGCTTAAATCCTGTTAGTTTCCACTCGCTTTCCGATTCAGCCGCCGAGTCTCAACTCCGATACCGACATCTGTGCGAACAATCACGACTATTCGGGCGGTTCCAAACAGTATTTCAACGTCGACGGGACAAACGCGCCCAGTCGTCCGGACTCATCGGTATCTCCCGGCCGAATCCGATAGGGAGTATCGTCGCTAACCGACGGGTTCTGTTCCCCGTCTGTCGTCGCTGTCTCTCGATTCGGCACAGAAACACGATAAACGCAGACGAGAACCGTATAGAACCGAAGACGGTCCGAAGCACAAGCGCGGCTGGCTACGAACCGGGGGTCTCGAGTCGCGCAACGTTGAGCAAGACGTGGTTTCGAGACGGTTCGACTGCCTCGATTTCGCCGGCGATCAACAGACCGACGTGGGGTATCGCTCCGATCGCGATCGCATCACCCTCCCCGAGCGTCTGAACCGACTCCTGAAATCGAATTCTCGCTCGACAGAGCTCCGGGTGATGGACGTTCGTAAACGTGATACCGTCGACGACCGCATCGACTCGGTCGAACTCGCGCGCGAGAACCGCCGTTTCGGGGTCGTCGACCGGACGTCGATCGAGGATATCGTAGGCCGCGTCGGTCGGCTCGTACCCGCCGTGTGGGCCGGGAACTCCCTCGACGAGTCCGAGCGAGTTCAGACTCGACATCTGATTGCGGACGGTTCGCGGTTCGCGATCGACCGTCTCGGCGATCGTCTTCGCCGGCACGGGAGACCCCTCACCCTGATAATCGTTGACCAGCGCGGTGAGGATCGCTCGCTGGCTGGACGTCAGATCGATCGTTACCATCTTGTCGATAATTCGTGGTCCGCGGTAAAGAGTCCGGCGCAGGGACAACATAATTGCCAAGTCCGTTCAGCCGCTAGTGGCGTTCCAAGCCTGCACTGCGAGGTCGAACCGACTCACGCCACCGAGTTCGGCCCGGCAGCCGACGCTTGGGAGGGTACTACGTGATCGAACGGAACCGACCACGGACAGAACCGACGTGACAACGCCAAATGGTGGACCTCGGTCGCGGTGGCCATCGTCGATACGGACCGTACTCCGCACGCTGGTCCATACGAACGTCTTCATCTCGCTCGCGACAGTCAGCGTCGCGATTACGACGGTCTCGCTCACGGACCTGCCGTTCGATCCCTTCCCGCTGTTTATCGTCTTCGCCGCGACGATGTTCGTCTACAGCATCAACCGAATCACCGATCTCGAGGAAGACGAACGAAACGTTCCGGCGCGTGCATCGTTTACGAAACGGTACGGTCGGCTCTGGCTCGCGGTCGGGTCGGTTCTCTACGTCGGTGCGATCGCGGTCGCCGTCGTCCTCGGAATATCCGGTGCGGTGTACTTGCTCCTCCCGGCCGCGGTAGCAGTCGCCTACTCGGTCGGCATCAAACGCGTCTTCCTCGTCAAGAACTGTTTTGTCGGATTCGCTTGGGCGGTGATCCCGCTCGGCGTCGGCTACTACTACGGGCAGCTCCCGAGCGTCGAGATCCTCTTTCTCGCCGGGTACGTCGGCGTGATGATCACCATCGCGGCGGTCGTCTTCGACGTCAAAGACATCGCGGGCGACCGCGCGGAGGGGATCGCAACCGTCCCCAACACGGTCGGTCCCCGTCGAACACGTCTCCTCTCGGCGGCCGCAACCGTCGTCGTCGCCGCGGCAGTCCTCGCCCTCGTCGCGGCGAGTGTGCTCTCGAGTCGGTACCTCGTCGTTCTCGCGATGAACGGCTATGTCCTCTGTTACGTTCCGTTCGCGACACCGGATCGCGGGCCGCTGTTCTACGGGTTCGTCGTCGACGGCGAACACGTCTTTCTCGCCGCGGTCGTCCTCGTCTGCGAGTGGCTCGTCTGGTAGCCGGTAGATCAGTCTCGATCGGTGTCGCTCCACGAACAGTCCTGGCACTTCTGGCCGACGACGAAGGCGGTGACCGAGGGCATGTACCCCACCGATAGAACGTCACCGCCGCAATCCGGGCAGTCGCGGTCGGCTTCCGAGATCGATTCGGCCTCCATCACCGGCTCACCCTCGATCAGTTCGGCGAGCGTCTCTGCGGTAACCATTCGACCCTGAACGACGCGATTTTCGCTCACGAGTCGTACTGCGAACGCCATCTCCCTAAGCGTTTCCAGGGAGACGCGGGTCGGTCCGTCGGTGAGAACCCCGAGCTATTCGATCGTCACGACGGCCGTGGTTCCGAACTCGACCGTGACGTCGTATCCCGCGTACCGAAACGCGACCCGGCCACTCCGGTCGGTTCCGCGTCGCGTCTCCGCGAAGACCGACGACAGTGCATCGGGATCGATCGTCCGGTAAAGCGGCGGGAGCACGATGGGGTCGACGCCCTCGAGTTTCGCGACTTCGACGACGATCCGGTCACAGATCCCGACGGACTCGAGTTCGAAGACCCGTTTCATTGCCACCCATCGCCACACGCCGAGTTAATAGATTTCGATATCGTTTTGCATCGGGACGACCCCTCGTCGCGACCACACTCCGACGAGATCGTCCCGGATCAATCAGCACCCTCGCCGGCGGTCACATCGGGCCCAACGGGACCGGAACCGGGACCGGACGGTGTCTCCACACCCTCATCGCCGGCCAGCATCCCCTCGACGTCTACGGCCAGTCGATTGACGACCGAACGCCCATCCCGTTCGCGTTCGACGAGACCGTCCTCCTCGAGACGCTCGAGGTGGTGAGTCACGGTGCTCGGATCACGATCGAGCGTCTCTGCCAGACCGCTAACCGAATCTGGCCCTTCGGTAGCCAACGCATGGAGGACGGCGGCCGTCGGCTCGTCGTTGAGCGCGGCGTCGAGTTCGTCCGACTCGGATCCGATCGGGAAGTAGCGGCGACGGCCCCGGATGTTCTTTCGCGAGATCAGATTCTCGAACTCGAGAATTCTGAGGTGGTATCGCGCGGTCTGCATCGGGACGTCCGTCTCCTCGCCAATTTCCGCGAGATACGTGCCAGGAGAGTCCCGAACGTGGTCGTAGATCGCCGAACGCGTCTCGTGCTCGAGGGGATCGTCGTCGCTGAACCGTTGATAGCCAAGCAGGGCGAACAGTCGCGTCGCCCACTCACGAAGCACCGCCGTCGCCGTCGAGAGCAGTGATCCACCCCCACCGCCGACCGAGCCCGCCGAAAGGAGTGCAGTCGTCCCCACTCGTCGAGCCACGAGGGCAGCGCCCGCTGCTCCGGCACCGATCGCGACGCCAGCACCGGCGCCAGAGCTGGGAACTGATCCGCCCCCAGAGTCGTCGTCGCTCGGTTCGGACGCCGTCCAGTCCGTCGACTCGTCGGCGGTATCCGTCCGTTTGGATGCAGTGGATTCCAGTCGTTCGCTGTCGGCGTCGGCACTCGTCGTGGCGTTCAGTTCGGCGTCCACGGACGACGGGTGTTCAATCGATCCGTTCGCCGAAATCGACCCCTCGATCGAGACGTTGACACGATCGCCCTCCGAGAGCGTCCCCGAAACGTCGACTCGATCCACCTCCGAAAGCAACTCGTCGACCGCCGTCCGAATCGCCTCGTCGGTTTCGTTCGTACTCTCGCTCGAAAGGATCTGCTCGAGGTCGGTCTCGAGTTCTTCGGCGGTTCGGTTCGCACTCTCGTTCGAGAGAATCGCCTCGAGGTCGGCCTCGAGTGCCCCGATCGTCTCGTCGACGTCGTCGCTCTCACTGGTCGCTATCGAATCGGAGTCGTCGTCAATCGTCGAATCGATGGGGTCGAGACCCGAACCGTCGGTAGCGGCTGCATCCGTCGTCCCGGAGGAGTCGGTATCCGTGTCGTCCGTATCACCGGCGGCCGTATCGGTGTCTCCCGCATCCGTGGTGTCGGAATTACTGTCGTCAGTGTCGCCGTTTGTGACGGTATCCGTACCAGCGTCGGTGTCACCGTCCGTATCAGCGTCAGTGTCGACATCGTCGGAGTCAGTATCTACGTCGTCCGTTCCACTATCGGTATCGTCGGAACCGGCCTCGGTATCGAAGTCGTCCGTATCACTGCCGATCTCGGTATCGAAGTCGTCCGTATCTCCGTCGGTATCCGTGTCGTCAGTGTCTGTATCGTCGATATCACCGTCGTCCGTCGCGACCGTGTCGTCCTCGTCAGTGACGTCACTCGTCTCGAGCGACGCGACGCCCGCCTGCGCTCCGAACGTACTCGCTGGAGCGGCGAAGAGAAGGCAAATAACTGATGCAATAACGAGTGTTTGGGTTACTCGCATTCGTTTCACCCGATGTTCTTCCTCGTGAGGGGAAATTGCGTTCCAACGGAAAGTCGTTTTTGGACGAATCAGTAACACGTAGACCAAAATCGAAGTGAGAAGTTCGTCGAGTGACAGGGATAACAGTTCATACGGAGCGGGTCGATCCCACGATTCGGGGTGAGTGTGGGGGCGTCACCCGCTCGTGTGGGTCCAAGTCTCTCCCTCGGTCTCGCTCGTCGCCGACGCGTCCTCGTCGTTCTCGTCCTCGTCGGCACCATCGTCGCTACCAACCTCGAGGTTACCCTCGCTTTCGGTCTCGGAGTCGACGTCAACTCCGTCGCCGTCGGACTCGCCGCTTACGTCGACGCTCGAGGAGCCGCTGGCTTCAGCCGAGGATCCGTCATCAGCGCCTTCGTCACTGTCTCTCTCGTCTTCGTCTGCGTCGCCGGTGCTGACCTCGACGCTGGTTTCGCTCTCGGCTTCCGTACTGACTCCGTCGTCGACGTCTACATCGACGTCTGCGCTCGAGGAGCCACCGGCTTCGGCCGAGGATCCGTCGTCACTTCGGTCCTCGTCATCGTCGGAAGCCCCGTCGCTAGCCTCGTCGGCACCCGACTCGACAGATGCGCTGCTTTCGGCGTCCGCCTCAGCCGATCCGCTCGAGGTGAAGACGCTGACCGTGCTCTGGAACGTCGAGGCGATCCAGGCGGCGAAGCCACCGTCTTCGTCGACCTCGTCGGCCTGTGATTCGTCGGAGTCGCCGTTGTCGTCGTTCTCCGACTCGTCTGCTTCGGTCTCGTCTTCGGACTCATCGACGTCGTCACTTCCCGACTCATCGGCGTCGTCGCTCTCCGATTCGTCGGACTCGTCAGCGTCGTCGGATGCCTCATCGTCGTCGTTCCCTGCCTCGCTCGAGGCGGAGCCTTCGCTCTCGAGTTCGATGGTGATCGTACGCTCCTCGCCGTGGTAGGCGGACAGCGTCACGACGCCCGAGACGGCGGCATCGTCGGTCTCGATCTCGAACGCGACCGTCTCGTCGACGTCGGGGGTCGGCAGGACGACGGTCCCTTCGGCGTCGGACTCGTACGTTCCGGCCGCTTCAGCGCTTCCGTTACCGACCGCGGAAACGGTGACATCCGCACCGGTGGCGGCCGAGCCGGACCGTTCGATCGTTGCCAGCGTCTGCTCTTCGGTCGTTTCGATCGTGACCGTCATCGATTCCTCGGCGGTCGCCTCGCCGGCCGCCGCAGCGGGTCCAACGGCGGCAATCACGAGCACCAATGCAAGTGCGACTGCGGGTAGTTTGTTCCGGATCATTGCACTCGAAGCATGACCGAGGTATTGAAAGAGGGTTCTCACAGATCCGTCCAAACGTTCCCCATCCGTCAGCATGCCAAGATAAATCGACGGCGACAGCGTTCTCGAGGGGCGGTCCGGCGTTCACATCGGCGGCGACCGACGGCAACCCGTCCGCGATCGATCCACTTCCCGACCGCGGGGACAGCCGGTACCACCACGGAACGGACCGGAATCACTTCGAGAGTAACAAACAAAATATCATACTGGGTAGGTGATCGGATGTATTTGAAGTTGGTCCTACCAGAACAAAACAGTCGGTCGCTTCGATGCATCCGCAACCGTCTGGTCTGCCTCTATCGCTGGCAGACGAATAGTCGCACAGGAACCAGTACCGTCCTTCGGATGAACCTCGAACGAGCCCCCGTATCGAGTCACACACCAATTCACCAACCAGAGTCCGAGGCCGGATCCGTGTTCTAGATCGTGTTCTTCGCCGTGGGAAATCACGTCGGCTTCCATTTCGTCGATGCCAGGCCCGTTGTCCTCGACGGACAGGATAATCCACTCGTCATCGGCGACGAGTTCGATTTCGACGCGAGGCTCCCGGGAAGTGTTGTGCTTTACTGCATTCTCCACGAGCTCCGAAACTGCACTGGTGATTTCACTACCAGCACAGATATCCTTCTCAGTGTGCACGTCCGTGTCGATGACGACGCGTGGGAATTGCTCCCGATACGATGAGACGATCTTTGCCAGCAACGAGTCTGGATCGAGTCGTGACGGTTTCACGTCCCGTGAAGCTGCGTCTTCCAGTTCTCGTGCGCGTTCGCCGAGTTCGATCGACTCCTCGCCGACGTTTCGAATGTCGTTTCCGATTTCGGCGGGCGTCGTATCGTCATCGGTTTCGAGGAGGCGAGTGAGACCGGTAATCACCTGCATGTCGTTGCGAAGGTTGTGACGAAGCACTCGATTGAGTACTCTGACCAGGTGCTCTTGCCGTCTCCGACCAGTAACGTCGTTCTGAATGCCGAGGAAATGTGTCACATCTCCCGCCTCGTTTTTGACCGGCGCAACCCGAACCTCGTTCCAAAACGGAACTCCGTCCTTGCGGTAATTTACGAGTTCCACGACGGTTGGCTCACACGCTTCGATGCTCTCTCGTAGCTCCGTCACCACTGTGGGATCGGTTTGTTCACCCTGCAGAAAGCGATAACTCCGACCAGTTACGTCGGCGGGATCGTAGCCCGTTATTTGCTCGAATCCTCGGTTCGCATACACGATCGGATTTCCCGGCTGCTGGGCATCGGCGATGGTGATCCCGACGTGTGCCTCGTCGATCGCTTTGTTTTTGAGTTCGAGCTCGCGTTGGGAGCTCTTCTGTTGGGTAATGTCACGTCCAACACCATGTACACCGACGATTTCTCCACCTTCCGTTTCTGGAGTCCCATTGACTTCGAGCACGACCGTCTCGCCCGTTGCCGTGGTTAGTTCGAGTTCGACAGCGTCGATATCGTCTCCCTCGAGAAGAGATTCGAACGCAGCCAGCGCACGCTCGGCCGATCGCTCGGTGTTGAACGTTGTAAACGGCTCACCGATCATCTCCTCGGGCTCGTAACCCAAAATTCGCTCGGACGCAGACGAGACGTAGGTGAACTGTCCCTCGAGGTCGAATCTAAAGAGGAGGTCGGAGGTTGTATCCGCGATCGCTTTGAACCGATCCCGTTCACGTTCGAGATGGCGACTCCGTGCCTCCAGTTCCTGTTCGTATCGTTTTTGTTCAATCCGTTGCCCAGCCAGTCGAGCAACTAGTTCGACGAACGTTTTCTCTGCAGTATCGAACTTGGTCTCGCGTTTTGTATCGCCAGCAAAGCAAACGGTGCCGTACACGTCGTCTCTGACGAGGACTTTCGATCCAATATACGCCTCGAGGCCGAACGTTCGTACTGCCTCATCAGTGATCGTCTCCGACTGTGATGCACACTCTATTGCCAACGCACTGTCTTCGGTTATCGTTTGTTGACAGTATGCCTTCTCGAGCGGACAGCTCGCCCCTTCCTCAATCGGTTCGTGGTCAGCCACGACGTGAACGAACGTCTGTGAGCCCTGGGAGACCTCCGTGAGAAAACCGATCGGAAGCTCCAAATATTCACAGCCGAGCCGGAGTGCCGCCTCGATGGCGGGTTCGAGTTCACGGTTCGAATCAAAAAACGTCTGATAGAGTCGCTCACGATACTGTTCTACAGTCACGAGTTCGAATACTTACGTTCGAACTAAAGACATTCTGTTTCCCCCACCAGCTTGCCACAGATACCACTCACTGTATGCCTGTACAGCCACGAACGACAGGAGACGCTCTCCCACGATCACCGTCAGTATTCAGTTCTGGCCTCCCCACCGAACCCAACACCTGAGAACTCGAATCGGACACCACCAGCAGTTCCATCAGTTATGTCGAGATTCCAGCCGTGTGCCTCGGCGATCGTCTGAACGATCGAAAGTCCGTAGCCGGTTCCGTCCGGTGACGACGAATAGCCGGCTTCGAACACGTGCTCTCGTGTCGCTTCCGGAATTCCTGGGCCGTCGTCCTCGACGTAGAACCCATCGTCCAGCACACCGACATCAACGGTGACGTCCGATCCACCGTGTTGAATCGCGTTCCGAAACAGGTTCTCGAACAGTTGCTGGAGTCGGTCTGGATCGGCCTCGATTGTTCGATCGACGCTCCCGACCAACCGTGCCTCCTTCGTATCGACGTGTCTCCACGCATCCTCGACGGTGTAAGCGAGATCGACCCGACGTGTCTCGCCGATTTCGCGCCCTTCACGCGCTAGCCAGAGCAGATTCTGGATGATTCGCTCCATGCGATCGTGAGATTGCTCGACCTCCTCGAGGTGTGTCTCGTCGCCGGTATCTCGAGCGAGTTCGAGATGTCCCCGGGCAACCGAGAGTGGATTTCGCAGATCGTGTGAAACGACGTTAGCGAACTCCTCGAGGCGGCTGTTCCGTTCCGCGAGTTCTCCCTCTCGCTCGATCCGGCTGAGCACTTCTGTAAGTGCCGACGAGAGCACTTTGGCGAGGGTCTCGTCGGTGTCGTCGAACGCGCTGGGCTCTTTCGACCCGATCAACAAGACGCCGTGACCTCCGAGCGGAAGCACCAGCTCACTCCGTATCTCGGTGTCGGGATTGTACACGTCCGGGTGCTCTCGAACGTCATCACATCGCTCTGCGTTACCCGATTCGAATACCGTCCACACGATTCCTTCGCCTTCCTCGAACTCGGGGAAGTCATCGAGTACAACATCCGCGTGCTCCGAGGTGACGACTGACTGCAGCGTGTGAGTCGACTCGTCGTACAGACAAAACCCGTGCAGGTCGAACTCCAGGAGATCGGTCAGCTGGGTGCTCACCAACTCGTAGACGTCGTCTTTCGATTCGGCGTCCAGCCATTCGGTTGTCGCCGTGTACAGTGCCTGCAACTGGCGCTCACGACGCTTTTGCTCGGTGATTTCGGCATTGACGGCGACGAAGCGAACGATCTCTCCCATCTCGTCCGTGATAGGGGCGATGGTCTGATTGACGACGTAGCGGCTCCCGTCTTTGCGCTCGTTGATCAGTTCGTTCTGCCAGTCTTCGCCAGCGAGGATCGTCTCCCACAGCTGGTCGTAAAACTCGTCGTCGTGCTCGCCGGACTGGAGGAGCCGTGGCGTACGACCGATTGCCTCGTCTGCAGTATAACCGGTAACCTCTTCGAACGCCGGGTTCACGTAGAGGATCTCCTCGTCAGAATCCGTGATGTAGATCGAGTGCCCAGCGTGTTCGACCGCTTCACGGAACGCTTTCAACTCCTGTTCGCGGTGTTTTTCCTCGGTGATGTCGCGGATGAGCGCGATTACCCGATCCCGCCCGTTGATGGTGGCAGGCTTCAGCCGGACGTCGGCTCGGAACTGCATGCCATCGCTGGTTTCACACACCCACTCGACACGTTGTGGGCCCTCTTCGGCAGTTCGGCGGACCCATTCGCGGGCAGTTCGTTCCGACGCTGGCTGGACGGCTGCACTCAACTCTTCGATGGCACACTCACACGCTTGCTCGTGGGAGTACCCCCAGTGCTCACAGACCGCTCGATTGACGTCGACGACGTCCCCGGTCTCGGGATCGTGGACGATAATCGCGTCACCGATCGCCTCGAACAGGTCTCGGTAGCCAGTTCGCGAGTGGTATCGGTCGATTGCGTCGTCGATACGAGCGGCCAGCAGATCGAACTGTTCGTCGCCTCCCTTCTGAACGTATTCGGAGACACCGGAAGCGATTGCTTCACTCGCGACAGTTTCCGATCCCGCGGCGGTAAAGAGAATAAACGGGAGGTCGGGATGGGTATCACGGACGTACTCGAGAAACTCCAGTCCATCCATCCCCGACAGCTGATACGCGCTCACGATGCAATCGAGCGTTCGATCGGCACAGATTTCGAGCCCCTCGCTCGCGGTCGCTGCCGTGATCAGGTCCACACCGGGCAGCTCTCGTGTACAGTACTCTCTCAGCGCATCACGGCTCGACGGAGTGTCGTCGACGTAGAGGACGCGTCGTCTCATCTGACGGAGCTAGCTCTCGAGGTCGTCTCGAAACGGTCATCGTCGACGCTTCCCGCAGGCTGGAAACTGGATAGACCGCATCTCACCGCATATCCAGCGGGCACCGGGACAGAAGACGTATCCGAGTGATTGCCTGGTAGCGTCCGAGATCCGCACTGTAGGGTCGAATTCGGTGGCGTGAGTCGAGTCGATCCTGCAGTCGGCCCGTGGGTGGGTACTGTGCCCACGACGCCGTTGCCCTGCTGGTCAGCGAACTGATCAACTCCGATAATGTCACCTTCGTGTCGACTTCTCGTCTCTATTCGTCTTCCCACTGTTGCCCCCCGATTTCCAAGAACTGATTCGTGCGAAGACTCATTGATCCGTGTACTCGTTGCTCACTCTTAGGATTTCTGAGAACCACCACCCATCACTATTAGTATCACCACATTCGGCAGTCCCCATGCCGAATCGTTTTACTGTCTATTTACGTTCACTACCGGCTTAGATTACGCGACGGAACGAGTCGATCCGTATACGCTCATCAATCCACACTCATCTACTCTGACCCGCGAGAGAAATGCTTCGTCTGGGGTTTGACTCACGCCCAGACGTGCGCTCCGCTGCGTGGGCTGGTCTAATTCAAACCCAGGGTTACATTTTCGGCTCACGAGTTTGTTCGCCGAAAAATGCTCCGTCTGGGATTTGAACCCAGGTCATCGGCTCGAAAGGCCGAAATGATTGGCCGGACTACACCAACGGAGCGTGCGTTCGTACGCACTCACAGGTTGCCGAGGGCTAATAAAAAGCGTTCCGTTCCAGAGGCGTCGTGACACGCACCGACACACCCGAGCCGAACGATAGCCGTCCGTCGAAGCGTCGACTCGAGACGGGGACACCACCGCCATCTCAACGCTTTTCACGCCGGCGACGCATCACTCGGTCATGAAATACGTCCGATTTCGCGATCCGGCCGGCGCGATTCGCCGCGGCGAGTACGAGAACGGCCACGTCCAGTTCGCGGACGAACGCTACAGCCTCGAGAGCGACGAGATCGACGTCCTGGCGCCGTCCGAACCGTCGAAGGTCGTCTGCATCGGCCGCAACTACGCCGCTCACATCGACGAGATGGGCTCCGAGACGCCGGATCGGCCACTACTGTTTCTCAAGGGACCGAACGCCGTCGCCGGTCACGGGGATACCGTTACCGCCCCCGCCGGAAAGGATCGGATCGACCACGAGGCCGAACTGGGCGTCGTCATCGGCGAGCAGTGTCGCCACGTTCCCGAATCCGAGGCGATGGACGTCGTCGAGGGGTTTACCTGCGTCAACGACCTCTCGAACCGCGACGACCAGGAGCAAGAACAGAACTGGATCCGCGGCAAGGCGTTCGACGGCGCCGCGCCGATGGGGCCCGTCCTCGCGACGCCCGACGAGGTACCCGACGACGCGACCGTCGGTGCACGCGTCAACGGCGACCGCAAACAGGACGGCTCGCTCGCACAACTCATCTTCACCATCCCGGAACTGATTGCCGAGATTACGACCTATCTCACCCTCGAACCCGGCGACGTCATCGCGACCGGCACCCCGGAGGGTGTCAGTCCGCTTTCCGACGGCGACACGGTCGAGATCGAAATCGAGGGCGTCGGGACGCTCGAGAACACGGTTCGGGTTCCGTAGGCCACGTCCGGATCGGTCGACGGCCCGTCTACGCCACCGTGAACAGGTGCCCCTCCGTGGGCACGTCGAACAGACCGACACGAGCGCCCGCATCGAGCCACGCGTGACCGTAGGAAAACGACGCGAGTGCGTTGACGAGGTCGTCGTTCTCCCGGAAGTGTTCGCCGTCGCTCAGGTAGGAGTCGGCCATCTCGTAACACTCCGCGGCAGCCTCGGCCATCGGCGTTCCCTCGGGCGGGGCGATCGTCGCCTCCGCGAGCGCCTCCGCGAGTAGTTCGCCGTAGCGGTCCGTCTTCTCCTCGAGATCGGCGGTCATATCGGACCATCGACGCTCGAGTGCGTAAAACCGTCGTCACGGCCCCACGAGTACACGCGAACACAGCTCTGAAGAAAGTACCGCGACCGAGGTCAGCCTCTCGGACGTGCAGTGAGACGGGTTGTGAGGACTGATTGCCGGGCGATCGCCGACGGTTCAACGATCGACCGGGCGGGACCCATCGCAGTTCGTACGAGGCCACCGTATCGACCACGATACCGCCCAGACAGGAGTCACTGGGAACATTAACGACCTTGTACTCGAGCGAGATCAGCGGACGACAGGGCGGGCGAACTGGCCTCCTGTCCACCGGGAATTACACCCTCATCTGCAGGGAACGCAACTCGTATACGCTCCGTATCCCTACACGAATTCAGACAGATGAGCGACCAGCCTCGCGTCGAGATCTATACGAAAGAGAACTGTCCGTACTGCGACAAGGCCAAGGACCTCTTCGACAGCAAGGGAATCGAGTACGAGGAGTACAACGTTACCGGTGACGAGCAGCTGTTCTCCGAGATGGTCGACCGCGCCGAAGGCCGCAAGACCGCCCCCGAAGTGTTCGTCGACGACGAGCTGATCGGCGGCTGGGACGACACCAGCGCGCTCGAGGAGACCGGCGAACTCGACGAGAAACTCGGGATCGCCGACGACGAGACGGACGACGCCGTCGAACACCGAAAACTCATCATCGCTGGAACCGGCATCGCCGGCCTCACCGCGGCGATCTACGCCGGCCGCGGCGACAACGAGCCGCTCGTGATCGAGGGCGACGAACCCGGCGGCCAGCTCACCCTCACCACGGACGTCGCGAACTATCCCGGCTTCCCCGACGGGATCAGCGGCCCCGAGCTCGTCAACAACATGAAAGAACAGGCCCGTCAGTTCGGTGCCGAGTTGAAAAACGGCATCGTCGACTCCGTTGACGACTCGAGTCGCCCGTTCCGCGTCGAACTCACGAACGGCGACGTCTACACGGCCGACGCGATCATCGCCGCCTCCGGCGCGAGCGCCCGAACGCTCGGGATTCCCGGCGAGGACGAACTCATGGGCTACGGCCTCTCGACGTGTGCGACCTGTGACGGCGCGTTTTTCCGCGACGAGGACATGCTCGTCGTCGGCGGCGGCGACGCCGCGATGGAGGAGGCAACCTTCCTCACCAAGTTCGCCGACACGGTCTACATCGCCCACCGCCGCGAGGAGTTCCGCGCCGAACAGTACTGGGTCGACCGCGTCCACGAAAAGGTCGCCGAGGGCGAGATCGAGATCATGAAAAACACCGAACTGATCGAGATCCACGGCTCCCAGGCCGAGGGCGTCGATTACGTCACCCTCGTCGAAAACGAGAAGGGCCACCCCACAGACCGCCTCGAGGACCCCGAAACCGAGGAGTTCGAGTTCGACGTCGGCGCAGTCTTCTTTGCGATCGGTCACACGCCGAACACCAGCTACCTCGAGGACACCGGCGTCGAGATGGACGACGAGGGCTATCTGCGCACCCAGGGCGGCGACGGCGGCGGCCAGACCGAAACCGACGTCCCCGGCATCTTCGGCGCCGGCGACGTCGTCGACTACCACTACCAGCAGGCGGTCACCGCGGCCGGCATGGGCTCGAAAGCCGCCCTCGACGTCGACGAGTATCTGGAAGACGTCGAGCGCGCCGACGCCGCCGGTATGGAAGCCGCCGCGGCCGACGACTAAGAGCGGTTAGGGCACCGACGTCCGGCAGTTCCCAGCCGGTCTGTTCTCGGATAACACCACCACGACCGCAGACGGGTCGCGGATCTGCCAGTATCCTGGGTCGGACGACTCTCTCGAGGCAATCTGACTTTTCGTTTCGTTCCTGCTCGAGGGAGTACTGACCGATGAAACATTCAGTGACCACTGAATGTCGATTCTCCCGACTCAGCTTCCGCCGATAGCGTGTCGCCTCGAGACGGGCCGCACTTAGCGTGGCCCGTCCCGGCGACGACCGCCGAGTCTCGTTTCGAACGCGACGGGACGGCCGAGGACCGCCGGCGAGACGCGACAGCCACACGGGATCGCCACCCCCTCGAGCGGGTCGCGCACGGAGACGACCGAGACGCCCGCCCCACAGACCGGACACGACGGCAGGCGGGCCTCACGTCTCGCGTCGCTCTCGAGTGTGAATCCCCCGTCGCTCATCGCCATCCCCCGCAGGCGCAAGCGACTCCAATCGCGGACTCGAGTGTGCGTCGCTCGAGGGCGAGATCGCGTTGCTCGAAGTCGCGTGGCTCGTCGATGTCCCGTCGCATTAGGAGTTGCCACGATTGCAGAGCTATCGCGGTCGCTGTCGGTCGAACGCGGGTCCTCGGCCGTGCGGGACGTTTATGTCCCGATGGAATGTACGCAATCATGGCAACCAAGCCGCTGGTTTGGAAGCCACGTCTCGGGTGCTCCACCACCCGGGGCATTTGTGCGTAGCCCCTGACGACGCGTAGAGCGTGGCTTCCGGTCGAAATTACCGCGTAGAGCGGCTTATATCTACTGGTGATTGTTCGAAGTAAACACTCCTTCGTGCGTTCGTCCAGTGACGACATCCACGATCGGGTCGTTCTCTCATCAAACCATAGGGAGTGACACTCTCACGAGCGACGCCAGGGAGCGATGGTGTCCCAGCCGACCCGACCGCCCGAGTGTCTCACCAGCGCACCACTCGGCCGGGGAAACGTCTGCCCGGTTGAATGTCTGGCCGGGGAACGTTTGGCCGGGAACGCGACTCGAGTATCTCGAGAGCCGCGTGACTCGGCGAAAGAGCAAGCTCTTTCGAGCATCGCGGAAGCAAGCTTCCGCTCAACGGGGGAGGGCAGGCTGCTGTGCGGTGCCTGGTGGACTAAAAGGGCGAGTCGGGGTCGCGATCCCTGTGGCGGCCCTATCCGACCGTAGGGAGGATATCCGTCACAGCGGACGCGAGCGCGGCGAGGGCTTTCGTGGTGAGACCGGGAGCTGAGACGACAACGATGGGGTTGGCCGTACGACAACCCCTGATTCACCCAACTAGCAGGCCCACTGCCCGCGCTATTCACCGGCGAGGAATCGAACGCAATTTCATGTGAACACCCTGTGCCAGTTCTATGCGTCCGAACGAGATCGATCGCAGTCGGGTAGTCGGATCCCGAGCTCCGGGACGTCGTCGACCGAATCGGCTTCGACCGTGATATCCCCGCTCACCTCGAGCGACGAATTACCGTATACCGGGTTCACTGTACGCAGACGATCACGCGACTCGAGTCCGTGAGAGTTCCGAACTGACTCGTCCGTGAGCGCTCCACGTCGAGTCGAGAACAGCGTCAGTAACGATTCACTCGTCGACTCGAGCGGGTCGGGCAACTGTACGAAATCGACGCTGTCGCTACCTGCGTAGCGTCGCGAAAAATAAACTGCAAACGAACGGCCGGACGAAGTCCGGTGGTTAGCTACCGATTAGTTCTGACGGCGGAGTGCCAGCATCGCGGCTGCGAGCAGCGCGACGAGGGCGACAGCAACGCCGAATCCGGGGATGTCGTCATCCTCGGCAGGCGGCTCGTCGTCGGTGTCGTCAGTTTCTGGCGGCTCCTCGTCAGTGTCGTCGGTTTCTGGCGGCTCCTCGTCAGTGTCGTCGGTTTCTGGCGGCTCCTCGTCAGCGTCGTCGTCAGCTTCGTCAGCGTCGTCGTCAGTCACGACTTCGTCGACGAAGATACCGTCGGTGGAGTCAACCGTGCTACCGCCGACGCGGTAGTTGACGATCGTCTCGGTGTCGGTCGAGCGCTCGCTGAAGTCGGTCGACTCGGCGGTGAAGCTACCGTCGCTGTCGATTTCGACGTCAGGGTCGTAGACGAAGCTCGACTCGCCTGGCTGGTTCGAGATTCGGAGGTGACCGTCGGTGCCGGGTGCAACGTTGGTCGTACCGGTGATCTCGAAGTCGTCGCTGGCTTCGATCTGGACGAGTTCGTCCTCATCGAGGTGGTCGAAGACAGCCTCCGCGTCCTCGAGAGTGAACGTCGTCGAGACCGACTGCGTGGAGTCAGCCTGGTAGTACGGGAACGCTGCGGCGTCCGTGTCACCGCCAGCGCCACCCTGCCAGCTACGTTCGTTCGTGTCTTCATCGAAGCGGAAGCGGTCGTCACCGTCGGTCTCGTACTCGAGCTCGACGTTGAACTCGTCACCGTTTTCGATGGAGCGGTCGAACGGCTCGTCGCTCGTGTCGACGATGATGAAGAGTTCACCAGCGTCGTTGTCGACGAGCACGTAGACGTCGCTTTCGTCAGCGGTCAGGTCAATCTGGTTCGGGTCCTGGTTGCCGTGGGCAACCTGGTCCTCGATGACCATGTTCACACCCTCACCGTCGTCCTCGAGGAGCTCGTTGAGCACTGCGACTTCGTAGCCGTCCTCGAGTCCGTCGTTGAGGTCGTTGCTGTTCTCTGCGTAGTCGACTGCGGCGAGGTATCCGTAGATACCCTCGGCCTCAGCGTTGATGACGAGCTGGTCGTCGATCGCGACGTTCTCGCGCTCGGTCAGCTTGTCCTGCAGGTCTTCAACGTTGGTCTCCTCGTCAGCCGAGTCGCTCGGTCCGACCCACGTCGAGACGGAGTTGAGCTGCGGTTCGACGAGGTCGAGGATGGCGTGACCGATCTCGTTGTTGACATCGGATTCGCCGTCCTCGACGATGAAGTGACCGTCGCTGTCGACAGTCATGTCGTAGTCAGTTCCCCACTGGAGCGGTCGTGGGAGCTGATCGAATCCGTCCTCACCGTCGCCTTCGTCGATCAGGTCGAGTTCGTCGAGGTACTCCTCGTACGTGAGGTACTCCTCGTCGACGTCATCTGCCCAGAAGTGTGGGCCGTCAGCGTCGTCGAAGCCACCACTGTGGAGGTAGCTCTCGACGATGTCGTCGTCGGAGTAGACGACCTGGTCGTGTTCGGCGTCTGCAGCGCCGATCGTTCGGGTGTTGACCGTGAACGTCACTTCGCCGTTGTCGCTGTCGTCTTCGATGTAGAAGACGTCGACGAAGCTGCTGTCCTCGTCACCGAACTGGATGTAGGCGTCGTCGGTGTCCTCGAGTTCGACGGTGAACTCGACGAGGTCACCGGACGACTGCGTGTAGACGCTGTCGTCGAAGTTCGCTTCAGCGTCGGACTCCGTGACGGTGATGTTCGCCGTCGCGGTTGCTTCCGTGTCCGTCTCTTCGAACTCGAACTCGTAGTCGTCCTCGCCGATGTCGGCGAAGTCGACGTCGTATTCGTCAGTGTCCGAGATGCCGGAGAACCGGATCATCTCGTCGTAGTCGTCCTCGTCTTCGTCGAGGAGCATGACGTTGAGCTCACCGTGCTCTTCGTCGAGGTCTCCATCGCTACGGAGGTAGTCGACGATGTCCTCGTAGGTAACGCCTTCGGTGTCGTCGATGTCGTCATCGTTGGCGACAACATCCTGAGCGAGGTCATTGGTGGCCTCGTCGCCGACAAAGATACCGAACAGTTCGTAGTCTTCGAGATCGCCGTCAGCGGTGACGTCGATGCTGTAGAAACCACGTTCGGTCTCGATCTCGAACTCGGTCACCGAGTTCGGACCGGCGTCGGTGACGGAGTCGTCGTCGAAGGCCGCGTCAACGTCGAGGACGTTGACGTAGAACGTGTTCTCCTCGGATTCGTCGACGCCGTCGATGTCGACGAAGTAGTAACCGGTGTCGAGGCTACCGGTGTCAACGACGATCTCGCCGTCGTTGTTGGAGGTAACCTGACGGACGCGCTCGGTGCCGTCGAAGTCGCCGTCGTCGAAGCCGTCGACAGCGATCAGGTTGTAGGCCTCGTTCGCGTCGATCGCGGTACCGGTGAGGGTTACTTCTTCACCCTGCCATGGGTCGTGGTTGCTGATCTCGAGTTCAGCAGGTGCGCCACCGTTGCCCGGTGCGGGGTCAGTGTCTGCGTCAACCGTTACGGTGAAGGTTTCCGAAGAAGCCTGATCGTTGACGACCGAGACGGTTTCAGAGTCACCATCTTCGGCACCATCAGCCGGGATGAGCGTGAACGAAACCGAGCGATCTGCTCGGTCGCTACCCCAGTCCCAGTTAACTTCGTTAGTGTTTTCGAAGTAATCTCCGCCGTCGGAGATGTCCTCTGCAGTCCAACCGTCAGGGAGGACTACGTTAATCGATGCTGTATCTGAAGAGCTCAGTTCCACCGTGGAACCGTCCTCGTGAACGTCTTGATCTTCAACGCTGATCTCCTGTGCTGCCGCGGGAGCGGCAAACGCTGCACTCACGGCAACAACCGAGAGTACCATGAGTACAGCCATGAAGACCGCGTTTACTTTCTTCTTTGTTTCTGTCATTATGTTTATTTTGGGATTACTGCGTCGTTTCTGTCTGTTGATTCCCAAGGCGGGACAGTCAAGGGTACAGACCAACACGGTAAATATTTTCTGTTACTGTTAGCCAGCCTTGACGACCTCACCTGGGTCCATTTGGTGCAAGGCCTACGGGTGGGTATATGTTTTCTGGTGTGGATCAATGGGTGATTGGGTTTCGGTAGCATCAGATTATCAGCTAACTTAGCAGCCTGAGTTTAGACTCGAGAGTTCGGATACGAACAACGAGCAAAGAACAGCATAGAGTGATCGTTATCCCTCTCGACCTATCCCGGCCGAGACAGCTATCGTGGGGTAATCAAACGATACAACCAGATTTGAGGGAACGAATCAGCCAAGCAAGTATCCACGCAGTCGCGTATAGTCGGCACCAGTTACGGTAACGCCATCGATCACGTTATTGCCATCGAGGAGTGCACCACGAAGCTGTGTCAGATCGGCACCGGTTACGCTGGTATCGTCAAACCCGCTAACGCCGGCAACAGCGTCGTACACGGGTTTGTCAACTGGATATTCGCTCCCGACGGTCAGCTCGATCGTCGTCGAGTCGTCATCGGTTTCGACGACGAGATCGTGTTCACCAGATTCGAGACCGTCTGCGAACGTAAACGTCACCTGGTCGGTCTCACCCGGTTCGAGAGTGATGTACGTACTGTCGGTAGCATGATCGACAGAAGCGACGATCTCCTGTGTATCGGATTTAGCGCCAGTGTTTGTAACAGCCACCTGGACGGTAAACGAGTCACCCTCGAAAATCGAGCCCACAGAGATGACGTCCGTAATTTCAAAGGCGGCTCCCTGTGATTCCACTGTGCTACTAGCGTCGATCATTCCCTCTCCCACGTCGTGTCGTGGGTCGGTCGCTGGTTCGTCGACCCGGCTGAAGTCGACCGAGTTCGGGTTCGAGCCGTCACGGATCCGGTCAGCAGTTTCGTCCGCATCGAGCGACGGGTCGGCTCCTCGAACGAGGGCTGCGAGGCCCCCGACGTGCGGTGCAGCTGCGGACGTTCCCGCATACCCCCTTGAGCCGTACGCCGTGGTCGATACACTGGTCGGTGCGGCAACATCGATACCGTCGCGCCCATCGAGTGTTGGGCCGCGGGAGCTATACGACGCGAGCGAACTATCGTAGTAGTTCACCGCTGCGACGGACATCGTGCTGTGTCCGACCGCGGGAGAGGTAACGCTCGAGGCAGGTGTCGTGTACACCGGTCGGCCGCCGCTCGCGAACAACTGTATTTCGTGGTCACCACCAGCGCCGACGTCGGCGACGGCGACGGCATACGTTCCGGTTACGGGAGCCGGGAGCGAGATTTGTTCAGTCGGTGTTCCGGAGAGGTGGCTCGTCGACGATTCTTCGACGACGGCCCAGTTGCTTCCATCGTACACCAGCAACAGGAGGTTGTAGTGGTCGTTCGTGTACTCCCAGTCGTCCCACGTAAGCGTCGCCTGGATCCGTTGCCCAGCAGACACCGAGAACCCGTTATTCAGGGGGTTGACGTTGCTTTCCCCGTCAAAATAGTGCAGTTTCGTTCCCCGATCATCGAACGATCCGAGATAATGTTCATCTCGGCTGTTTCCAGCGGCGTTGACCCAGACGACGTCGTCGTCTTCGACCGCTTCGTCCGCGACGCTCGCGATAAATCCACTTCCGTCGTTTGGTTGGGCGTAGAACCCAGCCGACATCACGATGACGTCGACGTCCGATTCGACGAGCCACTCAACTGCGTTCGCGTACCCGACCTCGGTTTCCATCCGGGCGAGATACAGATCCGCATCCGGTGCAACGTCGGTGACGATCTCCGCGGTTGCGGTCCCGTGGTCGTTGTCGCCGCCGTTGTGTACCGTTCCCTCCGTGAACGATCGTGCATCGACGACGTTGTCGGCGATTTCGTCGTTTTCGACGTCGAACCCGGTTGGATCGAGGACTCCGACCGTAACGCCATCACCAGTCACGCCGTCGGCGTGTACCTCGTCGGCCTTGATCGTCTCGACGCCTTCGCTCTCGGTTCCGGGAGTCGCAATCGACGTCGGACGAACGCCGACCACCCACTCGATCGCTGCGATCGGCTCGGCAACGTCGTCGTCGACCTCGAGTTCTACGCGATCACCGTGCGTGTCACGAACGTCGCCGTACTCCTCGAGGCGCGTCGTTCGTTCGTCGGTCACCGCCGTCAGTTCGACGACCAGTTGTTCCGACTCGTCGTTGGAGTCGGCGTCGAAGGTGTCGGCCTCGACAGTGGCCGTCGACGGCTCTGCGTCGGGCAGTTCGTGGTCGACTTCGATCGTCTCGACGAGTTCCGACTCGTTGATCGACGGGCCGTCGTCGGCTGCAGCGGGCGATACGCCGACGGCGACCAGCCCGATGCAGGCGATCGCAATCAGGAGGATGGCAACCGAGAAGCGACGGTTCATCGAACCGCAACACCCCTACGACCGGCTCGCTGGATCGAATACGCCAGCACCAGAGCGATCGTCGCGATCGCCGGCGTCCAGCTGCCGAGCGCATCGTCGTTCGAGTCGGTGTCCGCTTCGTCACGAGCCGGGTCGGATTCGGCGTCAGGGTCCACCTCGATCGACTCCGTCTCGAGGTCGTTGGACGTATCGGTGCCGTCGGATTCGGTCGACGGGTCGTCGTCGGCCATCGGGACGGCTTCCTGGGGTGGGCGGACGTACTCGACGTCGTCGGCCGCCGCGAGGTCGCGGAGTTGATCGACGGGGACCGACGCTTCGATCAGGGTCTTGCCGCCTCCGCTGTACGATCGTTCGACCGTCGCGTCGTATCCCGAGGGAAGCTCTCGGTCGCCCTCGAGTTCGACGACGACGAGGACGCTACCGTTCTTGTATGTAATGTCATTCGCGTGCGCGTATACCTCGGGATCGGACGCGTCAGTCAGATCGTGCAACACTGGTGCGAGTGATTTCGTCTCATTCATGGGCGAGGAATCGTGGGTAGACTCGTCGGCCACCGCGACGGGCGTCATGGCGACTGTCGTCACGGTCGCGGTCATCACGGAGAAGATGAGGATCTTCCAGACGAGACTATCTGCCATACCGACCAGTAGCGATGTCGAGGATAAATACGTACTGACCGAGCGATCGCTCGAGGTTCGATGCTCGAGACGGCTCGAGAGGGTGTGGACAGACGACTCTGCCGGTATACGGTGGGCTCGAACCAAGTGCGAGAGCTATCGCTGGCCGGTGAAAAATAAAGAAAGTGGAAACACGACGCCGACGGTCGGAGTCGTGTGGTTAGCGTGCGTTAGTTCGCCAGTTCGCCACGCAGGAGCGTGAAGTCGTTACCAGTAACGGTAACACCGTCTTCAAGCTCGTTGTCACCGTCGATGAGGTGACCACGGAGCACAGTCAGGTCGTTACCAGTGACGCCGTCGTCGGCGTCGCCGGTGAGACTAGCAACTGCGTTGTAGACGTCTTCGTCAACGACGGGGTCGTCGTTGCCGTCGTCCTCGGAGACGGTCAGCGTACCGGTTGCGGAATCGTCGTCGGAGTGGACGCTGAATTCGTGTTCACCCTCTTCGTCGGGTGCTTCCATGGTGAATTCAACAACTTCGTATTCTCCATCGACGAGTTCGACTGGCTGCTCCGTCTGTGCGACGGTCACACCATCAACGCGGAGGTCAATGGTCTGAGAGTCGAGTTCGACACCAGTGTTCGTGACGTTTGCAGAGACAGTCACGTCTTCACCGGGTGCGGCCGTAGCGGTTTCGGGTTCGAGGTCTTCAACTGCGAAGAAGGCCTCCTCAATCACAACTTCGGTGAGCACCACGTCAGCGTTGGTGGTACCTGGCGTAAGTTCGTTAGTGGTTGCGAACCCGTCTTCGCCATCGAACTCAGCCGTCACTCGGTACTCCTGTTCGGTTGGGAGGTCAACGTACGAGTACGATCCGTCGGGACCGGTGGTACGCGTGTCGTCGTAGTCATCGAACAGGTTGGATTCATCGAGGCTGAGCCACTCTTCGTTGTTAGCGTCCCAGACCTGAAGCGTGACGGTGGCACCGGGGATGTTGTTGTCCTCGGCGTCCACAACGTCACCAGTCAGCTGTGCCGTGGTGAAGACACCGACGTTAGCCTGGCTGGAGTGGTTGTTTAGGTCGTTTCGCTCGCCTTCGTCATCTGCAGTGACGTAGTCGTCGTGGTCGCTGTTCGTCGTCCAAGCCGTTACGTTGGTGTTGGACAGTCCAGCGCCAAGCGATTCAATTGTTTCAGTGTCGTTAGCGACGAAGGTGAACTCGACGATACCGTCATCGCCGGAGTTACCAGTCGCAACGCCGTCTTCATCAGCTTCGAGGATGTGACCTGGGTGGTGGTCGATCAGTTCAGCACTGACATCCTGGTTCTGTGCCGGGGTGAAGTCCTCGGCATCGGAGCCAACCGAAGCGGAGGTCACGTTGACCTCAATCGTTGCGGACTCACTTGCTTCGACGTTCGCGTATTTCTGCTCGTCAACGGTCACGTCGAGGTCGTAGTCCTGTGGTGGCTGGTCAAGGACGAACGAAACGTCACCGATACTCGTTCCTTGCGTGGAACGGTCGTTCGTCGTGAGGTCGAGTCGGTAGTCAGCGACCAACTCTTCGAGCGACGTGCTCGGGTTGTCGCTCAGGTCCTCAGTGTTGTATCCGTTAGCCTTGACGTAGACGTTGAAGTCCTGGTCGCCATCGTCACCGGCGAGTCCGGTGATGGTGAAGCGAGCGTCCTCATCGTTAGGGTTGTCGTGGAGGAACGCGTCGCCGTCGGCCTGGAACTGCTGTGCGGCGTCGAGGCTCTGGTCTGCGTCGTCGTAGGCAACCCAGACGTCGACGTCGTCACCGGAGAGTTCGTTGCCGTCCATGTCGACAATCTCGCCGGTGATCTTCTGGTCACCCTGCAGGAAGTAGGTGACGTTGTTGTAATCTCGGTCGTCGGTCGAGAGCGGATCACCGCTCTGGTTCGTCGCCGTTGCAGTGAACCGCTCGGTGACGATCGGTTCTTCGAGGGTCGTGTCGTTCGCGAACTCCGACGTCACGTCGAAGGTTGCGTAGCTGAGTGCGCCTTCGGGTGCGTCGCCGTCAGGGTTCTGGATGTGATCGGAACCTTCCAGATCCTCGACGTCGATCACGTCGTCGCCGTCGATCGTAACGGTAAGGGAGCGAACGGCTTCGTCATCGCCTTCTTCGTCTTCACCAGCGAAGGTACCAGGTGCTTCAGCTTCAGGTGGTTCACCGGCTGCTTCGTGGAAGTCCGAATTGATGTCGCCAGTCAGCGGGAATTCCTCACCGTCAAGGAACGTAAACTCGAGTTCGACCTCGAGGTCGCCATTAATGCCCGAGTCCTGCTGGTTCTGGGTTACGACAGCGAATTCGGCGTTGTTATCGAACTCGCCGTTCGCGAACAGCGTTGCGTCTTCGCCAACGACTTCGTAGTCGCCGTCATCTTCGTCGATTTGGACGACGTCAATGTACTGCGCATCAAGCGCAGAGTCGAGCGTCAAGGTCTCGGTGGGGCCCTCCTGGTTCGGCGTGTGGAGCGAGACCTGCGTCGTATCGGAGCTGAAGTCGCGCTCCTCATTCTCTGCTCGGAGGACGTAGTTGACGTAATTACTGGGGTCGTCAGAGGTACCTACAGCAAGGCCTTCAAAGGTATGGGTGTTACTTCCTTCGCCAGTAGTAGCGGTAGCAACTGGCTCCGCACCGGCACCATAGCCATCTGCAGTGTAGAGTTCAACTGACGAGTCTGGGATACCGTCACCTTCTCTGTCTTGGACCTGAACCGTGATCTGACCCTCAACGTCGAGACCAACCTCGAAGGTCACATCTCCTTCATTTGCACCATCAATGCCAGCTTCAGTCGCATCGGTAGTAATGGTGAGTTGGGCGGTGTTAACATTATCGTCATCCACAACACCATCAATTTGAGCGGTGTCGACATCTTCGAATGTGACCTCGCCATCGCCATCGGCAGTGGCAGTCACATCATAGTCGACGCCATCACTCAGAGTGATGGTCTCTTCATTGTCGTAAGGACCAAGGTTTTCGACAGTCGCCGTGATGTCAACCACCTGTCCATAGTAGGCAGGGGCTGGTTCTTCGACTTCAACAATGCTGTACGCGGTGTGGTAGACTTCCGCATTAGCATCGTCAATTACCTCGCCAGCGGTACCATCATAATTCTCGTCACCAACGCTGACAGTACCACTGTTACTATCTGCAAGGGTGTATGCGTTGTAAGTAACGGAAGACTCGTCCGTCTGAAGATCTCCCGTCAGTTCAATATCGGATTCCTGATCCTCAGGAACACCCTCTTCAACTGCAACAACAAGATCATCGTTGTCCGTTACGACAACCGTTGCAGAATCATCTGTCGTATCAGTACCGAGATCAACGACGATCTCGTCATCGCTTGACAACACTTGATCTTCTACAGTGATGTCAATATCTTCAGCATCTGCCACCGCCGAGCCCACGAATGCCGTGGACATGGCGATGACAGACAGTACCATAATCGCTGCGAGGAACGCTGCACGTCCCTTCTCGCGATAAGTTATGTCGTCTCTTGTCATGTGTTATTAATTATGTTCGTGTTCCTTTCGCCGGGGCGGCCACGCTCGAGTTCCGATCGGTAACGTAATGTTGAACGTCCGGATGGACGATCACCGATCGTACTTACTTGCCTGACCATGGGTAGGGGTACGGCACGTATGTTCAGAGTCGTGTCTTATATAGTTTGTTGTCTTTCTCTGCAAATCATATGATCGGTATCGAATACGTAATGAGGTGTTTCCACCCGTCGTCGAAATTCGTCTCCGGGATTTTCCGTGCCCTGGGTTACTCGAGGCCGATTCGAGTGGAGCCGCGAGATCGCTCGAGTTCGTATCACAGGTACGGTAATACTGGGCTTTTACGAACTGGTACGGCGGACATACACCAATTGTCTGACTTCTCGAACTCGATCGGCTTGAATTGGATCAACTCGAGGAACGTCGACCCTTCGTGGCCCGGCCGGGAAAACGGCGTTCCTACCGTGCGGTAGCGAGGGTAACAGTGTCCATACCACGGGCCAAGACAACAGTGACCTCACCATGGAACAATCAGTACAGCGACGTCGCCGATCCACACCACCCATCTTTCTCTGAAAACCGCAGGGAGTACCAGTTACGAGTTTGTGACAAGAGACGACTGGTACTGTCACCGAAAGGCGGATGGTTACCGGTAGCTCGCCCTGGTACCCCTACCCACTACGGCGGGGATCGGCGAAACGCGGGAGAGCAGGGCGGTACCCCATCCGTCCCCGCCACCGAAGCGTTAGTAACCACTGCTTATCAACTTGTTTAATTCCTGTAATGAAAGTCAGGATTTCCTAGGAGTCGTGGAGAAATCGGGACCTACTCGAGCGTTCGTCGAATAGCTGCCGCGAGAATAATTCAATCATGAACGAGTTTCACAGACTGATGACTGTCGGTAGCTCTTACACGTTCGTCGTGATCCGATGACAGTATGTCGTCGAAACGGGGGCACACAGAGCGAATCGGCCGGCGGACGTATCTGGCGGGACTCGGCGCGACCGTCCTCGGGGCGAGCGCGACCACCACCGCCGCGGCGTCGGCGTACGATACCGTCACCGTCGAGAAGGGAACCCGCCACGTCCACGAGATCGATGCGGGCGAAACCCTCGAGAACACGGTGTTCGACGTCACCGCACCCGGCGCGGGCGTGACGATCATCGCGAGAGAAACCGACTGGACGATCCGGAACGTCGCCGTCGAGGGGACAGTCGACATGGGCAACGCCACGATCCTCGGCGTCGCCGACACCGACGGCGGCACCTCACACATCGAGAACGTCTACCTCGGCGACGGCTCCGTCTACGAGGAGAAGGGCGCGACCGGCGTCTGGGTCGACCCCGACCACGACGGCCACCTCGAGATCGACCGGGTAAACGTCCAAGAGATGAGCGACAACGCCTTCTACTGTTCCGCGCCGGGCACCGACTGGGGACGCGGCGGGACGGTCGCCTTACGCGACTGTTACGCCGCGAACTCCTGGGTCTCTCAGTACCGGGTCGCCGAGGGGAGCCTCGAGAACTGCGTCGCTGCCGTCACCGACGACCGGGAGTACCGCCGCGGCCGAGGCCTCTGGGCGTGGTCACCCGGCCCCGTCGACGTCGACGGATGCCAGTTCGCGATGAACGGCCACCACTACTCGTTCGTCGCGGGTGCGAACGAGGAGGGAAGCCGGATCGACGTCCGCGACACCGAGTGGGACGACGAGTTCCACGGTGGGTGGAACACGTACGGCGACGGAACCGTGAACTTCAAGTCCGGCAACGGCAACGATCCACGAAACGTGGTTCCCAAAAAGTGTCCGAGTTCGGTCGAAGACGCCCTCGAGACGAGCGACGAGTCACCAGTCGACGACGACGTCTACGACGCGGTGGCCGGCCTCAGCGGTGGAGACGACGATCGGGTGACCGGCGCCGATCTGACGTTACTCCGTGGCAGGCTCATCGACGGCGACAACGAGATCGACGGCGTCACGGTGACCGGATCGGATCTCACGCTGTTGCGTGGCTATCTGCTCGATCGATCCTAGACTCGAGGGAGCGACGGATGGTCGGTCGCATCCGTCCGTCGAACAGTAACGTCACGTGACACTTGTTCGCTGAGCTAGCTGTTTCGTTCACCCACACATAGCTGGGGAGTAACGGAGATTGAGAGCAGGCAGATATGCTGACAGATACGGTTTACTGTCGATCAGTTCCGGTGAGACCGCGATCCGGGCGGCGGTCTCATCGGTGAAAAGCGACAGTAATCGTATGAGGAACTGGTTCGTCGCTAACCGACTTTCCTGAGTTGTAGCCGTTTTCCGGCGGTTTCTCGAGTCACCGGGGTATGCTAATGAGTCGAAAGTAACCTACACACTTACTTCACTCTTGCTGAAGAATTATAAGAGATCTCTGACAGATTTTGAGTATGGCTATTTCAAATAGTCGACGTGATGGGGCGGAAACAGAAACGTGCGGGGAGGACAACAATGGTACGGCGTCCGAGCGGAGTGGTGCGGCAACTGGAGACCGAGCGAAAGCGTCATCGATAGGCGACCTCAGGATGGACCGCCGAACGATGTTGCAGACGGCTGTCGCTGGACTCGTCGGCCTGGGGACGGTGTCGGGAACGGCGAGCGCGGGCAGAAATGTGACGACGACCGCGAGCAACGGACCGCTCGTGTACGTCGGAACCTCACTCAGCTACAACGCGTACGACGCGACGACAGGAGACCACGTGTGGACGTTTCCGACGGAAGGGAGTTCGTGGTCGTCACCGACCGTAGTCGATGGGATTCTCTACGCCGGTGACAACGGCGACGACGACGATGACGCGACGCTCTATGCGGTCGACGCGACCACCGGCGACGAAATCTGGTCCTTCACGGATCCCGGTGACTGGGTGTGGTCCTCTCCTACCGTGGTCGACGGAACAGTCTACGTGGGCGAGGGTGGCGGATCTGCGACCGATGGGTGGGATTACTCGGTGTTCGCAATCGATGCGGAAACCGGAGATCTGGTCTGGGAGTTCGACGAGGTCGAAGACCGCGTCCAATCCTCGCCTCACGTAGTCGACGGAACCGTTTACGTCGGCTCCCACGACAGTCACCTTTACGCGCTCGACGCCGAAACGGGTGACGAGGAGTGGTCCGTCCAGCCAGCGACGGGACGGATCAGCGCGTCGCCGACCGTGGTCGACGACACCGTCTACGTCGGCGTAGACCATTCGGGTCTGTACGCGTTCGACACCGACACGGGCGACGAACAGTGGTCGGTCACGGATAAAATCCAGGGAGTTCAGTCGTCGCCGACCGTGGTCGACGGAATCGTCTACTTCGGTGAGGGCAACACCTCGACTCACACCGGCGCCTTGCACGCCGCCGACGCGACAACGGGGGATCACGAGTGGACGTTTTCCGAACCAGATGCACCGGTCACGTCGTCACCGACCGTCTCCAATGGAACTGTCTTCGTCGGTGAGGGACACCACGAATACAAAGACATATCGAACGATGGTGACGTATACGCCGTCGACGCAGCGACGGGCGAGCACCAGTGGACCTTCACTAATCCTGCCGACAGTCCGGTCTGGTCTTCGCCCACTGTGTACGATGGGACGCTATACGTGGGTATCAGTCCCGGGGGATTGTTCGCGATTGACGCCGATACGGGCGATAAGTTGTGGTCTACGGACGATGGGGTAGGCCGCTCGTCACCAACCGTCGTAGCCGACCCCGAGAACGGCAACAGCGTGGACTCACGAATCCACCTGGGTACGCTTGGGCATCACCACGAGTGGATGGGTGTGATGCCCGACAGTGGTGGAGACGACGATAGGACTGATGATCCACCAGTCGATGACGACGTCTACGACGCAGTTGCGACTCTCAGCGCCGATGATAGTGATCAGGTGACAGGTGCGGATCTAACGATCCTCCGCGGGAGGCTCATCGACGGCGACAACGAGATCGACGGCGTTACCGTTACTGGTGGAGATTACACGTTATTGCGCGGACATCTCTTCAATTGACAGCTGGGCTCGAGCGAAACCGACGGACGAATATTCACTAACCCCGGTACGTCGAGTACTGCCGGGTTGCCCGAGTTGTGGTCCGCCAAGATAACGTTTCGGGCCTCGAGTTGTGAGAGTGCGATGCAAACCAGTCGTTGTCATCCCGATTCCAAAGCTGACCACAACTTGTCCGTCGATCGGCCCACGAATAATATGGTTCGAAAAGAGCCGAGAGGTCGGGTGTAGCCGTTAACTCTGCCGACGAAGCGCCACCATAACGGCCGCGAGTAGCCCAACGAGTGCGACCGTGACGTCGAATCCGGGAGCGCTGTCGTCGGTTTCAGTCGGGTCGTCGTCGGTCTCGACAGGTTCGCCGGTAGATCCTTCGAGAACGTCACAGTGACCAGCAAGAACGGTCACCATCGTGGTCGGTCGGCGACGCCGTGTCGATCAGTGTGATACCGAAGACTGCCCCACCGGCCATTCGTAGCACGGATCGACGGCCCAGTTGCCCGTTGCCATACCCCCACGGAGCACAATGAATCGATACACGTTCTACGACGGCCATCAACACGTGTAAATCAGTTTTACAGTGGTTGAGTTGAATCCTAGAACTCCGCAAAAAGAGCGGCCCGATCCGAAGCAGCGAATCGATAGTTATCGCGGTCGGCAAGTGCATCGAGGATTGTTCTGAGTTCGTTTTCACTTGTGATCGCGTCGACTCGAATCGCTGCCGTAAGAACGAGCGTGAGGTCCCAAATTGACACGTCACAGTGAGATCCAACCGTTCCGACGTGAGCATCGTCGGTTACAAGCCGACGATCGCGTTTGGCTGCTATCGCGAGACACTGCGCATCGGTTGTCGACAGTGCATGATCACGAATCTCGTTTGCCAACTCGAGTTCGGATGCTGTTGGAGAAAGGATGTTCAACCAGCCATCGTTGTAGGCTTTGATTGTATCGATTCGAGAGACGAAGCCGTAGCCTGCAGCGTCGGCACGATCGAGTTCGGTGACGACTGCTGTCGGTGTTCCAATTGTGTCGAGAACCGCCGGTAACAACGAGAGTCGCTCGATCTTCGCGAGTGCACTCAAAACATTGTTGTCGACGATCGTCATCGATGTGAAAGCTACCCACGAAACTCGTCCAACGCCGCCTCCCGATCGTCGTGCTCGAGGAACCCTGCGTCACGATGAATCCCACGGTCAGAGAGTTCACCCTTAAACTCCTCGGCTGACATCCCTGCCAGTTCGGCGGCTCGGTTCAAACTGACGTCTCCCCCACGGTACTTTTCTACTGCAAGGGAGATCCGAAGTTCCGGACGGCGACGTAACAGTTCGCGAACGGCATCCTCGAGGACGTCCTCCGCGTCGTCGTATCCGCCAACAGCTGCGATCGTATCGACATCGTCAGCCAGGCCGGTCATTAGTCCCTAGTTCGGCCGAACCACAGATAAACACTGGGTCGGGTGGTGTCGAAATCCTCTCCGATCGCCTTGTCTCGCCACGAAGATAGTCGTCGACGAGTGTCTTTACGGTAGACGCTCTCCCCTGACGAGCAGCATCGAGAGACGTTATTCCTCTCGAGCGCGCAGAGGTGTGGATACAGCGTTCCCAGAAATCGAAGTTGTGGTGTGCGAACGGGACGCGAGGCGTCTCGTCAACCCTGCTGAGTTTCTTGGACTGTTCTACTGTCGTCGCAACACCAACATCGCGGCCGCGAGCAACGCAACGAGCGCAACCGCAACGCCGAATCCGGGGATGCCGTCGTCGGTCTCGGTCGGTTCGTCGTCGCCTTCAGCCGGTTCGTCGTCCGTCTCAGCGGGTTCGTCATCGCCCTCCGCTGGTTCGTCGTCACTCTCGACCGGTTCGTCGTCGCCTTCAGCCGGCTCGTCGTCCGACCCCTCGAGTACGTCGACGAAGATGCCGTCCGCGACGGTGATCGGCTCGGTGCCGACGCGGAGCTGGATCGACGTCTCGTCGTCGGCGGTCCGTTCGCTGACGTCGACGGGGTCCGTCTCGAGGTGGCCGTCGGCCTCGATCTCGGCGTCGGTGTTGATGAGGAACGACGCCGTCTTGCCCGCATCGGAGAGTCGAACCATCGCGTCCGAGCCGGGTGCGACGTTCGTCTCGCCGGTGAGGACGACCTCGTCGCCGATCTCGATCTGGACGCGATCGGTCTCGTCGACGTTGTGGAACGTCGCCGCGGGTTCGACGACGGCGACCGTCGTGCTCACCGCCTGGTCGGCGTCGGTGGGCAGGGTCGGGAAGGCGGGGGCGTCCCCGCCGCCCGCGCCGCCGTCGAAGGCGTCGGAGCCGAACTCGTAGCGGTCGTCGGCGTCGGTCTCGTAGGCGACGTCGACGGCGAACTCGTCACCGACGTCGACCGAGCGGTCGAACGCCGAACTCGAGTCGGTGTCGACGACGACGAACAACTCGCCGGCCTCGGGATCGACGAAAACGAAGACGTCCTCGTCGCCGGCCGTGAGATCGAGGGTGGCCGGGTTCTCGTTGCCCGTCGCGCCGAGAGCCTCGACGTCGAAGGCGACGCCCTCGCCCTCGAGTTCGGTAACTTCGTGGAGGGTGGTCGCCGAGAAGCCGTCCTCGAGTGCGTCCCAGTCGCCCTCGTGGGCGACCATGGCGCCGGAGAGGCCGGTGGCCTCGACTTCGATCACCAGTCGGTCGCCCTCGGCGACGTCCGCGCGCTCGGTGAGGCTGTCCCGAAGCTCGTCGAGGTCGTCCTCGTCGGCGGCGTCGCCGGGTGCGACGTGCGTACTGACGCTCTCGAGTTGTGGCTGGACCAACTCGAGGGTCGCGTAGCCGATCTCGTCGTCGACGCTCGACTCGCCGTCCTCGACGACGAACGCGCCGGAGCCACTGGCCGTGAGGCTGTACTCCGTGGGCTGGAGCGGCCGGGTCAGCTGTTCGTCGGGGTCGTCACCGCTCTCGAGGAGATCGAGTTCCTCGAGGTACGCGGCGAACTCGCCCTCGAGTTCGTTCGCGGGATCGACCTCGTCCTCGTAGAACGCGGCGGACTCGACCTCGTCGCCGCCGCCGTGGACGAGGCTCTGGACGACGTCGTCCTCGGAGTGGACGACCTCGTCGACGGACGCCCCTGGAGCGCCGGCGGTGCGGGTGTTGAGCGCGAACGTGACGTCGCCGCTGTCGTCGTCGTCCTCGAGGTAGAGCACGTCGGCGTAACCCGCGTCTTCGTCGCCGAGCTGGAGGTACGTGCTGTCGGCGTCCTCGAGGTCGACGGTGAACTCGACGATATCGCCGGCGGCCTGCGTGTAGACGCTCTGGTCGAAAGCGGCACCGACGTCGTCGTCGGCGACCGTGATCGACGCGCCGGTCGCGGCCGCGCTGTCGACGGATTCGAACGCGAACTCGTATTCGCCGCCGTCGACGTCCGCGAAGGAGACCGCCTCCTCCGTATCCTGGACGTCGACGAGGACGATCGTCTCCTCGGCGTCGTCCTCGTCTGTGGCGTACAGCGACGCGCCGAACGGACCGAACTGGTTCTCGCCGGGGACGAGGTCGTCGCCCTCGACGGAGGTTCGGTTTTCGCTCTCCGTGGCCGCCTCGAGGTCGTCCTCGTCGGCGACGATCGCGAACAGTTCCTCGGCGTCGAGGTCGCCGTCGGCGCTGACGTTGACGGAGTAGAAGCCGCGGTTCGACTCGATCTCGAGGTCGGTCGTCGACTCGTCGCCGGCGTTCGTGACCTCGTCGGCGTCGAAGGATGCGCCGAGAACCTGGACGTCGAGGTGGAACGTGTGCTCTCGAACCGGCTCGACGCCGTCGACGCGGAGGGTGTAGTCGCCACCCTCGAGGTCGTCGGTGTCGATCGTGACGACGCCGTCGTCGTCGGCGACGACCTCCCTGACGAACGTCGTACTGGAGACATCGTCGCCGTCGAACTCGTCGACTCGCTCGAGGCTGTACGCGGTGTTCGATTCGATGGCTGTACCCTGTACCGTGACGTCCTGGCCCTGCCAGGTGTCGTCGTGACTGTACTCGACGCCGTCCGACGCCACGGCAGCGCCGGCGAACGCGGAGGACATTGCAACGACCGAGAGGACCACGATCGCAGCGAGGAACGTCGCCCGTCCCGTCGTGCGATCCGAACGTGAGTGTCGTGTCATACTGAGTCTATCTGGATGGTAGTTCGCGTGCTGTCGGCGCCCGATCGAGAGACCACCGGCTCTGTGGCCGATTCTCGATGCAGGGCACCTGGTAGGGGTACTCCGGGTTTTCGATCACCCCGGCATAAGTTTTCATTTCCGGACAGTCCCGTTTCGGATAGTAGTTGCGATCGACGAACGACTCGGGCTCGAGGCGGAATCGATCGGGCCAGTTCTGTCCCGGCGTTGTGACGAGGGGGCGGCTGAACGAACGACAGCCGTGGACCACGAATCCGCGACTCGTCGCCCCAGCCTACTCCGTTCGCTCGTCTCGCTCGAGTAGTTCCCACGGCAGAGTCGCCCCGGAGAGTCGGTACTGACCGGTGGCGGTGTAACCGCTGTGCGGATCTGGCCTGGACGGAACCGAGAACACGCCAGACCCTACACCGGCGTGGTCAGACCGCTGTCCCGACGCGATGACAGAACGGATCGGGATCACACCGGGGACGACGGACAGCGGTCCGTATCGTACGGTCCGTGTAGTACCGCCGCACCCGGAGCCCGTTCTCCAGGTGTGCCAGTACACAGGGACAGCAATCCGTCTCAGTCGTCGTCGAAGAGCCGAACAGCCACGCCGTCGGCGTATACCTGCGTCTCGAGAAACGTCGCCAGTTCGGCGCGGACGTGTTCGATCCACGGCTGGTCCGTATCCTGTTGGGTCGCCCGACGCACCAGCGACCCGAACATCAACGTGTTGAG
This sequence comes from Natrialba swarupiae, assembly GCF_008245225.1. Classification (GTDB taxonomy): domain Archaea; phylum Halobacteriota; class Halobacteria; order Halobacteriales; family Natrialbaceae; genus Natrarchaeobius; species Natrarchaeobius swarupiae. The sequence continues at coordinate 56,557 of NZ_VTAW01000005.1, forward strand.
GATGACGGCGACGCGGTCGGGGTCGCGGTCCTGAAAGACTCCTTGGTCGATCCCCGCCCGGAGGATCGTCGCGAGGTGGCGTTCGAACACCCGATCGCTGCGGCTGAAGTGACGGCCGTAGTCGTCGTCGTGGACGGCCAGAGAGCGCAGTTCGACGAGCGACGCGATGAACTCGTCCTCCTCGTCCGAGAGGTCCTCGACGAGCCCCCATCCGAGAAACGACTCGAGACGGCACCGGGGGTCGGTGATCTCCTCGTCGGTGAACCGCGTCTCGAACTGATCGAGCATGTAGGAGAGACAGGCGAGGACGAGGTCGTCCTTGCTGTCGTAGTGGCGATAGACGAGCGACGGGCTCTTCTCGAACTCCTCGCCGATCGCGCTGATCGTGAGGTCGGCGTACCCGTGTCTCGAGAGTGCCCGGTAGGTCGCGGCGAGGATCTGTTCGCGGGTTCCCTCCGGATCCGAGAAGAACGGCTCCGACACGGTTATCCCGGGTTTGTGGGCCGAACGGGAGTGGGCGGGGGCGAGGCGATTACCGAGGACGAACCGTCCCGGCGGAACGGCAGCGAGTAGCCTGACATACGTCTCTACGTCTGGTCTCGAGGGACATCCGGATAAACGATGTGATTGAACGTTCAATCACAAAAGCTATAGGCCGACCGAAAGGATACACGATAATGAGCTACGTCGTCCCTGATACGTTCCGGCGGTCCGACCGCGCCCGTCCGGACGTGCTCTCCGTCGACTCGTCCAGCGATTCCCGTACAGTGAGGTGTCGGCGGTGATCCCGGATCGACGGGCCGTCGGCGTGACCGCGGTGCTCGTCGTGGCCGTCTTCGGGATGACCGTCGGTGTGACTGGCGTCGGTGCCCAGGAACTCCCGAGTTCCGGTGGAAGCGGCGGCGAACTGACACGCGGTGAGCCCGATATCGACGTCTTCCTTCCCGAACCAGAGCTCGCCGCCGGGACCGAAGAGGCCCTCGAGGTTCAGGTCCAGAACAAGGGGAAACTCCGCCTCGGGACGAACCGCGATCGAGTGACGATCGCCCGCGGCGTCACCGTCGACGTCGTCGACGACGGCCCCTTCAACGTGAAATCCGATACGTCCGGTCTGGGGTCGGTACAGGAAGGACAGGTCGGAACGACGACCAAGCGAGTCGAAGCGCCGGCCGACCTAGAGCCCGGATCGTACGACATCACGGTCGAGGTCGACTACTCCTACACGCGACAGGTCTCCGACGGCGGAAACGCCGCCCAGGAGCGGACCGGCAGCGAACGCGTCGACCTCACGATCGACGTCTCCGAGGAAGCCCGCTTCGAGATCACCGACGTCGAAACCGACGTCGAACCGGGCGGTGACGGGCCGGCGACCCTCGAGATCGAGAACGTCGGCTCCGAGACCGCCACTCAGGCCCGCGCGACGATCACCGGCGGCGGCGGGGTCGTCGTCGACGGCGAGGCGGCCGAGGAGGTCCTCGGCGACCTCGAGTCCGGCGACAGCACGACGGTAACGGTCGACGTCGACATCGCGGAGACGACCAGCGAGGGCCACAAACCACTCGAGGTCGCGGTCAGCTACCGCGACGAGTCGGGGATCGAACGCGAGGCACGCCCGGAGACGGCGAGTCTCGCACCCGCAGCCGAACAGCGGTTCTCGATCGCGAACCTCGAGGACACGCTCTCGGTCGGCTACGACGGCGTCGTCACCGGCGAGATCACCAACGACGGGCCGCGGACGGTCGACGACGCCGTGTTGATCGTCGAGCCGATGAGCGACTCGCTGCACGTCGAGGACACCCGCTACGCCCTCCCCACGTTCGAGCCCGGCGAGACCGTCGACTTTAGCTACCCGACGGACGTCAGCGGACAGGCCGACGCGGGTCCGCGCCAGCTTCGGTTCACCGTCGAGTACACGGGCGGCGACCGCTCGATGCTTACTGACGGACCGATCTCCGAACGCGTCGTCGTCGACGACCGACAGGACGAGTTCTCGGTCGAGACCGTCTCGGCGACAGTCAGCCAGGGAGAGACGGCCGATTTCGTCCTCGAGATCACGAACGAACGCCCGGAGACGCTCTCGAACATCGACGCGAAACTGTACGCCGACAGTCCGCTCGATACGAGCAACGACGAGGCGTTCGTCCCGGAACTCGAGCCCGGCGAGTCCGCCACGATCACCTTCGACGTCTCCGCGGCCGACGACGCGCCGGCGGAAACCCACCCGGTCGAGCTCGACTTCCAGTACGACACCGAACGCGGGGACACCGAGGTATCGGACACCTACACACAGCCCGTCGAGGTCGAATCCGTCTCCGACGACGGTGGATCGAGCCTCGGAACGATCGTCGTCCGTGGCATGGCCGCTCTCACCGTCGCCGGACTCGGCATCGGCCTGTGGGTTCGGAGACGGTAACCCCGACCGATGACCGACTCCGACCGTTCGATCCAAAGCGACAGCGATTCGGGCGATCGATCCCCCGAGACGGATCCACAGCACCGGTCCCCGAAGCGGTCCGGTGGTCGGTGGGACCGCCTCGACCCTCGTCGTCTGCTCCGTTCGCTCCGCGGAGAGGGGGGCGATTCCTCGAGCCGTGGCGATCGCGAACCCGGCGGTTCGGCCCGTGTCGACCGGGATAGCTCCGCGACCGATACCGACACTGACCCCATCACCCGCCGCATCAACACCGTCGTCACGAACCGGCCGTGGACGGTCGTCGTCGTCTTCGTGCTCCTGACGGGCGTCTTCCTCGGCGGAGCCCTCGTTGGCGGCGGCGACCAGGAGGCCGGCACCGACCAGTTCACCGAGGATTCGGAGGCCCAACAGGCGTTCGACGACATGCAGGAGAACTTCGCCGACAACAGCCGAGACACCGGCGGAGACTCGGCGCAGTTGTTCGTCGAGGACGACCGAAACGTCCTCTCGAAGCCGAGCCTGTTACGGATGCTCGAGTTCCAGGATCGGGTCGAAAACGAGGGTGGACTGCGCGTCGAGTCGACGACGAGTCCGGCGTCGTTGACCGCCCAGCAGATCGATCCGACGGCCGAGACACCCGAGGAACAGTATCGGGTCATCGATCGCGCCTCCCAGCGCGAGATCGACGCCGCGATCGCAGCCGCCGACGAGCAAGCGGGACTGCCCGTGAGCACGGACTTTACGCGGAAGTCGGCGTCCGCCAGCGTCGCACAGATCGCGGTCACCTACGACACGGCGCCGATGGCGGATACGAGTGACAACGCACACCTCCAGTTCCAGACCCAGGAGATCGCGAACGACATCGACGGCTTCGACACCGACGAGAACGTCGTCATCTTCGCGGACGCGATCTTCGACGAGGAGATCCTCCAGTTGCTCGGCGACACCGCCATCGTCGTCTTCCCCGCGGCGATCATCCTGATCATGTTCTTCCTGATCGTCGCCTACCGGGATCCGATCGACCTCGGGCTCGGCGTCGCCGCGCTCGTGATGACGCTGATCTGGACGTTCGGCTTCATGGGATTCGCGAGAATCCCGTTCTCGGACTCGCTGATCACCGTCTTCCCGCTGTTGCTCGCGGTCGGGATCGACTTCGGCATCCACATCATCAACCGGTATCGCGAGGAGCGGGCCACCGGTAGGTCGATCGAGCAGTCGATGGGGATTACGACGAACCAGCTCACGGCGGCTCTGTTGATCGTCACCATCACGACGGTCTTCAGCTTCGCCGCGAACATGGTCAGCGAGATAAACCGGGAGTTCGGACTCGTCGCCGCGGCGGGAATCGTCTTCACCTTCCTGCTGTTCGGCGTCTTTCTTCCCGCCGGGAAGGTCGGTTGCGACCGCCTCCGCGAGGGGACGCGGTTCCCCGAGTTCGGCACCTCGCCACTCGGCAGAGAGGACTCGTTTCTCGGCGATGTCCTCCCGATCGGCGTCAAGATCGCCCGCGCCGCACCCGCCGTGTTCCTCGTCGCGATGCTCGTCGTCGGCGGAAGCGCCGCCGTGTACGGAACCGGCGTCGACACCGAGTTCGACCAGGAAGCCTTCTTCCCCGATGAGGATCGGATCGAACAGTACGAATCCCTCCCCGGACCGCTCGCTCCCGGCGAGTACACCTTCATGCAGGTCCTTGACCACATGGAGGAGGACTTCGAGATGAGTCTCGACGGGACCGTGACCATATACGTCGAGGACAACGATCTCCGGTCCGACGGCGCGCTCCGGGAGATCGATCGGTCGCTCCAGGATCCGCCCGACGCGTTCCAGACCGACGGGCGCCAGGCCGACGCCGACAGCATCCTCTCGGTCATCGACTCCCAGCGCGCAGCCGATCCCGACTTCGCGAGGACCGTCGAACGCTACGACTCGAGCGGCGACGGGATCCCGGACCGGGACGTCGACGTCGTCTACGACGACCTGTTCGCCACCGACGCCGGTGCCGAGAACCGGCTGACGACCGACCGGAGCGCGACGCGCATCGACATCCCGATCGACGTCGACGCCGAACAGGACGAAGCCGTCGCCGACGGCCGCCAGATTGCCTCCGAGATAGAGATGGATGCGACGGCGACCGGCCAACTGGTCATCTTCGAGGCGGTGATCGACGAGATGACCGACGCCGCCGTCCAGAGTCTCTTCGCGGCATTTCTCCTCACGACGGTCTTCCTGATCCTCTCCTACTGGTGGCTCGAGGGCCGGGCGATCTACGGGGTGCTCAACCTCGTTCCGGTCCTGTTGTCGGTGGCGTTGCTCGCGGGGTCGATGCGGTTTTTCGACATTCCGCTTACGCCGATCAATGCGCCGATCCTCTCGGTGTCGATCGGACTCGGCGTCGACTACACGGTCCACTTCATGCACCGGTTCGTCGACGAGTACGAGGAGGGCAACGATGCCCACGACGCGTTGCTCGTCACGGTCCGGGGGACCGGCGGCGCGCTCACCGGCAGTATGCTCACGACGGTCTGTGGGCTCGGCGTGTTGTACTTCGCGTTGATCCCGCTGATCATGGAGTTCGGGATGTTGCTCGCACTCGGCGTCTTCTACGCCTGGCTCTGTTCGATCCTCGTCCTCCCCTCGACGGTCGTCGTCTGGGACCGCCTCGAGAACGAACACGCAACGACCGATCATCTTCCGTGGGCCTGATCGAAATCGCTCGATTCAGACGTTTTCACCCCAACACCGTAGGCAATAGCCTACAGTTTTTATACGATAGTGCGGGTCGAATTAATATGGGCGTAAACCGCCGCGGTGTGCTCGGAGTAGTCGGAACGATGGCGACGACGTCGACCAGTCTCGTCTCGGGCTGTCTGGACACGGCCGAACTCGACGACAGCGACAGTCGCGGCACCGACAGTCGCGGGTACGAACGATGGATGCAACCGGACCACGGCAGGATCGACTTCGAGTACGTCGGCTGGGACTCGGTGAGGCCACTCGGGGACGTCACCGCTGGCTTCAGGAACGCGATGATCGGCGGGACTGTCGATAGGGATCTGGCTCGGGAAGCGTTTGACTTCGTTCCCAAGCGGCCGATACGCACCCTCCAGATGCTTCCCCACGGGGTGGGTGTCGGGCTGTTTGGCACCGGGCTGGAAGGGATCGCGTACACCGCAGACGGGGCGAACGAGGGAACAGTCGAGTTCGGAGACGATTTCGGGGACGTCGAAGTCGAGATTCGATCGTTCGAGTCGACGGTCGACGGGCTGTTGCGAGTCGACGACGCGATGATTATCACGGGCGAATTCGACGTTGCGGAGGTCGGCGAGAGGATAACCGACGACCCAAGCGACACGTCCGACGCAAAAGTCGAGTACGAACGCACGGACGATATCGGCGATTACGAGTGTTACGAGGTGGTCGATAGCAGCTATCCCCTGGCGTCATCTCAAGAGCTACTCGCGGTCAGCGAGGAGGCGATCATCGGCAGTCAGTTTATCGACGCCGACAGCCGGGATGGGGTTCGAGAATCCGTCGGTGCAGTCGCCGAATCCGACGGGACGGCAATCGACGAGGAACTCGAGTTCCTCCTCGAGACCGCCCGACGCGGAGACGTCGTCGTCGGAAGTTACGACCACGCGAAGTCCGCCGAGTTCCGGAACGGCGAGGACTGGATGGAGGAGACGAACAGCATCGTTATCTCACTCGAGTCGACGGATTCGACGGTCACGAACGGAGCGTTCGCCGCAACGTTCGACGACCTCGACGACGAGACCGAAGCGGTGCTCGAATCCGATCTCGACACCGCCGACGGCGACGGCGACGTCGGTTTCGACGACGACCGAGTAACGGCATCCGTCGTGTGGGACGAACCCGTCCTGGAGTGAGGGCGTTCGAACCGTCGGTTTCAGTTGCTCGAGACCGGACGGTCGGGGACGACACAAAACGCGAGATTGGGGACGGCCGTGACTCGTACCCGGTCGGAAGCGCCTTCGGACGGCGTCAGAACGGGAACAACGACTCTGCGTCGGGGTCGCGCTCGAGCAGTTCGATCTCGTGGCCGTCCTGATCTTTCGTAAAGGCGTACATCTGGTCGTTACTCTCGGGGTCACGATAGTCCGCTGCCTCGCGGATCAGCAGCTGGTCCCAGTCTTCTTCGAGGTCGTCGACGCGGACACAGAGATGTCCCCAGGCGTCGCCCATCTCGTAACTCCGGCCGTCGTAGTTGTAGGTGAGTTCGACGGCCATCTCTTCGTCGGCTGCCCCGTCGGGTTTCACGAAGTAATTCGAGAACGTGTCGGCCTCCCAGCGGCCGGTGTGTTCGTACTCGAACTTGCGCGTCCAGAAGCCAAGGGCCTCGTCGGCGTCCTCGACGCGGATCATCGTGTGATCGATCGACCACTCCGCACCGTAATCGCGTTTGACGATCTCGATCTCGTGGCCGTCCGGATCCGTGACGAACGCGTAGTTGTAGTCACAGGACTCGGGATCGCGGTAGTCCTCGACGCCGTCGTCCATCAGTTGCTGGTAGCGCTCCTCGAGTTCGTCTTCGGGAACGCGGACGGCGATATGCCCCCAGGCGTCGCCGACCTCGAGGTCGTCTGCGCCCTCGTTGTGGGTCAACTCGAGCATCGCGCCGTCCTCGTGCATGTCTTCCGGCCCGAGGTAGACGATGGTGAAGCCGTCACCCTCGTACCGATCTTTCTCCTCGTACCCGAGGTGGGTCTGGTACCACTCGAGAGACTCGTCCAGGTCAGTCACGCGAAGCATCACGTGGTCGAGCGTTCCGTCCATGGCCGAGGACACGCGCGCTCGAGCCAAAAACGTGGCGAAGCCGATGGTCTGGGGGCGGCGCAGTCCGGCCGAACGGGCGAGAGTTACGATTCTTCGTGTTGGGCAGACCCATCCTCCTGGAGGTGTTCGACGGCGTGGAGTTCGACGACCGGAACGAGTTTCGAGACGATTAGGAAAAACAGTGAAACCAGCCCAACGGTGCCGACCAGCGAGAGGAGTTCGATCGCACTCGGGAAGTACTCCCCCGGCGTTCCCTCGTAGATGCTAAACGTCGGATACCAAAAGCCCGAGAGGACGAAGTACGTCTTCTCGACGAGCGTCGCCATCAGCACGAACACACTGGCGACGATCGCCCGAATCTTGCTAAACAGCGACGGGCGGAGCACCGTCGCGAAGATGAACGCGAGGACGGTGACGACCATCAGCATCGGGACGACGTACATCGGGTGCGAGAACTTCGAGTCGGTCGCAGCCGCGTGATCGACGGTCGGTGCGAAGCTGCCTGCGGTGAGCTGCTGGAGCTGGAGCCAGAGGAACAGCAGACAGAAGAAGCCGAGCCACAACAGGAGACCGCGAAAGATGTCGTCGGTGATGATGTGATCCCAGTCGTACGCCCGACGGAACGCGTACGAAACCAGGATCACACCGCTGATCGCCGACGTCAGCGCGATCGTCAGAAACTGCGGTCCCTGGACCGCACCGAACCAGCTCGGATAGTTCGGCAGGACGGCGAATAGCCACGGAATCACGCCACCGTGGAGCAACAGCGGCGCCATGATGATGATCGCGAGTGCGACCCACCAGACCATCCGCTCTATCACTTCGTCCTCTCTCTCGGTGTAGCCGAGAGTCAACACGTCGTAGACCGTCCCGTAGAGGTCCGGAAGCTGAACGCCGCCGACCTGTGGCGCGAACGATGGAAGTTGGTCACGCAGCCGCGTGATGTCGTACCGGAGCGTCAGCCCGAGGTAGGTCGCCGTCAACACGAAATACGCCGTGATGACGGTCACGTCCCACACCAGCGGCGAGTTGTTCACCGTGATGTGGTAGTGGCCGAGGATACTCGTGACCATCCGGTCGGGTCGACCCATGTGAACGAGAATGTAGAAACCGGCGGCGGAGAGTCCGGCCAGCGTCAGCATCTCCGCGAGTCGGGCGACCGGCATGTACCGGTCCATGCCCAGCAGACAGACCGCTGCGGAGAGGATGATCCCGCCGTGAGCGATTCCGACCCACCAGATCATCGCGCCGATATAGAGTCCCCACGTAACGCCGCCACCGCTGCCCCAGTCGGAGAGGCCGGTGACGATTAGTCCCTGCTGGAGCTGATACGCCCACGCGACGAGCCACGCGAGCAGAGCGATCGACGCGAGACAGAACGCGAGGTAGAACGCCCCCGTCGTCCGCCGAGTCGGACGCAGGATGTCCTCCCGGCGTGGAACCTTGCTGCTCATCGGCGACGCATCCTCCCCCTCGAGTCGGGCGTAAACCTCGAGTCATCGATGAGTCGCGATTCGATCGGGGGGACAAACTCAGTTGTCCTCGACTGAACGAACGTTCGGTACATGACTGAACGAACATTCGGTCTGTTCTTAAGTGTTCGGATTGCCTTTATATTCGAGTCGACCGAACAGTCGGTCAGGATGACCACGTTCGACGAACCGTTTGCCGAGCCGGAGGCGAGTACGGACGAGATTTTCAGGGCGACGTACCTCGTCCTCCGGGATCACGGCTACGTCGGAGTATCGATCCAGCGCATCGCCGACCGGACCTCGCTGAGCAAGTCGACGATCTACTACCACTTCGACGACAAGTACGACCTCCTCATGCAGTTCTCCGAGGAGTTGCTCACCTGGTACATCGACCGACTGTTACTCGAGCGCGAGGGGAACGCCCGGGAGAGTCTCGATCGATTGCTCGATCTCGTCTTTCTGGGCGAGACCGACGACGGCGTCACCTTCGAGGAGGTGTTCGCGCCAGGGTACGTCGCGACGATCATGGAGATGCGCGCCCAGGCGATCCGAAATCCCGAGATGCGTGAGTACGTCAGTCGGACCGACGAGGTGATCCGCGAGCGGATCGCGACGTTACTCGAGGCCGGAATTGAGGACGGCTCCGTCCGCGAGACGGAGACCGAAGCGACCGCCGCGTTCCTGTTTCTCCTCCTCGAGGGGGCGCTCATCCTCCGGCTGTGCGAGGACGACGCCGACTGGCTGGAAGACGCCCGAGCGGCTATGGACCCCTATCTGGCGGGGTTGGCTCCCGACCGGTAATCGAGCCGAACGAGCGATCGAGAGCAGCGGACCGAACCCGATCACGCGCCGTCGGAATCGCCGGACGTATCGGCCCACTCGGCACGCAGGAGGCCGTACCACACCTCGTCGACGTACTCGCCGTCGACGACGGCGACCTCCCGTCGTCGTCCTTCCCGGACGAATCCGAGTGTCTCGAGTACGCGCTGTGATCCCTCGTTCGGCGCGAGGGCCTTCCCCTCGAGGCGGTGTAATCGAAGTTCGGTGAAGGCGTACTCGACGATCAGGTCCGCGGCTTCGGTCGCGTACCCGTTGTGGCAGTGGTCGGGCCCGATCACGAACCCGAGGTTCCCCCATCCCCGTGTCTCGTCGAGTGGGACCAGTCGAATTCGGCCCACGGGGTCGCCGTCGACACAGATCAGGAGGTCCACACGGCCACTCGAGACGCCGTCGTCCGCCCACTCCTCGTACTCCGTCCGGGAGGTTGGGTAGCGAAATTCGTCGATGTACCGGCGGATCTCGGTGTGGTTCATCCACCGCCTGACGGCCTCGATGTCCTCGGATTCGATCGTTCGCAGTTCGACTCGCTCGCCGGCGAGGAACAACGCGCCGGGCACTCTACCGCTCTCCTGCTCGAGGCGAATCCGGTTCACACGTCGGGGTCAATCCATCCGTCCGTTCGGTCGAGAGACAACGGTGCTCGAGGGATTCACGGATGTCGGCGTCGGTTCTCGCGGTTCTGTGAGTCAGTTCTCCGGTGTTGCAGTTCGATAACATGCTGTCGTCGTCGCTGGATATTCGAAGGCGATCCGAGCGAGAAAGCGAGGGAGCATCGCGGCCGGGGTTGCCGAGTGAGGCTCGACTACCTCGAAGACACGACACTGGTCGCTCTCCCTGGGACCCGCCGACGCCAACCGGAGAGAGCGACCATCGTATGCTGAACAGCTTCTGTCCGTTACTTAACGATTTCTATTGCGACGGGTCGCGGATTCGCGCCGTTCACACCGGCGATCCCTTCGCCAATTCTACCGAGCGAACCGCAGGACGTCCCCCTCCTCGACATCGGGATCTGCGGTCCACTCGCAGACGGTCTCCAGTACGTACTGTCCGCGCCCGGGAGACGTGTGCTCGAGTCCGTCCTCGTCCGGCCCGGGTTCCGGCGCGTGGTGAACCTCCGTGATGACGCCCTCATCGTCGGCGAAGACGATGTCGATCCCGAACGACATCTCCGGCATGACGAACGTGCGCTCGCCCACGTCGTCGTAGACGAACAGCATCGCACACGTCTCGGGCAACGACTCGGTGTCACTCGGCCCGAGTTGTTTCCGTTCGGGCGTGTCGGCGACCGCCGCCGACACCGAACCCAGTTTTTCGCCGCCCGGCGTCGGTACCCGAACCTCGGTCGATCCGTACGCTTCGTTGCATCGGTCGAACACTCGACGCCCGTCGAATCGGGACGCTCCACCGACTGTTCGCCGCGGTCGAGATAGCCTGCGAGTCCGACACCGAGAGTCGCGGCGACTCTCGAGAGAACGGCCCGCCGGTTCGACGCGTCGGATCGGGCCCCATCTCGAAAGCCACCGACGACGACCAGGCTACTATATAGGTCGACTGCTGCGCGAAATCGACACCCACCGCATGAGTTCGCTCGGCAGTTCTGGTTTGACACGCGTTTAGGGGTTACATCGAACCGTGATGGACACACCGGAGCCAACGATCAGGACGTCGATTCCGTCGTATTCGAACTGGACCGTCACCGCTTCGGTGGCCCCGAGTAACTGATCGAGTGCTTCCGGTTCGGTGTAATCCGCGAGCGGGGAAAGGTCGGTCGGACATTTGCCAGTAGCTTGAGAGACTGTCTTTATAACTGCTACCGTCGGTGAACAGTTCTCTACATTGAACTGGCGAGAGTTCCAGGATTCGTCGTCCCAAACGGAGCCGGCCATATATGCTAATCTAGAGATTGTTGAAAAAGTATCCCCCGTCTGACTCGTCAGATGAGGGGGTCCTCGGGCTCTTCGAAGAGGATTTCGAACACCGTTTCTTCGGCGTTTCGCAAGTGGTAGTGAAATGTTTGTTTTGTAACACCGATATTGTCTGCCAGCTCTTCGCCGGTGCTCGAGCGCGGCTGTTCGAAGTAACTGCTGAAATACGCGAGTTGCAGTGCCGTCTTTTGTTTCTCCGTTAGGTTTTCGTCGACGATCTGTCTGAGATACTGTGGCGTCAAAATGCGTTGCTGTGAGACGAGTTCGATATCTGGGAACGCGTCGCGGAGCCCGCTCGTAACCTGTTCGGGGTCGACATCGTCTGGAAATTCTCCGACGATCTCCACTGCGTTGTCGTCTATCGATGCCGTTCGAAGTTTTCCACCCTGTGACGCAAAGACGCTGCTCATCGATTTTGCTCCAGCAGACACTTCACACCGAGCCAGCCCATCGACGGTACTTAGGAGGCGAACGTCCAGTTTCGGATCGTGCTGATCGACCGCGTCCCGGAAAGAGTCGACGAAATCGTCGTTCACGTGCCAGTACTCGATGAATCTATTCTCGTCTGTATCGAGCGGGACGACCGTTTCGAGTGTTAGTTCGATGTCCTCGTCTCCGTGGTGAGCGAATGGGTCCGCGAGTTTCTCCGAGCGGAACGTGAGTTCGAGGGCGGAGTCAAGCATCTCTTTCCGCTCGATTGCGTAGAAGACGTAGCCGACGACCTCACCCAACTGTTCTATGATTTCGCGTTCGTCTCGGCCAAACGCATTCGTCCGAGTGGAGTGGAGCCCCAGTACGCCAAACTGTGTGTTGCCGTAGACGAGCGGCACCGCCATGAACGAATTGAACTCGCCTTCTCTGGCTACGTCACGCCACGGTTCGAAATTCGGGCTGTCGTCTACGTCTCGACAGACGCGTACCGTTCCTGTTTCGAACGTCGCTCGTATCGGACTCTGTTCGAGAGGGTGCAGTAATTCGACCAACCGTTCAGAATGCGTACCGCTACTGTCGTCGTCTCGCTTGGTTCGGAGGCGAACTTCCTCCGTATGCGGATCTGCGTCAGCGATCCAGGCGCATACATACGAATTCGATTCGATGAGTTTGTCACAGGTTACCCCCTCGATCTCGTCTCGAGTCGACTGCTGAATTACCGCGTCGGTAATCTCTCGGACAACCGTGTTGAGGTTGTTCAGTGCTTCCAGATGCTCTCGCTGCGTTTGTAGTTCTCGTTCTCGAGCGTTTTTCTCGGTGATATCCCGCCCGATACCAACGAGACCGATTAGCTCGCCTTCGGGGTCGGTCAGCCGTGCTCCAGTTAACTCGTACGGTATGCGGTCTCCTGCTTTCGTTAGTAGTTCGGCTTCGACGACGCTTCCACCGGTCTTCATCGTCTCTTCGATGGCGTCAGAGACGCGATCTGTTTGGTCGTCCGGAAAGAAATCCATGGCCTCCATGTCAGCGATCTCTTCGCTCGAATAGCCGAGAATTTCGGCCATTCGGCTGTTCCACCGACGAATCTCGCCCCCAGTGCCGACGACGTAGAAGATGTCGGTGAGCGTATCGAGCGCTTTCTCGATAAAATCACGTTCACGCCGGAGTTCTCGTGTCAACTTTTCGCGCCTGGTGATATCACGACCCTCCGGAAGGAGGTGGGTAACCTCACCGTCCCCGTTGGTGATAGGCCTGACAGTGAAATCAATCGTGGCTTCTCGGTCCCCGCCTTGGATGCGGATTTCGTCCTGAAACAGCTCGCCACGTCGAGCCGTCTCGACCGCGTTGCGTGCAGCCGTTTGTGCGTCTTGATTCTCCTGAACCCAGTAGGAGTTCCAGAGACGTTTGCCTATTACGTTCTCTCGATCGAGGTCTCCAAACTCGAGTGCGGTATCGTTTACCTCGACGATTGTTCCCTGTAGATCTAGCAGTCCAACGAACGTATACGTATTATCGAAGATCGCCTCGAACTGTTGGGCGCGGTGTTTGAGATCTGAAACGTCTCGGACGTATATCGAGAGGCCGTTTTCCGTCGGATACACCCGCACGTCGTACCAGGTGTCGTGTGGAGGATAGTACGTTTCGAGTGTACTCGGTTCACGTTCGTCCATCGCCGTCCGTAGGGCGTCGGCAAGCTCCGCCTGCTCGAGTTCGGGAAAGATCTCCCAGACGCATTCACCCCTCAACTCCTCACCGGGGTGACCAGCCAGTCGCGCGCCTCCCTCGCTGACGTAACCGTATCGCCAGTCAGTGGTGACCTCGAAGAACCCGTCGACGCCGTCCTCGATCATGGGAGTATCTCTACGACAGAGTCTCTCTTTCACTCTTTCCCCAATTACTTTGGAGAAAAGATGTTATACAAAAATAACCTATCAGCCCCCTATCAAACACAATCCGTATAGCTTCGACCGAAACAGTACACGTAGGACCCAGAACGAGTTACCGCCATCAATTATACATAATAGCACTTGCACAGAATCCAATACGTCGGTTGACAGAACGGGCAACCCAAACCGCTCGGAGCAAACGAAAGCGGTTTGTCGAACGTTGCTCACCCATTTTGATAGGCCGTGAGACCGTTAGCTCAGCGGGAATGCGTTCGCCGGGATTGAGCAAACGCGAAGCGGTTGCGATGTTTGGCGAGTCCACGACTGAACGAGCGAAGCGACGTGAAGGAGTGGACTCGCCGGGATTTGAACCCGGGGCCTCTTCCTTGCGAAGGAAGCGATCTGCCACTGATCTACGAGCCCTCGACCACTTCTAACTCCGGTTTGTATTTGTAGCTTGTGTTTCAACGACGGCGTGCGGGGCTTTCTCGAGATCCGAGCGGTCGGGTCGTTCGAGCGGGGTTTCCTACACTCGAGCGTCAGGTTATCGACTGATTCCTCGCGGAACGTCGCGAGCTCGATCCTCGCGTTCGCGTTCACCGGGGACGTGTTTGTCGCTCGTGAGCCAAGCCAAGACAGCAGCGAACGGGGGCCACAACTGAACGTTCCCGGAGAACTGTGCCCAATCAGAGTGAACGAACGTATTCGTCGCATGGTAAAGACTTGTCCGTTCCGGATGCCGTTTACCGCGAGAACGGCACACATCGCAGCGACGCCGGTGGCGGTCCACGGAACGTACGGTACTATCTTTGGCTCGAGCGTTTTCGTGTGGCTCAACGCCCCATCGGTGACAGCTCGATAGCGACGGCGGTTCCGACGGGATTGTGACGAGAATACAGACTGCAATACGCTTGCGGTCGGCGCTACCGAACCGGCGGCTGTGACCTAGCTGATGATTTCGGATCGGGAGATCAGACCGCCCGTCGATCGGTGGTCGACTTCGATCGAACGGATAAGAGCCGAGTACGACCCGCGATCAACCCGAGCAGAAATCCGACGAAATGTGCGACGAGCGCCGTTCGGGGTGCAGCGGTCGCGATCGTAACTGTGGCGGCGAGTGCGACGAAAACGACGACCGCAAGCCAGCGTGGAACGTCGACGAACGTCGCTAGACCGGCGGAGAGTCGGTTCGAGGCGACGAGATATCCCAGGAGGGCGAACACCGCACCGCTGGCACCGAGGACGCCCAGCGACGGCGTGACGGGGAGCATCGGGACCGACGCGGCGAACGCCGTCAGGACGATCTGGGAGACACCCGCGATCGATCCCGTGAGCAGGAAGAACGTGTGAAATCGCAACCGTGTCGTCGCTCGAGCGACCGGCCAGCCGAAGACGATGAGCGCGAGGCTGTTCGAGAGGAGGTGCCAGAGGCCGCCGTGGGCGTAGACACTCGTCACGATGGTCCACGGGTTGTGCTCTACTGGTGGACTGAGCACGAACAGTCCACCCATCACGCCCGCGAGTGTGGCGATCCCCTGGAGGACGTAGACCACGGCGAAGACCACCAGCAGTTCGAAGATCGGACTCGAGGAGCCCGACCCCGGCTGGTCGGCCGACGGCTGTCGAGTTCGAACACTCGAGTTCGACGACGACCGGTCCATACCGCTACTGCGACGGCGAACGCCAAAAGTCCCCGTGACCTCGCTACGTGCGGAGTTCGATCGAGTGCAGCGGCGCTACAGAGAACGGTAGCAGCCTCGAGAAAACGTGAAAATCCGTGCGAACCGGCGATCGTGATCGGCCTCATACGGTCTGCAGTCCGTCAGTTCCGGCACGACCGCGACCGTCTTGTGGTCGGACCGGCAAATCGGGACCGCAATTCGTCTCAGTTGTCCTCGAGGACGATCTCGATCGAGACGTCGTTTGGCACCTGAATGCGCATGAGCTGTCGGAGTGCGCGTTCGTCGGCGTCCAGATCGATCAGGCGCTTGTGGACGCGCATCTCCCAGTGCTCCCACGTCGCAGTGCCTTCGCCGTCAGGTGACTTTCGGGTCGGCACCTCGAGGGTCTTGGTCGGCAGCGGAATCGGACCGCTCAGGTTGACGCCGGTGTTGTTCGCGATCTCGCGGACGTCGTCGCAGATGTCGTCCAAGTCCTCTGGACTCGTACCCGCGAGTCGAACGCGTGCCTGCTGCATTTATTTCTCGTTGACCTCGAGGACCTTGCCGGCCGCGATGGTCTGACCCATGTCGCGGATGGCGAAGCTCCCGAGTTCGGGGATCTCGCTGGACGGCTCGATGCTGAGGGGCTTCTGTGGTCGGATGGTGACCACGGCAGCGTCGCCCGACTGGATGAAGTCGGGGTTCTCCTCGGCGACCTCGCCGCTTGCTGGATCCATCTTCTTGTCGATGGACTCGATCGTACAGGCGACCTGCGAGGTGTGGGCGTGGAAGACCGGCGTGTAGCCGGCCGTGATCACGGACGGGTGCTGCATGACGACGACCTGTGCCTGGAACGTCTCGGCGACGCTTGGTGGGTCGTCGGCTGGGCCACAGACGTCACCGCGGCGGATGTCGTCCTTGCCGATGCCGCGGACGTTGAATCCGACGTTGTCACCGGGTTCTGCTTTTGGCACCTCTTCGTGGTGCATTTCGATCGTCTTCACTTCGCCGCCCACGTCGCTGGGCTGGAAGGAGACGTTGTCGCCGATGTTCATGACACCGGTCTCGATACGTCCGACTGGGACGGTACCGATACCGGAGATCGTGTAGACGTCCTGGATCGGGAGTCGAAGCGGCGCGTCCGTCGGTGGCTCCGGCTCCGGCAGGTCGTTGAGTGCCTCGAGCAGAATTTCGCCGTCGTACCAGCCCGTGTTGTCGGAGGCCTCGGCGATGTTGTCGCCTTCGAACGCCGAAATCGGGATGAACGAGGCGTCCTCGGTGTTGAACTGAACCTGCTTGAGCAGCTGAGTGACTTCCTCGACGACCTCGTTGTAGGTGTCTTCCTTGTAGTCGACGATGTCCATCTTGTTGATGCCGATGATGAGCTCGTCGATACCCAGGGTGCGGGCCAGGAAGACGTGCTCCTGGGTCTGGGGTGCGACGCCGTCGTCAGCAGCGACGACGAGGACCGCGTTGTCGGCCTGGCTCGCGCCAGTGATCATGTTCTTGACGAAGTCGCGGTGGCCAGGACAGTCGACGATGGTGAAGTCGTAGGCGTCCGTCGAGAACTCCTGGTGGGCGATGTCGATGGTGACACCGCGTTCGCGCTCTTCGGCGAGGTTGTCCATGACGTAGGCGAACTCGAAGCCGCCTTTGCCCTTCTCTTCTGCTTCCTCGCGGTGCTGTTCGATGACGTGCTCGGGTACGCTCCCCGTCTCGTAGAGGAGTCGTCCCACGAGCGTACTCTTCCCGTGGTCGACGTGGCCGATGATGGCCAGGTTCTGGTGTTGTTCGCTCATTGTTGTAGCTCACGCGCAGAGGCGCTTATATCGGTCTTGTTCGCCCGTTGCGGTTAAAACCATTTCGAAAGCTCGTTCAGTCGAACCCGGTGCCCTCTTGCGGTTTGTGTTTGTTTCACACGGATTGGATCTCTGCGTTCGTCGCCTCCGTGGCCCCGAGTAGTGGGGCAGTTCGGTTATTCCGTGACGACGAGATAGCCACCGACGGCGGCGAAGGCGAGCGACAATATCGTGACTACGGTGTCCATCCAGCCGGCCAGTCCGGAAATCGAACTGCTGGCGAGGATGAGTGCGACCGAGACGAACAGACACGACAGACCGATCGCGTTCCGGCGGCGTTCGCGTCGCCAGGCGTTGATTACGCCGGCCGCGAGCAGAACGAACGCGATCACGTAAATTATCGTGATACTCTCCATACGAGTGGTGGTAGGGGCTGTTGTAAATCGTTTCCGGCGTAACCGCGACCGTCTGTGGGCCACCGAGATCGTCCACCCACCCCGCAGAGAAACGACGGCGTGAAACGCATCCGACTGGGTCGTACTGCGAGAAACAGTCCGCAGACGACCGCCCCGGACCGTCCGGACGACCTACTCGAGTCGGCCGACGTCCGAGAGCACGGCAGTTGCGGTTTCGGGACCGCCTGCGCCACGGCCACTCGAGTGGAGCGAGCCGGCGTGGCGGGTCTCGATCTGGACGATGTTTCGCGTCCCGGAGACGGCCAGTGCGCCGTTTTCGGGGACGAGTCGGGGGCCGACACGGACGCCCTCGCGGGTTGCCTCGCCGATGAGTCGGATCGTCCGGCCGTCCTCGGCGGCGAGGTCGAGTGCGCTTCCCGGCACGTTCTGAATGCCATCGACGGCCGCGTCGGAAAGCGAGAAGCCGCCGTCGGCGAGCACGTTCGAGAGGATGACGAACTTGAGCGCGGCATCGGTGCCGTCGACGTCGAACGTCGGGTCAGCCTCCGCGACGCCTAAGTCCTGGGCCTCCGCGAGGACGTGCTCATAATCGAGCCCCTCGGCGGCCATCCGAGTCAGGATGAAGTTCGCAGTGCCGTTTAAGACGCCGCGAACGGCCGTCACGGCCTGTGGGGTCTCGTCTTCGATCGTCGATAGCACCGGAATCGCGCCGCCGACGGTCGCCTCGAAGCGGACCGATCCCGCACTGTCGGACTCGAGTGCCCGGAGCTCGTCGTAGCGTTCGGCGACCGGGCCCTTGTTCGCCAGGACGACGTGGCGGTCGGCCTCAAGGGCGCGTCTCGCGTGTGAGAAGCCGGGTTTGGCGTCGTCGAGCGTGGTTGGGGTGGCCTCGACGAGCGCGTCGTAGTCCGTCTCGAAGACGTCCTCGGGCGCGCCGGAGCCGACGGGCTCACCGCCGGCTTTGCGCTCGAGTGCTCGTTCGACGTCGATGCCGGCGTCGTCCGCGACGGCGCTTTTCGAGTCCGCGAGCGCGACGACGTCGTGGCCGTACTCGCCGGCGAGGTCGGCGACCGAACGGCCGACGGCACCGGCACCGAGGATCGCGAGTTTCACGCCGTCTCACCTCCCAGAAGCGGCTCGACGACGGTGAGTTCCTTGTCGGAGCCGATCGATCGAATCGCTCCCAGCGCCGCGTCGGCGCGTCCGGAGTCGATCGCGAGGCGAATGCGGGCGCTGGCGACGCCCTCGGTTCCCTCGGGTGCGGCCAACGAGAGGTCGATGACGACGGCGTCGACCTCGTCTTCGATCCGTGAGAGCGTATCGGAGAGATCGGTCTCAACGAGTTGCCCGACGAGCACGACGCTTACCTCCTCGCCGTAGTGTTCGGCGCCAGCCTGGATGACGTTGACGCCTGCATCCCGTAACGCGTCGACGATTCCGTCGAATCGGTCCGGCGGACACTCGAGGTCGACCTCGACCGGGATGTGTCCGCGCGGAGTGATGTTTCCACGCTCGTGGTGGATACTCAGGAGATTGCCGCCGTTGTCGGCAATCGGGGCGAGCGCGCGGAGCAGTTCGCCCGGTTCGTCGACCAGTTCGAGCCGGACTGTGTAGGCGCGAACGCCGCCGTCCGTCTCGGGTTCGTCCGCGGATTCGTCTGCGGCATCCTCGATGGATTCGACGGGTTCCTCAGCGTCGTCAACCATCGTCATCACCTCCTGCTTTGGGGCATCCACGCGTCCTCATTGTGTACGACTCCGCAATTGACGCGTAAAAGCATATAGGCGTTCCCAAAACTGTCCGCCCGTGTCAACTATCACCACTCGGCCGCCGTCGCGTTTGATCCGCGGCTGGACGTTCACAGATGGTCTTTGCCGGGGTTCGACGATCCCCAGTCGCCGCGTCCCCCTTCCGTGCGATCGACCCCCATGATCGACTCGGCCTGGTCCGGGCCGCCGAGGCTCTCGCGGGCATCGGGGACGCGGACGGTGATCTCCTCGATCTCGGGCCAGGTGAGAAGTTCGGCCTCGATGTTGTTCGTCGTGATGTCGCTGACCGAACATCCCTTGCAGCCGCCGCCGAGTTCGATGATGACCTCGCCGGTCTCGGGATCGGCTTCCCGGACCGCACTCGTCCCCCCGTGCATCTGAATGATCGGCATCTCGCGGCTGAGCCACGTCTCGACCCGCTCGCGAAGCGTCGAGTCGGTGTCGGATTCGGTCATTGGTCTTCGTACGGACTCGAGCGGTGAATAGGTTTGGTCACGCGACCGAAATCGTCAGGAACGACCCTTATAGACCCTGGAAGCGGTGACGAGCGTCGATCACGGCCGGCCCCGATCGTTCTCCCGAGGACGGCGTCGAAACCACTCGAGAGCGGCGACCCCACCGACGAGTCCGACCGTCCCGCCGGCGGTGAACCCAGGCGTCCGATCCACGCCGCCGGACGCGCCGTCGTCTTCCGCATTGCTGCTCGCTTCGGCCGAGCCGTCGGTACTGTTTGTCGACGCTCCGGTGCCGTCGGATCCGCTGCCGTTCGACGATTCGTTTTCGCCAGCGCCGGTATCGTCCTCGAACTCGAGGGCGTCGAGGTCCGTAAGCGACGGCTGGTCGGCTTGCTCGCCGGTCCGGATCGGGAACGTGTAGAGTGCGCCGTCGGTCAGCCCGTGGGGAATCGCGGGCGTCGAACTCGCCACGAACGTCTCGCCGGGGTCGGCGACGCGTGCCGTCCAGAACGCCGCCGTCTCGGGATCGCGCCAGGAGGCGCGTTCCGTCGGCTCGGCAGGGTCGCTCACGTCGTGGATCGTCACGCCCCCCTGGTACCACGAGGCGTAGAGGTCGCCGTCGCGAAGCTCGAAGTTGTGGGCGGTCGTCCACAGCGGCCCGTAGTAGCGCTCGTCGGCGGCCCGCGGCGCGTCGATCGTCGCCCGAAACGCCGGCTCGGTGGGGTCGCTCACGTCGTAGAGATCGATCCCGCCCGGTCCGTCGGGCTCGTCGCCGCCGGTCGCCCACGCCTCCCGGCCGACCGCGAGGAGGTCGCCCGTCTCGTCGACCGCGGCGTAGTGGTCGTTGCCCGGAAGCCCCAGCCGGGCGTCCCGGTCGTCGTCCATCTCGCGTTGGGACTCGAGGTCGGTATCGCTGACGTGTGAGAGATACTCGGGCTCGGCGGGGTCGCCCACGTCGAGCAGGTAGGTACCGGCGTTCCAGTGAGCGAGGTACGCGACGTCGTCGTGGACGTAGACGTCGTGGAGGTATCGTGCGAGCCAGTCGACGTCGCGCCAGCCGGGTTCACGCTCGAGAAGCGACCAGCGACCGATCTCCTCGACGACCTCGCCCCCGACGTCGTAGACGACCAGCGGGTTCTCGTCGGTATCGTTCGCGACGACGTACAGCACCTCGCCGTCGAGATAGCAGTTGTGGATGTGGGTGCCGGTCTCGTACGGTTCGCCGATCGCTCTCGGATCGGCGGGATCGCTCACGTCGTACCGGAGGAACCCGTGGAAAAACTCGTCGGAGCCGCGGTTCGCCGGCCCCGGGACGATCAGCATCTCGTCGTCGACTTTGACGTCGAGGATCTGGAGAACCGGCGCGCCGTCGACGTCGATGGCACGTTCCTCCGCGAGGAGTTCGGGTTCCTCGGAGTCGCTCACGTCGACGATCGCAAAGCCGGTCGTCGCGGCGAGGTACGCGACCGCGCCGTCGTCGCCGAGGACGGCTTCGGCGGCCCCCTCGACGGAGACGCGACCAAGCGGTTCGTAGGATTCCTGGGCCGACGCGAGCGTCGACCGGTCGGACGGTCCCGCCGATCGACCGGCTGCACTCGTCGATGCTGGGACGGTCAGGCCGAGCGAGGTGACGCCGCTCGTTTGGAGAAACGATCTGCGCCGCATACCCATCCCAGGTGACCAGCGAATAAATAGCGACGGGGTCGTTCTGCCGGAGAGTGTCGGTGCGGCTATCCGACAACTCGAGGAGCGTGTGCGAGCGTGAGGGATGGCCAGTGACTCGAGGAGCGTGTGCGAGCGTGAGGAGTGGCGAGCCGAACCGTGGCTCAGCCCCTGAGTCGTCGACGATCGCCCGTCCCCTTCGTCATCGCGCTCGCGAGTGCTCCTTCGAGGACGACGTCGTCGCCGAGGTCGGTCACCCGAATCTCCGGGACGTTCGACATCACCATCTCGGAAACGCGCTCGCGGATCGGGTCGACGACCAGTTCCTCGTTGTGGAGTGCAACGGCGCCGCCGAAGGAGATGACGATCGGTGCGAACGAGTGGACGACGTTGGCGACGCCGATCGCGTTCCAGTGGGCGAGCTGGTCGATCACGTAGTCGGCTAGTTCGTCGTCGCCTGCGAGTTCGAAGACGTCCCTCGCGGTGAAATCCGGGCCCTCGAGCGGGAGTCCGGTCGATATCGTCGGGTCGTCCTCGGCGAGCAGTCGGGCGTAGTCGGGGATGGCGTTGCCCGAGCAGTACGCCTCCCAGTGGCCGTCGTGGCCACAGCCACAGGTCAGCCGGCCGCGCGGGTCGACGACGCAGTGACCGACCTCGCCGGCGTTCCCGTCCCAGCCGTCGATGATCTCGCCGTCACAACAGACGCCAGCACCGATCCCCGAGGAGATGGTGATGTAGACCATGTCGTCGGGGTTGCGACTCGCGTGGAACCGTTCGCCGATGACGCCCGCGTTCGTGTCGTTGTGAAGGTAGACCTCGTCGCTGTCGACCAGCTTCTCGATGGGACCGGTCAGCGGGATGCGATCGATCGAATCCGGCAGGTTCGCGGGGTCGATCACGGCTCCCTCCGCGAGGTCGAAGGGACCGATCGAGCCGATTCCCGCGGCGACGATCTCCTCGGGATCGACGCCGGCGTCGACACAGGCCGCTCGAAGCGTCTCGAGGACGCCTTCCGTCACGTCGATCCCCGTCGGGCCACGCGGCGTAGCGTTGCGACTTCGGCCGATCGTCGTTCCCTCGTCGTCACCGACGACGGCCCGCACGTTCGTCGCGCCGAGATCGACGCCCGCATAGTAGACCATGCTACCTGAAAGACGTCCGTCGCGACACTTAACTGCACATATTGTACTCGCCGACGAGTTTAGATTTCCTCGAACGACCGACCGGCGTCTCGGACCGTCGTCGCCGGCCACCACGGCGACACTCGTGACTGTCCTGTGGGGGCGTCGGGTCGGGACGCACGAACCCCAAAATGTGGGGGCGGTCGACTGCTGGCGTCACAACCTGCAGTCGACGCCTGGTACTACTCCGCTTCGCTGCTCCGGACGAACGTCACCGGACAGGGTGCCGACAGCAACACCTCCTGTGCGGTGGATCCAAACACCGCCTTCCCGGTCGGCGATCGGCGGCGGCCGCCGACGACGACCCGATCCGCATCGACGTCGGTCGCGACATCGACGATCGTCGGACCGTGTTCGCCGACCGCGCCCTGAATCCGGTACTCGACGCCGCGGTCGTCGAAGACCGAACGGAGGTTTCGAACCGTCGAGTGGCGCGCTGCGACCTCGTCCGGATCGATCTCGTCGTTGTCGACGTCGAACTCGAGTTGCGTGAGCACTTCGTCGTACTCCGAGTCGGTGAAGACGTGTGCGAGGACGACCGTCGCATCGGTGGGTGCCGCGACCTCGACGACCGCTTCGGCCAGTTCGTCGCTCCGTTCCGCGTCGCCGGGTCCGATCGCGAGTAGGATTGTTTCCAGTGTCATGGGTCGGCTATCGCCCGGGTCCTACTTAAATTCAGGACTTTTTTCGAACAGTCGAAGTCCGAAACCGGTCGGAGAGTCCGGTTCCGAGCGATTTTTCGGCACAGTTCTCGAGGAATCCGTATGAACGGACCTGACCTCGAGGGGCGAACGGTCCTCGTCACGGGAAGCGCGAGAGGCGTCGGGCGCGAACTACTGTTGGCGACCGCCGACTGCGGCGCGAAGACCGCGGTCCACTACCACACGAGCGCCGACGCGGCCAGTCGAGTCGCCGACGAGGCGGCCGACCGTGGCGCGTCGGAGACGACGACGGTCCAGGGAGATGTCACCGATCCCGAGAGCGTCGACGGCCTCTTCGCGGCCGTCGAGTCGGAACTGGACTCCGTCGACGTTCTCGTGAACAACGTCGGAGAGTTCGCACCCGAACACTGGGAGGAGACGGATTTCGAT
Source organism: Natrialba swarupiae (assembly GCF_008245225.1). Classification (GTDB taxonomy): domain Archaea; phylum Halobacteriota; class Halobacteria; order Halobacteriales; family Natrialbaceae; genus Natrarchaeobius; species Natrarchaeobius swarupiae. The sequence continues at coordinate 80,350 of NZ_VTAW01000005.1, forward strand.
CGGTGGAACCGGGTACTCGAGACGAACCTGAACGGAACGTACCTCTGTTCGAAACGTGCGCTGCCCGCGATGCGCGAACGCGAGTTCGGACGGATCGTCAACGTCGGCTACGCCTCCTCGGAGAAGGGACTAGTGAGCCCGAAGAACTTCCCGTATTTCGCCGCGAAAGCGGGCGTCCTGATGTTCACGCGAATGCTCGCGGCGGACACGCAAGACGACGGAATCACGGTCAACGCGATCTCACCGTACGTCGTCGAGAACTCCGCGGAGTTTCCCGACGAGTTGCCTCGAAACCGTCCCGCGAGTTTCGAGGATTTGATCCGTCCGCTGTACTTCTTCCTCGACCCCGACAACGAGTACGTCAGCGGAGAGAACATCGAAGTCGACGGCGGCTGGCTCCCCGAAGACGTCTGATACGGACCGCTGTCCCGGTCTCCCGGTTTGACCCCAAGACGTGCCGTATTCGTACCGGAGCTAACGACATGAATATCGGTTGATATTAACCGCGAGAGAGTGAAAGGCAACTCCGGAGAAAAGCTAAACATACATTGGTACGAACGCCAAGTCGTACGCAATGAACGAGCCTGGATTCCAGACGGCAATGGACCAGGAAGCCCCCATTCAACGAGTTCGGCCCGGAGAGTTACGATCGAAAACGGCGCCCAAGGTGGCTCGAGACCCGGCGATTCGCGCCGGTCGATTCTCATGAGCGACGGAGCGTCGGTGTTCGACCCCGAGGCGAATTCGGCGCTCGAGCGTGCCGTGGTGCTCCTGATCGACTTCCAGTCTGGGTTCGACGACGAGTCGTGGGGAGTTCGGAACAATCCCGACGCGGAACGGCGGGCGGCGACGGTGCTCTCGCGGTGGCGCAAGACCGACCGCCCCGTCGTTCACGTCCGACACGACTCGACCGAACCCGACTCGCCGCTTCGGGGTGATCGGCCGGGATTCGCGTTCAAGCCCGACCTCGAGCCCCGCGGTGACGAACCGGTGTTCGTCAAGTCCGTCAACGGGGCGTTCGTCGACACCGACCTCGAGGCGTGGCTCCGAGAACGCGGCCACGAGACGCTCGTGGTGATGGGGTTGACCACCGACCACTGCGTCTCGACGACCGCACGGATGGCCGAGAATCGCGGCTTCGACGTGACCGTCGTCGCGGACGCGACCGCGACGTTCGACCGGCGGTTCGAGGGCGAACAGTTCGACGCCGACGTCGTCCACCGGACCGCACTGGCCCACCTCGAGGGAGAGTTCGCCACGATCACTCGAGCGGCCGAGATCATCGGTCGCTGACACCGAGTTCAGTTCAGGTCGCCGAGCCCGAGCTCCCAGCGGGCGAGCCTGGTGATAAGCGGCAGATCACCGAGTTCGAGCAGTTTCGCGATGGCGATGGGACTGCCACGGTTGGCCTTCGACAGCGTCTCGTCGTCCATCCGGTTTAGATCCCGCATGAACGCGTCGTATCGGTCGTTCTCCGCGAGATAGAGCAGTTTCGTCATCCAGAGCCGGTTTCGCACGTTCGGTGCGACCTCCTGGTGCCAGAGGGTGTCGTACACCTCGAGGTTCTCCGCAGTCGGCTCGAGATCGCCGTGTTTGAGACAGCTGTCGGCTGCGGCGGCGGCCATCCGACCCGACTGCATACACTTGTTGATCCCCTCACCCCAGAGCGGATCGACCGTCGGCACGGTATCGCCGATAGCCATGAACCGATCGGTGTGCATCTGTCCTGGCGGCTGGATGTGTGCCGACCCGCGGTGTTGTTTCCCCTCGAGTCGCTCGGCGTTTCGAAAGCGTGGATCGGTCTCGAGCCAGTGTTCGAGATAGTCGTCGATGGTAAATCCATCACGGGCGTAACGGCTGTGGATGTCGTTCTGGATGTAACAGAGACCGACCTTCGCCGTATCCTCGCCGGTGTGGAAGATCCACGAGTAGCCGCCGGGTGCGATCGCGTGGTCGAGTCGGAGCATCATCGCGTCGTGGAGGTCGGCAAAGCCGGGACGATCGATATCGATGCCTTCGAACTCGTACTCGATGCCGACCGCGTGGTTCTCGCGTTTCAGGTCGACGACGTCGAGTTTCTTCGCGAGGGGGGCCGCCGGTCCCGTCGCGTCGATCACGATCTCGCCGTACACTTCCTCGTCGCCGTTGTATCGGACGCCGACGATCTCGCCGCCCTCGGTGATCGGCGCTGTTACGCGCGCCTCGAAGCGATACTCCGCGCCGTCGTCCTCGCCGTCGGCCACGAGATATCGCTTGAAGTCGGCGAACTCGAGGACGGCACCCGGCTGTTCGCGCACGTAGTGGTCTTTCGGCGACTCGAGGACGACGCTGTCGGTATACTGCATCACCACGTCGTCGGGAATTCCGAAGGAGGCCATCATCGAGGGGAACGTCCCCGCGGTCGATTTGTTGCTCTGGCGGGGGAACCCCTCTTCTGACTCCGTCTCGAGCACGACGACGTCGTAGCCTCTGGCAGCGAGGTCACGCGCACACTGGGCACCGGCCGGACCCGCGCCGGCGATCACCACGTCGTAGCGGTCGTTCATGCTCTCGAGACTGTGTCGAACCCTAATGAGTTTGTTCAGTCGTCGTCGCGCCCCCGTTTTCCGGTAGACGGGGCGTTAGACGCCCTTGAAAGCGAAGATATCGGTTGGCCGGCTCGGTCAGGTGCATGACGTTACGGACGACGGCCACGAGCTTCGTTCTTGGCCATGGATCGAAGATCCGATCGAACGCATACGTGGGGATCCGGTCGATCGAGCCGACCGACCGATCCCGACGATCCGTTTCGAATCGCCTCGAGCCGGCGTTCGGAGGCCACGACCGCGGAACTTTTGCGACGCTGGTGAGAAGGGAGTGGTATGGTCGACGTCCTCGACAACAAGCGAGCCGCGACGCGGTTTCGGATTCTCGTGCAGATCGCCGAGCGCCAGCCCGCCGTCAGCCAGGGCGAGATCGCCGAGGAGGTCGGCGTCACGAGTCAGGCCGTCAGCGAGTATATCCGCGAACTCGTCGACGAGGGCCTCGTCGAGAAGGAGGGGCGATCGCGGTACCGCGTCACCCCGGAAGGAGTCGACTGGCTGTTCCAGACCGCAGACGACGTCCGCCGGTTCGCCGACCACGTCACCGGCGACGTCCTCGACGCGATGAGCGAAGCGGCGTACATCGCCACCGACGACATCGACGAGGGCGAGACCGTCTCCCTGTTCGTCGAGAACGGCCTGCTCCACGCTCGTTCCGGCGACGAGGGGCCGGCGACCGGCGTCGCGACGACCGATGCCGAGGCCGGCACCGACGTCGGCGTCACCAGTTTCGAGGGCGTCATGGACCTCGAGCCGGGTTCGGCCACCGTCCTCCAGGTGCCGGCGGTCCGTACCGGAGGGAGCCGTGCCGTCGACTCGCGGTTCGTCGCAGACCACTGTGAAGACGCGGACCTGATCGTCGCGGCCGGCGTCGAGGCCGTCGTCGCCTGTCGCGAGGCCGGAACCGATCCAGCCGTCCCGTTTGCGGCCGGCGAAATCGCGGCCGAAGGGGCCGAACGCGGTCTCGCGGTGACCGTCGTCGTCACGACCGACGAGGTGGGTCGTGTCACCGACACGCTGCGCGACGCCGACGTCACCTACGAAGTGCTCGAGGGCTGATACCGGACGCCGGACGTTTCGGATCGAATCTTGAGAGTAACAGCTATTGGGTCGCGGCGTCACAGTCGGGCGAATACTCTCGATAGTTGACGACCGCAAGAGCATCGCGCACCAGTCGCGCTCACGTCGTGCGATCGGGGCCGCTATCGCGAAACAGTTCGTTACCCGATGTAGCGCAGGTCGTCGTCCGTCGGCATCTCCATGTTCTGTTGTTGCTGTTCCATCTCTTGGATCTTGCCGATGACGTCCTCCATCTCGCCGGCGCGTTCGTCCAGGGACTCGTAGTCGAGGTCGAACTCGAGGACCGCCTCGAGCACCTCGAGGACCGCGCGAGCGCTTTTCGGGTCGACGAGGTAGCCGCTGGTCTCGCCCATCAGACAGGCCGACTCGAAGCCCCGGCGTTCGCCGAGTCCGAGCAGGAGTCCGGAGACGCCGACGATGCCGCCAGCGGGTTCGTCCTCGCGGAACTCGACGCCGGCCTCCTCGAGCGGATCGAGCAGCGACTCGTCGCTGACCGCGCCGACGACGGCGTACTCGTCGATGAGTTCACCCGTCGGAACGCCGCCGAGTGCGAACGCCTCCGATGCGCCGAACTCCTCGGCGATGTCGAGAAAGGCGGTCGTCAGCACGTAGTGGCCCTCGTTGGTCTGTGCCTGGTTGTCGCCGGTCAACAGGAGCACGTCACGCCCCTCAGGAACGGTGATAGCGTAGATCTCTGCGCAGGTCAGCTCCGAGACGCCGTCCTCGATGGTCACCTGCGGCGGAAACTCCTGTGAGTAGACGCGGCGAACCAGCGTACTCTCCCCTTCGAGTTCCTCGAGTACGTGATCGACCGCAAGCTTTCCGACGTGGCCGACACCCGGCAACCCCTCGACGAGAACGGGGTCGTCCAAGTCGGCCTCGGCGACTGCGTCGATCTCGAGTTCGTCCATACCGTATCAGCGACTGCGACGTTTAAGAGCGCGTCGGTACTCGCCGTACGGATCTTCGGGATCGAACGGGGCCGGGGCGCTGTTTTCCGTTTTGGCGCTACACACCGGACACTCCGACGAAAGACTGTAGACCGGGCGGTCGTGTCGCTCGCGCCAGGCCGAACACACCCGGATATCTGATTTCATTCCTCGAGAGTCGATGTCGAAGGCGTCACTCGTCGTCGGTTCGTCGCTCGCGGTGGAACTCGCCGTCGCCGTCGTGGCCTTCGATGGCGGTGACCGCTCGCTGGGCGCTCTCCTCGAGTTGGGCCTCGGCAGTCTTGTAGTTCGGCGCCTTGACCTTGATGCGGTACTCGGGTGCGCCGACGTAGTTGACCTCGAGGTCGACTTCGTCGGGAATGCCGCCGTTGCCCTCGGCGGCCTCGAGTGCGTCACGAATGCCGTCGACGCCGGTCGGCGACGGGTTCTCGAGGTCGACGTAGCCGGTGACGTTGACGTACGGGACCGAGACGTTTTCGCGGGCGGTCTCGACGATCGATTCGATCTCCTCGTCAGTGAGATCGGTACTCGAGAGCGCCTCCTCGCCGTGGATCGCCGCCTGCTTGAAGCCGTCGTAGAGGCTGCCGTGGGCACCGATCAGTTCGTTCGCGATCGCGGTGTACGCCTCGTCGTCGATCCCCTCGGTGACCGCCAGATCCATCCAGTTGTCGGCCTTCTGCTCGTTTTTCCACTGCTGGATCTTCTCGGAGCGCTGGTGGTCGTTGACGTCTTTGAGCGAGAGATCGATCTGCTCGTGTCCTTCGTCGACGTCTAACACCTTACAGACGACGATCTGGCCCTCTCGGACGTGGTCGCGGACGTTCTTGATCCAGCCGCTTGCGACCTCCGAGATGTGGATCAGCCCACGTTTGTCCTCGTACTCCTCGAGATCGACGAAGACGCCGAAGTCCTCGATCTCGTCGATCTTGCCGACGACGAGGTCGCCGGGATCGGGCCAGCCGGTGAATTTCATCGTGACTCGACTGTTTCTAAGATCTCGTGTTCGATGTTGGCTTTCCCTCCCGTCGGTCGGGCGAGGGTCGTACCGCAGACGGCGCAGGCGACCTCGGTAGAGGCCTTGCCGAAGACGACCTGTTCGTTCTCACAGTCACCGCATCGGACGCTGTAAAAGTTTCCTGCCATTGAAATCACTCCTGGAACTCGAGTCGGCCGGTTCGCCACCCTTCGCGGAGGTGGGCTCTGCCACACTCGCTGCAGCGGTACTTGAGGTCGGTCTTCTTGGTCGGCTTCTCGCCGGCTGGCACCTTCGAGAAGCGACCCGAGTTACCGATCGACGCGGAGTTGCGCTTCGTTCGGCGAGCGTCCCACTTCATTCCCGAGGAGCGGCCGGTTCGGGCCTTCTCGACTTCGTGCTCGTGGTGCTCGTGGCAGTGCGGACAGTACGTATTGAATCTGCGTGGCATCTGCATGGTTATCTCACTTGCGGTGGGCTAAGGTAGGGCTGTTTAAAACCCGTTTGGTTCGTCGCCGTCCGACGATGGTTCGGCTTGGGGGTTGTTAGCATACTGATTGCTGTACGTTATTACCGTCACTCTCGGAGAACGGACTCGAGGGAGACGGTACACAGAGACAGCAATCCGTATCAGTCGCCGCCGGGCGCGGTCGAAGCGTTTAATCCGTCTTCTGTCGAACCGTCCCGTATGAAACAGCTCATCATCCACGGGGATCCCGGCATTCGTTCGGGCGCGATCATCGAGTACGAGGGCGAAGAGGTGGTCTGTTTCGGGATCAATCGAAACGGGGAGTGGAACGGTCCCGAGGAGGTCCAACTGTGGTGTACCGTGGGCGAAGAAGACGAGTACGAAGAGTACGAACGCCGAAACTACATTCCACACTTCCTCGAGGTCGACCACGTCGACGCCGAGGACGTCAGCGTGACTCGAGCGAAAGCCGACCTCGCGGTCTGATACGGGCTGCGATCGACCGCGACCGACGCATTGCGGTCCGTATAACGCGGCCGACAACACCGGGATGCCGATCCGACCGCGACCCGATCTCGTTTCCCGTCCGCCCGGTGGAGGAACTCGAGTCCGCGATCGAGGCTACCGGACTTCGGCCCGGTCGATCCAGCCCTGAAGTCGTTTTTCGGAGATATCTGTTTGCTCGGCCAGTACACCGGCATCGGCATCGGCGAGATCCGCGACCGTCTCGACGCCGGCGTCGGCGAGGCGGTCAGCGTACGCCGGACCGATTCCTTTGATCGAGTCGACCGGCTCGCTCGGCTCGTCGTCCGGTTCCTCGAAGGCGGACTCGTCACCCATCTCCTCGGGCGAGCGCTCCGAAACGTCCTCGGCCGGCGGTTCGTCCACCGTCGTCTCTTCGGTAGGTGTCGCGTCCGTCTCCGCCGGTCCCGTCGCTTCCGCCGGCTCGGCAGCTTCCTCGGGTTCGTCCGGTGGATCCATGACGGAGTCGGTCGAACCGGCGGCCGTCGAGCCGGCGGCGGCCGCCTCCTCGTCCAGCGACGGCGTCTCCGTGGGCGTCCCTCCCACCTCGCCCTCGCTCGAGCGCTCGCGTTCGACCGTTACTCCGACGTCTCGGGCGTCCTGTGACTGCGAACCCGAGTCGTCGATCCCCAACAGCGATTTCAACGTTTGGAGGATTCCCATCGGGAAGAGATACACGTTTGCTTCACTTAAAATCGTCCGATGTGGAACATCGTCGATCCGTCTGCCCGCTACACTCCGGACTCCGACGGATTCTCCCCCGCAGACGACTCGATCGTGAGTGCGACCGGTGGCGGTCGGTCCGGCAGTCGCCGACGTGGCCGACTCGAGAGGCTACAGGCTCGACCGCAACGCCTCGTTCATCGCCTCGACCGGCGCGTCCTCCCCGGTCCACAACTCGAGCGCCTCGACCCCCTGATACAGTAACATCCACGCGCCGTCGACTGTGGTCGCACCCGCAGCCGCGGCGTCGGACAACAGTCGCGTCTCGAGCGGGCGATAGACCGCGTCCATCACCGCGAGATCGCCGTGAAGCGCATCGGCCGGGACGGGCGTCGCGTCCTCCTCCATACCGACGCTCGTCGCGTTGACCAGCACGTCGGCGTCGGCGATCAGCGCCTCGAGTTCGTCGAGGCCGTACCCCGTTGCGTCGGGAACGTCGTCCGCGAGGTCGTGGGCGGTCGAGACGGTCCGGTTGGCGATCGAAACCGTCGCACCCGCGTCGGCCAACCCGAACGAGATCGCCCGGCCAGCGCCGCCTGCGCCGACGACGACGGCGTGTGCACCCTCGAGGGAGACGTCGTGATCCCGTAACGCGCGCAACGCGCCCACTGCATCGGTGTTGTGACCGGTCGGCGCGCCCCGCCCCGAGAAGTCGATCGTGTTGACCGCGCCGATTCGGGCGGCCAACTCGTCGGGTTCGACGATCTCGAGTGCGTCCCGTTTGAACGGAATCGTCACGTTCAGCCCGGTGATTCCGAGCGTGTCGGCACCGTCGATCGCCGCCTCGATGTCGTCGGGAGCGGGTTCGAACGTGACGTACCGCGCGTCGAGTCCGAGTTCGTCGTAGGCTGCCTCGTGCATCGGTGGCGACAGCGAGTGACCGACCGGATTGCCAAGCAGACCGAAGACGTCCATAGCCATCGTCCCGACGTCCGAACGGGACGACTATAATCCGTTTGACTTCGCCGCCGGTCACCAGCACCGGAAACTGGACGAGATCGAACCCGAACTCGAGGAGCTACAGGAGTTGACCGAGAGTTAGACCGGCCGCCTCGAGGGCCGGCCGCCGGTCCTCGTCGTCGGTGAACGCCCACCAGGCGATCCGATCGATCGCGAGGGGCCGATACGTGGAGACGAGCGACAGCCACTCACAGGAGGCGATCGTCAGCCGATCGGTCGCCGTCTCGAGCGGCGAGTGCTCGAGTTCCTCGTCGACGGCCTCGACGAACGCCGTGACCGTCGGGTCGGGTGTCACCGCGTCGACGCCCGCGAGCTGTCGGAGATACTGAAAACTCGAGGGGCCGACGCCGGAGATCGATCCGATCGGATCCTCGTCGTGTCGGTACTGATCGGCCTCGGCCGCCCACCCCCGCAAGGCGGCGAGGTCGTCGTCCTCCGGTCGGCTCGCCAGGACGGCGGCGGCCTCGAGCAAGACGTGACGGTTCCGTCGTGCACCGAACGCCGCCACGAGGTCGTCGTCCTCGAGTGAAAGTGCGGCGATATCGGCGACGGAACTGACGCGCCCGGTCGCGACGAACGCCTCGCGAAACCGGGTGACGGCCGGTTTGATGCCGTCGACGAACCGCTGTCCGGTCGTCGCGGCCGCGGCTTCGGCGACGAGCAAGCGGGTATCGTCGCCGGTCCACCGCTCGAACTCGAGAAACGGCTGGACGAGTTCCTCGACCGGGACGTCGTCGGCGTATCGATCGAGAACCGGCTGGACCGAATTCATTCCTACGGCACAACATATCACACGGCGTGCGTATAGCTGTGTCGACCGAATGGTGTGTCCGGCGACGAAAAAACCGGGGACGTGGTCGACGGTCGGAACCGCGAGGTTCCACGCTCGGAGACTAAACCAAAAGCGAGACGACGCGGACGATTACGACGACCATCGCCACGACCCCCAACAACACGAACAACACGTTCTCGAGGCTCGGATCTCCCGACTCGACCGGGGCCGAACTGGGCTCGGGTTCGTACGGATCGTCGTCCGCTGGCTCCTCGTCGTCCGGTTCGGGATCGCCGGAGAGATCGATCGGGATCCGTTCACGCTCGGCGTCCGATTCGTCCCCGTCGGTCGTCGAACCGTCCCACTCCTCCGAGTCACGGTCCCAGCCGGATTCGGTGTCGGTTCTGGATCCGAAGACGTCCGGCTCGGAATCGGGGCCTCGAGGGCCCGTCTCGTCGTCGACACCGGACGAGTCGTCTGCCATGCCGAGTGCTACTGGCCGGATCGACAAAAATCCGCGGTCGTGCGTCGGCGTTACACTCGATCGCCAGTATCGCCGCCGTAGACGACGCCGCGTTCGGCGTCGAGCGTCACGGTCGCCCCCGACTCGGTCTCCGCGACGTCTGCGCCGCTTATCATCGGAATCCCGATCTCGCGAGCCACGAGCGCCGGATAGCCGGTCATCCCGCGCTGGGCGTTGACGATGCCGCCGATCTTTGTGACGTCGCCGGCGAACTCCTCGTCGAAGTCAGGCGAAAGCGCGAGGATCGCCCCCTCCGGGACGTCCGCGAGGTCGCCGTGGTCGACGTGCTCGAGCGGGCCAGTGACCCGACCCTCGACGACGACCCGGCCGGTCGTCAGCGCCTCCGCGGCGACGTGAACCTTCAGCATGTTCGTCGTGTTCGCCCCCTCGAGTTCGGTCATCATGCCACAGAGGACGACGACGGTGTCGCCGCTCTCTGCGATGCCCGCCTCGAGTGCCGACTGGACGGCCTTCTCCACGACGGCGTCGGCTCCCTGGTCGGAGACGCGGGCGTAAAGCGGCGTCACGCCCCACGAGAGCGCGAGCCGACGGCGGATCTCGTGGCGTTGCGTCGAGGCGACGACGGGGACGCCGGGTCGGTACTTCGCCGTCTTCAACGCCGTGTAGCCGGACTCGGTCGCCGCGACGACGGCGTCGGCACCGATGTCCCGCGCGAGAAATCGCGCCGACCGGGCCAGGGCGTCCGTCCGCGCCTCACCGGCCGAGGGAACCCGTTGCTCGAGTAACTCGGCGTACTCCGTGGAGTTCTCGACTTCGGTGACGATGCTGTCCATCGCGTCGACGACGGCCACGGGGTGGTCGCCGATCGCGGTCTCGGCCGAGAGCATGACCGCGTCGGTGCCGTCGAGGACGGCGTTTGCGACGTCGGATGCCTCCGCGCGCGTCGGCCGGCGGGCGTGGACCATCGAGTCCAGCATCTCCGTCGCCGTGATGACCGGCAGTCCCTCGTTTCGGGATTTTCGGATGATCCGCTTTTGGATCATCGGCACGTCTTCCATCGGACACTCGACGCCCAGATCGCCACGGGCGACCATGATCCCGTAGGAGGCCTCGATGATCTCGTCTAAGTTCTCGACTGCGCCGGCGCGTTCGATCTTCGAGATGATCGGAATCTCGACGCCCAGCTCCTCTAACACCTCGCTGACCTCGTAGACGTCCTCGGCGTCGCGGACGAAACTCGCGGCGACGAAGTCGACCTCTTTCTCGGCGGCCAACTCGAGATCGGCTCGATCCTTCTCGGTGACGATATCGAGGTCGAGATCGACGCCCGGAACGTTGACCCCTTTTCGGCCGCCGAGCTCGCCGCCGGTGTCGACGTGAGCCCTGACGACGTCGCCGTCCTGTTCGACGACGGTCGTCTCGATCAACCCGTCGTCGAGCAAGATGCTGTCGCCTGCTTCGACCGGATCGATCGGCAACGAGAGCCCGACGGTCTCCGACGTACTCGTCTCACCCTCGACGAATTGGATCTCGGTGCCGGTCTCGAGCGTGACCGTCTCACCCTCTGGAAGGGGTGCCGTCCGGATCTCGGGCCCCTGCATGTCGAGCATGACCGCGACGGGCTCTTCCCGACTCTCGTCGACGGCTCTCACCCGGTCGACGAGGTCGGCTCGATCCTCGGGGCTGCCGTGGCTCGCGTTGAGGCGTGCGACGGACATGCCGGCGTCGGCGAGTTCCTCGATCGTCCGGCGATCGTTCGACGCCGGACCCAGAGTACAGACGATCTTCGCGTTTCTCATGGCTCGAGGTAGCGCGAGCACGGCCAAAAAGATGTGTGACTTACTCGATATCGAATACATCTTTTCGACGACCGTCGCCGTCGTCCGATCGCGATGGTCGCCTATCCCAGTCCATTCCCGTGCCACGCCAACCGTTTTCCGTCCATCCGTTGTGGCTGACGCCATGCCGACGTACGCGTCACTGATCGAACTCGAGGACCGCGACGTCCAGAACGCCCAGGAACTCGCGTCGATCTGGGGCGAGATACAAACGGAGTTCGACCAGCACAACGCCTCGCTCGAGGACTCCTACGCGATCCTCGGCGAGCACGACTTCCTCATCGTCTTCGAGGCCGACGACCGCGAGGCGGCGTTCAAGTCCGCCCTGACCTTGCGTCGACACGGTCTCTCCGGGCAGACGATGGAGCTCGTCGACACCGACGCCTTCTCACAGTTAGTCGACGAGATCTGATCGGTCGTCGCGTCGTCGACGAACGGCGGCGTCTAGAACCGTCGGTCGGTGACGACCGTTAGGAGGAAACTATTGCTCCAAATACATATGCGCCTCCCTCAAGAAGTGAGACGTACGATCGATGTCGGACAGACCATCGCGCAGACGTGTGCTCGCGGGATCGGCCCTCCTCGGAACGACGGCACTCGCCGGTCGCCTTCCCCGCGAGGCGGCCGCCACTGCCGCAGAGTCGCCGAACGCGGAACGGACGGCCCCCGGACCCGAATCCCAGGGGGCGACGGAGACGCCCCCCGCCAGTCGAATCGCCAGACAGCCACCTCAGGACCTCGACCTCGAGGGCCTCGAGTCGTTCGTCGACGAGCGGATGGACGACCTGCTCGAGACCCACGATGTCGTCGGCGCGTCGGTTGCCGTCGTCCACGACGGCACCGTCGAGCACCTGGGAGGGTACGGCGAGGCCGACGCCGAGGACGGCACCCCCGTCGACCCCGAGGAGACTGGCTTTCGGATCGCGTCCGTCTCCAAGCCGATCGTCTGGACTGCCCTGATGCAACTGATCGAAGACGGCGAGATCGACCCCGACGAAGACATTCGAAGCTCCCTCGAGTCGGTCTCGATCCCCGAGACGTACGACGAGCCGATCACGGCTGCCCACCTCGCGACCCACACGGCTGGCTTCGAGGAGCGAGCCCGGGGCACCTGGGTCGTCGACCCCGACGACGTGCGGCCGCTGCCCGACGTGCTGGCGAAGGAACAGCCAGCGCGAGTCCGGCCGCCGGGCGAGGTCGCCTCCTACTCGAACTACGGAACCTCCCTCGCGGGCCAGCTCGTCGCGGACGTCGCCGGCACCAGCTTCGCGGAGTACGCCGAAGCGAACGTCTTCGATCCCCTCGAGATGACGTCGACGACGTTCGACCAGCCCGTCCCCGAGGGGTTCGACGCGACCGTGGCGACCGGATACACGGCGTTCGCGGGAACGACCCAGTCCGTTCCAGACCTTCTCCTCGAGATCAGTCCCGCCGGCGCTGCCACGTCGACCGCCGCCGATATGGCGCAGTTCCTCCGCGCACACCTCGAGGGCGGCGCGATCGGCGGTGGCAACACCGGCGATACCGGGAACGGCGCGCCCGAGGAGTCGGACGGGTCGGACGCCGAGAGACGGATACTCGCGCCCGAGTCAGTCGACGCGATGCACGAGCGGTGGTTCTCTCACCACGAGGCGGTCGACGGCGTCGGGTTCGGGCTGATCGAGGGCGAGCGAAACGGCGTCCGGACGCTCGAACACGACGGCGCGATCCCCGGCTCGTTCACCAGCTTCCTCGTGGTGGTCCCCGCGTACGATCTCGGACTGTTCGTCGCGACGAACACGAACACGGGCGCGCTCGCGACCGGTGACTTTCTCGATTCGTTCTTCGAGGAGTACGCCTCTACGACCGAGGTCGAACCGGGAGACGGCGGCGAACCCGAAGCGGACGAGGGCGCACTCGAGGGGAACGGTGACACGCTCGAGCCGGACGGAAGCCCCGAGCGTGCCGCCAAACTCGAGGGCACCTACCGGGCCGTTCGAGTGGCGGAGACCTCCCACGCACGGCTCTCGACGACGATCCAGGCCGAGTCGGTCGACGTCTCCGTCGACGAGGACGGCTATCTCGTCACCGACTTCGGCGGTTCGGACCGCTGGGTCGAACGTGAACCCCTCGTCTTCGAGGCGGTCGACGGCGTGGACACGCTCGCGTTTCGCGAGGGAAACGGCGGGATCCGATATCTCTGTCTGGGCTTTCACGCCTTCGAGCGGGTCTCCCGTCTCGACTCGCTCGTCACTCACGGCGGCCTCGCGGCGGTCACGACCCTCGGGATGCTCTCGGGCGTCGCGGCCTGGCCGCTCTCCTGGGCGAAACGTCGATTCGTCGACCGCGAGTCGCCAGCCGGTGTCGACGAAAGCACGGACGAGAGGGGGCACGAACGAGAGACGCGAGGCGCAGTCGACGACGACTTCGACTCGAGCGATGGTGCGCAGGCGGCCGAGGCTACCTCCGGTGTGTCGGTGGCGGCCGGCGGTAGCGGAGGTGACTTGGTCGAGGGTGGGGATGGCGGAGATAACTCGGACGAGAATGGTGATGGCGGTGACGTCCCAGCCGACAACGCGACGGACGAATCGACCGTCGACTGGCGCTCGCGGGTGACGCCCTCGCCGGAAGCCCGCCCGCGGTGGATCGCCGGTGGGGCCATCGCCTGCCTGTTCGGGTTCGTCTTCGGGGTCGTCGTGCTGGCGTTTTTCGTCTACCCGTACACGCTGTTCAGCAGGCCACCGCTCGTCTACGAACTCCTCTCGGTGTTACCGATCCTAGGCGCGGCCGGGACGGTGGTCGCCGCGGGATACGCCGTCCTCGCCTGGCGTGAGGGGGACTGGGGGGACCTCTCGAGGATCCACTACGCGGTCGTGGTCGCCAGCATGGCCGGCTTCTGCTGGCTGCTCTGGTACTGGAACTTCCTCCGGATTCCGTTCTGACCGCGCTTTCCCGGCAGCGTATCGTACACCGGGTCGTCGTCGACTTCGAGTGATCGATCCTATCGTAATCGTTGAAACGATTTACTCACCGCTCGCACTCGAGTGGCCAACACCGGCCGTGCTGGCCGCTGATTGGCGAGTGGGAGTACAATGACTGTCAACGATCACTATACCGTTCGGTCCCGGTGTCAACAGGAGGGAGTCGAGCCGCCGACAGCCAGAACGCCTCGAACGCTCGAATGATCTCCTCGAGTTCCTCGGGGTCTGTGGGTTTCGTGAGACATGCGTTCGCGTTCTGTTCGTAGATGGTGCGGACTTCTCGTTCGGACACCGTCCCGGTCGTTACGATAACGGGGATGTGATCGGTAGCCGGATCGCTATTCAGTTCCGCTAACACCGTTTCACCGGTGACGCCTGGAAGGTGCCAGTCGAGGATGACGAGGCCAGTCGGCGGCGCGTCAGTGTACTCGCCACGTTGATGGACGAAATCGAGCGCATCCGATCCGGTCGTAACGATAGCGAGCACGTCCGCGAGTCCCCGGTCCTCGCTCACCTCTTCGACGAGACGCGCGTCACCCGGGTTATCTTCGACGAGCAGGATGCTAGAGGGCGAACTCGCGTTCGTATCCTGGTCGTCTCGGGACGACATTACAGTCAAACACATCATTCCTCCCCGTATAAATCTACCATACGTAATATTTCATAAACTGAGAGGGAATTGTCAGATGAGAGTTGAAACGACTACCACTCGTTCTCGTTCGACCTGCACCGACCGATCACGATTCTCGGAGCGGGCCAACCCACGTGCAACAGTCGTCTCTCGAGGTGCCACCCCCGGCGAATCCACGCCTGAACGAGCGAAGCGACGTGAAGGCGTGGACTCGCCAAACATCGCAACCGCTTCGCGTTTGCTCAATCCCGGCGAGTCCATCATTCTGCGACGCGAGCAAATTCGCGAGCGTCGCAAACTGTCTTCGTACGACATCACGTTCCCGAAAGACGACCTCCGTGGTGAGGAGCCACTCGAGAGAAACGGCGAGTTCAGAGACGAGCACCATCGTTACATCTGTCACGTCGAGAACAGTGAATAGACGCTCGAGGATCCGCTGGGAGAGATCAATCGGGACGGTCGCGACGGGGTCAATTTCCCACCAGCATAATTCAAATTCAAAACATATTTGGTGCGTTGAGAACAAACCGTTCGAAACGCTTAGCAATCGTGCAATCGATAGATCTTCGTCGAGCGTCCCGCGTTGTGGGGAGGATGGCTCTTCCGTACGTTCCGGTGGTGGCGTTTGCAGTCGTCGCCGTGAGTGGACTCTTCGAGTATACCGATACCAGGGCGATCCACCTGTTCGGAGCCACGGAGGGGCTGTGGGTCGTACTCAATCCGTTCTACTACGTTACGAACATGTTTCTCCATCTGGACTGGTCGCACTTCCGTACCAATATGCTTCTGTGGATGCCGTTTGCGATTCTCCTGACGTGGATGACGAGCAACAGGCACGTGTTGGGACTCGTCGTGGGGACCAACGTGTTGACGAGCCTAGTGCTCGCTATCGGTGGGATGGCCGTCTGGGGTCTAAGCGGTGCGGTCTTCGCCGTCGTTGCGGCGACTCTCGTTCGAGCAACGGGGTACGCGATGCGAGGTGTCTCGAGGGACACCCTCATCGCCACACTCGTTGGGGTACTGT
The DNA here is from genome assembly GCF_008245225.1 of Natrialba swarupiae. Lineage (GTDB taxonomy): Archaea > Halobacteriota > Halobacteria > Halobacteriales > Natrialbaceae > Natrarchaeobius > Natrarchaeobius swarupiae. Next base: position 96,318 of record NZ_VTAW01000005.1, read on the forward strand.
TTCCGACGACGTTCGCGCTTCTCGCCATCATGGTTCTGGCCGGCAGACAAACCCATATCTCCCACGTCGGACACCTCCTCGGGTTCGCATTCGCGGGTGTGATCGAGTCGGTGTTTGTCGTTGCCAGTCGACAGAATCGGTGACCTGACGAGGCAGTCGACTCGAGTCGGTGTCGACACCAATACTTCCGACCGACCGCCGTCCAGAGCTTCGTACAGTGTCACCCGGGATTCGTTCCGTTTTCGAGCGGAAAGCCACCGTCTCGAGACGGACGGCGGATGGCCGTCACCGGTCGGTTTATCTTCGGTGTTGCCGGACGTCGATCAAGTCGTATATCGTCACACTGTGGGCGATATTTACAACGGGCTCGTCGATTCGGGGTTCGCCGTCGAACGAATGCGTGAACTCGGAACGTCGGACCCCGAAGACTACGAGCCAGGGCCGTGGGGTGAGTTCACGCCGAAGTTGATGAGCAAGCCTCCAGCAGTGTTGATTTTCGAGACGCGAAAAGAGTGCCCACACTCCGGCGATTCGAACGTCGAGACGAAACACGCTCGGCGCGTTTGCCGAATCAGGCGAGCAGTTCCGAAACTGCTTCCTCGAGCGCGTCGGCCGCGGCCTCGACCTCCGACAGGCGGACGTACTCGCGCTCGGCGTGAGCGACAGCACCCTCCTCGTCGGCCAATACGCCGGGTCCGAAGACGACCGTCGGTGCGTCGGCGGCGAAGAAGCCTGCCTCGGTCGCCGCGCCGAACGGGCGGACCTCGCCGCCGCTTGCCGCCTGCAACGTCCGCACCAGCCGCTCGTCCCCGTCGGTGACGAATGCCGTCGGGAACGGCGTGTCCGGGCGGATGAGGTCCACGCTCACCGACAGCGGGTCGGGAACGTGCTCTTCGAGGTATCCGTCGAAATCGGCCCGGAATGACTCGCTCGTCTCCGGGGGGACGCTTCGCCGGTCGAACGTGAGTTGACAGGACTCGGGAACGCGGTTGGGCGCCTCACCGCCGGCAAGCGCCGTCGCCGTCAGCTTGGGTTCCCCGAGAACCGGATCCTCGCCAGGTCCCGCCTCCTCGTCGTACGTATGAAGTGCCGCGAGAACGTGCTCGAGGCCGAACACCGAATTGCGGTCGGCCGACACACTCGCGGCGTGGCCGCTCTCACCCTCGATCGTGATCGTTCCTTCACACTGGCCACGGGCGGCGATGCAGACGTCGAGGCCGGTCGGCTCGCCGACGACGTAGCCATCCGCCTCGAGTTCCTCTTCCAACCCGGCCGCGCCGGTCATCAGCGTCTCCTCGTCGGGGGTGATCGCGAGCGTCAGTTTGCCGGCCGTCGGTTCGACGCGCAGAAAGGCGGCGAGCAACGCCGCGAGCGGTCCCTTCGCGTCGCAGGCGCCGCGACCACGGACGACGTCTCCGGCGTCTGAATCCTCGCCGTCCGACCCGCCGCCGCCGGAGCGCTCGTAGGGGACGTGCGGCGCAACGGTATCGATGTGGGTGTTCAGGACGACGTGCGGGCCGTCGGCAGCTTCGTCCCCTCGAGTCGCCAGGACGTTCCCGAGGTCGTCGACTGTGGGGGCTGTACCGGCGTCGCGAAGCGTCTCGCACAGCAACTCGCGCATTTCGGAGACGTCCTCGTGGGAGGGCGTCCGGACGGCGTCGGCGTGGAAGCTCTGGATATCGAACGTCATTACTGCTCGAGTCGCGTCACGTCCTCGAGCGTCTCACGCCGACGAGCGACGCGGGCCTCGCCGTCCTCGAGTGCGACCTCCGCGGGCTTGGGCTGGGAGTGAAACTGGTTCGCGAGTTCGTAGCCGTAGGAGCCGGCGTTGCCGATGGCGAGAACGTCGCCGCGCTCGGGGCGGGCGATCGGGCGGTCGTGGGCGAAGACGTCGGCGCTGGTACAGACCGGACCGCCGACGGTCGCCTCGAGTGTGTCGCGACCGGGCGCGCTGACGTTCAGCATGGGGTGATAGGAGCCGAACATCGCGGGCCGGATCAGCGTCGAGAGGCTGGCATCGACGCCGACGACGGTGGTGTCGGGGGCCTCCTTGATCGTGTTTACGGTCGTCAGGATGAGCCCCGCGTCGGCGACGACGTAGCGGCCGGGCTCGAGTTTCAGCTGCGCGTCGAGCTCCCCCACAGCGTCGCGGACCATGTCCGCGGTTTTCTCGAGGTTCAGCGGGTCGTCGTCCTCGCGATAGGGAACGCCGTAGCCGCCGCCGACGTCGACGAATTCTAGTTCGTCGTCACCGACGCGGCGGGCCATCTCGCCGACGCGTTCGATCGCCCGGCAGTGATCCTCGAGCCCCTCCGTGAGGACGCCGCTGCCGGCGTGGGCGTGGAGTCCGACGAGGTCGAACCCCTCGCGCACGCGGTCCGCCACCTCGGGGACGCGCTCGTAGGGGATGCCGAACTTCGCGTCGGCACCGGTCGCGACCTTCTCGTGGTGTCCCGTCCCGATGCCGGGATTGATGCGGATGGCGATCCGCCCGTCGTAGCCACGTTCGGCCAGCCGCTCGAGCGTGTCGAGCGCGCCGATGGTGATCGTCAATCCGGGGTTCTCCGCGGCGAGGTCAGCGGCGTAATCCAGGTCGTGATCCGGCGGATTGACCGCGGTGTACTGCAGTTCGTTGGGATCCGCGCCGGCGTCGATCGATCGCTGCAGTTCCCCCCAGGCTGCACACTCGATCGTCCCGCCGGCCTCGATGACCGCCTCGAGCACCGCTTTCCCGGTATGGGCCTTCGCGGCGTACATCACGTGGGCGTCGGGGAACGCCTCGGAGAAGCGGGTGTAGTTCGCCTTCACGCGATCGCAATCCATCACGTACAGCGGCGTGTCGTACTCGTCTGCGAGTGTCTCGAGTCGCTCGAGGTCCCAGTCGTCGAGCCGGCGGACGGCCGGCGAATCCGCGAGGTCGGTCATTACCCACTGGAAGTGACCGCGAGGATTCAAGGGTTTGGGTTCAGGGTCGTCGCGGTCGGCCGCTCGATCGACCCACCTGCTGTTTCGGCCCATCTGCTGTTGAACGCCGTTCCACGTCCGAGGACCGTGCCACCCTGCTCTGGCAGAGTGAATACTACAAGGCAATAGACTTTTTTCTGTACCGACATCATCTCGAGGAGTGACACAGCCGCTCACCTCAGTCGTCAGCAGCGTCGTCAGCATGCTGACCGTCGGACTCGCGATGGGGTTGCTGTTTCTCGGATGGTCGAACTTCTGGATCGTGTTCGTGGTCGGATTCGCCTTCGTCCTCCCGGCGGCTGTCCAGCTTGCTCAGTGGTACGAGGGCGAAGCCTCGGGTGTGACAGCCGATTTACAACCATCGCAATCGTCTCCCAGCAGTGAACAGCACCGACAACAGCAACGAGAGCAACGGCAACAACAACAGCAACGACAGCAACAGCAGGCACTCGAGACCCTCCGAGAACGATACGCCAGCGGCGAAATCGACGAACCCGAGTTCGAGCGCCGCGTCACGCATCTCCTCGAGACCGAATCAATCGACGATGCGGAGACGTTCTACCAGAACGCCGACGAGACGGCCGCCGAGAGGGAGCCGGAACTCGAGCGGGACGACTGAAAGGGACGTTGTACCTCCCTCTGGGTTCAACCGAGAATGGTCGCGGTTACACTGGACTATCTGTACAACAGATTACTGGAACCTCACTGCCAAAGCGTGTCCTCGCGTCGGCCGCCTCGAGCGTCTCGGTCTCGAGCGATCGACGTCAGTACGAACGCACTGTCAGACCGTCGATCCGCTCGAAGTGATCGACGTTCCTCGTCACGACCGGGTAGTCGTGGACGAGCGCCGTCGCGGCGATCATGACGTCGGTCTCGTCGATCGGTTCGCCCGACGAAACGAGATCCGCGTTGATCCGACCCGCACGTATCGCACACTCGCGGTCGAACGGGAGTTCGTCGATGTCTGTGAGCAGCTTCCGGACGGTCGCCCGTTCGTCGTCCGTCGAATCTGCAAGGTGGATCCCTTCATGGAGTTCCATTACTGTTACAGCGCTCACGAACGGCGCGCCGCTTGCATCAACGTCTTCGATCAACTCCGCTACATCGCTCGAGCCACGCAACACGTCGATGAGAAACGTCGAATCGAGGATCATTCGTTCAGTTCGTCAGCGAACTCCGAGACGCGTTCTCGATGCGTGTCGGCACGTTCCTCACGACGACGGTCCACGATCGCCGCTAGCTCGTCGGCGGTATCCTCCTCGAGGGTGCCGTGATACTCGGCGAGCGTGACTCCGCCCGCCAACCGTCGGACGACGTCACTGAAGCTCTCACCCTCTCGTTTGTGCGCTTTGAGTTTCTCGTAGGCGTCGTCTGCCAGCGAGATTGTTTTCGTGCCCATACTGCTGTGTATGTACGTACACAGCTAAAACGTATCGCCTATCGAACGCTACTGTCGCGAAATCACTCCCGCAGCGCGTCCTCGCGCTCGGTCGCCTCGAGCGTCTCTTCCTCGACATCCGTCGCGACGACGGCAGGCTTGTACGCGCCACCCTCGAAGAGGTCGTGGTCGCTGACGGAGGATTCGACGAACCGCGTGAACGCACGTCGATCTGCAGGAAGCTCGCCGTACAGCACTTCTTCCTCGACGAGATCGTAAACCGGAATCCGGGGCGTCAGGAGCGTGTTCTCGCCGACAACGCTGTTCTCGCCGACGACGAAGCCGCTCGTGACGCGACAGCCGGCGCCCAGCGAGACGTTGTCCTCGACGATCACGGGCGCGCTCTCGACCGGCTCGAGGACGCCGCCGATGAGGGTGTTGGCGCCGAGTTTGACGTTTTCGCCGATCTGCGCGCAGGAGCCGACCGTGTCACAGGAGTCGACGAGCGTGCCGTCACCGACGTAGGCGCCGATGTTGACGAAGGAGGGGCTCATCATGATACAGTCCTCGCCGAGGTAGGCGCCGCGGCGGATCGTCGTCCCGTCGGGCGTGTTTCGCGTCCCGCGAGCGCCCAGGTCGTCGGTCTCGCGCAGCGGCAGCACGTCGTAGTGGTCGACGCCGCCGTACTCGTAGCTTCGGTTCTCGCGCAGGCCGAAATTAAGGAGGATACCCTGCTTGACCCACTCGTTGGCCTCCCACTCGCCGTCTCGCTTCTCGGCAGCACGGATCTCGCCCGCCTCGAGCGCCTCGAGGAAGGCCTCGAGCGTCGCCAGTTCGTCCTCGCCGGCCGACTCTGCGTCGACCTCGCCGTCTTGCTTTCGCGCCCACAGTTCGTCGATTTCGCTCTCGAGCGTACTCATGGCTGTCCGAGGATGGCGGGTGCAAGGCTAAAATTCCATCCATTCGGGCCGGCCTCGAGCCGACTTATTCAGCGAGTACGTCCGCGAAGTCGTAGCTGCCGGGGTCGCGATCAGCGAGCCACACCGCAGCATCGACCGCGCCGGCGGCGAAGACACCGCGATCCTCGGCGCGGTGGGTGAGCCGAACCTCCTCGTGGTTGTCCGCGATGACGATCTCGTGCTCGCCGGTCACGTTGCCCGCACGGAGGACGTGGACGCCGATCTCGCCCTCCTCTCGAGGGTCGAAGCCTTCGCGACCATGCTTTCGTCCCGTGAAGTCGCCGTTCGCCTCGATCTCGGAGAGCAGCCGGTTTGCGGTCCCGCTCGGCGCGTCACGCTTCTGATTGTGGTGGGTTTCGACGAGTTCGACGTCGTAGCCTGCGAGACTCTGGACGACGTCGCCGACGACGTCGACGAGCGTCTGGACGCCGCGGGCGAAGTTCGGCGCGTGGAGGACGGGGATTTCGTCGCTTGCGGCCTCGAGTTCCTCGCGTTCGTCGTCCTCGAAGCCCGTCGTACCCGTGACGAACGGGACGCCCGCCTCGGAACAGGCCGCGGCGTACTCGGGAGCCGACTCGGGGCCCGTGAAGTCGATGACTGCGGTCGGCTCGCGGTCGACGACGAGCGAGTCGAACTCACTGGCAGGCTCGATCTCGACGCCGTCGATCGTCTCACCATCGGGATCGCGGTTGACGGCCAGGACGACCTCACAGTCCTCACGCTCGGCGACGGCGGCGAGCACTTCCTGGCCCATGCGGCCCGTCGCGCCAGTGACGCCGACCCGAACCGTCATCGATCACCCTCCGCCGCGTCGGCGACTTCCGCCGGCTCGTCCTCGAGATCCGCGAGAACGGCCTCGAGGTCGTCGCGGTACTCCTCGGAGAGCCGGGACAGCGGCGGGCGGAGGCAAGCGGGGCCGTAGCCGCGGATCGCCATGGCTTCTTTGACCGGGATCGGGTTGGTCTCGACGAACAGTTCGCGAAACAGCGACCCGAGTTCGTGGTGAAGCGAGCGGGCGCGGTCGTAATCGCCGTCGAGTGCAGCGCCGACCATGGCGCAGGTTCGCTCTGGTTCGACGTTCGCGGCGACGCTGATCGCCCCGGTCGCGCCGACCGAGAGCATCGGGAGCGTCAGCGCGTCGTCGCCCGAGAGCACCGCGAACTCCTCGTCGCGCGTGCGCTCGATCACGTCGCCGATCTGGCCGAGATCTCCGCTGGCAGCCTTGTAACCCGCGATGTTCTCGTGGCTCGCCAGGGAAACGGCCGTGTCGGGCTCGATGTTTCGACCCGTTCGCGACGGCACGTTGTAGACGATCTGTGGGAGGTCGACCGCGTCTGCGATCGTTCGGTAGTGCTCTACGAGCCCGCGCTGTTCGGGCTTGTTGTAGTACGGCGAGATGAGCAGGAGGCCGTCGGCGCCCGCGTCGGCCGCACGCTCGGAGAGTTCGAGCGCCTCGCGGGTGTTGTTCGATCCGGTGCCCGCGATGACGGGGACGTCGTCGACGGCCTCGATGACGGCCTCGACGACCCGGACGTGTTCGTCGTGGGTCAGCGTCGCGCTTTCGCCGGTCGAGCCGACGGGAACGAGCCCGTCGACGCCGGCCGCCTCGAGTCGTTGTGCGTCGGCCTGCAGCGTTTCGTAGTCGATTCGTTCGTCCTCGTCGAAGGGCGTACACATCGCCGGGAAGACGCCCGTGAAGTCAATTTCTGAACTCATTGTGGGTGCGTTGTCGGTTGCTGGTTAGCTGTGGGTTCGCTGGTCGGTCGTGGTTATCGGTCGAGCGGTTTCGCGTCGAAACGCGCCCGCGACGGGGGTGCCACTCCCGCCTCGAGCACAATCAGACGCGTTTACGTTTCGGAAAACGGGGGGCGGCGTCGCTCACCGCAGCGCGGACGTTCGGACGAGCGACGCGGCGCATACTCGAGAGAGGGACCCGAACGAACTTATCCGTTGTGACTTCTCTCGGCATCTGTGACGAACGCCCGCCGAATCGGGACGTGGTGCGACCGGGACCGACAGCCGATCACCTCGATCGGTGTGTATCTCGGATCGGCAGTTTTCACCCTTACTCATCAATAGATTATCACTCGAATCCGCTTTCGACGATATTTATAGGCTCGAGTGTCCGAGTAGCGTACATGAACAAGACCGGCTTGCAGCTTCGGATGGCGTTCGTCGGAAGCATCCTGTTCGGCCTCTATCTGGTCGCGGCGTGGTTTCTCGTCGAGGCCTTCGGCGTCTCGCTGGCACCGCTCGTAGTTCTCGGAATCGTCCTGTTGCCGGCGGGGCAGTACAAACTCGGCAAGTGGCTCGCAATCAGAAGCGCCGGTGCCGAGGACATGCCCGACCAGGGACGGTACGCCCGCGTTCACCGGATGACCGAATCTCTCTCGCGGGACATGGGCCTCGAGAAGCCGCGGCTGATGGTCGCCGACATGGGCGTCCCCAACGCGTTCGCGACCGGCCGAAAGGGTGCAGGCGTCGTCGTCGTCTCGACGGAACTCATGCAGATCTTAGACGAAGACGAACTCGAGGGCGTCGTCGCCCACGAACTCGCCCACCTGAAAAACCGCGACACGGTGATGATGGTTCTCGGACAGTCGATCGCGACCATCGTCGGCTACGCCGTGTTCTTCGCCGTCCAGGCGATCGGCGAGAACAACCCCGCGAGTTTCGTCATCGCGTGGGTCGCCTCGATCGTCGCGAACTTCCTCGTGATGATCCTCGTGATGGCCATCTCGCGGTACCGCGAGTACGTCGCCGACGACACCGCCCGCCAGTACATCGGTAACGGCGAACCACTCGCTCGCGCCCTCGAGAAGATCTCCCGCGGTGCCGAGGGGCGTGAGTCGCGAATCGATGACAGCGGCGTCAACGCGCTGTGTATCTTCAACGCCGATCGGAGCATGCTCCAGCAGGTGTTCTCGACTCACCCGCCGACCGAGAAGCGAATCGAGAAACTCCGGTACTGATCCACCCCACACTCACGGCCCGGTCACGGTTGCATTTTTACGGGAGGGCAACCCATTATCGGTCGTGACGGAAATTCACCCGGGGCAGCGCGTCGCCGTTCTGGTCGACGCACAGAACCTCTACCATACGGCTCAGAGCCTCCACAGCCGTAATATCGACTACTCCGCGCTGCTCGAGAAGGCCGTACAGAACCGACAGCTAACCCGTGCGATCGCGTACGTCATCCGTGCGGACGCGCCGGAGGAGGAGAGTTTCTTCGATGCGCTGATCGACATCGGGTTCGAGGCGAAGATCAAGGACATCAAGACGTTCTCCGACGGGACGAAAAAGGCCGACTGGGACGTCGGCATGAGCTTAGACGCCGTGACGCTCGCGAACCACGTCGATACGATCGTCCTCTGTACGGGCGACGGCGACTTCTCCCGACTGTGTTCGCACCTCCGCCACGAGGGCGTCCGGGTCGAGGTGATGGCGTTCGAATCCTCGACCGCCGAGGAACTGATCGACGAGGCCGACACGTTTCTCGATCTGGGCGAACGGACCGACACCTTCTTGCTGTGACAGCTGGCTCGAGAATTACGTCAGGTCTCCCGTGGCACGTTCGCTGCGCTCTCGTGGCGCGTTCGTCTACGTCTCTCGCGCTACGCTCGCAAACGTTGCGACCGTCCCGATCACCAGCGCGAGGCCGGTCAACGCGGCGACGGTGTTCGAGGTGAGAACAGTGGGCTCGAGGAAAGTCAGGCTGCTAACCGCCAGGAGACCGAGACCGAGACCGATCTGCGCGACGTCCATCTGGTAGCGATTACTTGTCCGACCTATATAATAACGGTGATCGGGCAAACGCCACGGTCAGTGACAGGTTCGACGAACAGCGTGGCTTGATACGGATTGCTGCAACGGTTTACCGACGAAACCACAGACGGCTCGTGGTTTCGCCGGTAACGATTTACAGCAGACCGTATGACACACGGAGGCCGCCGAGACGGTCGACGCGCGGAGTCGACCGAAGGGCTTTCGCCCCACCGGGTGAACTCCTATGCGATGAACGAGTCAGCCGACGGACGTGCGGATCTCTCGAGTCTGCGGACGGTCGCCGACTATCAGTTCGGGACGGGAACCGGCGAGGCGCTGTTTCCACCGGAGGAGTCGCTGTCGATCAAACGGACGACGTCGGGCCGGCCCCAGCAGGTCCACTCCGAGAACGGCCGAATCGTCTCCTTCGGCGTCGACGGCCGATTCACTCTCGGTCTCGAAGGTGGCCGTCGGCTGCTCGACGTACTCGAGCATCCGGCCTATCGCGTGGTCGTCGACGACGAGAGCGAACCGTTCGTCCGGGATGAAAAGAACGTCTTCTCGAAGTTCGTCCTCGAGGCGGGCGAGGAGATTCGGCCGGGAGACGAGGTCCTCGTCGTTCACGAGCGCGGCGAGTTGCTCGCGGTCGGGACGGCACAACTCGACGCCGAGGCAATCGCGGACTTCGAGACGGGAATGGCCGTGAACGTACGGGAAGGCGTACCGGAAGGCGGCTGAGACGGGTTGGGATACGGAAGTAGGAGCCAACCGGACGTATCGTGGCGTCTCTGTCGACACCGTGTGCCGATCGACGGACGGGAAAGCTCCGGACGTCGAGAAGAACCTCTCCGATCCGAGCTGTTATGGGACCTCCCTTACTCTTCGGCGGGCTCGATCGGAAGGTGGTCTACGCCCTCAGCTTGTATCACTTGCCGGACGTAGAAGTCTTTCTCGGATGGATCGTCGGTCTGTAACGCTCGTTCTAGATGATCTTGGCTCTGGTGGCTCAGCTTCGTCATCTCGAGTAATGCCGAGAACTCGACGAACTAAAGTATACCGTATGATCCGTCCAACGTCAACAGTAATTTTCTCTCGTCATAAGTAATTGTAGGTAAAATAGCTGCGGCGAAGACCGCAGGGTAAAAGGTTGCGGGTGTCGACGTGTCGGGTATGTTTGGAGGAGGCGGTGGCGGACTCAACCCGCGCAAGATGGAACAGATGATGCAACAGATGGGAATCGACGTCGACGATATCGAGGCCGAAGAGGTCATCATCCGGACCGAGGAGTACGATCTCGTCTTCGGGGATCCGGAAGTGACCAAGATGGACGCTCGCGGCCAGGAGACCTACCAGATTATCGGCTCGCCCGAGGAGGTCGAGGCCGGAAGCGCCGGAGGAGATACCGACGACGCCGGATCGGCGATCCCCGACGACGACGTCGAACTCGTCGCGACCCGTGCCGACGTCAGCGAGGACGAGGCCCGTGGAGCACTCGAGGACAACGACGGCAACCTCGCCGCCGCAATCAGCGACCTCGAGTAACTGCGTGAGCGACGAGACTGATGCCGGGGCGACTCGGGACGACGGTGACGACAGCGACGGCGATACGCCGAGCGACCGCGTCCCCGTCTTACTCGTCCACGGCGACCGCGAGTTCCTCGTCGAACCCGGCGAGGAGATGGGTACCGACCTCGGCGTCCTCGAGGTGCCCGCGGACGTCGAAGCCGGCGAGACCGTCGAGACGCACCTCGGCGACGCGTTCGAGGTGCGCCAACTGCGGGGACCGGATCTCTTCCATCACTTCGAGCGCACCGGCGCGCCGATGGTACCCCGCGATATCGGACTGGTTATCGGCGAGACAGGAATCGCGCAGGGCGACCGCGTCCTCGATACCGGCACCGGAACGGGCGTCCTCGCGGCGTCGATGGCCCGCGCCGGTGCCGACGTCGTGACCTACGAACGCGATGCCGACTTCGCCGACGTCGCCCGCGAGAACATGGCACTGGGCGGCGTCGAAGACGCCGTCGACGTCCGCACCGGCGACCTGCTCGAGCACGTCGCCGACCTCGAGCCTTCCTCGTTCGACGTGCTCACACTCGACACAGGCGATGCGGCCGACGCGGTCGCACACGCCCCTGAGTTGCTCGTCGAGGGCGGCTTCGTCGCGGTCTACAGCCCCTTCATCGAGTCGACTCGCGAGGTGGTCGAGACGGCCCGCGAAGTCGGCCTCGCGAACGTCCGCACGCGCGAGACTATTCAGCGCGAGATGCAGTTCGACGACCGCGGCTCGAGGCCGTCGACGGCGCCCGTGGGACACACGGGGTATCTGACACTCGCGCGGAACGAATAGCAGTTTTACTGTCGTCTTGTCGGCCGGGAGCGGATGCCGAGTATCACGAGGCGTCCGCGACTCGGGGAAGGGCAGGCTATCACGCCGTTACCGACCGCGAGCAGTCGCAAGGCTGCGAGCGGGCCGACGACTGATGTGGAGTGACGCGAAGCGTCACGGAACGGAAGGAGGAGTGCTTTTCATCGAAGCTAAGCGGGATCTTCGATCCCGCGAGGTCCGAGAGAGCTTCGCTCTCTCGAGATTTTTCCGAGTGCGGTCGCTCTGCGACCGCACGCAGAGAAAAAGTTCGGTTCTAGTTGTCGTCCTCGCGCCACTTGTACTCACAGTCGCTGCAGATGAAAAACCTCGTCTCGGACTCGTCGGCCGAACGGATCTGTTGCATGTACCAGTAGGCGCGGTCGTTGCCACACTCCGGACAGTGGGCGTCGGTCTCGGGCAACGACGTCTCCTCGGAGGACTCGATGATCTCACTGGCTTCCTGACTGTCCGTGACGATGTACTGGTCAGTGTCGCCTTTCGGCTTCGTAAAGCCACAGCTTCCGCACGCCCAGATGCCGTCCTCGGCTTTCATCATCGAACCGCACTCGTCGCAAAATTCCATGGTATCCGGGATACGTCCGCCAGGTAACTTAAGAGACGCGTTTACCATCTCGAGTCGACCATCCGTGGGTCCCGGCCGCTTCGGTGATCGCTGCGGTGGACGACGCCAGTATCCCACGCGTCGACTGCGGGCGTGGGTCGCGATTAGTACTTCGACAAGCGTCGGCTGCAGGGTCGACTCGGATCACGCCACCGAATTCGACCCTCCAGTGCAGGCGTGCCGAAGCGCTAGCCCTCGCCTTCCGACTGAAACGGCTCGCCGACCGCCTCGCGAGGCAAGACGTTGTGGAGTTCGCTCCCGAGGTCGTCGGTCGACTCGAAGCGCTCGGCGTCGCTCGCCTCGATGAGCGAGCCGAGATTTCGCTCGCCGTCTGCGAGCAACAACGTGACGTCGTCGAACTCGGCCGCCGCCGCGTCGTTCGTCACGGGGTACTCGAGTCGTTCGAACGCCGATTCGACTTCGTTGAGTTTGATCTCCCCAGTCACGGCTCAACCGACGACGGCGGAGTCCTTGTAGTTCGTCGTCGGTTCGACTGAGTGTCCGCTCCGCGGACGGTACGGGTGTATTTCGGTTCGAAATACTAATCGGGCGGGGTAGCCCAGATACGAGGCGATGCGGGAGATCCTCCGTCGAGTCGTCGCGCAGTTCGTCGTCGACCGCCGAGTGCTGGCGCTCGCGTTCGCGCGGATGGCCGACGGGATCGGCAACTCGTTTCTGATCATCGTCATCCCGTTGTACGTCGCGAGCGACGTCGTCGGCGGTGCGACGTTCGGCCTCGAGGAGGCGATGATCATCGGGATCGTCCTCTCGCTGTTTGGCTTTCTCAACAGTAGTTTCCAGCCGTTTACCGGTCGGCTCTCGGATCGGATCGGCCGACGAAAGCCGTTCATCCTGCTCGGACTCGGCGGACTCGCGGCGACGAACCTGGCGTACCTGTTCGCGGAGTCGTATGTTTCGCTCGTGGTGATCCGCGGACTCCAGGGGGTGAGTGTCGCGTTCATCGTCCCGGCGTCGATCGCGCTCGTGAACGAACTCGCGACGACGGGCGACCGGGGCGGAAACATGGGCGTCTACAACACGTTTCGGCTGGTCGGCTTCGGGGCCGGTCCGGTCGCGGCCGGGGCCGTCGTCAACCTCGGCCCATACTCGATCCCCGCCCTGACCGTCGGCCCGTACTCGCTTCCGGGCCTGACGGTGAGCGGGTTCGAGGCCGCCTTCGCCATCGCTGCGATCACGGCGGCGATCAGCTACCTGCTCGTGACCGTCCTCATCGCCGATCCCGAGGGAACGGAGGCGAACGCCGGCGCAGACCTCTCGATCGCGATCCGCGATCCGTCGGGCAACCACCTGCTCGATCCGATCTTCACGCTGGGCGTCGCGTCGCTGTTTATGGCCGCCTCGATCGCCTTGCTCGCGACGATTCAGCCGCAGGTGAACGACCGCCTGGCGCAGGGATCGACCTGGTTCGGCCTCCAGTTCGCCGGGTTCATCGTCGCCCAGATCCTGTTGCAGACGCCGATCGGGCGGGCCTGTGATCGGTACGGTCGGCGACCGTTCATCGTCGGCGGCATGCTCCTGTTGATCCCCTCGACGCTCGCCCAGGGGTTCGTCCCGACCTCGGAGACGATGTTTCTCGCGCGACTGATCCAGGGAATCGCGGGCGCGATGGTGTTCGCCCCAGCACTCGCGCTCGCGGGCGACCTCGCCGGGGAGGGCGAGTCGGGCTCGAAGCTGTCGATCCTGACGATGGCGTTCGGGTTCGGGATCGCGGTCGGCCCGCTGGCCTCCGGCGCGCTGATCGGCTACGGCTTTGCAACACCTTTCGTCTTCGGGGCCGCCCTCGCGACGCTTGGCGCGATTTTGGTCTACACGCAGATCGAGGAGACCCTCGAGACCAGCGCGTCAGTCCCGATCGTCGGTGGTGACTGACCAGGGAGAAGCGAGCGATACCGGAGATCGTATCGCTCGCCGAGCGCGACGGGACGCAACGCAAAAGTAGCGGATCCGCGTACGATCCGACGATGACGCTCTCGGAGGAGGCCACGGAACGGCTGGCCGACGTGGTGGAGCTACAGCCGACGAAAAACGCCGAGTTACAGGAACGGTGGGGGATGGAAAGCGGCAGCGAGGTCCACCAGTACTTGGAAGGGGAGCTGGGGGACTACTACTTTCGCGACGACAACAGCCTGATCCGCGCGACGGCCGAGGCGGCGGATCTCGTCGATGTCGAACCAGGCGTCGAGAGCGGGGAAGAAGAGGGCGGCGCTCCGTCGAAGATCCGTGTCCCGGAACGGCAAGCACGGATCGTCGAGGTGCTCGCCGGGCCCGACGGGGAGTCCGAAAGCGTCGTTTCGGTCCTCCACAAGCTCAGAGACGAGTTCGACGTCGACGCCGAGGCCGAGGACGTCCGCTCGGACCTCCAGAGTCTCCGCCGCAAGGGCGTCGTCGAGGTCGAGTACCGGACCGTTCCGACGTTCCGACTCGCCGTCTCGAGAGACGAACTCGAGGTCAGCGTCTCGGATTGACGCCGCGTGTGGAATTCTCGCCGCGTCGCTACAGTCCCGGACGCCGTCGCCGGCGTCGCTTCTCGAGTAACTGCCGACAGCGTTTCCCCGGCCCGCCTTCGATCGGCCACCCCTTCGTCCGCCAGGTGGGTGGCTCCGGTTCGACGTGAGGGCAGGTGCTCGAGCACTCGGCGGCGGTCTGGGTCTGATTCTTCGCTCTACAGTGGGGCGTCAACTGCGACCCGTCGACGGCTCGGAGCTCGAAGTGACGACAGTCGGGACGCATCGTCTCGACGAACGATCGCCAGCCGCGTTCGTAGGCTCGCTCGGCGATCTCGAGGCGTTTCTCGCGTTTCTCCTCCGAATCGACGTACTCGAACCGAGCAGCGGAGGCGTCCCGGCCGTCGCCCTCCGGGCGCTCGAGGATTCGCGTCCCGGGTTCCTCGACTGGAAGCGTCCGAGGGTACCACTCGACCTCCCCGACGAGCGCGTCGGGCTCGAGCGCGAGCACGCCGGCTTCGATCGGCAGATCCTCGAGCAAGACGGGTTCGACGCGCTCACCGGTTTTTCGGGTGGCGACCCAGACCTCGTCGGCGAGCCCCGTCGCGACGTCGTACTCGAGTTGTCGACCCAGCGAGCGGGCAGCGCTCGCGTCGAGATCCGGCTTGTTCTCGATGGCGACGATCCGCTCGAGCCAGTCTGGATACGCCCACTTTCGGCGGATCTGAATGCGGTTTCCGTCCCGCCGGGTCTCGAGAACTCCCCGCTCGTCGGCGCGGTGGATCGCCTCGCGGACGTACCGCCAGGGGTAGCCGGGGTGGGGGAGTACGTCGCGGTAGTACGCCCAGTCGGCGGGTGCGTTTCGGACGACGTGCAACAGGTCGCCCTCGAGGCGGTCCGGGCCGAAGTTCGCACGCTCGTAGAGGGCGTCGGGATCGCACTCGAGGACGAGCGTGTCCCACCGGCGTCGTTTCGTCCCCAACTGGCGGGCGACGAATGCCGTGTGCTCGGTCGACCCGTCGGGCGGCCAGTTCCGTTCTGCCCACCGACAGGTACGGAGTTCGAACGCGAACTCGCTTCGCGAACTCTCGATCACTGTCCTGTGGCTGGCGTTCGATCGGCAAGTGTGCTCCGGTCGAACTCGAGTCTCGAGACGACCTGTTCTCCGATCGGATCGGGCGACTCGAGTGTCCCCGACGCTCACCCCGGGCGAGATGCACGACCGCCGATCGGTGCAGGCTCGACCGATCGGTCTCCGGTGCTCGCAGGGACCGCGGCGACGGCGAGCAGCCGCAGGCAGACGACGGCGGCGACGAACGGAATCGCGGGAACGAAGACGACGCCGACGACTGTGATCGCGGCGGCGACGACGAGGACGGGAGCCGCGAGCGGGAGCAGTTGCAACACGGCCATCGCGAGCAGGTACTCGCCGCTCGTGACGACCGGCCACAGCGCGTTTCGATCGAACGCGGCCCGGAAACGACCCGTCCGCGCGTAGTTGAGCATGCCGGCCGGGAAGGCGTAGTAGATCGCGAACGTCACGGCGGTACCCGCGAGTAACACCACTCCCGTGAGGAGTGCGACGACGAGGCTCGTCCCCCAGACGAGCGCTTCGGAACCGGCGAGAACCGGTGCCACAGTCTGGAGCCCGTAGTAGCCGACGCCACCCAGGATCACCCCCAGGACCCCCCCGACGACGAGCGGCCCGAGGAGGTAGACCAGCGAGATCGCGACTGCCCCGACGCCCGTCGCGGCGAGCTCGGACCACGAGTCGAACGCCGGGGGACCCTCCTCGCCCTCGAGCGTCGTCTCGAGGACGCGAACGCCGTAGCCGGCGAGGACGAGCGCGGGGAGGACGAATACGGAACCGAGGACGAGCAAGCTCCCGACAGCGGTCCGCCGGATTGGGTCGCCGCGAAACGGGTAGCGAAACGCGTCCTCGAGCATCGTCAGTCCCGCCCGTGGCGGGTCAGACAGTGTGGGAGGCCGATCAGTTCGACGGGTTCGGAGTTGTCCGGCGAGTAGACGACCATCTGCCCTTTCTCCATGTACGGCACTTTCGACTCGAGATTACTGGGGATGTTGACGCTCTTGATGGCGTCCTCGTCGCCTAAGTTGAGAACGATCGTGGTGTTGATCTGCTTGAAGACGGCGTCGTCGATGTCCTGGGGATCCTGCGTGATGAGAAAGAGACCGAGTCGCTCTTTACGGCCCTGCTTTGCGGCCTCGGTGAACTTTGTGATGACCTTGCCCGCCTGGACGCTGTCGGCGTCGGTGAGGAAGTTGTGGGCCTCGTCCATCCCGAGGATCAGCGGCGTCTCCTTGATCCGGTCGTAGCTCGGATCGTTCGAGAGCTTCTCGTCGATCAAAAGCGAGGAGAGTGCAAGAACGACCGCCTCAGTCGCTCGCGTGTCGTTGATATGGTAGGTCGGGACGACGGTGAGTCCGCCGGGGCGGACGAACTCGTGGATCAGGTCGGTGATCGGCCGGGCGTCCTGGTCGAAGACGTGCCCGAAGCCGAGCACGCGCCGGCGGACGGCGTCGAACGTCGCCTCGTGGACCCGCCCGGACTCGTCTAACTCCTCGCGCAAGGCAGGGTCGTCGAGGAACGTCGTGAACTCCTCGTAGGTCGCGCCGCTGCCGTACTGCTTGCGGAATCGCGGCAGGAGCACGCTCACGAGCGCGCCGTACTGGTTGTCGTTCAACCCGCTTCCCGCGACCAGCCAGGGGTTGTCGTGGACCATCGCGAACGGGATGGTGAACTCGACCTGTTCCGCGCGGTGGTGGCCCGCCGAGTACGTCGCCGAGCCGATCTTCGGGACGAACGCGGTCGTCTCCGAGACGCCGCCGTAGGCGACCCCCTCGCGCTCGAGGCGTCGAGCGAATGCGTCGTCCAGGTCGGGGTTGTCGTCGTGCATCTGGGCGTACTCGTCCTGGGGATCGAACTGGACGACCGCCGGGCCGACCTCGCGGCCGTCGGGCATGGGGTAGGTCCGTTCGTCCGCGAGGAACTGCCGGAGAACGTTCTTCGCGCCGTGGGTCTTCCCCGATCCGGTGCCGCCGGCGATCAGCGTGTGTCTGAACACGAGCGGATCGCCGGAGTCGTAGTCGTCTTTCAGCCGGTAGTCGATCGTCGGCGGCGTGGCGGCCGTCCGCACCTTCTCGCCGCCGACCGAGAGGTGGCCGAGGAAGACGCCCTCGTCGGGGATCTTGAGTCCGGTCTTGATCTTCTCGGTGTCGTCGGCGGTCCGGATCACCGTCTGCGGTTTCGGCACGCGGTCGGTCATCCGCCGTTTGAGTTCGCCGTCATCCTGATACAGGACGGCGACCGGCTCGAGTTCGGCGACGAACTTGTAGTCGGCCTCCTCGATTTCGTCGGTGCGCATCGCTCGCCGGGCGTGGATCTCCGTCGCGTCGTCGGCGTGATACTGCTGGGCGTACTCGAGGGCCGTAATTCGACAGAACAGCGTCTCCCCGTCGGGGTAGGGGGCGAGCAGATAGCTCCCGATGCGGATCGACGATCGGTTGCCGCGGGTGACGTACGCCCGCAACGCAGTGTCCTCGCCGTCCTCAGCGACGCGCAGGCCCTGGGAGACACAGAGTGCGCCGATTCCGACGTCGTCGCCGCGGGGTTCGACGGCCGTCCGCTCGAATTCGTCGCGTTCCGTCGAGACGTCGGCCGAGTTCGAGTCGTCGCTCGTCGCCTCCTCGCCCGCACTCGAGTCGGCGGGAGCGGTCGACGACGGCGACGAACCGTCCGAACCGGCATCGAAATCGCCGAAGTCGCCCAGATCGGTCATACTCATGCAATCCGACCGGTTCCTAAAACGCGTTTCCCTCCCGATCGGGTGAGCTATCAGAGAGATGACACCGGGTGTCAGCGACTGCTCGAGTTCGAAGCGCATTCAACCCGCGACGTTCGTCCGCAGAGGTCCAGACGGCGGCGACCGCCGATCAGGCGTCGAACGGGACGTCTTCAAAGAGGCTGACGAGTTCGGATTCGCGGTCGTACTCGAGGATGCCGAGATCCGCGAGCGCGGGAAGGTGATTGTGGTGGAGGGCGATCTTCGACTCCGTCGTGTCACCGAGGCTCCCGGTCCCGTGGCCGGCGAGCGCGGACGCGAGTTGCTCGAGTGAGATCGGCCGGTCCGACGAATCGAGCTTCTGGAGGAGACGGATACGGACGGGATCGGACAGCCGGTCGACCGACTCGGCGCCGTACTCTTCGATCAACGCTCCGGCGACGCCGGTACGGATCGGGGGTTCCTCGACGAGTTCGACGCCGTCTTCGATGCTCCAGTCGACGAGCCCGAACTCGGCGAGACGGGGAAGATGGTTATGGACGAGATCGATCCGGACCTCGTGGCGTGCCTTTCCGACGGGGCCGTCGATCCCTTCTCTGTCGATCAGCTCCGTCGTCAGCTCGGCGAGCGAGAGGTGACTGCGCTCGTCGAGGGTCTCGAGCAGATGGAGGCGACGCGGGTGACCGAGGATCTCGTACCGCTCGGCCGAAACATTATTGAGGGGCGATCGGTCGCCGCCGTGATGAACGTCTGAACTCATTATCGATACACACCAGTGCAACGAGGATAAGCCCGCTTCCAAAACGATTTGGGTCGGTAACCCAGCACCAACTCCCGTAGTCCGGGAATACCCGACTCTGAACGACCCATTGTGGCGATAAATGATTATATTACTCCGTCTCACCAGCGGGATTCGCTCACCGCCGGTGTCTCAATGTCGCTCCGAGTTCTTCGTTCGAGTTCGGTCACGGGCTTTTTGCGTTCAGAGATCGTAGGACGACGCATGCTCATCGTACGCGGTCTGGCGGGAGGAACCGACCTGACCGGAACACTGTACGAACGAGGTGAGCAGGCACCCTCGTTCCGTGGCGCACCGGACGAAGACGCCGCGTACGTCTGGGTCTGCGACGAGTTCTACGAGGTCTCGAGTGGCGGCACAGTTCAGGTCGTCGACGGTCGGGAGATCAACCTCGCGTTTGAATCCCCGATGCCCCGCGGGTTCGACACCCGCGAGCAGGCCCTCGAGTGTGCCAAAGAACACATTCGAACGCAGTTCGCCCGGATCGGACTCGATCCCACAGACGTCGAATTCGAAACCGAAAACGGGAGTATCGAGGCCGAAAACTACGGGTGATCGCTACACATCCCAGCGGAGATCGTCGTAGTTCCGTCGCTGGCTCGTATCGAACTGCGTCTCGAGGGTCTCCCGGAGCGACCGTTTCTCCGAGCGGCCGATCCGTGCGAGTTCGTCCGCCTTCGCGACGATCGTCGGCGGCCCGTGGGCGACGGCGACGTCCTGGAGCACCTGTCTCGTCAACCGCTCGCGCACCTCGGGATCGCAAGTGAACGCGTACGGCGCTTCGATCCGGTAGACCAGGTCGTCCCGCGGATCGTAGACCACGAAGAACGTGACCTCGTAGGCCGCCGGCTCGAGTCGCCGGTCGACGCCGAGTGCATCGCCCTCGATCGAGAGCGGGCGATCGACGCCGCCACGCGACCGGAACCAGTTCGTATACGAGAGCGTGGACGTCTCACGCACCCAGCGTTCGCCGTCGACGTCGTCGACGTACTCGCCGCGTTCGAGTAAGCGGGTGAACATCGCCGTATCGTCGGCCCAGGGAACGCTGACGTCGACGCTTCGGTCGGACTTCAGCGTCCGCGTGACGACCCGCGTCGCGGGATTCTTGACGAACCCGACGAGCGGCACGTCCCGGTCGACGAACTCTTCGACCAGGCGCACGTAGTTTTCGAGCACCGTCGTCGGTCGCGGATCCTCGAGCAGCAGGTCGGCCAGGTCGGGATGCTGGTCGGTCCAGCGAAGCAATCCGCGAGGATACAGCGGGCCGTCGAGGACGAGCAGATCCGTGACGTCCTCGGCGTGATCCAGGGCGTGTCTGCTCTCGGCGAGATACAGCGCGAGTGCGTGGACGACGCCCTCCGCAAAGCGGGGGAGTTGTGGCACTTTCACCGCCCGGCTTCGGCTGTATCCCTCGTCGAACTTCCCCCACGTCTCGTCGACCGTCATCGTCTCGTCGTTCGAGTGGACCGTCATCACCGTCGTTCGCGACCGGTGTAACTCGAGGTCCGAGGGCGTCGAACTCATCGCCGCCTGGGCGATATCGATCACGAGGCCGTTTTTGAACGTCGTCGGGTTGATCGTCCCCGCGTCGAGACCGTGTTCGGTCGGGAACTCGGGCTCACAGAGTGCGATCTCCTCGCAGTCGACGACACGCCGTGACTGCTCGTCGACCGGCTCGAGGACGGTCCGCCCGTCCAAGCGAAGTGGGTCGAGAAACTTCGCCCAGACGGTCTCGGCGAACGCCCGGCGGTCGCGTTCGTCGGCACCGTGGTCGATCCGTCGCGCCAGTTGGGCGATGCCGTCGAAGTGGACCGGATCGAGGGTCATACAGGTCGCTCCCAGCGCACCCGCAAAAATCCAGCGCCATTTCGCCGGCACGCGATCCGGACGTCGACTCCGAGATGGCTGTGACTGGGGGCGACGCGTTGCGTACAGTCGACAACGATAGGTAATTACGCGAGGATGGGCATTCCCTCGGATATGGACGCTGCGCTGATCGTTCTCGACGGCTGGGGACTCGCCACTGGCGACGGCCGGAACGCGGTCGAGGCGGCCGAGACGCCGAATTTCGATCGACTCGCGGAGACGGGCGCGTCGGGCCGGCTCGAGGTCGCCGGCCGCCGCGTCGGACTCCCCAAAGGACAGATGGGAAACAGCGAGGTCGGACACCTCAATATCGGTTCCGGGCGGGTCGTCTACCAGGAGTACACCCGCATCTCGGACTCGATCGCCGACGGCTCGTTTCGCGAGAACGACGCGATCAACGCGGCTTTCGACGCCGCGCGTGAAACCGACGGGCGCGTCCACTTTCTCGGCCTCGTCAGCGACGGCGGCGTTCACTCCGATCACGAGCACCTCCACGCGCTGATCGAACTCGCCGGTGATCGGGGCGTCGAGGCGGTCACCCACGCGATCACCGACGGTCGGGACACCTCGCCGACGGGCGGCCGGGAGTACCTCGAGACGCTCGAGGACGTCGTCGCCGAACACGGGACCGGCCACGTCGCCACCGTCTCGGGGCGGTACTACGCGATGGACCGCGACCAGAACTGGGAGCGGACGAAACGCGCCTACGACGCGATGGTAAACCGGGAAGCCGAGTACGAGGCGGCGTCGGCCCTCGAGGCGGTCGAGGGCTCCTACGACCGCGGCGAGACCGACGAGTTCCTCGAGCCGACCACCGTTTCCGACACACCGGCCCTCGAGGACGGTGATTCAGTCGTCTGGTTCAACTTCCGTTCCGATCGCGCCCGTCAACTCACCCGAATGCTCGCCGACATTCGGTCCGAAGACTGGGCCGACCAGTTCGAGACCAATCCACCCGAGGTCGAGGTGGTGACGCTGACCCAGTACGACGAGACGTTCGACCTCCCGATCGCGTACCCGCCGACCCAGCCCGAGAACGTCCTGGGGGAGGTACTCGCCGACGAGGGCAAGACACAGCTACGGATCGCCGAGTCCGAGAAGTACGCCCACGTCACCTACTTCTTGAACGGCGGCCGGGAGGTCGAGTTCGACGGCGAGATTCGCGAGATCGTCGAGAGCCCGGACGTGCCGACCTACGACTTGCAACCCGAGATGAGCGCCCCGGAGGTGACCGACACCGCGATCGACGTCGTCGAATCGGAGAACCCGGACGTGCTCGTCCTCAACTACGCCAACCCAGACATGGTCGGCCACACCGGCGACTACGAGGCCGCGATCGAGGCCGTCGAAGCCGTCGACGACCAGCTGGGACGGCTCGTCGAGACCCTCGAGTCGGCGGGCGCACACGTCCTCATCACCGCGGACCACGGCAACGCCGACCAGATGGGGACCGAGGACGATCCTCACACCGCACACACGTACAACGACGTGCCGGTCGTCTATCTCGCCCCCGGAGCGAAGTCGGGGACCGACCTCGAAAACGCGAACGGGGAGGAACGACCCGTGGGCAACGGGAGGAGCCACACGGTTCGTGACGGCGGCACGCTCGCCGATCTCGCGCCGACGCTACTCGAGTTGATCGGCGTCGATCGACCGCCCGAAATGACCGGCGAGCCGTTGCTCGAGTGAGCAAAACGCCTTCGTTTCGTCGCGCACACTGACGATCCTTCGCCCACGAGTGTTCCCCGGAACGGGACGAACGCGCCGTAGATTCCAGTGGCCACAACACCAAAGAGCATGTGATCAGAGGTCTGACCTGTATGGTACCGTTCCCCTGGCCCGTGGTCGGATCGGTGCTCGCGGGGATCGGAACGGCAGCGCTGTTCGGCTATCTCTGGCAACATCGTGGCAACCCGGGCGCAAACTGGTTTCTGCTGACGCTCGGGGTGCAGATGTCGTGGTGTTTCTCGTACGGATTGTCGTTGCTCGTCTTCGACCCGGTGGTCCGATGGCTCTTCGAGGTGGTGACCTGGATCGCCATGGCGTGGATCGGGCTGACGTTTCTCGGCTTCGCACTCGAGTACACCGGTCGTGGCGCGTTCGTCCGAACCCCGTGGTTCGGCGCGTTGACGCTCGTTCCCGCGGCGACGACGCTCCTCCTCGTGACCAATCCGATACATGGCCTCGTCTGGACAGGGTTCCAGCTCGACCAGGTGTTCGGTACTGCAACCGTCTCCTACGAGTTCGGCGTCTGGGCGTACCTGACGATCCTCAGTAGCGTCCTGTTCGTCGCACTCGGCGTCCTCTTGCTGTTCGATACCATCGTCAACTACGGCCCGCTCTATCGATCGGAAGCGATTGCGGTCGCGATCAGCACCGCCCCACCCGGGATCGCCGTCCTCGTCTGGCTGTTCGAACTCGGTCCCGTGACGCAACTCAACCTCGCACCGATCATGTTCCTCCCTCACGCGGCGCTGGACGCGTACGCCTTCGTCGGCGGGCGCATGTTCACGTTCAACCCCTCGACTCGCCGGGCGGCCGAACAGTCCGCAATCGAAGAACTCGAGAGCCCGTTCGTCGTCGTGGACACCCGACACCGGATCGTCGATCTGAACCCGGCGGCGGAGGCGACGTTCGACGTGACGTCACCGACCGTTCTGGGCGAACGCCTCGAGAACGCCACCGACCTCGACGTCGAACTGACCGCCGGCGACCAGATCGTCACCGACGACAGTCCCGGCGAGTTTCGCGAACTGGCGGTGTCGGTCTCGGAGCTCCACGACTCCTCTCGCCACCGGGTCGGCTACACGATCCTCATCCAGGACATTACCAGCCAACGCCGACGGGAACAGCGTCTCGAGATCCTCAACCGGATTCTTCGACACAACCTTCGAAACGACCTGAACGTCGTCGAGGGATATCTCGACATCGCGGCCGACCGGACGAGCGACGAGGGATTACACGAAACGCTCGAGCGAACCCGAGCGAACGTCGCGGATGTCGTCGACATGGCGGAGAAGGCGTGGGCGTTCGAACAGGCACTCGACTCGATGGAGGAGTCCCCATCGACGGTCGTCGTCGAGGAGGCACTTTCAGAGATCGCGACGGATGTCGAAGCGGTGACCGAAGGGCGCGTCGAGGTCGACGTCCCGGCGGATCTCGTTCTGTGGACACAGCGAGAACTGTTCGTCCAACTGTTCGAAAACCTCGTCGAGAACGGCATCGAACACGCGGACAGCGAGACTCCGGTCGTCACCGTCTCCTTCGAGGGACTCGTCAATGGTCGAACGGCCGCCGTCTCGGTCAGCGACGACGGTCCGGGTATTCCCGAGCACGAACTCTCCGTCCTCGAGCGAGGCGAGGAAACTCCCCTCGAGCACGGGAGTGGACTCGGACTGTGGCTCGTTACGTGGTGTGTGCGGATGCTGGGCGGTGGCCTGTCGTTCGAGACCGACGGCGGGACGACCGTCACCGTTCGTCTGCCAACCGTGGCCGAACCGATCGGATCGCCGTCGGAGTCGTCGGAGTCGTCGGAGCCGCCGCAGGCGGCCGAACGGTAGCCGGTGGTCGGCCAAGACGGACCGGGACGAGACTGGTCGATTTGCGCTGCTATGTCGCCTCCTTCTGGGAGCCGTCCGAATTGTGGTTTCGAACTCGCTCGTGACGCCAGTTCGACGGCCGAGATAGCCGTTATCTTTATCGTAATTTGGCTGGCCGTTCTTACTATCACGAACACTGCTCGCTTCGCCCGCAGTTTCCCAGCGGACTGCCCACCATCCGAGACGGTCGACGGTCCGTCTCGTTGTGGTAGACGAACGCGTTGTGGACGGAGCGAACGGTATGTAATCCGTCAGTTTGGCGGGTCGGAGGTGTAATATGAACTACGAGTCGCAGCGAGAGTCACACGGGGGCGGATCCGTCGAAACGCGGTGTCCACGTCGGCGGTTTCACGTCGTCTACCTCGGGACACGAGAGACCGACCGAGAGCGGGTCTCCGAGGAACTCGAGCCGATCTACGAGCTTCGGACCGTCGACTCGGCGTCGGCCGCTCGCGACGCACTCGACGAGGAGATCGACTGTCTCATCGTCGGGCCCGAACTGACCGACGAGGAAACGATCGACGTCATCGAGGGCGTCCGAGGTTCGACCACCGACGTGTCGGTCGTCGCCATCGCGCCGTCTGCTGACTCGGCCGTGCTCCGTGCGTTACTCGAGGTCGACACCGCCGAACTCGTCGACGTACCCGACGAAGAAGGGATCTCCGACCACGACGTAGAGCGCCTCCGGACGTACGTCGACGAATACTACCACCGATCGATCTCGGACATCAGGGAGACCGTCTTCGACATTTCTCGATCGCTGATGGGCGCAGCACCCGACGAGACCGACATCGAAATCGAGTGGGGGCTTCGACTCGTCGGCGAGCGGCTCGACGCGGATCGGTGTCTGGTCTTCGAGTACGCCGACGACGTCCTCGATCCAACTCACGTCTGGGACCGTCGCTCGACGTCGTCGGCCGAAGCCGACCCCATCTCGCCCTCGGCGTTTCCTGGGTTCGACACGCTCTCGAAGTCGTTCGATCCCTACGCCGTGCCCGCCGAGGTCGACGACCTGGAGTTCGACGTCCCCGACGGCTTCCTCGGAGACCTCGGAACGTCAGCCGACCGTAACGACACTGTCGCAGCCGACGCCGACAGTCACCGATATCTCGCGGAGCGAACCCTCGAGTCGTTGCTCGCGGTTCCGATCGTCGTCGACTGGGAACTGATCGGTATCCTCGTCGTCGAACAAGAGGCCAGACGACCCTGGCCCCGTTTGTTGCGCCAACAGATACAGACGTTCGGCGAACTCGTCGGCTACACGCTCGACCGGGAACGACGCAGGCGGGAACTCGCCAGACAGAACGAACGACTCGAGCGGTTCGTCTCGGTCGTCAGTCACGACCTTCGGAATCCGCTCAACGTTCTCTCGGGGTACATCGAACTCATCGAGGAAACGGGCGATCCGGAACACATCGAGGACGTCTCCATGGCCGCGGATCGCATGGAGACGATGATCGAGGACCTGCTGACGCTCGCTCGACAGGGCGAGAACCTCGAAAAACGCCAGCCCGTCGACCTCGAGGACGTCGCTCGGAGGGCCTGGAACGCCGTCGACACGGCGGATGCGCGACTGGTGACGCGGGAGCTAGGAACGGTCGACGGCGACCCTGGGCGGCTCCAGCAGGCATTCGAGAACCTCTTTCGAAACGCCATCGAACACGCCGGTGCTCGGGTGACCGTCACGGTGGTCGGAACGGAAGACGGGTTCGTCGTCGAGGACGACGGTCCCGGCATTCCGGTCGAACAGCGTAACCGAATCTTCCGGGAGGGGTACACTGGCGGTGACGGAACTGGTCTGGGGCTGTCGATCGTCGCGACGGTCGTCGACGCCCACGGCTGGTCTATCTCCGTCGAGGAGAGCGACGACGGTGGCGCACGATTCGCGTTCACCACGGCGGACGACTCCAGCTCCCGCGGGTGCGCCCGTCCATCGTGACAGCAATCCGTATCACTCCCGGCTCGTCGCGCTCGTTCGGCACCGATTGATACGAACTGCAGTGTGTCCGTCACAGTCGATGGTAGACCGGCGAGCGATCGACCGGCAATCATACGGTCTGCTGTAAATCGGTACCGGCGAAACCACGAGCCGTCTGTGGTTTCACCGGTAAACCGGTACAGCAATCCGTATCAGTCACCACAAACCGTCCGAGACGTCTCGAACGGCGAGACGGTCGGAACGTCATCTAACCAAAACTACAGGTGCGCTCGAGCCGAAAACCGAGACATGGCACGGACGAGTGGCTCGCGGATCCTCGAGGAGACGACCATCGAGAGTGAGCGCCTCGAGGGGCTCGCGGCTCGCATCGAGACGTCCGGTGACAGCTCCTCGCTCGAGGTTCGGACACCGGTCACCGACGAACCGATCGGCGCGATCCCGGCCTGTACGGCCGACGACGTCGCGGCTGCGGTCGACCGTGCTCGGTCGGCCCAGGCCGACTGGGAACGGGCGACGGTCGACGAGCGGGCGGCGATCCTCGAGCGGTTCGGTGATCTCGTCCTGAACCGTCGTGCGGAGTTGCTCGACGTAGTGCAACTCGAGACCGGGAAGTCCCGTCAGCACGCCCTCGAGGAGATACTCGACGTCCCGCTGACGTGTTCGTATTACGCGGCGAACGGCCCCTCGATACTCGCGGACGCGGACCGGTCGGGTGCGGTGCCGCTGGCCTCGGACGCGACGGTCACGTACGATCCCGTCGGCGTCGTCGGCGTGATCTCGCCGTGGAACTACCCGCTGACGCTCGCGATGACCGACGCGATCCCTGCCCTGCTCGCGGGCAACGCCGTCGTCTGCAAACCCGACGAGCGCACGCCGTTTATCGCGCTGGCGCTCGCGGACCTGCTGGCGGAGGCCGGCCTACCGGACGGTCTGTTCCAGATCGTCACCGGCGAGGGGGAAACGGTCGGTCCCGCGCTGATCGACGCGGTCGACTACGTCGCCTTTACCGGCGGCACCGAGACGGGTCGAACGGTCGCCGAACGGGCTGGCCGGAACCTGATCGACTGCTCGCTCGAGCTCGGCGGGAAGAACCCGATGGTCGTCCTCGACGACGCCGACCCCGAGACGGCCGCTCGCGGCGCGGTCAAAGGTGCGTTCACCAACGCAGGACAGCTCTGTCTCGCCCCCGAACGGATCTACGTCGACGACCGGCAGTACGACGAGTTCGTGGACGCCTTCGTCGGCGCGACACGGCGTCTCGAACTCGGTCTCGAGTTCGACTACGGCCCCGAGGTCGGCTCGCTGATCGACGGCGATCACCTCGAGGGCGTCCGCGAACACGTCGAGAGCGCGGTCGCGGACGGCGCATCGCTGCTCTCGGGTGGCCGCGCCCGTTCCGACGTCGGCCCGTTCTGTTACGAGCCGACGATCCTGACTGACGTCGACCCCGACTCGCGGGTCGCCTGTGAGGAGACGTTCGGTCCCGTCGTCTCCGTCCACCCGGTCTCGGGTATCGACGAGGCACTCGAGCGGGCGAACGACTCCGAGTACGGCCTGAACGCCAGCGTCTGGACGACCGACCGCGAACGCGGCCGTGGGGTCGCCCGCAAGATCGAGTGTGGTACCGTCTGCGTCAACGACCCCTACACCGTCGGCTGGGCGGCGACGGACGCGCCGATGGGTGGCGTCGGCGACTCGGGACTCGGCCGTCGTCACGGGCCCGAGGGACTTCGGCGGTACGTCGACGCCCGGACGATCGCGACCTCGAGAATCGGCCCGCTTGACGCGCCGCCGGGCGTCCCGCCGCGCTGGTTCGCCCGCTTCATGCTCGGACTGACGACGATTCAGCGACGACTCGCGAGGTGGCTGCCGTGAGCGACGCCGCGGTTCTCTTCACCGGTTTCCCGGGCTTTCTCGGCTCCGCGCTGCTCGAGCGAATCCTCGCCCGCGGCGACGGGCCGGTCGCCTGTCTGGTCCAGTCGCAGTACCTCGAGACAGCACGCCGGCGAGCGCGGGAGCTCACCGACGGAATCGACGGAGTCGACGACGACGAGATTCGGCTCTACGAGGGTGACATTACCGAACCCGACCTCGGACTGGGTGACGAGTCGTTCACGGCGGTTCGCGAGGTCTACCACCTCGCGGCCGTCTACGACCTCGCCGTCGACCGCGACTTGGCGGAGGCAGTCAACGTCCGGGGCACCGAACACGTCCTCGAGTTCGCCGCCGAGCGCGACGTGGATCGGTTCCACTACGTCAGCACCTGCTACGTCAGCGGCCGGTACGACGGCGTGTTCACCGAAGACCACCTCGAGGAGGGCCAGCCGTTCAACAACCACTACGAGGAAACCAAGTACCGCGCGGAGGTCGCGGTCCAGGACCGGATGGACGCCGGCCTGCCCGCAACGATCTACCGGCCCGCGATCGTCGTCGGCGACAGCCGGACTGGCGAGACCGACAAGTACGACGGCCCCTACTACCTGCTCCGACTCTTGCTGGCCCAACCCGAGTGGCTCTCGGTGACGGTTACGCTGCCGGAGTCGAGCAACGCCGAACTCAACGTCGTTCCCAGGGACTACGTCGTCGACGCGATCGCCACCCTCAGCGCCCGCGAGGAGACCGTCGGCGAGGTCTACCAGCTCTGCGATCCCGCGCCGCTTTCCGTCCCGCGGTTCGTCGACGTTCTCGCCGAGGCGGCCGGTCACCGAACCGTCACGCTGCCGACGACGAAACCGATCGCACGAACGGTCTCGAGTCGGCTCTCGTCGTCGCTGCCCCTCGAGCCCGCGACCCTCGACTACCTCGACCATCCGACGCGGTACGCCTGTCCGAAGACGCGACAGGCACTCGAGGGGAGCGGACTCGAGGTGCCCCCGCTCGAGTCCTACGTCGATCGACTCCTCGCGTACGTACTCGAGAATCCCGCCGTCGGCGACGAGCCGATGGTCTAGTACCGAATTTTTTATGCAAACATATCGATGGCTGAGGTATGAGCGATCAGCCGATCGACAGGTCAACGGAAGTCGAATCCGTTGACGATCACCCTCGAGCACTCGGTAGGCTGAAACGGACCGTCGCACGTTCACCCGTCGTTGCATTCGTCTTGTTCGCCTTCGGTTACACGTGGGCGATCGACGCGATTGCACTGCTCGCCTTCGAAGGACCCAGTGAACTTCACAGCGTACCTCGTGCCTGGGGTCCGCTCGTCGCGGGCGGTGTCGTCGTGTGGCTACTCGACGAAGACGTTCGGTCGTACGTCGGACAGGTCAAACACGTCCGTGTCGGTATCCACTGGTACGCGATCGGGGTCGCCATCCCGCTGTTGCTCACCGACAGTGAGACACTCGTTGCGCTGGCGTTCGGCGCTACCATTGGCTTCGAGCCGACAGCACCACTGGTACTGTATCTCGTGAATTTCCTCGTCGTGCTCTTTCTCGCTGGGGGACTCGAAGAGTTTGGGTGGCGTGGATTCGCTCAGCCCCGACTCCAGGAACCACACAGCGCAGTAGTCGTCGCCGTTCTCGTCGGTATCCTCTGGGCGAGTTGGCACCTCCCGCTGTTCCTCTTGTACGACCTGCCTGCGTACGACCCAGCGACGCTTCACAGCTACTATCTGACGACGATTCTCTGGGCGATCGTTCTCGCTTGGTTGTACAACAGCACAGGTGGCGGGCTGTTAGTCGTGATAATCGCACACGCAGCAGGCAATCTTCCGCCGTTTCTCGCAGTTACCGGTGAAACACCCGAACTCGTGGCGACGCTACCGATTAGGGAACTAACCTACCTCGTGGTCGCTCTCGTGATCGTCGGCTATGCCGGACCTCGAACGCTTTCGCGTGACGGAGAACTCCCACCGGTAGCCGGCCGGAAATCGACCGACTCCGACCGTTCGAGTTCGAGTTGAATTATCTGTAGACGTCTACTGGTCAACTGATTCGATAGGTTATGCATGGAATTACCGAACTAGTCCTCCGCAGACACCTCCTGTCAGCCGGTTAAAACTTCCGCGGCATCTCGCGATAACGTTTTATTACCTCCCGTGAGTGGAACACGAACATGAGTGACGATCCAGCCGATCACGAGTTCGCAACCGACAGCATCCACGCCGGACAAGAGCCCGACCCGACGACGGGCGCACGCGCCCCGCCGCTGTACCAGACGACCTCCTACGAGTTCGATGACACCGATCACGCGGCTGCTCTGTTCGGACTCGAGGAGTTCGGCAACATCT
The DNA here is from genome assembly GCF_008245225.1 of Natrialba swarupiae. GTDB lineage: Archaea > Halobacteriota > Halobacteria > Halobacteriales > Natrialbaceae > Natrarchaeobius > Natrarchaeobius swarupiae. The sequence goes on from NZ_VTAW01000005.1 coordinate 127,076, forward strand.
ACTCGCGGATCATGAACCCGACGAACGCGATGTTAGAAGAGCGCATCGCGACCCTCGAGGGCGGGGTCGGGGCCCTCGCGACCTCGTCGGGAATGGCGGCGTTCGACCTCGCAACCTTCATCCTCGCCGACGTGGGCGACAACATCGTCTCCTCGTCGTCGCTGTACGGCGGCACCTACACCTACCTCACCCACACCGTCGCGAAACGGGGTATCGAGACCAAATTCGTCGATACGCTCGACTACGATGCCTACGCCGAGGCCATCGACGACGACACCGCGTTCGTCCACCTCGAGACGATCGGCAACCCTGCTCTGGTGACGCCGGATATCGAGCGCGTTGCCGACATCGCTCACGACCACGACGTCCCGCTGTTCGTCGACAACACGTTCGCGACGCCGTATCTCTGTCGCCCGCTCGAGCACGGCGCGGACCTGGTCTGGAACTCGACGACCAAGTGGATCCACGGCGCTGGTTCGACCGTCGGCGGCATCCTCGTCGACGGCGGCTCGTTCCCCTGGCCCGACGGCGACTACCCCGAGATCACCGAGCCGAACCCGGCCTATCACGGTGTCGACTTCTACGAAACGTTCGGCGACATGGCCTTCTCCGTCGTCGCCCGAACCCGCGGGCTGCGTGATCTGGGCAACCAGCAGTCGCCGTTCGACGCCTGGGTCACCCTCCAGAAACTCGAGTCACTGCCGCTGCGAATGGAGAAACACTGCGAGAACGCGATGGCCGTCGCGGAGTACCTCGAGGACCACGACGAGGTCGCCTGGGTCAACTACCCCGGCCTCGAGAGCCACGAGACCCACGAGGAAGCAAGCGAGTACCTCGAGGGCGGCTACGGCGGCATGATTACGTTCGGCCTCGAGGGCGGCTACGACGCCGCCGAGACGGTCTGTAACGAGGTCGAACTGTTCAGTCTGCTGGCAAACGTCGGCGACGCGAAGTCGCTGATCATCCATCCCGCGAGTACGACCCACCAGCAGCTCACCGAGGAGGAGAAACTGGCGAGTGGAACCACCGACGACCTCGTTCGCATCTCCATCGGCATCGAGGACGTCGACGACGTGATCGCCGACCTCGAGCAGGCGATCGACGCTGCCAACTGAGGCGGATTGCTGGCCCGACACCCCGGTGTCGTCCCCTCGTTCTCACACACCTGACATCTGCCCCCGGCGTTAAGGTCCCGGGGTTCGACCACTTCGATATGGCCACTGGGCTACTCACGTCAGCGGCAGCGGAGCAGATCGTCACGACCTGTCGGACGGCTATCGGCGACAGCCTCCGGTCGGTCACCTACTTCACTCGAGACGACTACGAGCAGGTCTATCTCCGGGAGGACCTAGAGCGCGATGCTGATCTCTCGACGTTTATCGGCCACGAGTGGCGCGGGTTCAAAACGGCCCAGACCGCCTACGAGGGCTCGGAACTCGGTGACTACAACTACACGATCCGCGTCTTCGACAACGGCTTTCTGATCCGGGTCACCTCCGAGAGCGACGGCGTCTTCGTCACGACCGACGGCCTCACCGTCAAGGACTTCGAGGAGGTCGCGACGGCGATCAGTTCGTTCCTCGAGAGCCGAGAGGTTTCGTAACGACGCGGTTCTCCTGCCGGCGTAGTCGGGATACTTCGCGCGGGGTTTGCACTTCGGTTCGCCCAGTTCCGACTCATAGCGATCGGTATCAGTTCCGGTCCGGGTTCTGTCCGGTGTAGGACGTTCCACGTTGTGAACCCGACTGCGAATCTCGGAGATCGTGGTCGGCGTCAGGCAGAACGGGATCCTCACGGGATGGTATGGAAAGATGTCGCCCGCCGTCGCTTTTCGCGTCGCCATCTCGACTCGAGACGTCCCCGATCGGAAGGCCGGAACCGAGTTCGTCGTCGGTTCCGAGGAGGCGTGCGAAGCGGCGACGTTCGGCGGCGTATCTATCGATGGACATGCCGACGGAAAACGTCGATATCTGTTGTAGTTATACGGGGCGTTTTCAGTGGAAACGAGTCACTGATCGTCGAAACGATCCGAAATGGAACCGTACTCGCCGTCCCCTCGGCCGATTCCCTTCTCGAGTCGGCACGCAACGCAACATCCTTTTTCGTCACGACCGTTTGGACGGATGATGACATCCCTTCCGACGCCCGTCGAACGCGCACTCACGGACCACGACGCGTTCGCACCGTCCGACGACGGCTACGAACTCGAGACGACCGTCTTCGACGCTCACGTAACCGCCACGGCGACTGATGACGAACGCGACGCCCGTTTTTCCGTCGTCGTCACCTTCCCCACGCTCGACGCCGCCGTCGCGAACGAAACCGTCGCGCCCGTCGTCGAAGAGGGCTGGTTCGACCCCCTCGAGCGACGACTCGCCGACGCTTTCACCGTCGCCCACACGAGTGACCACGAGGATCCGATCGTCGAACGCGACGGCGACGACGTTCGCGTGACCCTCGAGTATACCTCGTGGAACGCCCGCGAAGGCGTCGAAGACGCCAAGGCGCTCGTCGAATACGTCGAGGGAACGTTCGCCCAGGGGATCATCCCCGGCTACGAGTACCGGGGCGCGGCGGCGACGTTGCTCGAGAGCGCCCAGAGCCGCGGCCAGCAAGCGGCCGAAGGGAGCCCCGAGAACGGCAACGGCGGCAGCGGCGGGATGCCGATGTAGCTCGTCGGACGAATTACGAGAACGGAGTTTCTGGCCGGGAGTGCGCCGCTCGCAGTGCTCGCGACGCACGACTCTACGGAAGAGCACGCTCTTTCGAGCTGTGAGGGACCCGGCCCCTCGAGCAGTCGGCGCAACGCGCCGACGACCGATGTGAGGACTGGAAGGAACGAACGGAGAGAGGAGTGCTTTTCATCGAAGCTAAGCGGAATCTTCGATTCCGCGAGGTCTGAGAGAGCTTGCTCTCTCGAGATTTTACCGAGGGTGCGCCTTCGGCGCACCTACAGAGTAAAAGTTCGTTCTTAGTCCATCGCGATGTACGTCTGGGTGTCTTCGATGCCGTCGACTCCCTGGATCTGAGTCGCCGCGATGTCCTTTACCTCCGCGGGGGTTCCCACCCGCGCTTTCGCGATGATATCGACATCGCCGGCGACGATGTGTGCCGACTGGACGCCGTCGATCGCTTCGATATCCTCCCGTAGTCGATCCGCCTCGCCCGTGTTCGCTTTGATCATGACGAATGCTGTGACCATCAGTTGACACCTCCGGTTCCCGCGTTGACCGTTGCACGCTCCGGACTCTCGCCGACGAGCAGCTGTCTGACGTCGCTCAACACGTCGAAATCCGCTAGCACGACGATTCTGTCACCGTCCTCGAGCGACTCGTCGGCGGAGGGAATCTCGAGGTCGGCCTCTCGTTTGCCGAACGCGAGGATGGTCGCGTTGGCGGGGAGTTCCAGTTCGTCCATCGTGTAGCCGTTGACCGGCGCTGCGTCGCTGACGGTCACCTCGACGACCTGGAGGTTCGGCGCGACGTCAGCGACCGCGCGAATCGTCCCGCCGAGCAGGGCGTTTTTCGCGCCCAGAGCGCCGAGACGCTCGGGATAGATCACCTCGTCGACCTCGTCTGCGTACTTGCGGTAGATCTCCTCGCGATACCCCTCGTCGATGCGCATGACCGTCCGACAGCCGTAGTGTTTGGCGATCATACACGCGGTGAAGTTCACGTTCAGATCGGCCGTCAGCGCACCCAACACGTCGGCGTTCGCGACACCGGCGTCCTCGAGAACCGACTCTCGAGATCCGTCTCCGTCGACGACGGGAAACTCCTGATTACGAGCACGTCTGATCTTCGCTTCGTCGCGTTCGATCAGCGTTACCTCGTGGCCTTCCTCGCGCAGGACGCGTCCCGTCCGCAGCCCAACCCGTCCAGCGCCGATAATCACGAACCGCATGGAAAGCGATACGCCGCCCCCCGTCAATAAGTTTGCCCCAGTGTGACACACCTGGCGACGTCTCTCGGGCAAAAGCTTTAGTCGTGTCAGAGAGTACCACACCAGCGACCGATGGTTCACGCGTTCATCATGGTGAAGACGGCCGCCGGAAAGTCCGAGGGACTCCTCGATGCGATCAGGGAGATCGAGGCCGTCTCCACAGCCCATATCGTCGCAGGCAACTACGACATCATCGCCGAGGTCGACGCCGACGAGATCTACGACGTTCTTCAGGCGGTCTCCTCGGGCATTCAGGGACTCGAAGGCGTGACCGACACGAAGACGTACATCGAGATGGGCTAACGCTGCTTGCGGGCGAGTATTTACTTCGTTTCGAGTGCTCCCTCGAGTGCAGTCACCACGCCCTCGAGGACGGCCTCAGGTGTGTCGTTCGCGTCTACCCGGACGAACCGATCCGGCTCGCGCTCGAGTAGTCGTTCGTAGTTCTCCTGGACGGACGCGAGATACTCGGCGCGTTCGAACTTGTTCGTCGTCCCCGCTCTCTCGGCGGCCGTCTCGGGATCGAGATCCAGGTAGATCGTCAGCTCCGGTACGATCGAGATCGGTTCGTGGACATCGACGACGTACTCGAGGGGATCTTCGAGTGCGCGCTCACCGGCGTCGTCGCTCCACGCCTCGAGCGTCGCGCCCTGGTAGGCAAAGCGAGAGTCGGAGTACCGGTCCGAGATCACGAGGTCGCCGCGCTCGAGGGCAGGTTCGACCACTCGCGAGAGGTGAGCGGCGTGGTCGGCGGTGTAGAGAAACAGCTCCGCCAGCGGGTCGGCGTCGCCGTCCGCGATCGAGCGGTAGACGGCCTCGCCGTACCAGGAGTCGTCGGTCGGCTCCCGCGTAAACGTCGCCTCGGGATACCGGTCCTGCAGGCCTTCCCACACCGTCGTCTTCCCGCTGCCATCCAGCCCCTCGAGCGTGACGAGCATGCTGGCACCTCATCGGGCGGGATACATTACTGTGGCTATCGAAACGAACTGTCGGGCCCACCCTCCGCTGTGGAGTCGAGTACCTATTTATCGCTCGAGCATTGGATTACGTGTATGAGAGTCCTCGTCGCCGGCGGCACCGGCTTCATCGGAACGAACCTGTGTGCGGAACTGAACGACCGAGGACACGAGGTGACGGCGCTCTCCAGAAATCCGGACCGAGGAGATCTTCCGACCGAGATCGACCTCGCGATGGGCGACGTCAGCGCCTACGACTCGATCGTCGACGTGGTCGCGGAACACGACGCGGTCGTCAACCTCGTCTCGCTGTCGCCGCTCTTTCAGCCGCCTGCGGGAACGAGCCACGAGGAGGTCCACCTGCAGGGAACGGAGAATCTCGTTCGAGCGGCCGAGAGTGGCGGCGCCGATCGGTTCGTCCAGATGAGCGCACTCGATGCGGATCCGAACGCCGACACCGAGTTCCTCCGCACGAAAGGAGAAGCCGAGGAGTACCTCAGAAACTCCGATCTCGCGTGGACCATCTTCCGCCCGTCGGTCGTCTTCGGCGAGGGCGACGAGTTCGTCGGCTTTACGAAGACGCTGACGACGCCGTACGTGACGGGACTACCTGGCGGCGGACGAACCCGGTTCCAGCCGATCTGGGTCGGCGACCTCGTCCCGATACTGGCCGACGGCCTCGAGGACGAGCATCTCGGCGAGATCTACGAGGTCGCCGGACCGCAGGTACTCACCCTGGCCGACGTGACCGAACTCGCGTACGATGCGGAGGGAACGTCCGTCACCGTACTCCCGATTCCGATGCCGTTCGCGAAGATTGGACTGGCGCTCGCGAATCCCATCCCGTTCGTCCCGTTCGGTCCGGATCAGGCACGCTCGCTCGAGATGAACAACACCGTCGCGACCAACGACGTGACGGCCTTCGGCGTCGACGAGGCCGAGTTGACGACGCTTGGCTCGTATCTCGGAAGACCGCCTCGCTGACACTCCGTGGCCGTCGTGGCTGCCACCGCGGTCACGACCACCCCATCCGGCCGAAACAATAGTATAAAGAGTAGTACTCGGAACAATATATTATATTTTACATATCGGAGTCGACGTCCGAAAATCGACGCAGTCTCCCGATTTCGGGTAATATGGAATTATGCGAGAAATTCACATCATCAAAAGACTTATAGTCTTAATCGCACTGTTCCAATCCAACGGAGCCCCCTGACAAACAATGAAGCTGGCGATGATCGGATTCGGACAGGCCGGTGGCAAGATCGTCGATCGATTTCTCGATTACGACGATCGAACGAACAGCGGGATCGTCCGGGCTGCGATCGCGGTCAACTCCGCGAAAGCAGACCTGATGGGTCTCGAGCGTATCCCGCAGGACAATCGTGTACTGATCGGCCAGGCTCGCGTGAAGGGCCACGGTGTTGGTGCGGACAACGAGCTCGGCGCGGAAATCGCCGAGGAGGACATCGACGAGGTCCAGAACGCGATCGATCAGATCCCGACCCACGAGGTCGACGCGTTTCTGATCGTCGCCGGGATGGGTGGCGGAACGGGCTCCGGTGGCGCGCCGGTGCTCGCGAAACATCTGAAGCGAATCTATACGATTCCCGTCTACGGACTCGGCGTTCTTCCCGGAACGGACGAAGGGGGTATCTACACGCTCAACGCCGCCCGCTCGTTCCAGACGTTCGTCCGCGAGGTCGACAACCTGCTCGTCTTCGACAACGACTCCTGGCGACAGACCGGCGAATCCGTCGAGGGTGGCTACGAGCAGATCAACGAGGAGATCGTCCGTCGGTTCGGCATCCTCTTCGGCGCGGGTGAGGTAACCGGCGACCAGGAGGTCGCCGAGAGCGTCGTCGACTCCTCCGAGATCATCAACACGCTCTCGGGTGGTGGCGTCTCCACCGTCGGCTACGCGAGCGAGGGCGTCGAACTCACGAATGGTGGTGGTCTCCTGTCGCGGTTTACGGCCGACGATGGGGGTGACGACGATCTGGACGCTGCGAACACGACCAACCGAATTACGAGCCTCGTTCGAAAGGCCGCACTCGGCCGGCTCACGTTACCGTGTGAGATCGAGGGAACCGAACGCGCGCTGCTCGTCCTCGCCGGGCCGTCGGAGTATTTGAATCGGAAAGGAATTGAGCGCGGACGAAAGTGGCTCGAAGAAGAAACCGGGAGCATGGAGGTTCGTGGCGGGGACTACCCCCGTGGCGAACCGGAGGTCGCGGCGGCGATCTTGCTCTCGGGCGTGACGAACGTCCCGCGGATCAAGCGCCTCCAGCAGGTCGCAATCGAAGCACAGGACAACATCGAGGATATCCAGGCCGAAAGCGAGGAGAACCTGGAAGAACTCGTCGAAGACGACGAGGACGAACTCGAGCCGCTGTTCTGATACGGCCTGCTGTTATAGAGATTATCGGAGACGTTCATCGGTTTCCTGTGACGAATCGAGAGACAGCCACGACAGACGGGGGCGAAACTGTCGGTTGGCGACGATGATCCCTATCAGCCAGTACTGCCACGCCCTGGACCCGATCTCCGGATGCGGCGGTATACCGGTACAGCAATCGTACGACGCTGCGAACTTGTGGTCGCGTTCGTGTCGGGGGACACGATGCTGCGGTCGCTGTGGTGTGCTGTTTCAGACCCGTCTTCGACCGTGCGGTATCGATAACGAACACGTTTTCCGACGCGAGCCGACGCTCTTTTGAGCGCGTACGGGTAACCCCCGCCGAGATGCAGGTCGTCGTCCCGTTCGCCGCCGAAACACCAAAAACCCGCCTCGAGGGCGTACTCACGCGTTCAGAGCGCCTCCGGTTCGCTCGAGCGATGCTCGCGGACGTTCTGGCGGCGATCGACGCGGCGGGCCACGAGCCGACGGTCGTCTCGACTTCGCCGCTGTCGTTCGACGGCGAACTCGAGTCGGTTCCGTCGTCGGTTTCGGTCGAGATCGACGACCGTGCGCTGACGGACGCGGTCGACGCTCGACTCCCCGATCGAGGCGGTGACCCCATCGCCGTCGTCATGGCCGACCTCGCGCTCGCGACCCCGGCCGCACTCGAGTCGCTGTTCGCGACCGACGCGGACGTCGCGATCGCACCGGGTCGGGGCGGTGGAACGAACGCACTCGTCGTTCGCACCCCCGAGTTTCGGGTCGACTACCACGGAACGTCGTATCTCGATCACTGCGAAATCGCTCGCAAGGCGGGCGTATCGCTCGAGGAGGTCGACTCGTTCAGACTCGGGACCGACGTCGACGAACCGGACGATCTGGTCGAAGTCCTGATTCACGGGCCGGGGCGTGCACCCGACTGCCTCCGAACGTTCGGCTTCGCCCTCGAGTGCGACGGGGGCCGGGTCGGGGCCGAGCGACTCGAGAACCCGGCGAAGGAGCCCTGATCGACGGTTCTCGTCCGATTACTCGAGGACGGCACCGGTTCCCGGTCGATCCAGCGCGTCGAGATCGATCCGGCCATCGGGCGTCCCGACTCCCTCGGCTGGGTCGTCGGCGAGCAAGAGCGCGCCGTCGAGGTCGGCGTAATCGAGCGTCGGCGCAAGATGACAGGCCGGGGCGATCGAGGCGTTCGACTCGAGCATACAGCCAAGCATCACCTCGAGACCGTGTGCGCGGGCGGCGTGGATCATCCGCCGTGCCTCCCGGAGGCCGCCACACTTCATCAGCTTCAGGTTCGCGACGTCACAGCGGTCTGCGATCCGCGGGATGTCCGCGACAGTTACGCAGGATTCATCGGCCGCGATCGGAACCGGCGAGCGCTCGTAGACGAATCGCAACCCGTCGGGATTCTCGGCCGGGACGGGCTGTTCGACGAACGCGAGGTCGAACTCGGCGAGGCGATCGATCGTCTCGACTGCCTCGCGGGGCGTCCACGCTTCGTTCGCGTCGACGAACAGTCGGGCGTCGGGCGCTGTCTCTCGGATCGCTCGAACGATCTCGACGTCGCGGTCGGTGCCGAGTTTGACCTTCAGCGTTCCGTACCCCGCATCGACGGCCGCTTCGGTTTTCTCCCGCATCGTCTCGGTGTCGTCGAGTCCAATCGTAAACGACGTCTCGAGCGTTTCCGCCGGATCAAGCCCCCAGTACCGGTACAGCGGGATCTCGAGGCGTTTCGTCACGAGATCGTGTAACGCGGTGCTGACCGCCGTCCGCGCCGACGGGTTTCGATTCACTCGCTCGCGCATCCGGCGTTCGATCCGCGCGAGCTGGTGGGGATCGCCGACGTCTTCGACCACCTCGAGCAGGTCGGGGAGGACTGCCTCGACCGTCGCAGCGGTCTCGCCGTAGTGTGAGGCCGGTGCGGCGGCACCGAGACCGACCGTCCCATCCTCGTCTACGATCTCGACGGTGACGATCTCGGTCTCGGTCGTCGTTCCCCGCGAGATGGTAAACGGACGGTCGAGTGGGAGTGACCGTCGCTTGAACGTGGTCTCGAGACTCATAGCAGGACCTCGAGCAGGTCGTCGGTTCCGAATCGGATCACGTCCGTCGCGGGCGCGTCGAGTTCGGCGGCGTACTCTTCGAGGGCGTCTCGAGCCGCGTCGTCGTCGAGCCCGGCGGTGTTGAGCGCGCCGGCGACGACGGACGCCTCGCTGACCGGCGCGGCGAGGCTCTCGTAAAGGTCGACGTAACTCGGGATCGACGGCAGTGGGAACGACTCGTAGCCGTGGATCGCCTCGCGGCCAGCGTCGTGACAGAGGACAAGCCGATCGGGCATCGCGCCGTGGAGGATACCACAGGTGACCGCCGAGTACGCTGGGTGGACGATACTCCCCTGACCCTCGACGAAGAGGTAGTCGTACTCGTCGCCTCTCTCTACGATCATCTCCTCGACGGCACCCGCGGTGAAGTCACTAACGACCCGATCGACCGGATTCCCCCACCCCTCGATCATAATCCCCGTCTGTCCAGTCGGGATCACCGCGGCGTCGTACCCCGCCTCGCGAGCGTCGCGAGCCAGCTCCATCGTCGTCGTCATCTTGCCGACCGAGCAGTCGGTGCCGACGGTCAGGATGACCTCGGCGTCGACGTCGCCAGCGACGCCGTCGCTTACCGTCAGATCGTCCGGCGGCCGACGCACGTCCCGCAGTTCACAGCCGTTCTCCGCGGCCAACCGGGCGAACTCCTCGTCCTCGGAGAGGAAGTAGTGGAGGCCAGAGACGACGTCACAGCCGTACTCGAGGGCCGTCCGGACGTCCGCGCGCCAGCTTTCCTCGAGGCCGCCGCCGATGGGCGCGATACCGATCAGGAGTGTCTCGACCTCGTCGGGCTCGAGGTCGTCCATCCCGGTGACGATCGGCGCATCCTGGACATCCGGAACGAACGACGAGACCTGCTCCCCCGGATTATCGCGGTCGAGGACCGCGACGACGTCGTGGTCTGCGTACCGGAGGACGCCGAGGGCCGTCTTGGCACGGTCGGGAAACTGTTCGTGGGCCAAAATTGCAACGCGCATACCCCTCGGTACAGACGGAGCGATCATAAAGAACCAGCAAATCCGGCCAAACCCCTCGTCTGCCTCACACGACTGACGACCCACTCGTCGCCTTACAGCTTACATGACCGACGACGTTTCCGTCTGGATCACAGAACCAGCAGATCCGTCGTCCAGAACGAATCCACGGCGTCCTCGAGGGCGGAGTTCGGATCGCCGGTCGCGTCGACGGCGGCGGTTGCGTCGGGTTCGAGGCCCGACTCGTCGACGAGCGTCTCGAGGACGCCGCGTTGGCCGACCAGATACAGCGGTTCCTCGGCCGAGGGCTCCGCGACGTACTCCGCGAGGGTCTCCCGACAGCGATCGAGGTGGTCGTCGATCTGGTCGTCACGGATTCGCTCGAACCGGGCCTGCGAGAATCCACCTTTCGAGTGACTGCCCTTGACGTCGCTCTCGAAGCCCCGGTACTCGATTCGGTCGTCGCCGTCGTAGACGCCCAGTGCGAACAGGTCGGCTCGGACGAGCGCCAGGACGTGGCGTCCGGTCGGCAGGAACCACTCGCGCTCGAGGGAGAACCGATCGTCCCAACCCGATTCGATCGTCGGCTCGACCGGCGGTTTCAGGGCGACCGAGACGAGGCCAGCGTCGTCGGCGCAGTACAGACACGGCGTGGCGTCCTCCAGAAGGGCGATGCGCTCGCCGAGACGACCCTCCAGATCGAGATCGAGGTCACGAATCGGCTCGTCGCCGCCGAGCGTGGCCGTCAGCGCACCTTCTGGTTCGGTTCGAAACGACGAGAGTCGATCGACGACACCGGCGAGTTCCGTCCCACCGATCCGGTCGCGACGTCGAAACTCGAGGCCGCGGTCGTCCTCCCCGGCCTGGTCGAGTTCCCCTTCCAGTTGTGCGATCCGGTCTTCGAGACGATTGATCCGCTCTTCGGCGTCCTGTCTCGCCGTCGTTGCCTCCGCACGGCGGTCGGACTCGGCCTCGTAGCGCTTTCGCAGTCGCTCGTTTTCATCCTCAAGTTCGTCGATGCGCTCTCTGAGCGATGCGCGTCCGAGCAACTCGTCGACGTCGAACATCCGGGCGAAGACGCGAAGCGGAGCTACTTTTAGGTTCCGGGGAGCGAGCGAAGCCGTCCCCGTCCTGCGGAGCATCGCCCGTCACCCGGCTCGAACGTAGACGGAGTCCGATCGCGCCGGTCTCTCGTGTGGGGCCTTCGGGGGTCGTGACGTTCTCCCGGCTCGGGCCCCGAACGCCACGCGTTAGCCCGCGGTCCCGTCGTCGACGTGAGACGAATCGTCTCCGGCCGGCTGCTATCCCCCGGCGAACTCGAGTAGCTGTCGGGCACGCTCTCGACGGGCGAGAAACACCTCCCGTAGCGAGGGCGGGTTCCGGATCCGCGTCCCCTCGAGCATCGACTCCGGGATGGCGAGCGTGTTCGACGGAACGGCCTCGTCGCCGTGAACCGGGAAGTGTGTGGACTCGAGTTTCATCACGAGCGGTGCATCGAGCCGTTCGACGCCGTCGCCGGTCGCATACACTTCTTGGTTGATGCGTTCGTGTTGCGCTCGGTGCATGACCGCACACTCTCCGTCGGTGGGAGTCACGTACAACCGTCCGAGATAGTAGCTTCCGGAGAACACCTCGAACATGCTAACTAGACACATGGTCTGGCGCGGGATAACTATTTGTGGATAGATTTAAACAGTATCGCTATCAATGTACTTGTCTTGAAACTCGTCGACCAGATTAGTACCTGATCTGCCACTCGAGTCGACTATTCATGTCGTTCGTTAGATCTCTTGACGGAGGGTACGGTCGGTTTTAACGGTCGATCGACCGGTGACGGTCCCGACCTAGTTAAATATTTCTTAAATTTATAGTGTGAGTGAAAAGGAGAGAGCGGAGTATAAACGCTTTTGAATACGCTCGTTTGTCGTCACGTTCGCGTAAACGGTTCGAACGACTCTCGCTCTTTTTACGTCGTTCGGGTGGACGTATCGTCGATGAGATCCACTCGGCTGGTCGTCTTCCTCACGATCGCCGTGATGTTCGGGCTGACGGCCGCACCAGCCGCCGCCGGAGATGTCACGACCCCGTCCCTCGACGCGCAATCGAACGAGAGCACTCAATCCGGCGGAAACCTCACCGTCTCGTCGTTCATGCAATCGAGCGCCGCTGACGCGGAAAGTTCGGTCGAATCCGGGCTGTTCGAGACGAAATACGAGAACGCCGACGACGATAAGCGAGCGGCGCTCGTCGACGATCGTACGGCCGCTCTCGAGACACAACTCGAGGCGCTCGAAGCCGAGCGAGAGCTACTCGAAGAAGTCGACGAGAACGTCTCCACCGGTGAGTACCGGGCGCGATCGGCGAAACTCGCGATCGGAATCGTCGCCCTCGAGCGCTCACTCGAGCGAACCATTCCGCGAGCGAACGAAACGGGTGTCGACCGGGATCGCCTCGACGATCTCCGATCGAACGCGTCCGATCTCTCGGGCTCGGCGGTTGCGGCCGAGGCGCGCGGAATCGCCGGCCTCGAACAGTTCGACGGTGGTCCACCGGCTCTCGACGAGGACGGGAACTGGACGGTACCCGGTCAGAACGACTCGGCTCTCGACGAGGACGGAAACTGGACGGTACCCGGTCAGAACGACTCGGTTCTCGACGGGGACGGAAACTGGACACCACCAGCGCAGGACGAGAACGCCGCAGCGACTGAGATCGACCTCGACGCCGCCGTCGCCGAGAGCGACGACGACCACCCGGCCAATCGGTCGGGCGATGGCTCGAGTTCGGCCGCCACCGGTACCGACTCGAGCCCAGCCGACGATGCCGGTCCGCCGGACCAATCCGGCGGAAACGAGGGACAGGGTCCCGACCTCGGATCCGACGACACGTAGTGTGTTCCGACCGATCGACTTCGCTCGAGCAGACACCCTTTTCAGCGCCGACACCATACGCTCGCTCGATGGACTCCGCCGCGTTGCTGGATTTACTGGGAAACGAAAACCGCAGACGGATCCTTCGACTGCTCGCCCGAAAACCCTGTTATGTGACCGAAATTTCCGACTATCTTGGCGTGAGTCCCAAGGCGGTAATCGAGCACCTTCGAAAGCTCGAGGAGGCGGGTCTCGTCGAGAGCCGGGTCGACGATCAGCGTCGGAAGTACTTTCATATCGCTCGAAACGTTCGACTCGAGGTCAACGTCTCCCCGTACGGATTCGCGAGCAAGAGCGCTTACCCCGAAAACAGTAGCTTCGACATCACCACCTGTCGACACCTCTCGCTCGACGTCTCCTGGGACAACGCGGGCGAACTCGACGACCTGTTACGCGCACTCGAGGACTTAGAACAGCTCGAAAACGAACTCTCACTCGCCCAGCGGTGGGTCCAGGGACGACTCTGTGACGTCCTGGACGACATCTCCGAGACGGTCGGCGCTGGGCCGGAGAGTCGAATCTACGCGGATCTCCTGGCGAGCGTCCGATCGGAGCCAAAGTCCGTCGGCGAACTCAGCGGAGACATCGGTGCCTCTCGCGAGGTCGTCGCCGAACTACTCGAGCGGATGGCCGACGAGGGAATCGTTCGTCGGACGGAACGCGGCTGGGAACTGACGGTGGATTCCTGACCGTTCATAATCCTGATTCGGGTTTCACCACGTTGTTCCCGATGTTTTGGACCGATCAATCGGTCAGACCTACTATAAATTCGCAAAATAGGTTTATGCATTGACAGACCGTATGTGTTACCGGTGTTCTTATGAACGCAGTTACAGCAACCGACGAATCGTACGGCTACTCCCTCGAGCGTGGATGGCGGACCCTCGCAATCGCTGGCGGCGTGGTTGGCCTCATCGGCCTCCTCGCAGTCGCGTTTCCGCTGGTAACGGGTCTCTCGGTAACGATCGGCCTCGGCATCCTCCTCATCCTCGGCGGGATCGTCCACGGCGCACACGCGTTTGCCGCACGCGGGTGGAGCGGATCGCTCTGGCAGGTCGCCCTCGGCGTCGTCTCGGTCGTCGCAGGGGTAATCTTGCTCGTGAACCCGGTGATCGGACTCGTGACCCTCACGGCTCTGGCGATCGCGTATCTGTTGGTCGACGCCGTCGCCGAACTGTGGATGGCGATGCGAATGGACGACCAGCCCGGCCGAACGTCGGTCGCAGTCAGCGGACTGCTCTCACTCGTCCTCGCCGGCCTCCTCTGGTTTGGATTTCCCGCCGACGCGGCCTGGGCGATCGGCGTTCTCGTCGGTGTCGGCCTCCTCGCGACCGGTCTCTCGATGGTCGTCGTCGCGATTACCGGCCGAAACGCGGCGCAAACGGCATCCACCGCGGTCGAACCGCGGAGTACGTGATTTTCGTTTTTCATCGGCGACCGCGTTACTCACCGCCGCCTTGCATCAGTAGCTGAATCTCCTCGTTCTCGGCGAGTACCTCGGGATCACCGCTATCGACGATCTCGCCGCGTTCGATCACGTACATCCGGTCGACGATTTCGGGGACGTGACTCGCGTTCGACTCCGCAACCAACACCGAGATCTCCCTGTCGATGATCTCCCGAATGTAGCGTTTGAGGTTCTCGACGACGACGGGGGCCAGTCCCTCGAGCGGTTCGTCGAGCAAGAGTAGATCCGGCTGAAGCGCCAGCGCACGCCCGATCGCAGTCATCTTCCCTTGCCCGCCGCTCAAGTTCTGCACTTCGGCGTTACGTCGGTTCTCGAGTTCGGTAAAGAGGTCGAAGACGTCCTCGACGACGGCCTCCTCGTCCTCGATGTCGCGGGCGTCGCCGGAGGTCCAGATCGGGAGCCGGAAGTTCTCCTCGACGGTCATCCCCGTAAAGAGGTCACGGTTTTCCGGCTGGTAGCCGATGCCGCGTTTCGGAATCAGTTCCGCACGGCGGTCGATCAGTTCCTCCCCTTTGAACCGGACCGACCCGTTCGCGACGGGCGTCAGACCCATGATCGAGCGAAACGTCGACGTCTTGCCCGCACCGTTTCGTCCGACCAGTGCGACCGCCTCGCCCTCGCGAACCTCGAGATCGATACCGTGGGTCACCTCGAACCCCTCGACTAACGCCGAGAGATTCGACACCTCGAGGAGGGGATCGGACGTCATTCGTCCACCCCCAGGAGGACCCGCCGGAGGTCGGGATCGGTCTCGAGCAGGTCGGGATCGCCCTCCCTGAAAACCTGTCCGTCGTGGAGCACGACGAGCCGGTCTGCGTACTCCTTGACGAGATCCATGTCGTGTTCGATAGTGACCGTCGTGACGCTCTCGGCTTCGCTGGCCTCGACGATCGTCTCGATCACGTACTCTTTCTCCTGGGTGGCCACCCCCGACGTCGGCTCGTCGAGCAACAGGTACTCCGGATCGAGCGCGAACGACATCGCGACGTCGAGCAGCTTCCGATCGCCGTGGGGGAGCGTCTCGGCGATCTCGCCTTCGATCCCCTCGAGGCGAAAGTCCGCCAAGAGGTCGTCGACGTCTCGTTCGACGTCTCCGTGTCCGTCATCGCGAGAGCGCATGCTCAGCGTCTTCTCGTGACGAGAGAGTGCTGCGGTGCGGACGTTCTCCCTGACCGTCATCTCCTCGAAGACGTGGACGATCTGGAAGCTTCTGACTAGCCCGGCTTTGACCCGCTTCTCGGGAGCCATTTCGGTGATGTCACGTTCGACCGTCGAACCGTTCTGCTCGCGGTGGACGACGACTTCGCCCCGATCGGGCTCGAGCAGCCCGGTCAAGAGGTTCACGAGCGTGGTCTTACCAGCACCGTTCGGGCCGACGATGAAGACCCGTTCGCCCTCCGTTTTGCCGAACCGAACCGAGACGTCGTCGGTGGCGCGCAGTTCGCCGAACTCCTTTCGTAACTCGCGTGCTTCGAGCATCTCATTTCACCCCGAATACGATGATTCGAACCGTCGTCGTAGCGCGGTCGACGCCCTCTCGAACGGCCGCTGTGGCGCTGCGGACGTCCTCCTGTAACCGTCCCGGCTCCCGAACTCTGCCGGCGACCCAGGCGTTGAAATCCGGGAGCGAGCCGACGATCCCCTTCGGCATGAAGAAGACGATCGCCAGCAAGACGAGGCCGGTCAGCGCGTGGTAGTACTCGACCCAGAACCGGGCGGCCTCGAGCAGGTAGACGAGGATGATGCCGCCGATCAGCGGCCCGACGAGCGTCGTGAAGCCGCCGAGGATTGCCATGAACAGGATCTCGCCGGAGACGAAGACGTACAGCGTCGGCTCGGGCTGGACGTGAAGCCGAAGCAAGGCGTAGACGCCGCCGGCGAACGCGCCGTACAGCCCGGAGATGGTAAACGAGAGCCAGACGTACTTCTCGACGGGAATACCGATGAATCGCGCTCGCGTGCGATCCTGTCCGATCGCGTCGAGCGCCCGGCCGAACGGCGAGTTGATCAGCTTCCACATCGCCAACAGCATGACGAGCATGAGCACGATCGTCGTGTAGTAGAGAACGAGATCGTAGCCGAGCGTCGTCCACTCGAGGAAGAACAATGTGGGTCTGTCGCCACCGATCCGGACCTGGAGGCCGTCGTTGTAGTTGAAGAAGCCGCTCCGGAAGACGGTGGCGAAGAGTACCTGGTTGAACGCGAGCGTCAGCAGGGCGAAGTAGATGTCGACGTAGCCAGCGACGAAGTAACCGATGACGACGGCGAGCGTCGTGCCGACGATCACCGCCCCGAGGAGCAACAACAGCCCCTCGGAGACGTTGTAGTGGGCGGCCAGCACGGCGACGCCGTACGCGCCGCCGCCGAAGAAGGCGGCGTGGCCGAACGAGACGAGTTCGGTGTGGCGCAACAACAGATTGAGACCGACGGCCGCGAGGCCGAACAGGATCCCCCGGAACAGTCGTTCCCAGGAGAGGCCGACGAGACCGGCCAGGAAGGGAAGGGCAAACAGACCCACGAGACCGAGGAACGCGAACACCGTCTGGAGCGGCGTCAGGCCGAGCCCGCGCGTCAGCGGAATCCGAACCACGGTCTGACCGTCGCGGTCCTCGACCAGCGGGAAGCGACTCATTCGATCTCACCCCACGTTCCGAACAGCCCTTCCGGTTTGACCAACAGGATCGCGAGCATCACCGCGAACGGCGCGGCCAACTCGACGGGCGGATACTGCCAGATCGCCCACCGGCTGATGACGCCCACGAGCAACGCGCCGACGAACGCTCCCTTCAGACTCCCGAGACCGCCGATGACGATGACGACGAACGACAGCACCAGAGGGTCCAGCCCCATCTCGAGGAAGGCGGTGCCGGGGCCGATCGAGACCATCGCGCCGCCGAAGCCCGCGAAGAACGCGCCCATCGCGAAGACGAGCGTGAACGTGCGGTCCGTGCTGACGCCGATCGCGGTCGCCATATCGCGGTTGATCGCGGTCGCACGGACGATTCGGCCCGTCTTCGACCGATCGAAAAACCAGACGAGCCAGAGAAACACGGCGAGCCCGACGACCATCACGATGACGTTGTAGCTGGGGTAGCCGAATCCGACCAGCTCCGTCGTCGGAACCTGATTGAGCGTACTGTAGACGCCGGGGTCGACCGGCGTCGCCCCCCAGCCGAACTTCATCACGTCGATGAAGATCAACAGCAACGCGTAGGTCAACAGGAGCTGATAGACCTCTGCCCGCTCGTAGATCGGCCGCACGAACACCGATTCGACGATCGCCCCGACCGGCAGGAGGACGGCGGCGGCCGCGAGCGAGCCGAGCAAGACGACCACCGCGAAGACGAGCGCCGAGACCGGGCCGGTTGGGCTCGCGACGAGCCCGGTCAGGTAGCCGACGATCGTGAACGTCACGAACGCACCGAGCGCGTAGAGTTCGCCGTGAGCGAGGTTGAGGACCCCCAGCACGCCGAAGATGATCGTCAGCCCCGACGCGATCATAAACAGGATGAACCCGTAGTAGAGCCCGTTGAGCGTGTGGGTGACGAACGATTCGATCATGCGTCACGATCACCAGCTCTCGATCCAGTCCAGGGAGGTCTGACCCTGCGGCGGCGAGACGTTCTTGGCCGCGTAGACGTTGACGTCCTCGATGACTGCGGCGTCGTACTCGCCGGACCACGCGAGTTCGCCGAAGTGGGCGTTCGAGTATCCCTGGTGGTCCGGGCCGATGGTGTGGTAGCCCGCCGGCGTGAAGAAGCCGTGATTGGTGAGTACCTCGGCGAGTTCCTCCTGGTCGGGCCAGCGACCGAGCAGCCTGACGGCTTTCTCGGCCGCGGTCGCCCACGCGGTCACCGCGCCGTAGCCGCTCATGAAGTGGGCCGTCGGTAGGACGCCGTACTCGTCCTGTACCTCCGCGACCAGTTCATCGCCGGGACTCCAGCGCTCCGTGTCCGGCTGGTCCCAGTAGAAGTTCCGCGAGCCGGCCCGAATCGGTCCGTCCGTGAGGTCCTCGCTCAGGTCGTTCGCCGATCCATACAACACCGGACCGACCAGTAGCTCCACGTTGTCGAACATCCCGGCACCGTGGCCCTGTTCGAGCAGGAGCGTCGCGTCGCCACCCCAGCAACTCGAGAACAACACGTCCGGCTCCTCGCTGTTGACCTCCTCGATGTGTGTCGACATGTCGTCGGTCCCGAGGTCCGGAAAGCCCTCGTACACCAGCTCCGCACCGGTCAACTGCTCGATACCGGCGGCGAAGATCTCCTGTTCGTCGAACCCGAAGGCGTAGCCCGGGTTGATCCCCGCGTACGTATCTATCTCGTCTTCGCCGAGTAGTTCGACCGCCTCGATCGCTGCGGCCAGCGCCTCCATCACGTCGTGGTTCTGGAACCGGAACGAGTACTGGTTGTCCTCGGGCGGGTGGTCCTCCTCGTACAGCGTCGTCACCGTCCCGTCGGTCGCGACGTTGATCACCCCCTGGTCGTTGATCTCCGGCACCATCGCCTCGTGGTTCCCACTCGAGATCGGGCCGAACGTGACGTCCATGCCGTCGTCGACGAACTGCTGGTAGTTCTCCAGCGCTTCTTCTCCTTCCTCGACGACCTCGAGTTCGACCTGGCGGTCCGCGATCCCGCCGTTGTCGTTGATCCGCCGAACGGCGGTTTCGGCACCGTACTGGGCTTGCACGCCGAGAACCGCCGGCGCTCCCTCGAGGAAGGTCTGGAGACCCGCCTCGATCGGCTCGTCGGGAACCTCGGCGTCCTCGATCGGATCGTCCTCCTCCTGAAGGAGGTCACTACAGCCCGCGAGCGCAACGGCAAGCGCAGTGCCACCGACTGCTTTCATCACCGTTCGTCTGTCCATACCCCCTTCCGTCGAACCTGCGGTTGGATCAGTCGTCATAGTCAGATTGCACCGTCCTGTGGCTCGTTCGCCATACCTATGGTACAGATTCACACTGCAAATAGGCGGATGTGTACATGTTAACGCCACCCGACCCACTCTCCGTGCCGGGCCACGCGCTTCCGCAGGTTCGCCGAGGAGACGGACGCGACAGCGCTAACGGCTGCCGCCGAGAACGTCCACATCGTTACTACGCCGTCGACAGGAACGTCCTCGTTATTGCCAGCACGACTAGCTGTGTCTGACGTACGTTTATGTGTCAGGGTACGCCCCTAGGGAATATGTCGAACAACCGCGTCGAGCAGCTCGAATCAACGGTTGCGGAACTCGAGTCGACGGTAGACGGTCTGACGAACGAGCTCATCGAAGCGAAAGAACGCATCCGCGTTCTCGAGGCAGAGCTCGATACCGAGACGCCGACCCGCGTCCCGGACCGACGAGACAGCGAATCGGCGGAGTCGGACGACGAGTCTACACCCGAGGCCGAACCCGACGACGTCGCGGCCGCGACGGCCGACGCCGACGACGGAGTACCCGGTGACGAAGCGGAAGACTCAGGTAGCGACGACATAATTGTCGCGTAACCGCATGCTCGGCTGTGGGGTGCGTGACCGGCGAACTGCCGGTCGCGGACGCTCACACGGCCGACGAATCACCGCGTGACGGACGAACCGCCGTGAGCGTTCCGACGGAGGTCTCGAGGAGGAAATGTACATCAAAGCAGTCGTTCTGGACAACTTCAAGAGCTTCGGCCGGAAGACGAAGATTCCGTTCTACGAGGACTTTACGGTCGTCACCGGCCCGAACGGCTCCGGCAAGTCGAACATCATCGACGCCGTCCTCTTTGCGCTCGGACTCGCCCGCACCCGCGGTATCCGCGCAGAGAAACTGACTGACCTCATCTACAACCCCGGTCACGAGGACGGCGAGCGAAGCGGTGGCCCACGCGAGGCAACCGTCGAGGTCGTCCTCGACAACGACGACGAGACGCTCACCCGCTCGCAGGTCGTCAACGCCGCCGGCAGCGAGGAGATCGGCGACGTCGACGAGATTCGCATCCGCCGGCGGGTCAAAGAGACCGAGGACAACTACTACTCTTATTACTACCTGAACGACCGCTCGGTGAACCTCTCTGACATTCAGAACCTGCTCGCGCAAGCGGGCGTCACGCCCGAGGGGTACAACGTCGTCATGCAGGGCGACGTCACCGAGATCATCAACATGACGCCCCACGCCCGTCGGGGGATCATCGACGAAATCGCCGGCGTCGCCGAGTTCGACGCCAAAAAAGAGGACGCATTCGAGGAACTCGAGGTCGTCGAGGAGCGCATCGACGAGGCCGAACTCCGAATCGGGGAGAAACGCGACCGCCTCGGCCAACTCGAAGACGAGCGTCGGATTGCCCTCCGGTATCGCCGGCTTCGCGACGAGAAAGCCGAGTACGAGGGGTACAAAAAGGCCAGCGAACTCGAGGAGAAACGAGAGGAACTCGAGGCCGCCGAAGGCCGCGTCGAGAGCCTCGAAGACGACCTCGAGGATCTGCAACGGGAACTCGACGAGCGCCAGGGCACGCTCGTCCGCCTCCAGGAGGACCTCGAGGATTTAAACGCCGAAATCGAGCGAAAAGGCGAGGACGAACAGCTCCGGATCAAAAGCGAGATCGAGGAGATCAAAGGCGACATCTCCCGGCTCGAGGACCGGATCGAGGCCAGCGAGGAACAGATCGAGGAAGCCGAGTCGAACCGCCGCGAGGCGTTCGTCCAGATCGATCGCAAACAAGAGGAGATCACCGACCTCGAGGACGAGATCCGCGAACACAAACTCGAGAAAGCCTCCATCAAGACCGAGATCGCCGAACGCGAGACGAAACGCGAGGAACTCGAAGCCGAGATCGACTCCGTCGACACCGAGTTCGACGAACTCAAAGCGGATCTCGCCGACCGCAAGGCGGACCTCGAGGAGGCCAAAACCGAGAAGAACGACCTCCAGCGCGAACAGGACCGCCTGCTCGACGAAGCCCGCCGTCGCTCGAACGCCATCAGCGAGAACGAACAGACGATCGAGAACCGCCGCGAGGAGATTCCGGAACTCGAGAGCCAACGCGGTGACTTAGAACGCGAACTCGAGAAAGCAGAGAAGAACCGCGAGAGCATCGCGAGCGTCGTCGAGGATTTGAAAGGCGAAAAGCGCGGCCTCCAGGGAGACCTCGACGAGATCGACGACGAGCTCCAGGCGAAACAACAGGAGTACGCCGAACTCGAAGCAAACGCCAGCGAGAGCGGCGACTCCTCGTTCGGCCGTGCGGTGACGACGATACTCAACTCGGGGATCGACGGCGTCCACGGGGCGGTCGCCCAGTTGGGCACCGTCTCCGGCGAGTACGCGGTCGCCTGTGAAACTGCCGCAGGCGGTCGACTCGCGAACGTCGTCGTCGACGACGACGTCATCGGCCAGCAGTGTATCGAACACCTCAAATCCCGTAACGCCGGCCGGGCAACCTTTCTCCCGCTGACCGACATGCGCGAGCGAGGGCTGCCGAACGCGCCGACCGACCCGGGCGTCGTCGGCTTCGCGTACGATCTGGTCGAGTTCGACCCGGAGTACTCGGGGATCTTCTCGTACGTTCTCGGCGATACGTTGGTCGTCGAGGACGTAGAGACCGCTCGAGCGTACATGGGAGAGTACCGGATGGTCACCCTAGACGGCGACCTGGTCGAGAAAAGCGGCGCGATGACCGGCGGCTCCGGCGGCGGGTCGCGCTATTCGTTCACCGGCGGCGGTGAGGGCCAACTCGAACGCGTCGCGAAACAGATCACCGAACTCCAGGACGAACGCGACTCGCTACGCGAGGAGCTCCGAGGCGTCGAGGAGCGCCTCGACGACGCCCGCGACCGGAAGACCGACGCCGCCGACGAGGTTCGCTCGATCGAAGCCGAGATCGAGAAACTCGACGATCGGCGCGGATCGATCGAAACGGAGATCGAGAGCCTCGAGGCCGACCTCGAAGAGAAACGCGAGGAACGCGAGTCGGTCGACGAGCGGATGAACGAGATTTCGACCGCGATCGAAGAGCAGACGGCCGAGATCGAAGAGATCGAGGCCGACATCGACGATCTCGAGGCAGAACTGGCCGACTCGAAGATTCCCGAACTCACCGCCGAAATCGACGACCTCGAGGCCGAAATCGACGAGCGCGAGGGCCGGATCGACGAGATCGACGGGACGTTGAACGAACTGGGCCTCGAGAAGGAGTACGCCGAAGACGCGATCGAGGACCTCCACGACGACATCGAGACCGCCCAAAACCGGGTGGCAGAACACGAAGAACGGATCGACGACTGCGAGAAGGCTATCGACGACAAACGCGACCTCCTCGAGGAAAAACGCGAGGCCGTCGCGGATCTCGAGGAGGAACTCACCGAGTTGAAAGCCGACCGAAGCGAGCTGAAAGACGAACTCGCGGACGCGAGGACGGCCCGTGACCAGCAACAGGACCGGGTAAACGCCGTCGAGAGCAAACTCGAGGACAAACGCACGCGCGTCTCCGACCTCGAGTGGGAGATCGAGAGTCTCGAGGGCGAGGTCGGCGAGTACGACCCCGAAGACGTGCCGGACCACGACACCGTCCTCGAGATGATCGAGTTGCTCGAGGCGGACATGGAGACACTGGAGCCGGTGAACATGCTCGCGATCGACGAGTACGACGAGGTACACTCCGATCTCGACGATCTCGAGGAGGGACGCGACACCTTAGTCGAGGAGGCCGACGGCATTCGCGACCGGATCGAGCGCTACGAGTCCCAGAAGAAACGGACGTTCATGGACGCCTACGACGCGATCTCGGCACACTTCACGGAGATATTCGAGAAGCTCTCGGAGGGGACCGGAACCCTCCATCTCGAGGACGACGACGATCCGTTCGAGGGCGGGCTGACGATGAAAGCCCAGCCGGGCGACAAGCCGATCCAGCGTCTGGATGCGATGTCCGGCGGGGAGAAGTCCCTGACTGCTCTCGCCTTTATCTTCGCGATCCAGCGACACAACCCCGCGCCGTTCTACGCGTTAGACGAGGTCGACGCCTTCCTCGATGCCGTCAACGCCGAACGGATCGGCGAGATGGTCGAGGAACTGGCCGATCAGGCCCAGTTCGTCGTCGTCTCCCACCGCTCGGCGATGCTCGAGCGCTCCCAGCGGGCGATCGGAGTGACGATGCAACAGGACAACGTGAGCGCGGTCACCGGCATCGATCTGAGTAGTGAGGAGGTGCCGGCTGATGACTAGGGAGCCGCCACGCGGCTCCGGAAACTCGAGCGGGGAGCGAAGCGACCCGCGAGACAGCGAGGGGCCCGAGGAGCCGAAGGCGACGACGGGGTCCTCCAAGAAAGCGAGCGGCAACGCCGCGAGCAACGAGTCGCGAAGCGACTCCGAACAGTCGACCGGAGCGCGGCGCAACGCGCCGCGGAAACGCGAGCGGGGAGCAAAGCGACCCGTGAGCGGGGAGGAGCGCAGTGACGACCCGCGAGAGAGCGAGGCGAGCCACGAGGAGTTCTATCGTGAGGTCCGAACCGATGGCGGCGACGACGACATCCCGCTGAACATCGTCGGCCACGGAGACCGGGAACGTCCGTCGAGTGACTCCGAGCCGTCGAACGACGACGGCACCGTCCTCGAGTTCTCGGAGGGCGACGTCGGCGGCGATTCGGACGACGACACAGCCGACGCAGGTGACGATTCCGACGACGGCGACGAGGAGGTCGAACCCGTCGAACTCCTCGTCCAACTCGCGAAAGACGGCGAGATCGATCCGTGGGATATCGACGTCGTGCAGGTCACCGACAAGTTCCTCGAGGCGCTAGACGACGCAGACCTGCGGACCTCGGGACGGGCGCTGTTCTACGCGAGCGTGCTCCTGCGGATGAAAAGCGACGAACTGTTCGCGCCCGACGAACCCGAGGAGGAGGAACTGCCGCCGTGGGAGGCACCGTTCGCCGACGACGCGGGTGGACCGATGGACAGTGGTGAAGACGGAGACCACCCGCCAGGGTTCGACCCCGTCGAGAACCTCGAGGCGGAGATGGAACGGCGACTCGAGCGCAAACACGCCCGCGGGAAACCCGAGACGCTCGACGAGCTGGTCCGCGAGCTCAGGAACGCCGAACGGGGCACCTGGTGGAAGGAGTCCCGGAGCTACGACACGAGCGACTCGCCGCGGGGGTACGACCGTGGCGTCCAGGAGCTGTCCTACCACGCCGAAGACGAGTTCCGCGTCGACGACGAGCCGACGAGCGACGACGTCACACACGCGACTCACGAGGCGGACATCGAGACCGTCATCGACCGCGTCGACGCCGCGCTCGAAGAACAGTACGAGAACGGACGCGCCGAAGTGCTGTACGCCGAGATCGAGGAGGTCGGCGGCTCGCGCGTGATGACCTACCTCGCGTTGCTCTTTCTCGCCCACCGCGGCCGGATCGAACTCGAGCAAGACGAACTGTTCGGCGATCTCTGGATCCAGCGGCCGACGCTCGAGGCTGAGGCCGGAGAGGCGGTCGCGGACTGAACGGCTTTTCCGTAGTGATCGTCAGCTGTCGACTCACCCGCTCCAGGAGCGATAGAGCCGTCTCGTGACCACGCCGATCCCGAGGTAGCCGACGATCGTCGTGACCAATTCGCCGAGGACGGGTATCGCGGAGAGAATGGCGAGGACGAGGGCACCGACCAGTGCCGTCCCGGCACCGACCGCTCCGTGGCCGCCGGTCAAGAGATCACCGACCCAGACGACCGCCACCGCGAGGCCGACGACGCCGACGCAGAAGAGGACGATCAGTCCAGGGATCGTGACGATCAACCCGATGATCGTGATCGCGAACAACACGAGCACGATCGGGACGACGACCCCGGCCAGCAGTCCCCACAGGAGGGCACGAATCGGCTCCTCGTGGAGTTCGGTGACGGTCTCGCGGGCGTACTGCGGTCCGATTCCGACCAGTGCGACGCCGAGAATCGCGTAGATGGTCAACGAGACGAGAAACTGGAGTCCGAACTCGAGGGCAGGGTCGGACGTTCCCTGGGCGCTCACGCCGGCGGGGAACACCGCGAGCGCGAGGAAGCCACTGACGGCGAGCGTACGGAGGGAGGGCATCGGTCGGTTCTCGAACCGATGGCACAAAGTGATTTCGTCACGGCTCGACCCTGTACGCTCGCGAAACGGGGGAGGGCGAGCCGGTCAGGTCGTCGTCGGAACTATTATCTCTCGCGGGGCGATCGTATCGAGTGACACGGCGATGACACGGCCAGGTCGACGTCCGAGCGCAGGGGAAGGGCTTCGCCGCCTCGCGAACGACGCTGGATTCGCGTTGCTGTGGTGTTGGATCCTCGTCTCCGTGCTGTTCGTGCCGGGATTTCTCGGTTACCCGTGGATCGGCGGATTCCTGTTTCTCGTCGGGTTGATCGTCTGCTGGCAGGCCGCGACGGCCTCGAGCGACCCCGTGTAGACGATCGGGACGAAACGGGAGGTCCGGACGGGCCGCGTCGACGCCCCGGACGTCGCCTGCGACGAGTGCGGAGAGCCCGCCGACGGGGGATAGTACCGCCGGTACGAAAAACGGCGCGTCCTGTTCGGGTCGACGATCGCCGTCCTGGAATCGGGCGAGAACGTCTACTGCGAAACGTGTGCGGTCGATCCGTGCGACCCGTTCGCGGACGCGGGTGGCGCCGACGCCGTCGACGAGAACTCCGCGGCCGACGGGCGGTCGCGGCCCGGAGATCGGTCGTCGGACGTCAACGGTCACGCGCCACGCTCCGGTGACGGCCCACCACACTCCGACGACGCACCACCGCGCTCCGAACCCGGTCCAGACCATGGATCGACGGCACCGCCCGACCGCGAGTTCGATCGGTCGTGAACGTCGGACAGACCGACGTGGGGTGCCTCGAGTAGAATCGATCCGGTGGGACTCGAGTAGGGTCGAGCGTAGTGTTCGAACTGGGTCTCGACGAGTGTGATATCACATCTCACGAGATGTCAAGTGCGTCCAGTGATACTGCTGAGATATGTCCTCCGGTGCGGAGTCGGCCGAGAGCAATCTCACGGAGGGATCGCTCGTCCGGCCGATGTTCATGCTGGCCTGGCCGCTCGTCGTGATTCAGTTGCTGCAAGTGGCCTACAACGTCGGCGACACGTTCTGGCTGGGTGCGCTCTCGCCCGACGCGGTCGGGGCGATCAGCTTGGCGTTTCCGCTTCTGTTCTTGATGATCGCACTCGGCGGTGGCTTTACGACCGCTGGCGCAATTCTCATCGCCCAGCACACGGGTGCCGAGAGCGGTGAAGACGGCTTGATCGCCGGACAGACGCTCTCGTTCGTCTCGCTGGTCGCGATCGGTCTCGGCATCGTCGGCTTCGTCGCGACCGATCCGATGCTCGCGCTCCTGCCGGCACAGGGCGACACGGAAGCCGCGATCGTTCCGCTGGCCGCCGACTACCTGCGGATATTCTTCCTCGGGCTCCCGTTCGTCTTCGGCTTCTTCGTCTTCGTCTCGCTCATGCGCGGCTACGGGAACACTCGCGCGCCGATGCGCGTGATGGCCGTCAGCGTCGTCATCAACCTCGCGATCGACCCGCTTCTGATCTTCGGCGTCGGTCCAATCCCCCGCCTCGAGGTCGCAGGTGCGGCGGTCGCGACCGTTATCTCCAGGGGCGTCGCGACGGGGATCGGCTTCTACCTGCTGTACTACACCGACGTCGGCCCCGACATTCAGCCCGAACACCTCAAACCGCGACTCGAGTACGTCAGCAAGATCACACGCCTGGGCGTGCCGACGTCGATCGAGCAGTCGATGACGGCGCTCGCGCTTGTCGTGATGACGGCGATCGTCGTGACGTTCCCGCCGGCCGTCGTGGCGGCCTACGGGCTGGGCAATCGGCTGATCTCGCTTGCGTTCCTGCCGGCGATGGGGATGGGCCAGGCGATGGACTCGATCGTCGGCCAGAACCTCGGTGCGGACAGACCCGAGCGAGCGGAGCGAGCCACGTGGCTCGGGGCGGCCGTGGTCGGCGTGATCATGGCGCTCGCGGGCCTGGTCGCTTTCCTCTTCCCGGAGCCGTTCGTCTCGGTGTTTCTGACGGCCGAGGAAGCCGGCCGCGCGGAGACGATCGCCCACGGCGTCGACTACCTGCGGATCGCCGCGTTCGCGTTCGTCTTCATGGGCGTCCTCCAGGTGATCCTGGGCGCGTTCCGTGGCGCGGGGAACACGAAGACGGCACTGGTTTTCGCCGTGCTCGGGCTGTGGATCGTCCGGCTCCCGATCACCGCCTACCTCGTCTTCGTCGCCGGCTGGGGGGAGACCGGCATCTGGGTCGGCGTCGTCGTCGGCGACCTCGTGGGCGCGCTCACCGCGACCGCCTGGTTCACCCGCGGCACGTGGAAGAGCTCGATACTCGAGGACGGCGACCGCGGCCAGCCCGCCACACCCGAGGGCGAGTCGGTCGCGGAGTGATCCACCTCGATTTCGGTGGGTGACGGTCACGGTTATTGCCCTCGAGCGCGGACGTCCGACGTGGACGACCGCCAGCCAGAACGGCGGTGTTCGCTCTGTCGAGCGCCGCTTTCCGACTCGACGACCCCAGTCGAGACAGCGGCGGGCACGCGATTCTGTTCGACCGGTTGTCGTGCCGTCGACGACGCGCTCCCGGCACGTTCGGGCGAGCGAGCGGCGTCGACGACCGTCGGGGACGACGAGAGGGCCCGAGATGGTCGCCTCGAGCGAACACACCTTCGAATCGACGGGATGCACTCGGCGACCTGCGAGACGTACCTCGAGTCGGTCGCCGGCGCTCTCGAGGGCGTCGAACGCGCCGAGGCGAGCTACGTCGCGGAAGCGCTCTCCGTCGACCACGACCCCGACCGAATCTCCGAGACCGAACTCGAGCGCGCGGTGAGTCAATTGGGGTACACCGCCTACCGGCGCGAAGAGGCAAACCCCGAAGATCGGGGGGCAAGCGGTGGCGATGTCGGCGGCGAATCGACCGGCGGAACCCGGCGATCACGCGAGATGAGCGGCGTCCGAAAGCGCCGGAGCGACGATATTCTCGAGATGCGGTACGTCGCTGGCGTCGTCTTCGGTACGTTTCTGCTGGTCCCGTACGCGACGGTGTTTTACCCCGTCTATCTCTCGGCGTACTCGAGTCGAGGCGTGCTGGCTCACTACCAGGGTGCGTTTACGTCCCTCGAAGGGGGCGTCTTTCTCCCGGTGTTGTTCGTGTTGACCGGCGCGGTGTTGCTGTTGACCGGCTGGCCCCTCCTTCGTGGGGCGTACGTCGGCCTGAGGCTGCGCGAGCCGAATGCCCACCTGCTCGCCGCGCTCACCATCCTCGCTGCGTACGCCTACGGCACGCTCTCGCTCGCGTTCGGACGGATCGACGTCTACTACGACCTGACGATCGTCGTCGCCGCGCTGGTGATGGCCGCCGTCTTCGCCGACGCGATGGTCAAACGACGCGCGATGGATTGCCTCGTCGATCTGACGATTTCCCAGGTCGACGAGGCGCGGCGACTCGAGGCGGACGGATCGACGCGATCGGTTCCGGTCGGGGAACTCGAGCCCGGCGACTGGGTCCTCATCCGCGAAGGCGAACGGATTCCGGTCGACGGCGTCCTGCTCGAGAGCGAGTGTACCGTCGACGAAGCGGTGGTCACGGGGGAGTCCTTGCCAGTAGTGGTGACACCGGGCGAGACGGTGGTCGGCGGCTCGCTCGTCGTCGACGGGAGTGCAGTGATCGACGTGGGCGGAGAACCGACGAGCCGACTCGAGCAGCTCACGGAGACCGTCTGGAACGTTCAGAGTGCGACACACGGGATGACACGCCACGGCAACGCGCTCGCAGCGAAGGTCGCACCAGCCGTCATCGGCGTGGCGATCCTCGCGGGCGTCGTCGGCTACGGGGTCGGTTCGGGTGCGACGGGTGCCACGGCGGCGATACTCCTGACGGTCGTCGCCGCGAGCCCGTGGGCGCTCGCACTCGCCACGCCGGTCTCCGTCGCCGCGAGCGTCCACGAGGCGCTCGAACGGGGGATCGTCGTCTTCGACGAAACCGTCTTCGAACGGATTCGAGACGTCGACGTCGTCGTCTTCGACAAGACGGGGACGCTGACGACCGGCGAGATGAGCGTCCGCGAAACCGACCTATCGGACGACCTCCTGGCTGTGGCGGCGGCACTCGAGCGACACTCGTCGCATCCGGTGGCCGAAGCGATCGTCGACGCCGCCGACGACGGGCCAGGCCCCCGTGACGGACGTAGCCGGCGAGCAGCGACCGAATCGCCACGGTCGGACGGCGGCTCGAGCGGCGAATCCGACGCGGCGGTACCCGATGCGGGCGACGGGACGCCGGCGACGGACGTTCGCGAGTTTCGGAGCCACGCGATCGGCGTCGAAGGGATCGTCGCGGGCGACCGAGTCGTCGTCGGTCACCCCGACCTCGTGGGAGAACGGACGGGCGGGCTCGGGCCGGCCCTGGAAGAGCGGATCGAACGAGAGCGGAAAAACGGCGGACTACCGGTGGTCGTCGGCCGCGACGGCCACGTCGAAGGGCTGATCGTCGTCGGCGACGAGCCGCGAGCGGACTGGGAGCAGACGGTCACGAGTCTCCACGAACGCGGCGTCGACGTCGTCGTGTTGACCGGGGACGCCGAGACGGCGGCCGGACGCTTCGTGGACCACCCCTGCGTCGATCACGTCTTTGCGGCCGTTCCGCCGGACGGAAAGACGGCTGCGGTCGAACGGCTCAAAGGACAGGGCCGGGTCGCGATGGTGGGCGACGGAACGAACGACGCCCCGGCGCTGGCCGAGGCGGACCTCGGCGTCTCGCTCGGCAGCGGAACCGCACTGGCGTCCGATGCCGCCGATCTCGCGATCGTCGACGAGGAACTCGCGGGCGTCGAGCGCGCGTTCGATCTCGCGACCGCTGCGCGCGGTCGGCTCAGACAAAATCTTGGGTTGGCGCTCGTCTACAACGCCATCGCGGTTCCGATCGCGGTCGTTGGCCTGTTGAACCCGCTGTTCGCGACGGCCGCAGCGGTCGTGACCGCCGCACTCGTCGCCGCTAACGCGTCCAGATCGCTCGTCGACGGCGCGTGAGATGCCAGGTCGTCCGGTTGCTCACGACACCGGCGGTGTTCACCTCTCGAGCAACGCCCACTCGTCGGGGCGTTGCATCTCGACGAGATCACGCCGTTCCATCTCCGAGAGGACTTCCGGGATCCGGTTTGGCTGGGCGATCTCCATCTCGATGCGCTCGATACTGTGATACTCGGCGAGGAAGTGACGGATCTCCTCCTGGGAGAACGTCTCCTGGCCGGCCCGCTCCATCGCCCCGGTGATCAGATCGATCATGTCCTCGATGAAGTTCCACGGGTAGACGATCCACGTCCACTCCTCTAACCGTTCGCCGATGTAGTCGGGCTCGAACTCGCTCGTCTGGAGGAGTTGAAGCGTCGCGGTGCGGACTTCCTCGGCGCCGCGGTCGTCGACGTACTCGTAAGCGCGCTCGATCGAGCCGCCGGTGTCGGCGATATCGTCGATGATGAGGACGTCTTTTCCCTCGACGCTGCCCTCCGGCATGGGATAGCGGACGGTCGGCTCGCCGGTCTTCTCGGCGGTGCCGACGTAGTGTTCCATCTTCAGGCTCGTCAGATCGTCGAGCCCCAGGAAATCACAGAGACACCGGCCCGCGAACCACCCGCCGCGTGCGAGGGCAACGACGACGTCCGGCTCGAACTCGTCGTGACGAACCTCGTCGCTGACGTCCCGACAGAGGCTGTAAATGTACTCCCAGTTCGTGATCGTACAGTCGAAATCGTCCGGTAACTCGGACACTGGTGGCCACCTACTCGAGTCAGGGGTCGCTATCGATATAAGTGGGCTGAATACGCGCCGTTCCTCCATCCGACGATACCCGTTAGCCATCGCTGTTCGAACGGGGCCGCCACGACGATTGTCGAGTAGCCAGCGATCGCCCTCGTTTTCGCCTCGAGACGACGAGATAACTATTTATAACTCAATCATACAACCTAGTTATCGATGGCGAACACGCAGATCGCAGCGGCTCGAGAGGGAACCGTCACCGAAGAGATGAAACGCGTCGCGGAACGCGAGAACCGCGATCCGGCGTTCGTCCGGGAGCAGGTCGCCGAGGGGCAGGCCGTTATCCCGGCGAATCGGAACCACCACGCGCTGGACGCGATGATCATCGGCAGCGAGTTCTCGACGAAAGTCAACGCCAACATCGGCAACAGCGAGACCACGAGCGACCTCGAGACCGAGTTAGAAAAGCTCCACACGGCGGTCCACTACGGCGCGGACACCGTGATGGATCTCGGGACGGGAAGCGACTTGGACGAGATTCGTGAGGCTCACGTCGAACACTCGCCGGTCCCGATCGGGACGGTGCCGCTGTACGAGGCCGTCAAGCAGGCGGGGGGTCCCGAGGAGATCACGACGGAGCTGTTGCTCGAGGTGATCGAGAAACAGGCCGAACAGGGCGTCGACTACATGACGATTCACGCCGGCATTCTTGCCGAACACCTCCCGCTGACCGACGGCCGCAAAACGGGCATCGTCTCGCGTGGCGGCTCGATCGTGGCGAAGTGGATGGAAGAGAACGGCGAGCAGAACCCGCTGTTCCAGGTCTACGACGAGATTTGTTCGATCTTCGCCGAACACGACGTCACCTTCAGCCTCGGGGACAGCCTGCGGCCGGGGTCGCTGGCCGACGCCTGTGACGAGGCCCAGTACGCCGAACTCGACACGCTGGGCGAACTCACCCGGCGCGCCTGGGAGTACGACGTGCAGGTGATGGTCGAAGGCCCCGGCCACGTCCCGATGCACAAGGTCGCGGAGAACGTCGAGCGCCAGCAGGAGGTCTGTGACGGCGCGCCCTTTTACGTCCTCGGCCCGCTCGTGACCGACATCGCGCCCGGCTACGACCACATCACGAGCGCGATCGGCGCCGCGATGGCCGCCCAGGCCGGCGCGGCGATGCTCTGTTATGTCACGCCGAAAGAACACCTCGGCCTCCCCGACGAGGCGGACGTCCGCGACGGCCTCGCGGCCTACCGGATCGCCGCCCACTCCGGTGACGTGGCCAACGGTCTACCGGGCGCTCGAGACTGGGACGACGCGCTCTCGGAGGCCCGATACACCTTCGACTGGCGCGAGCAGTTCAACCTCGCGCTCGACCCCGACCGCGCTCGGGAGTATCACGACCAGACCCTGCCCGGAGACAACTACAAGGAAGCCCGCTTCTGTTCGATGTGTGGCGTCGAGTTCTGTTCGATGCGGATCGACCAGGACGCCCGCGACGCTGACGGCGAGATGAACCACCTCGAGACGCAGACGGATCTCGAGGCGTCGGCCGCGGCGGAGGTGAACTTGCCGCCAGTTGGCACGCACGATACGAGTGCGACACCGGACGGCGGGTTGGACGACGACCCGGGCGAAGACGTGTCACTCGAGACTCCGAGTAACGACTGATCGCACCCGCAAGCCCGTCTCGTCGGCACCCGAACGTGAGAAAACGTTAACAGGATCCTCCCTCGAAAAGTCGATATGCAACGGCGCGCCCTCCACGCCGCCATCGCGGTCGCCGTCGGAATCGCTCACGCCGCCCTCGTCGTCGGTGTCGCGATCAGACTGGGGTACGGCGTCGGCCCGACGCTCGCCGCGCCCCTCGAGTCGGCCGTTCGTTACGGCGGCCTGATCGCGCTCGGCGCGGTCCCGATCTGGCTCGCCCTCGAGGATCGACTCGTCGTCCCCGTCCTCGTCGTCGGTCTGCTAGCGGGACTCGCACTCTACTGGGAACTCACGCCGCCCGCACCGACGTTTCAGGACGTCGCGGAGATCGAACCCGCGATCGACGAACCGACCGGCCACACCGTCGTCAGCGACGGACTGTACCTCACCCGGTACGTGTCCGCCTGGTACGCGTGGCTCGTCGGTACCGCAGTCGTGGGATTCTGGGAACACGTCGTCCGCACTCGAAGCACGTGGCTCCCCGATCCGGCTTGGGACGTCCCGGTGCCGACCGATCGGCGGACGGCAGGAGTACTCGCCGTGTCGGTTGGCATCGTTCACGCCTTCGCGTCAGTCCGATTTGCCACCGGGTGGGGGATGACGGATTCCGCGGCCACCATCACCTGGGCCGCTATCGGCGGCGTGGTCGTACTCGCAGTTCCCGTCTATCTTCTGGTTCGTCACGAGCTGAGCCTACCGACTGCCGTCACAATCGGTTTGTTCGTCAACAGCGTCCACTCCCAACAGCACGTAAGCGGCCCAGGTGATCCTTACGTCCTGTACGTCGGTATGTGGGTTGTCGTCCTCGGCATCGCGTTGTTCGTCGGCGCACTCGAGTACGGCGTGGGCCGCCTGTGGACGCGCCGATCCGGCGGCTCGAGCGCGACGACGTAGCCATCCGCCGTCGCCCGGGGAGGTCCACGAAGTGAAAAGAGCGAAGGGCGTTCCGTCTCATCACCGCGTATGCACACGACTCGGATCGTCCAGGTCGACGCGTTCACCGACGAGCCGTGTACCGGCAATCCCGCGGGCGTCGTCCCCGACGCGGACGGCCTCTCCGAAAGCCAGATGCAGGCGATCGCCAACGAGATGGCCGTCAGCGAGACCGCCTTCCTACGGGAGAGCGACGACGCCGACCGTCGGATCCGGTATTTCACGCCGAGCCAGGAGGTCGACCTCTGTGGACACGCGACGATCGGCTCGTTCGCCCACCTCCACGAGGATGGCCTCGAGCCGGGGACGACCACGCTCGAGACCAACGTCGGCGTCCTCGAGATCGACGTCGCCGCGGACGGCACGGTCTGGATGACCCAGGATGCGCCGGCCGTCCACGAGGTCGACGTCGGCTACGGCCGGGTCGCCGACGCGCTCGGGGTCGGCCGGGCCGCGCTCGAGGGCGCACGCGCCGACCTCCCGCTGGCGGTGGCGTCGACCGGACTCCCCTTCCTGATTGCACCGATCACGTACCTCTCGGACGTCGGGAGTGCGCGACCGGATATGGCCGCACTCGCGGAACTCGCCGACGACGTCGATGCCGCCGGCGTCTACCTCTTCTCGTTCGACGTACTCGAGGCCGAGTCGACCCTGCACGGGCGGATGTTCGCACCCGGTGCCGGCGTTCCGGAAGATCCGGTGACGGGAACGGCAAGCGGCGCAGTCTGTGCGTATCTCGATCACTTCGGCGCGTTCGACGACGACACGCCCGAGGAGATGCGCCTCGAGCAGGGCCACTACGTCGACCGGCCGGGCGTCGTCCGCGTCCGCCTCGAGTCGGAACTGCGCGTGGGTGGTCGTGGCGTCACCGTCCTCGACGGCTCGCTGGTCGTCCCCGAGGATGACGAAGACGAGATACTCGAGGCGTGAGACGGACCGCGATGAGTCGGTACCGGTCGATCGCAGACCGGCGTGCGATCGGCCGGAAATCAGTCATCGCAGACCGTATGAGACGGTCTACTAGACGTCGGTTTCGGTGGATCGTGGCCCGAACGACAGCCCCTCCGGGACACGGGGTCAGTAGCCGTCCGAGGGAAGCGCCCGAAACGCACCTGAACCTCCTTCCGGCGTGCCGTCCACAACAAAAATATAAATAAATGTCCCAGTTTGTGCTCGGACTAGCAGTACTTCCGAAGTATAACCACACGTTCCGTGGTCTACGGCTGGGTCTGACGGATAATCACTCGATTGAGAG
>NZ_VTAW01000060.1 GCF_008245225.1 Natrialba swarupiae
AGCCAAAACAGCCATCACAATGGAGGTGTCAACTGAAGCTACCAGAGGCGAACTCTAGACGACTTTGGGACGGGACCTATTTGTTGCAATCATATCGTTCTAACATACATATGTTCATTTTCATATGACGTGCATAGGTCACCGCAGTTCTTTGAGCAACGAGTAACCAAATAAAATCACGATCGCACCAACGGCTGCGACAGCCGTCCGTCTGGGCGACCCTCCGAATACGAACTGGGCAGCGCTTAGGCCGAGGAGAATTCCGATTGCCCAGAATATCATCGTTCGCAGATCGATACTCGAGAAGAACTGCTCGTCGTCGAACTGTCCCATGTAGTTACCTATACTGGTTAGTGCCTAAACCGTATCGGTACACCCCCTCCTACAACCTGTTTGACGGCCTCGTTCGGCCATGGAGACGTTCGCGCAAACTCCCGTTCCACGCTACTGTCAGCGTTGGCTGGAGACACGTGTCCCCACTTATACCGAGTCGTTGATGTCTACGGTTACTCGTCCCTTGAAGTTCAAAATAACATGTTGGACGATGTCTCCAAAGATTGCTTTTCCGGTTGGGGATCGCTTTTCGCCCACGAGGAAGATGCGATCGCAGTCGGTATCATAGGCGGTTTCGAGGATCACACTCGCGAGGTCGTCTTCGTCGAGGATGCGAGTTTCGATCTCGTAGTTGAGATCGAGGTCCGCGATCGTATCCGTCGCTACCGACGACGACCGCTCCTCCCCGCCTCGTCGAGCGAATCGCGGCGTAGACCGTCTCGGAAATTCCGGCGAACTCGAATGCGACGTCGACTCCGTCGACCGTCCTGGAACGGGCACTCTCGACGGGGTCGATCTCGCGCGGGTCGATCGTCTCGTCAGCGCCGATATCGAGGGCTGTGCGGCGTCGGTGTCGGGACGGTTCGGAGACGAGGACCGCCGTCGCTCCGGCTCGGTCTGCGGCCCACGCGACCGACAGCCCGATCGTCCCTGCGCCGAAGATCGCGACGGTGTCGCCGGCCCGGAGCCGCGACCGTCTGACCGCGTGGAGGCCCACGGCGAGCGGTTCGACCAGTGCCGCGCTCGAGAGCGAAACGCCGTCTGGGAGTCGGTGAACCTGTTGTTCGGGAACGACGGCGTGCTCGCCGAATCCGCCAGTCGCCGTTTGCAGGCCGATCGCGACCGCGTCCGGACACCGTCTGTAGACTCCCGCTCGCAGTACGTGCAGTCGTGACACGGAACGTTCGGGTGAACCACGACGCAGTCGCCCGACTCGAGTCGAGAAACGTCCTCTCCAGTTCTAGAGACGACCCCGGAGAACTCGTGGCCGAGGACGGGAACGCTCACACCGGTGATCGGATGCGTACCGTCGGGCGTAAAGACCGGGCCGTCCCGGTATTCGTGTAGTCAGTCCCGCAGATTCCACACGACGCGACGTCAACGCGGACCTCGAGCGGGTCGACCGGTGGGGTCTCTCGGTCTTCGATACGGACGTCCTGTGGTCCGTAGTAACATGCGCTTTTCACGCGTGAGAAACGGAAGCGCACCTACAAAAATATACGGGCGCCACGAATTCGAGGGCGAGTATCTGTGCGTTCGACCTGTCTGCGGTCCGCTGACGGGCGGATCTATACGGAATGCTGTGCCGATGTCTCGGCGCACGCACAACGGGACGCGGCGCGTCAAAACTGACGGACACCAGACCGACTCGACTCGAGCGCCTCGAGGCGTGACCACGAGCGGTTCGTAACTGGTGAAGGCCGAGGGGGTTACACCGCGAAGTAGACGACCAGCCCGACGACTCCGACGACCCCCATCGGGAGCATGGCCTTCTTTCGCATCTGTCCGTTGAGAATCTCGACCAGCACGATCTTCGAGGAAAGACTGGCCATAATTCCGAGCAGCACCATCCCACCGGCCGCTTCGGCGCTCGCTGCGCCCGAGTTGTAGACGGTCGCTGCCGACACTGCGACTGCGGCCGACGAGATGAGACCGCCGGTGTAGGCGGTCGCAAGCAGCCCGACGTCACCGAGTACCTCCTGAGAGACGACGGCGACGACCGTGATCGCCACGTAGATCGCGGAGAACTTCGCTGCGGATTTGAACGAGAACGGTGAGTCGATATCGACGTCGATGTCGTCGTGGCTTTCGCTCGTTCTGAGCAGGTAGTAGGCGACCGCGACGGTGAGCGCGATCATCGCGACGGCGGGGATCCAGATCACCCAGAAGATCGCGAACGCGAGGATCGAAGCCAGACCGACGTTTCGGATGATCATCGAGATCACCGAGAGCATGATTCCGGACGACGCGGCCTCGAGCGCCTCGCGGGACTTGTTCGCCATCCGCGCCATCACGGCTGCCGTCGCGAACGAGTTCGCCATACCGGCGAGGAGGCCGGTCACTTGCAGCCCCTTCGATCCGCCGAAGACGCGCATCGAAACGTACGCGGAGAACTCGATCATCAACACGAAGATCGCGAAGACAAGCACCTCACGGAGGTTGATGACGCCGTACGGATCGACGGCCTCGGCTGGGAGAATCGGGTAGAGAATGAACACGAGCGCACCGACTTTCATCGCATCGGAGAGCTCGTCGTACGTGAGGCTATCGACGAAGCTGACCATCTGTTGTTTCTCGGCCAGCAAGAACGCGACGATGATCGTGATCGCCGCCGCTTCGACGTACCGACCGTATCCGACGATCACGCCGAGCAGTGCGACGAAAAACACCGTGACTGACGTCGTGAATCCAATTTCCCCGCCCGAAAGCGTAAATCGAATGTACGCGATCGTAAACGCCAGGACCGCGGCGAGAATCAGGTAGAGCATGACAGCGCCGGTGTACCCGGATATTTCCGCGTAGTAGACCATCACCGGACCCGCACCGCACAGCAACGCTAACGTTCGCAACCCCGCGAACTTGTCCGACGGCTCTTTCTCCCGCTCGATCCCGATCAGTCCGCCGATCGCGATCGCGATCACGACCTGCTGTAACAGTTCGGGTACTTCGAATATCGCGATTACATCTTCGATCATTACGTGTGTCCTCGTTGTACTCTCAGTGAGGTTACCGACGCGCTTAGTCGTTTTGATACTAGTATGTATGACTATGTTTGACACATTACTGCTCGAGAGTTGACTATAAGCGAGGTAGAAGTGTGTTCGGTAAGTGTGGCAACATTTGACACAGTATTCGGTCGCCGAAATAGGTTCCTGATCCAGCGCTGGGTCGTCGTGTCGGCCGTTTGGGTTCGCGATGATACGTACTTTTACGTTCGCGAGTGCGTTGTTCGATACCGACTATGAGAGCTGCTGAACTAGTTACCACCGAAACCATCCGTTCTAGCTTAGTGACTGGCTGAGACCGCGATCACGCCGAAATTGCGTCGAGTCTCACCGCGCTCATACCAAGATCGATGCTGTTCCAGCAAACCAGCCGGTTCTTGATCATGTCTCCCGTCTAAGGCGGTGCACTCGCAGTCGTGAGTGCGCCGCCGTTCCAGAGCCGTCGCTGACCAGTCCGGGCGATCCAGCCCGTCTCGTCAGGCGAGTTCGTTACCAGAACTCGCCTGACTCCACCTGTTCACGTAACCTCGGACGGTGTGGATTTGGATCTCGTGACGACCACAGCAACAACGAATCGAGATCCGGTAGCTCGTACCCCAGATCCAGCATCAGGTACAACTGGATCAGATGAGCGTGCCGTTCAACAGCGTGTGAACATCGTCGTCGGGGAAGCTGCGTCGACGACGCCGCGGCGTCGTCGGCGCAGCCTCGCTGTTTTGCGTCCAGTTTCTGGAGTTCGTGGACAATAACCCGGCTCATCAGCAACGAGAGTGCTGCCATGATGATCAGCGCCTCGATGATGTAGGCGTCGGTCGTGTTGATCTCGTCCAAACCGAACTGTGATTTGAGTTCTTTGAACAGCAGTTCGATCTCCCAGCGCGCCCGATAGAGCTGTGCGATATCGGGCGCGCGGTAGTCCTCTCTGTCCAGATTCGTCAGGTACAGATGATACTCGCCGCTGTCGTCGTTGCGAACGCCGACCAATCGGAAGGTTCGGGTCGTCTTGGCGCCCGACCCTCGTTTGCGGGAGCGTGTCATAGAATCGATCACAGGGTTTTGAGCTTCGTACGTCCGGGATTGTGTCCTCTTTCGTAGTTGGTGACT
>NZ_VTAW01000061.1 GCF_008245225.1 Natrialba swarupiae
TCTATCTCGCTGTCTGCTTGGCTAGGCTGCACACCTTCTCCAAGCAGGCACTTTCTCTAAATCGATGTGATCGACTGGTGCTACATTCGCGCCCTGTATGCAGCACCAGCTCAGCAGACTATCGTGACACTGCCAGTCCGAGGCTGCTGCATACTGAGGATAAATGCAGCACTCAGATTATATTGACACCGAGGCCAGTAGTGGCATCTCTGACACCGTAAAGGTCGTTACTCATCGGGAATCATGGAGCTGACGAGCCATCTCGAATATTCGTCGACTAGACGACCCCCTCCAACAGTGGAGGGCTTATTCGGCTGGGGTGCATCTACGGTGTAATGAGTTCGACACCGCTGACGGACACCCTCCGAGATACACTCGCAATCTTCGAGGAGGGCGGGGCGCCTCGGACGACGACCGAGGTCGCCGAACAGTTCGACCTTGGTCGGCGGAGCGCCTACGAGCGACTGGAGCGCCTCGTCAACCACGACCAACTCGAAACCAAGAAAGTCGGGGGAAACGGGCGCGTCTGGTGGCGGCCAGTTATCGAGGAAGGAGCGATTACACGAGATTCCGTCGATCGCGACCTCGGTGCGGTATTTGATCGAATCTCGGACAGTTTCTACGCCCTCGATGAAGAACTCCGCTTTCGCTATCTGAACGACACCGCAGCAGACCTTTTTGGACTGGATGAGGATGCAATTGGTTCGGACATTCGCAATGTGAATCTCACGGAGACGTTCGAGAACGCGCTGTACGAAGCTCTCGAAACAAAAGAGCCTGTTACCTTCGAAGACTACTATCCGCCGTGGGACAAGTGGTTCCAAAACGCCATCTATCCCTCAGAATCAGGCCTGTCGGTTTTCTCCCGCGACATCACCGAACGGAAGCGACGCGAACAGGAACTGACCCGCTACGAAACGATCGTCGAAACGAGTCCGATCGGCATCACGATCGTCGGTAGCGACGGCGAGATGCAGTTCGCCAACGACCGTGCCGAAGAGATCTTCGGGCGGAGCAGATCCCGGATCAACGCGCTCAGCTTCGACGATCCGAGGTGGGA
Organism: Natrialba swarupiae; assembly: GCF_008245225.1. Lineage (GTDB taxonomy): Archaea > Halobacteriota > Halobacteria > Halobacteriales > Natrialbaceae > Natrarchaeobius > Natrarchaeobius swarupiae. The sequence continues at coordinate 1,061 of NZ_VTAW01000061.1, forward strand.
CGAAGTCGACGAGGACGGCGAACCGCTCTCGCGTGAGGAGTTGCCCTTCCCGCGGATCGTGGAGTCCGGAGAACCACTGTTCGATCAGGTCAGCGGCGTGTTACGTCCGGACGGGGAACGCGTCTGGATCTCCGTCAACGGGGCACCGGTCTACGACGATCGTGGAGAGATCGAGAGCGTCGTGTTCAGTATCGAAGACATCACTGAACAAAGGGAACAACAACACACTCTCGAGAAGAGCGAACGACGCTACCGGACGCTGGCCGAAAACTTCCCGAACGGGATCGTCACCCAGTTCGACGAGGAGCTTCGGTACACGCTCGCCGAGGGGCAGGCATTCGACTATCTCCCTCAATCGCCGGATGACGTCGAAGGTCATTACCTCCACGAGGTATGGGCCGACGATGTAGCCGACACGATTGAACCCGTGTATCAGGCTGTACTTGAAGGCGAGAAGCAGTCGATAGAGGGTAAGTCCGAGGGGCGCGAGTGGATTGTCCACGTCGTCCCCCTCACGGATCAGGATGGCGAGATCCACGGGGGAATGGCGATAGCCCTAGACATCACCGAGCGTAAAGAACGCGAACGTGCGCTCGAGGAGTCGAACGAGCGCCTCGAGCAGTTCGCCCACGCGGTCTCTCACGATCTTCGGGAGCCACTGCGGATGGTCACGAGCTACCTCCAGTTGATCGACCAACGGTGCGGCGATGCGCTTGAGGACGACGGCGAGGAGTTCCTCGAGTACGCCGTCGACGGCGCCGAGCGCATGCGAGAGATGATCGAGGGCCTGCTCGAGTACTCGCGAGTCGAAACACAAGGAGAACCGTTCGAACCAGTCGATCTCGGCGCCGTCCTTGACGAGGTTCGCGACGACCTCCAACTCCGGATCGACGAGACGGACGCCGAGATTACGGCTGACGAGTTGCCGACGGTGGCCGGTGACGCTAGCCAATTGCGTCAGGTGTTCCAGAACCTGCTGGACAACGCCATCGAGTATAGTGGCGACGAGCCGCCCCGGATCGACATCGCCGCGGAACGAGTCGGTGATCGATGGCGCATTATAGTCGCCGACCACGGGATCGGGATCGATCCTGACAACCACGATCGCGTGTTCGAGGTGTTCCAGCGGCTCCACACCAGCAACGAGTACCCGGGAACCGGCATCGGCCTGGCCCTCTGTCAACGGATCGTGGAACGCCACGACGGTGAGATGTGGGTCGAGTCCGAGCCGGACGAGGGGTCGACGTTCTCATTCACGCTCTCTGAATCGTAATCGATCATCGTTTGTCGGCTGTTTCGACCACTCTTGATGACTCGATTGTGTGGACACGATGCGTGCCGCATTCGCGCTGTATATTCATCACGACTCTTCGAAGAGATACACTGATTGGTAGGAATTTCAGCGTTCAATAAACGTATGAATAGAACGTCAAGAAAGTCCGGTCGATACTCACAAGGCACTTATTTTAGTGACTCTGACAATTTTGCATGAATCGTCGAGAGATACTCTCTGTACTTGGGGCCGGGTCTGTTGTCGGCTTCACAGGATGCACATCGTTTTTTGAGGAAGAGGATACTACAGTTGAGCTACTCGGTGTTCGAGCGGTAAATTGGATCGATGAACCAACTGCTGTTGACGTTCGAGTTGCTCACGAAGGAGAGGTAGTCGGAGAGGCTACGTTTGAATTTAGCGAACACGGCCAAAGCCAGCTACTTGACTGCACGTGGCCAGCCGAACCGGGGGACTTTGTCGTCTCTGCTCGTCTTGAAGACGATGATGGGTGGAAAGACCGCGAGTTCACAGATCCCGAAGTAGAGTGTGGTAAGGTACTCGTTATGGTTGACCACCCTACCGAGCCCCCATCTATGCCAACCAGTACAAATTGCGAACGATCTTGGTGCTAACAACGATCAAGCGACTCCTGTCCGTTTCTGTCTGTATCCCCTATACCGAGCGATCACTACCATCGCAGATTGAGTCGAATCTCGTGTCACACTCGCGCTGTGAGTTCAGCATGGATTGTTCGAACTGCTCGGATTCTGTCAAGACTGGCCTGACCGACTCAGAGCATGAATACAGTACGGGAAATCGTGGGAATCGGCTAGATTTGTCCCCTACATCTGGAGACTATGTTCTTCGCAGAGCTTGGGGATGCTTTCGAGATCGGCCTCGAAGTCATATCGCTCGCAGATCTCCTCGAAACGGGCGAGTGCCTCCTCGTCCGTGGGGTTGAGTGGGTAGATATGCGAGATCTCCTCGAAGAACTCCGAGAATTCGCCCGGCGCGATGATCTCAAGGAACCGAAGCGGTTCGTCGCTCGCGTTCCAGAACGTGTGCCAGACGTCACGGCCTTTCACGACCGACTCCTCGGCTGGAACGGTTGTTAGTTCATCGTCGGCCAGTACGGTCATCTCGCCCTCCAGTACGTAGGAGATCTCGTCCTCACGGCTGTGGCGGTGGAGCGGTGCCGCCAGCGTGTGCGGCGGGAGCGTATGCTCGACAATGGCTACGTTTGCCTCGTTCTCCGCCCGAGAGACGTCAAGTCGTGCACCGAGCTTTCCAAGCATAACGTCGTACTTCGCTGAAGGCATAACCTGTGAACTCATCACGAATTATAATTGGCCTTATAAAGAGATAAACTAGTATTCGTAATGAGCCTGAAAGTCGTCGTATCGGATCAGTGTGTGGCTGGTACATCATCCATAACGCGCAAGCGCTCCTCTAGTACCCTCCCAACCGTGGACAGCTAGGTTATATCCTCTGGGCACGTATCTCTAGGAATGAGCCGAAAGAAGTACACTGTCGAT
>NZ_VTAW01000062.1 GCF_008245225.1 Natrialba swarupiae
TCGTCTCAAGTCGATCACCGAAACGGCGTTCGACCAGAGCCAGAGCGCGGTCGGCTCCGCCAGCGGTTCGAACCCGAACCTTCCGTAGATCCGCCGATTTTCACGTGAATGGGCCGCAGATACGTATCGATCCGCCAGAATCCGACAGCGTGCCACGAACCGAAGGCCGCAACGATCCGCCGAGGAGCCACAGGTGTGACCCGTGAGTAGGGTCCCAAATCCGCTGCGGCTGATTATTCTCTCGATCGGGCTCGGCCTGGCACGACTCGGGGTGATCGACCGAGAACGTGCCGTCCAGACGACGATGCTTGCCTGGCCCCGAATCGTCACCGGCATCGCACGCATGTCGAAAAGCGCCGTCGACGTCGCGATGGTCGGCGTTGCCGTCGGCACGTCGGCCGTCGCCGGCGTCGGCTTTGCCGGCCCGTTCTGGGGGTTAGCCTTCGCTATCGGCGGCGGCGTCGCCGGCGGCACCATCGCGCTCGTCTCCCAGCGGTACGGTGCCGAAGCCGCTGACGAACTCGGACTAGCCGTCCGCTCGAGTGTGGTCCTCGTGATCGTGGTCAGCGCCCCGGTCGCGGCCGTCTTCTGGGCGTTCCCGTACGAACTTATCTCCCTACTGAGTAACAACGAGAGCGCGATCGAGTACGGCGCGCGATACCTCCAGGTCGTCGCGTTCGGCATTCCGTTTGCGGGTCTGAACCTCGTCGGCAGTCGCGTCCTCGTCGGCGCGGACGACTCGTACACGGCGATGCAGGTCCGTGCCGGCGGCGCTGTCGCCAACATCGGCCTGAACGCCGTCTTCATCTTCGGTCTCGAGTGGGGCGTCGCCGGCGCGGCGCTCGGAACCGTCCTCTCGAACGTCGCCGTCACGGCAACCTTCGCCGCAGGGATCTGTGCGGGCCGGATCCCAGGTATCGGCGCGTTCCCGGTCCGCGTCGATCCGTTCGGTGCGTACCTCGACGGAGAGACGCTTCGTGATCTCGTCACGATCGGTCTCCCCGTGGGCGGACGCAACCTCGTCTGGACCGTCGCCGAGTTTCCGATGCTCGGGATCCTCGATATCTTCGGGGAGAACACCGTCGCCGCGTTCGTCATCGCCCGCCGCATCTGGGGCGTCATGAACGCCCCTGGCTGGGGCTTCGGGCTCGCGTCCTCGAGTCTGGTCGGCCAGGCGCTCGGCAAGAACGACGAGGTGACGGCGAAGGCCTACGGCCGCGATATCATCCGTTTTGCCGTCGCGACCTACGTCGTCTCGGCGATTCTCATCGCCCTCTTCGCCGAGCAGATCGTCGTCCTCTTCGCGGAGGATCCGACGAGCGCGGAGATTCCGATCGCAATCGATCTGGTCTATGCGGCCTGTGTCGCAGTCGTCTTTCAGGGCGTTGCCAGCGCCGCAGCGGGGCCGCTTGACGCGAGCGGTGATACGCGCGTGCCGTTCGCGAGCCAGTTTCTCGGAATGTTCTGTGGCTCGATTCCACTGGCGTATCTCGGCGCAACCACCGGACTCGGCTACTGGGGGCTGTATCTGGCGTTTCTCGCCGAGACGACCGTCCCGGCGGCGATCAACTACTGGCGCTTTCGCACCGACAAGTGGAAAGCGATTAGCCAGTCGTACCGTCCCGAGACGACGGTCGCAGACGACTGACGACGGGACCGAGGAAATGACTCGTACGGTTTCCTATCAGACAGCCGCCACAATCGTCGCTCGAGTCGCTGGCAGTTTCGGTGGTCTCCGGTTCGTAACTGATACACCACCCTCTGGAGGCGGTACCGCGTATCTGGACCTCTCCAGTAACGCTGCACCGGTTCACACGCTGATCGGCGTCCGTCTGACGGGCAGGAGGGAAACGACGGGCAGTGGCTACGACAGTGACGTCACACGCCTGCACTGCAGGGGTGAAACCGTTTGCCGTGGTGGAACTGTGTCCAACACGGATGACGACGCGGGTACGGCACTCGACGTCTCGTCGAAACGGAAGCGACTCGGGCCGACTACCAATCGGGTGGGTGGCCGCTTCCGTCGGGTACGTATCCACAACAGGAGTTGGTGGTCGTGGCGAGGGTGTATGGCGCGGTTACATGGGTGCTGTTGGCCACAACAGGTGGGTCCGATCCTCGCCAACTGACCATTCAGTCAGTACAAAGATAAGCCTTTTGTTGGATGACGACGACGGCTATCTCGTCGTCCAGTTCGTGTTCCAACAGTACCCGTTTCGCTGCGGTTGCGTACTGCTCCGAGGGGCAGAGGGGCCGACGATACCGATATTTTGAGGCGGGTCGATGGACGGCCGTTCACCGACGGCGAGTGACTGGACACCCGTTCCGTGCAAACGTACCACTCGGCGTCTCCCGTGACGTGCTCCGCTGAAAAATGCATTCACATCGATCCACTCAGTCGCCGATTCCAACGCCCTCGGCGAGCAACTCGTGTGAGCGGAGCGCGTTCTCGTGATCCGCAATCAGGTTCTGGACGATCACCTCGTCGACGTCGACGACGAGTCGGTCGGTCAGCTGCTCGAGCAGGTCGGCGAGGTTTCGGGACTCCCCGATATCGACCGCGACCACTCCCCGTCGGGAAGCGGGTTCGGCGTCGGCTCTGGCACGCCGCCGAGTTCGTCGATCGCGGTTTCGACGGGTGGCGGCGATCCGACGACGCCCCGGCGCATGCGCTTGTACGACGCTTCGGCGGTTGCACGGAGTCGAGCAGCTTCCTCGTCAGTCTCGGCGCAGACAGCGTTCACCGCGAGCATGCCGCCCGGTTCGTCGGAGCGGACGCCAACCGCCGAGGGCTCGAAGCTGTCGCGATGACATCCTGCCCATCGTGAACGGAGAGGGAGCAAAGCTCCCTCAAGCAGTCGGGCGTGAGTGGTCAGCATAACTTTTGAATATCCGGGAGGAATGTTTTGATCCAGTTGTCGGCGAAGCTGACGCGTTTGGATA
>NZ_VTAW01000063.1 GCF_008245225.1 Natrialba swarupiae
CTAACCCGATCACCGCCACCTACGACAGAAATCAGATCTCAGACCGACTCAACTGATGACGTCTTGTGAGGTACTGAGTCTACGTCTCTGCCGGAATGAAAGGCCGCGAGCGCGACGGATGGTCGCGCTCGTGTGGCCTATTCACGCGCGGACGGGGATTGTACGAACAGGATAAACCGCCGGTGTTCACGATCGTCGATCGCGGGACCAGCGACCGATACGTGATCCCCGTGAATCCACCAAAAACCGATGATTCCCCTCCTTCTTGCAAACCTCGAGAAGGAGCCATTGATCGTCTACACTGACGGGTTTCGCGCCTACAAACCGTTAAACGTGGACGATGCATTCGACCGCGAATACGTCGTCCACGGGGACGGCGAATAGTCCGCCAAGAATGTTCACGCCAACACCTGCGAGAGCCACGGGGCGCTGCTACGACCGTGGCTCTCGCCACATCAAGACATCTAAATGGATAAGCTTACTCCGTATCTCTGCGCGTTCCAACTCCGACAGGAACTATTGCGGAAGCCGGAAAAAAAGCACTCAAGCACGCTATCAAAGCTGTGCTGTGAAATCAACAAAGTACTACACAATAGCGTGGAACTGTTTCTGGATTAAATATTTCACCATGCATTATATCGGTAATAATTTTGTCTGGTGTATTATATGGCGGGTTGTGTGGCTAATTTATGCTAAACTATAAAATTGTACTAATAGTGTTTGAACTTGAAATAGAGAACTTTGGAAACCATTCCAATGCTATAGTATCACTCATTCCGTGAAATTAATATTGTCGGTCTCTGCACCTCTACCGAATTCTAAAATTTTGATTTCTCAACGGATTATGGAGCAAATGGTAATGAGATGAGCGACCGTCCCATCGACACACATTGGATCAAGTTATGAGATCAAAGGTAGTGGTTGTGTTTAAAAATAAGAGTATCAAACATATAGCTTATAAAAATCTTTTACAATTATACTACTGGTTAAGATTACGCCTGTTATTTGAACCTCATATTCCACCAATTGGTTCTATGTATATTGGGGGCCAAAAAATCGGATTGGGATACAGGGACAAGTGGATCAATGATATGGTTACACCAGATGAATCCGATATTGTAATAGAAGCAGGTGTATATGAAGGGAAAGATACTGCTATGTACGCAAAAATGGCGGAAAGAGTTGTTGGATTCGAACCTAGTCCGCGGAATTACTCAAAAGCCAAGAACAACCTCAAGAAATTCGACAATGTAGACATTTATAATAATGGTTTGTGGTATGAGAAAGATACATTACAAATAAAGTATGGTGAATCTGGCGTAGATGATGGTTTTCTGGATCCGGATATAGATTCTGGAGAAAGAGGGGAAAAGATACCAGTAAACACAATAGAAAGTTATGTGGGCGAATTTAACATTCCCCGGGTTGATTTTTTAAAAGTTGAGGCAGAGGGAGCAGAACCTGAAATTCTTGAGGGGTTAGGACAGTTACGTCCTCAAAAAATAGCTGTAGACGCAGGAGAAGAAAGAGGTGGAGAGCCGACCGGTTCTGAGGTACTAAAATTACTTCAGCCAATGGGTTACTCATTAGTTGGTATGAATAAAGGAAAAAGATTATTCTTTACAAGGGATCCAGTTGATCACGAAGCACTTAAAGATATCGTCAATTGATGTTTAATTAATAATTGTATTTATATCGATTTATTTAATACTCCCTGTATAGGTCATACTAGTCGAGTGGTATGACTGAAAGCAGAGTTTCTGGCAATTTGACCCATATAGACTAGTGGCTTTTTTCGTGATCACCTTCCTGGGACAAACGCAGACACTGTCATTCCTAACGGAATGAAGTGCTATTGCTATGAAGATTACAGCGCTACAACGACGTCAACGTCACTCTCGGACAGATCACACCAAAACCACTCTCCTAGACGTCACTATCAACGAAATATTGAACAATACAGCAGTCGTCTTCGAAGAGAGCAAGGCTACCACCAACGACGCGGAGGTCGTCAGTGACGCCGAAAATACATTTTAGAAACCTCCGAGACTAGCTATCGCTCTTATTAACTAAATCCCAGTACTTCACAAAGCAACTTGACGACGCCGACTTGTTCGTGAGACTCTCCGCTAAATAGTAAGTAACTAGGAAGGATGTCTGCTTGCAGAAGGTGTGCCTAATCACCCGTTATCGCTTTAGCTCCAGACAGACCTTCAGTTCGGCAGTTGGAGCGATACAAGAACTACCGAAACATGAGACACACCTTCTAGTCTGATCGAAATAGCGGGATTATGCCCGCTCTCCACAGTAAACAGATGGTTCTGTCTTCGAGCTCCCAGAAATCAAGAGCGTTGCCACTCATTGTTGGCGCCCCCGGCCCGGCTGACAGGCTCAGCCGGGCCGGATCGTTGCCAGTTCACCGTCATTGGTTACGTCCGGATTGACAGTCCCGTGAGCCACGCGCTCTGTCAGCGCGTGGCGATCAACGTTCGGATCAACTGCTCCTTCAAGAATTACCAGCCCAACGCTGTCCCACGAATAGCCCAATTGCTGGGCCAGTGTCTCCAGCAAATCTCCGCTGAACCGCTGGAGGCGTTTCGAGAACCGCATCGGTTGAACTCGGGTTGTCTCTTCAACGGAATCCGTATCGGCGGGTCCCCGCCGCGCTCGCCCCCGCCGCCACCCCTGTCCGCTCCGGAATAACAACAGCACTCCCCCCCCCAGGGAACAAACCGACTCACTTTTTCCTCGAACCGGGAGGAAACCCACCCCCCACAACCCTTTTTGTTTTTTTGTGGTCGCTTTGGTACACCCCCCGTTTCTGTATAGCGCCCCGGCTTCTCGCGGGGGCGAAGCCACTT
>NZ_VTAW01000064.1 GCF_008245225.1 Natrialba swarupiae
AGTCACCAACTACGAAAGAGGACACAATCCCGGACGTACGAAGCTCAAAACCCTGTGATCGATTCTATGACACGCTCCTACAAAACAAAAACTCGTCGCGGAGTTATTCGGATCCGCGACGCTCGTGTTCGTCCTCGTGTCGTCGGGACTGCTCGCCGACGGAATGCTGGGGGCGAGTCCGAGTATGGGCGTGTTGTTCATCGGGCTGGCGACCGCCGGATGGCTGTTCGTTATCGTGCAGATGCTCGGGCCGATCAGCGGTGCGCACGTGAACCCTGCGGTTACCGTCGCACTATTAGTGACCGGCGACACGGACGCGAAGACCGCTCGGCAGTACATTCCGGTGCAGTTCCTCGGCGGTCTCATCGGCGTCGGCCTCGCGGGGCTCACCTTCGTGAGCACGATCGGGTGGGAGGTGTTCGCGGTCTCAGCCGTTGAACGACCCGCATCCACCTGGCTGGCCGAGTTCCTCGGCACCGTGGTGCTCGCGTCGGTTATCATCTCGCTGATCCGCCAGGAAAGCGACTGGATCGGGCTCGCGGTGGGCTTTACCGTCGGCATGGGGATCATCGGAACGGCCTCAACGGCGTTTCTGAACCCGCAGGTCGCTCTCGCCCGGATCTTCACGTCGGGTATCGCGGGGATCCAGCCGTTCGACGCCGCCATGTTCATGCTCGCCTCGATGCTCGGTGGGATCGTTGCAGGCCTCATGTGGCGGTACCTCTGGCCGCGACCGACTCCCCTCGACAGGGCGAAATCGGAGCCGAGCGACGAAACGGGCCTCGACAAATTCGCCGTGGAATCGTAGTTCCTTTCCGTGAATCGAATCCGCAACGGAGGAGAAAGATAACGTCGTACTCTATTTCAACTGTTTCGGGTACTGGTAAGTCGCTCCTGTTAGAGTGCCGAGGCCATCGATTTACATATACCATTCACCAATTTCGAATTTTCAAAATAAACTAACGGTGTGTCGTTGACCACTTCGTCACCAGTTTTAGATCACCAAATATCTCGCGAATGTATGAGTGTATGCCAGTAAGTTGGCAAATTAGCCCACACCTCTTCCAAAACGGCTTAGCAATGCGTTACCTCGATATCCTGTGACTCGAGTCGTTCGTTGCGTAATCGTGCCCTGCACTGTTCGTTTTGATCGCTATCCACAGATATAATAGTAACACAATAAGTATATTAAAGTCGACAGTCGAGGTGAGAATAGCACTACTGGTAATTGGTGAGTCATGGTACTTACAGATAGAAGACATTACATACTGACAATTCCAATCGGTGGATTTTGCAATGAAGACTCCATAGAATATCAGAAGAAATATAAATCATCGATTGACATCCTCCCTCTGAGGGGACATCTTAAATCCACTAGTTCTTTTATTATTTGACCCATAGGTTAGAATACAGGCACAGAAGTGGAATGGCTACGCAAGGTTTTTGACATCACGAAAGAATCGCTCTTTTATGCATAGGAGAGATTATATCTTATCTCTATCAACAATCGCCAGTTTGTCACTAGCTGGTTGCACCGGAAGCGGGACGGCTGATCTGGAGATCGATCGAGCGGAAGTACAAAACAACGCGGAGCAAATTGGCTACGATGGCCTGATGCGGGACACGGATCAACATGAGGGGGCATCAGTCCATTTTCCCCAGGCGCAGATCGTTCAGGTAATGGAGGACGATGACGTTTTCCAATTACGTGCTTACGTCACAGAAGAGGAATTTGTTTGGGACGACGATATCTTGATTTGGTGGGAAGGAGATCGGTTCCTGGAAGACGATATTGTCGAAGTTTGGGGCCGATTTGAGGGACTCATCACATATGAAACAGTGCTTGGTGACGAGCGTACGATTCCAGAACTGGTAGCGGCGGACATCGAGATAGTTGAAGAGAGCTAACAAGACCAGAACTTTCCTCGTGGATATAGTTTTCACACAGATAGAAATGACAGGATAGATCAATCGTATGCAATCTTCAAAGTATCCCAAAGCTGTCTTGCAGTATGTGCAGACCCGTGGATGGAATACGAATATTACTGAGCTACGGGACGGGGCGTATATCGTCGCAGGAACGCGGGAGAGGGACACCAGTTCTGAACGGATGCTCCTGATGGTCGTCTGTGAGCCGGAAGATGAGGTCACGGCAGAGCACCTGAAATATCTGCTCAAAGCAGGCCGGGAGAAGAATGCCGATTCGGTACTGGTAACGTATACTGGCACGGTTACGGAGAAGGCCCACGAGATCGGCGAAAAATACGGGGTCGGTGTAATCGAGTCAGAGAAAATACGATCCCACAGCGAAACTAGTAGTTTTGAGGGTGCCACAGAAAACTTGACACGGTCAGTGTTAACAAGCAACTCTACTAACTTCTACAGTAAATCTGAGGTGAG
>NZ_VTAW01000065.1 GCF_008245225.1 Natrialba swarupiae
TCTATCTCGCTGTCTGCTTGGCTAGGCTGCACACCTTCTCCAAGCAGGCACTTTCTCTAAATCGATGTGATCGACTGAGTCTCAGCCTGTACCACATTCGCACCCTGTATCTTGGACGGCAGCGAGAACAGTATTGTAACTGATAAACTGTCCACCGGTCTGTTCACCTGCTTACTTATCATTCAATTCCCTGTACAGATTGATGAGTGTCGTGAGTAGAATCATCCATCCAATGAACGTGATAACAATTCCGTTCCCTTGATATGCAGCAAACCGATACCAAGAGTAACCCGTAGCAGACAGAAATTCGGTTAGTCCGTATGCAATCGTGAGACTGCCCAGAGTTGCACCTGCTGAATACTTCCCGATGAGTACGGCAACCTCTGTACCTGTCATATTCCCATCCAACCATCTCGTGTGTAAAGTCTTTCTCCTGTATGTTACACGCAGTTTCTAACAGGTAACGTATGAATCAGGATCCATTGCGATCCATTGCTCACCCGTACCACCACCTCGCGAATTCACGAGAGGCGTTCTACGACAGACTCGAGTCGTTCAGAAAATCCTCGAGCGTCCGTGATGACGAGAGAACGCCGCTCTTTCGACTCACTCGACTCCGGGGCGATTTTCAACAACTGTTAAGCGGCCCCGGTAACCACTCGAGGCCATGGCAGACGACGGGGAGCGTCATCGGCAGAGTCGCCTGTTTACGGACGACGACGGGTCGTTCGATCCGGAACGCGCACGCGAGGAATCTCTTCCCGTCGAGGACGGCGAGGTGATCGACACCGACGACCTCGCGGACCACCAACGCTACGTCGAGGGCCGCGGGATCTACGACGAACGGAATCGGGTCAACGACCTCACCGGAAAGGAGTGGAAGTACGCGACCAAGTCGGTGATCGCCCAGGGCTACCCACCGGCCGTCCAGCACGACCGCCGGAGCGAACACGGTGGGCAGAAACCGCCGCGGCTCTGTGCCGAGTTGATCGGCCGGTTCAGCAAAGCGGGCGACACCATCCTCGACCCGTTTGCGGGCGTCGGTGGTACCCTGCTCGGCGCGAGTTTCTGCGAACACGAGGGGACCGGTCTCCGTGAGGCCATCGGCTTCGAGCGCAACGAGCGATGGGTCGAGATCTACGAGACGGTCGTAGAACGCGAGAACGACGAGCGCCGCGCTCGCGGCGAGCCCCCCCTCGCCGCCCAGGAGATGCGCCACGGCGACTGCGCCGACCTCATCGAGGACGTCCCCGACGACTCGATCGATCTCCTGTTGACCGACGTCCCCTACTGGCACATGGACGAACTCGAGCAGACCCGAAACGAGCGAGCGACCCGCGAGAGCAAGCTGGGATCGTTCGACGACGGCTCGAGCGAGGCTGAGGACGGAGGGTGCGACGACGGCGAACTCGAGGACGAGTCGGCCCGAACGCAGACGAAAGCCGAGTGGCTCGCGGAGATGGCCGAGAAGTTCGACCGCTTCGCCGACGCGGTCGCCCCGGGCGGCCATCTGGTCGTCTTCATCGGCGACATGTACCGCGAGCAGTCCTACGAGTTCCTCTCGGCGGATCTGGCGCGAGCGGTCGAGTCGGCGGCACCGGTAACCCTCGCGGCGAATCTCGTCTGGTACGATCCCACGAAGGACCTCCACGTCTACGGCTATCCGTTCTCGTTCGTCCCCTCGATGGTCCATCAGAACGTTCTCGTCTTCCGGCCGGACGAGAGCGAGTGACGCCGTCAGACTCCCGTCATTCGATCGTCTGACGCGGTTTTATGACCACCGAGCGTCTCGGTTCGACCGGCGCGCACCGTGTTATCACCCCCATCCCCCCGTCGCGCGCCGTTTACAGCGGACGAAGGGAGAACCCGCTGGTGATCGAGTGACGGCAGCGACCGGACGCCGAGTCCGGTGTCCGCCGGCTGCCGGTACGTGGTTGTCGCCCGGATTGCTGGCGAACAGGTTCGTCGAAGAGCGTGTCATAGAAACGTTCTCAACGAAGGCAGCAGGGTGTGGAAACTGTGTCCAGCAGCGCCACAACCCTGCAAG
>NZ_VTAW01000066.1 GCF_008245225.1 Natrialba swarupiae
ATAGCCCGTTGCACGGTTTCGAAATTAGCTCCGACCTATCACAGTGTGGTCACTACTATCAGGAATAGTCACTTTAACTAGACTAGAAGTCGGATCAAAGGTATGTCTAGCACCAGATCCGACACGAGTGAGAACACAGCCACTTCTCATAAGACTGCTGTTCGTGAATTCCTCCGCACCCACGGTGAGGTCGCTTCGAAGGAGCAACTCCGCGCTGGCACCTCGGTGCCAGCGTGGTATATCGACCAGATCGCATCCACGGACGCCTTCTACACCTCGCTGAATCATCACGGCAGATACGTCGCTAGCAAGCACGTCGTTGGTCACCGGTCTACCCACGACGGCTTCTGGCGGCCCGAGGTGGATGACGGCGTCGCCGTCTTCCACCGCAAAGAAGACACCAAATCGACACTCAAACACCTCGCGTTCAGGCGTCCATCCGGACTCACACCAGCCGAAGCCCACGATCTCCTCGGTCGCCGCTGCTATCGTCCGCTCCGAAAGCTCGCTGAGCAACAAGAGATCCATGCCGTTGACTGGCAAAACACGACGCTCTACCTCCACAGCTGGCCGTCCCGGCGGGACGACCAGCTGTCACAACGTCAGACAGACCAACCGACCGATGTTACGCCCGAAGAACCAGCCAAAAACGGCTACCTCTACCGAGACGAACTTCTCGCTACCTTCCTCTCAGTCGCTGTCTCACAGATTCAGTCGATCCCTCCCGAACGAGCAGCTGCACTCGTGCTTCGGCAGTTCGAGGGCGACTCCTTCGACGCCCTCGAACGCCGTATACGCCGCAATCACTCGTTCAGGGACGCCCTTGGCTACGTCGAGCCAGAGGATGTCCCCGACGGGACATCCCTCTGGCGGGCCTTCGACGATCTCCAACCGGACGAACTCCGTGACTGCCTCCAGTCGATGTGTGGCGAGTTGCTCGATGACCACGATCACGCTGGAGAGTTCATAATCATCGACGGCACCCACATTTCCGCTTGGGCAAACACACGCGAAGAGATCGAAAACGGCGACGTTGAAGGGGCAAGCTGGGGGAAACACGAAGGCTCGTTCTACGGATACAAGGTGTTTCTTGTCGTCGACGCTGCAAGCGAGTTGCCGGTCGCCATCACGATGGAGACCGGCAAACGGAACGATACCGTGGCGTTTGAACCGCTCATCGAGGAGTTCGAAGAGCGGTACGACACCGACGAACTCCAGGCTGCACTGGCTGATGCCGGCTTCGATAGTCAGGGCAACCGTGAGTTCTGCCAAGATCAGCTCGATTGTCCGTTACTGACATCGATCAATCCCCGCAGATCGTCGCCGTTAGCGACGATCAAGGAGGAAATCAAAGAACTCTTCGAGGAGCACGGGGAGGAGATCGAGAGCCCCTACGACGCTCTGGAACGACTCCCGCAAGAGCAGCTTTCGGAGTACGGCGTTGAGGCCGGTAGCGTCGAAGAGACCTATATCTTTCAGGCGATCAAAGAACGAATGCATCGACACCTGCGGGCAGGTGTCGAGCGAGTCTTCTCGCGGCTGAAATCCTTCACCGGACTTGATCGCGTACGGGCACGCAAGGAAGACAACGTCGAGACACACGTCGTTCTTTCAGCAGTCGCACTCGTCGCAGGGTCTCTCACCGCAAAACGGCAAGGAAAACCAGGACTGATACGCTCGCCAGGGCGGCTCATTTGACCGGCAACCCGCCCGTCCGAAAATCAGGGTTCGCCGCCTGAGAGGCATCGCTCTCAGGCGGCTGTATTTCTTGACTGGTACCTGATCAATCGGCGAAATCAGCTGGCCTGTAATCGTGATCTATCAAGAATCCGTCCCTCATTGAACCAGTTCAGCCGAGAAGGGTGGAGTCTGACGGGGATCTGCTCCCCTCTGGCGAACTAAGATTGAACGTGAAACAGGGTA
>NZ_VTAW01000067.1 GCF_008245225.1 Natrialba swarupiae
TGCCCGATTTCGTCGATTCGGCCGTCGGTGGTGATCTCGACGTCGGTATCGCCGTCCGAGAGTGCGGTGGCGTCGTCCGCGAGATCCTCGAGTGCCTTCGCGGTCGATCGGCCGATCGTCGCCCCGATAACGAGGAAGCCGGCCAGTGCGACCCCGATAAGCGCGACCAGCGACGTTGCGACGTCGTCGACGACTGCGTACGCGTTCGACTGTGGCGTATGAAAGAGCAACACCCAATCGGTGTCGGGGACGCGGGTGTAGCCGACGACCTCGTCGGTGTCATCGAAATCGAGGGAGCCGGTCTCGAACCGACCTTCTTCGATGACGTCGCTCGCTTCGCCGTCGCGGTATGGCGACAGGTGCGTGCTCTCGTCGTTGGCCACCATTACGTCGCCATCACGGACGTCGACGACCTCGGTGTAATCCCCGTCGGCCGTCCCCTCGACCTCGGGTACGAGTTCCGAGGCTGGAACGACGACCATGATCGCACCGTCGCTATCGGCGTTATCGACCGGGCTGAGAAACGCAACGAGCGTCGTCCCACCGTGCTCGTAGGAGTCCGTAAACGTCGAGTCGACGTCCGTGAGGTCGACGTTCTCGTAGCTGTACTCGCTGGCGCTTCCCCCATCACGGATATGAACGTCGAGACCGAGATCCGAAATATCGGTTCCAACCTGGGATCCGTCGGTGCTCTGTGTGATCGTATCCGTCTCGAGGTCGACGTAGTGTAGCGCCCGAACCTCGTCGGGCCCACGGAAGTGCTCGTTGTTCAGCCGTGCTTCGACCTGTGCACCGCCTCTATCGACGATCCGATCGTGGGTAGCCAGAGTGACCGCTATCTGCTCGTAGCTTCCCATCTCGTTCGACAGCGTTTCCGCCTGATACTCGGCTGCCATCTCGACTTCCCCCTGTGAGGTTTCCGTGATCTGATTCGAGATGTCGAGATAGAACACACCGGCGACGCCGATCGTCAGTACCAGCACGACGAGAATGACGAACCCGAATTTCGCGACGTAGCTCCGCCGAAAACGGTCGGGTACGAGTCTAGCCGCAATCGATTCGTCGTTACCCCTCGCGTCCGACCCCCCTCCATCCCCACTCGAGTCCGATCGGCCCACCGACGGCAGTGTTTCCCGAAGATCGGACGGAAGTTTTTCCCGGAGGTCGTCCGGGACGAGCGTTCCCAGTGGCATCTTCAAAATAGTCTTACTGTCACTAAAAATCGCTTGTGGCCCGTTTCCGCCGCGATTTCCATCTGCGGGGCTCTTCGATGGGGTCGAACGCACTCGTACGAATGTGGACCCCGGGTCGAACTCCGTTCGGGCTGGTCTGGCTCAGTCCTCCGTGTCGGCGGTGGCGAGGTCGGCTTCCTCGTCGTGCTCGAGGACGATTCCGGGTTCCGCGTCGTGTCCCGACTCCGCGCGTTCGCCGACGTCGAACGCGTCGAGCGAGAGGCGGAGATCGTCGGCCATCGCCGTCAGCGACTGGGCTCCGTCGGCGACTTCG
>NZ_VTAW01000068.1 GCF_008245225.1 Natrialba swarupiae
TCAGTACTTCACAAAGCAACTTGACGACACTGAGCTGTTCGTGAGAGCGTCCGCTAAATAGTAAGTAACTAGGAGGGATGTCTGCTTGCTGAAGGTGTGTCTAATACCCTGCAAGCAGACGGTTCAATCCACGAAGACCAGGTTCTTAACTTCATCGTCAACACGATTGACGAGGAAGTTGAGATTGACTTCGCTCCCAATGCTCAAACGACGGCTGAAGACCTTTTCGAGGTCCTCGTCGGCGCCTGCGCCGACGGGACCTCGGTCTCGACACTCTGCGAGAAGAGCGAAGATTCACCCCACCACAACACGGTTCTCTACCACCTCCGCGAGAAGTTCGACCTGGAGTCGGTCGAACGAACCGGCAACACGCTGCTTCAGAAGGACGTTCTCGACGTACTTCCCGAGCAGGTGGAGGTCTGCGCAGACCTCCACCTGCGGCCCTACTATGGTGACGAGGACGAGACGAACGGCCTCTATCATTCGGAAGCGAAACGTGGAACCACTGCATTCCACGCCTACGCCACACTCTACGCGCGTGTGACGAACAAGCGATTCACGCTGGCAGTGGGCCGTCTTCGAGACGGCGACACCGCCAGCAGCGTCCTCGCGGAGTTTCTCGGTGTGCTCGACGGCCTTGACTTCAGCGTCAAGGCCGTCTATCTCGACCGTGAATTCTACGACAGCAAGTGTCTCACGTTGCTTCAGGCGCACAATCACGCCTACGTGATGCCGATCGTCCGCTGGGGAAAGACGATCAAGCAGGAACTCTCCGAAGGCTGGAGTCGAGTGATCGAGCACGATCTGACGACGAAACTCGACGGTCACAGCTGGACCGTCGAGTTTCCCGTCTACATCGACTGTACCTACCAGAACGGACGCTACGACGAACACGGGGTGGCGCGTCACGGCTACGCCGCTGACGCGCCGTTCATCGACACGCCGCGAGACGCTCGATACCACTACGCGAAACGCTTCGGTATCGAGGCCAGCTACCGGTTATCCGAACAGAGTATTGCGACGACATCGACACAAGATCCAGTCGTACGGCTGTTGTACGTCGTGGTGAGCCTGCTGTTGCAGAACGTTTGGCGGTATCTACACTGGGAGTATGTGGCGACGCCCCGCCGTGGCGGGCGTCGCCTCTGGTCGTGGTCGTTCAAGGAGTTCATCAACATGATCCGACGGGCAGCGTGGACGGCCCTCGCGGTGCGTCGGGCCGTCCCCGCGAATCGACCACCTGACGACCGGTTCCACCGGTAACCACCGACCGAGGAGGCCCTGCTCGTGAGTGGCAACACTGTCGCGTCGGCGGCTGAGCGCCGCCGACAGCGACAGTTCTCATCATTCTTCGAGGAAACTAACCCGATCACCGCCACCTACGACAGAAATCAGATCTCAGACCGACTCAACTGATGACGTCTTGTGAGGTACTGA
>NZ_VTAW01000006.1 GCF_008245225.1 Natrialba swarupiae
CCTCCTCATTCCTCTCAAAAAGATGCCTCGATAAGTCGCCGCTGTCACGTGGTTTCTCGCTTAGCTAAAGACGGATAGTGAACAAGAACAAGTCGTACACCGTCACTTCACACTCTCTCAAATCGAAGACCTCAGAGACGCCGCACACAGCCGAGAATCACGATATGACACGTCCCTTCGGGACGAAGTGTTCGTCACAATCTCCGCAGACCTTGGAACGAGACCGAGAGAAACCATCCGACTCACACGGCACATGTTTGACCTCGATTCAGGGGAAGTCACGATTCCGGCAGGGGTTCAAAAAGAGTATCCTGTGGAAAACAAGTCTCCCCGGGCAGCGACTCTACGACTGGACCCTTACGGGCATTTCAATACAACACGGTTGCTACGGATGTATTTCAGCGAATTAGAGGAAGCTGGAGAAGACTACCTGTTCCCAAGTCGCCAAGGAGGGCATATCAACACTAACAGCGCCAGAAACATCACTGAAAGGCTGGCCATTGAGGGCGATGTTTGTCCCAAAAGAACCGATGGAAAGCCGTCAGAGTTCGAAGAAGCTCATCCACATGCTTTCAGGCACTCCGTGGCGAACTACATGCTGGCAGACCCAGACACCCGATTAATCGACGTACGAAACCGACTCCGACACCGCTCGATTACGACGACCGAGAGAGTCTATGAACACTACCAGCGTCGGTGACTCCCAACACCCCTTTTCTCAGCTAATTCGAGTCAAACCCATCCAAGTCAAGAGATTCCCCTTCGAGCTTGATGCTCCACGCTGCTATGTACCCAACGTAACCATTGTATGTATTTCCGGGTGCGTTGGGTTCCTGTTTCTCAAAGCTCTCTCGAAGTCTACCCTCATGCTCTGTTTTCAGATGCTGTTTTCCTCGCTCTTTCATGTCGCCTTCATCTCTAATATCGCTGTTTTCTGATTGCTTTATTTGAACTTCACAGTGAGGACAATCGAATACTCTGTCTCCCATGCTCGCATAATGCGTATTCAGGAGACTTATACACACGAAATTATTGCGAAGGAGAGGTAGTGGAAACCACTACGTCAGTTATCGATGAGCCTGCGGATTATGATTATCAAACCGTGCGTCAGCGGGTCGCTTAGGTGGCGTCGGAGGTGTCCACTCATAATCCTCGACATCCTCGTCTTTCATTTGTAACGCTGCTGCTAATAACTTCTCAGTATTGTTCTCCCCATAGTCATTTGCATACAACACATGGTACTTCTTCCCATCATCAGCAGTCACCACTTCTTTTCCTTCACAACTCCATGGCAATTCCTCAGGGTGTAGCCGCCAAAGTCCGCTATCCGTATTGGGACTGGTTGAAACGTAAATATACTGGTCTGGGTCATTGTAATCCTCAAATCGATAATAGAGTTTTGTCCGAGGGCCTAAATCCCAGAGCTTGAATATACCATTATCCCACCATAATTTCTCATACAATCCATCATTCGATTTTAACTCGCTCAGGTCAAGTGTATCAATTATCTCTACCATGCAAATTTTGGTCCGGGATTTGTATTTAAATGCTTTTCGACGGAAATAGTATGAACACAATACAGTAGACGGAAGAATCAAACACTTGTCCGTATCGTCACAGCACAAAATACGCCATGAATAGTTAAAATAACAACACTAATCAGGAATCACGTTACCTGTACACCCCGTCATCGTCCTGTCGCAGAGTAATCGCATCGCCCTGAATCGAAACTGAATCCGCAGCGAGCGCACTAAACTGACGATTAGCGATATCCATCACATCCTCCGTTGCATCCTCGCTCGTCCCCGTGACCGAGACCTCTATACCAGACGGAGTTTGTTTGATAGTGACCTCGGGTTCGTCATCTCCGCCGAGCAATCCAAACATGACACTCCAATATGGTACGCAGAGAAACTTATACGGGCGAAAATATTGAACAGGAACTTCGACTGGAATATATTCGAAAGCTTATGGCGCAGTAACACGTCGTATCCAATGGAATCGCCATACGGGTCGGAGGAGGCACCACGGAGTGTAAGAACTCACTGCGATTCGAGGGTAAAAATCAGCCTGAAACCCATGCCCTCATGCGAATTCAGAGCATGGCTGCGGTGATGGGCTCGGGCGGGTTCGAACCACCGACCTCGGCCTTGTAAAGGCCGCGTCATAACCAGCTAGACCACGAGCCCGTACGCGAACGGAAACGCCCCGTCCGAATAACCTTTACTTTCTCGAACCGCACGACGTGACATGACCGCGGAGCGCATCTGGAAGGGACTTCTCGCCGTCGCTGCGCTCGTGATCGTCGGATTCGTGCTCGTTCAGGCCGGGGTCGTTTCTGCCCCCTGGGCTCAGGATCAGGCGGTCGTCCACGTCCTCGACAACGACGGCGAGCCGAAAGCCACCGTCGACGTCGAGGTCGCCGACACTGTCGAACAGCGGTACACCGGGCTGAGCGACCACGACTCCCTCGAGGACGGCGACGGAATGTTGTTCGTCCACGCCACGGAGGGCGATCGGACGTACGTAATGCGCGAGATGGACTTCGACATCGACATCGTCTTTATCGGCGCCGACCGCGAGATCACGTCGATCGAACACGCCCGCGCGCCAGAACCCGACGAGGACGGCGAGGAGTTGCGCCACTCCGGTCGAGCGAAGTGGGTACTCGAGGTGCCCCGCGGCTACACGAACGAGACGGGAATCGACGTCGGCGACGAGATCGTGATCGACGCCGACTGACCTGCAGTGTCGACTCTCAGCGGCAACGATATATTTCGATTCGTAGCAAACCCTTATTGGCGACGCTCCCGGAGCCGGACGTAATGAGCGGCGTCGACTGGGACGAAGACGACCCCTTCGAGGAACAACGCGAGCAGGTCGAGAGCCCGATGCGGCGGTTGATCGTCGAGTACGGTCGTCCCTACTGGTTCGCGGTGAGCGTCGGACTCGTCGGGAGCGTCCTCGCCCGCGCGCTCGATCTGCTCCCGGCGCTGTTGCTCGCGGTGGCGATCGACGCGATCTTTTACGACGCCGCGTTCGCCGAACAGGTCCCGCTGTCGGCGTTGCCGGAGGCGTGGCTGCCGGCGACACAGGACGGTCAGTTCTGGTTCGTCGTCACCGCGATCGCGGCCTCGTTTGCGTTCGGCGCGGTCTTTCACTGGATACGCAACTGGGGGTTCAACGCGTTCTCCCAGAGCGTCCAACACGACGTCCGAACGGCCACCTACGACAAGATGCAGCGACTCGACATGGAGTTTTTCGCGAACAAGCAGACCGGCGAGATGATGTCGGTCCTGAGCAACGACGTCAACCAGCTCGAGCGGTTTCTCAACGAAGGGATGAACTCCGCGACGCGGCTCATCGTCATGGTCGTCGGGATCACGTTCCTGCTGTTCTGGCTCGAGCCCCAACTGGCGCTGGTCTCGCTGGCACCCGTGCCGTTGATCGCGATCTTCACCTACCTCTTCGTCAAGAAAATCCAGCCAAAGTACGCCGCCGTCCGCTCGTCGGTCGGGAAGGTGAACTCGCGACTCGAGAACAACTTAGGTGGGATCAACGTCATCAAGTCCTCGAACACCGAGGGGTTCGAATCCGGCCGCGTCGAGGACGTCTCCCGGAAGTACTACGACACGAACTGGGAGGCCATCTGGCTGCGGATCAAGTTCTTCCCCGGGTTGCAACTGATCTCGGGGATCGGGTTCGTCCTCACGTTCCTCGTCGGCGGCTACTGGGTGTTCACGGGGAGCGGTCCCGGGCCGATCACGGGTGAACTCGCCATCGGGACGTTCGTCGTCTTCATCATGTACACCCAGCAACTCGTCTGGCCCATGGCCCAGTTCGGTCAGGTCATCAACATGTACCAGCGCGCCGAGGCCTCGAGCGAACGGATCTTTGGATTGATGGACGAGACCGGCCGAATCGAGCGCGACGAGGACGCCGACGATCTCGAGGTCCGCGAGGGGCGAGTCGAGTACGATCACGTGAGTTTCAGCTACGACGACGAGTCGGCCGCCGCCGACGAATCCGCCTCTGCGACCGAATCGGCTTCTGGGGAAAATTCGAGCGCTACCGAGACGTGGGGTAGATCCGACCCGCACCCGGCCGATCGGATCATCGACGACGTCTCCTTCGCGGTCGACGGCGGCGACACCGTTGCGCTCGTCGGGCCGACCGGCGCCGGCAAGTCGACGGTTCTCAAACTTCTGCTCCGGCTCTACGACGTCGACGACGGCGAGATCAGAATCGACGGCCAGGACGTCCGCGACGTCTCGCTCTCGAGTCTTCGCCGTGCGATGGGCTACGTGGGCCAGGAGTCGTATCTCTTCTACGGCACTGTCGAGGAGAACATCACCTACGGTACGTTCGACGCGAGCCGCGAGGAGATCGTCGCGGCCGCGAAAGCCGCGGAGGCCCACGAGTTCATCCAGAACCTACCCGAGGGCTACGACACGATGGTCGGTGAACGCGGCGTCAAACTCTCCGGTGGGCAGCGCCAGCGCGTCGCCATCGCCCGCGCCGTGCTCAAAGATCCCGACATTCTCGTGCTGGACGAGGCGACCAGCGACGTCGACACCGAGACCGAGATGCTCATCCAGCGCTCGATCGACGACCTGACCGAGGACCGGACGACGTTCGCCATCGCCCACCGCCTCTCGACGATCAAAGACGCCGACCAGATCCTGGTGCTCGAGGACGGCTCCATCGTCGAACGCGGCACCCACGAGCAACTGCTCGAGAACGGAGGGCTCTACTCGCACCTCTGGGGCGTCCAGGCGGGGGAGATCGACGAACTCCCACAGGAGTTCGTCGAACGGGCACAGAAACGACAGGCTCGAACTGAAGTCGACGCCGATGTCGACGATTGACGGAACAAACTCACAGTGAACCGTATCAGAAGGACTCCTGTTCGCGCTGTCCGTCTTGATCCGGCGCTCCCTCGTCCTGTCGTTTCTCGCCCGTCGCGGGCGGCGTTCGATCGCTGTAGTTCTTGCGTCCGATCGCCGAGTCGCCGACCATATTCATGACCGCTCCCTCGAGTTCGTCGAGGGATCGATACTCGTCCTCGTTCAGCGGCTCGAGCAGTTCCTCCAGCGTCGCGGTCTCATCCCCCATCTCTACCTCCTCGTCGCCGTGCTCGTCGAACAGTTCGTCCTGGCTGATGGGGAACTCCTGGCTCTCGAGTGAGTCCCGAAGATCGCCGAGTTCGACGCCCAGTTCGCGGTCGTCGTCGGTCATGGCCGGGGGTTGGCCGCGAGCGCGGAAACAGGTTGACCCTGCGTGCGCCGTCTCCGGGTCAGCGGTCGGATCTCACCGCCCTCGGTCGACCGAGTGCGCGGAGAGGGCGACGGCGAGAACCCCGAGGAGCGCGGGCGACGCTGCCGTCGCGCCCGCCACGACGAAACACGTGACGACGACTGCGACACCCGTCACCGCGAACGCGGCCGGCGAGCTCGCTTTCGACCCCGGATCGAATCGACGGTTCGCGACGGACCACGCGGCGAGCGCGCCGGCCGAGAGCGCGACGTACTGAAGCGCTCGCGTCGAGAAGCCGCTGGCGACGGCGGCGAGCGCCGCTAGCCCGAACGCGATCGCGAACGAGACCGTCGTGCGATCGCCGCGAGCCTGCTCGAGGAGCCATCCGACTCCCGCGAGATAGCCGACCCCGACTGCGATCCCGGCGACGACGTCGAGCGGATAGTGGACGGCGACGACGAGCCGGGAGAGACTCACTGCGAGGACGACGAGCGACGCGACCGCGAGACGGAGCCGTCGGGTGCCGACGCGAGCCGAGAGCGCGACCAGACCGTAGACGACGGTCGCCCCGGCCGCGTGACCGCTGGGGAAGGCGTAGCCGCCGATCGTCACCGACGAGACGAACCAGGGCTCGAGAGGGGCGGGGACGACGGTGGGAACCGCGACCACGACCGAGGGACGAGGGAGCGCGAAGGCGTACTTGAGGACGATCACCGCCGACAGCCCGCCGACGGCGAGGCCGAGAACCCACGGTCCGATCGGGCTGGAGCCGTCCGACGGGACAAACGGCGTCCGCCGGTCGACGGTATCGGTGCTCGTCCGTGACCTCCGTCCGCGAGCGAGTGTCCACGACGCGACGAACGCGACGGCTACCAGGACCGCGACGTCGCCGAGGCGCGTGACGAGGGCGGCGACTGCGACCGTCCACTCCGGGAGCCCGTCGACGAGCCACTCGAGGACGACGCTGCCGCGATCCATACCGGTACTCCGTGACGAGGCCAGTGAAGCGTTTCGGGGACGGCCCGACCGGTACGCTCCGGCCTCCGCTCACCGACGGCTTCTTGACGACTCGGCCGGAGTACTCGCGCATGGATCTGCGCGCCGCAACGTGGACGGACGTCCGCGACCTCGAGACGAACCTCGCTGTCGTCCCCGTCGGAAGTACGGAGCAACACGGCCCCCACGCGCCACTCGGAACCGACGTCCTGACCGCCGAAGCGGTCGCCGACGCTGCGCTCGAGCGGACCGACCGCGAGGTCGTCCGCGCGCCGGCGATCCCGGTCGGGGTCGCCGAGGAACACCGGCAGTTCCCCGGTACGATGTGGGTATCGCCCGAAACCTTCCGGCGTTACGTCCGCGAATCGGTCGAGAGCCTCGCACACCACGGCTTCGACCGCGTCGTGATCGTCAACGGCCACGGCGGGAACGTCGACGCCCTCCGTGAGGTCGGCGGCCGACTCACGAGAAGCGGCGAGGCGTACGCGGTACCGTTCACCTGGTTCGAGGCGGTCGGCGACCACGGCGCCGACATGGGCCACGGCGGCCCACTGGAGACGTCGCTTCTGTGGCACTGCGCACCCGACCTCGTCGACGAAGACGGACTCGAGGCGGCGAGCGAAGGCGCTGCCGACGGCTGGGGGGAGTGGACGAGTGGGGCGAACCTGGCGTACGATTCCGCCGAGTTCTCGGAAAACGGAGTCGTCGGCGACCCGACCGACGGTGACGAGCGACGAGGCACAGAGCTACTCGAGTTGGCGAGCGACGCGCTGGGTCGACTCCTGGAGGCGGTCGCCGAGCGGGACGTTACGCGTCCCGAGCCGCGTTGACCGATCGTTCGTGTCGAATACCGGAGAGGTCACTCCTCGTCTTCGGCGTCTTCGTCCCCGTCGTCGGCCTCGTCGGCACCGGCGTCCGCGAGGGTGCTCTTGAGCGCCGGGATCGTCGAGGTGAGGTCACTCACCTGCTCGCTCGCGTCGGCGATATCCGTGATCGCGTCCTCGAGGTCGGTGATCTCCTCCTCTAAGTCCGCGGCGTCGTCGAAGGCGTCGGCGCGCTGGCCCATCGTGAACCACTTCTTGGCGTCCCGGAGGTGGTCCTCGGCGTCACCGACGTCCAGCGCAGAGTTGAGCCCGTTCAACACGCCCAACACGTTGTCCGCGTCAGTTTCCCAGACGTCGTCGGCCGCCGGAAGGGCGGCCCATCCCTCCTCGAGCGAGGACTCGACGTCCTCGCGCATCTCGTTGGCTGCCTCGCCGAACAGGTCGTCGTCGCCGAAGGTCGCTTGACTCATGGGTTGCCCTTCTCGGGGATCGAGGTTAAAAGGTCGCCCGAAAGTGAAAGTAAAATCGGCCTCGAGCGATTCGTTCCCGGCCGAACGAGGGATGGAATCCGAAAGGGACGTCGTGAGTGTCACGAACCGATGCGCAGTGCCGAGGACATCTGTGAACCGATGTCGAACGCGGTGACGTATCGACGCAGAACGACACTCGACGTCGACCGGCATTCGGACGAACGACGGTTCGAGAAACTCGAGGACGCGTAACAGGGGAACAGCGAGACCAGTTCGAAGAAGACGCACGTACCGACTCCGGTGATTCCAGCGGCGGCGACGAGCGGGACGAGTAGGCGGCTGGCTCGAGTGACCGCGTCCAGCGTCGACGACACCGTATCGATCGAAAGGGCGGATTGCTGTCCCATTCCCCGACGGCCACGTGCTCTCGCTTGAAGGTCAGTCAGACGCCCGAATGACGTCGCCAGACGGCCCGGCCTGCCCGTAGCCGCGTCGGCTCGAAATCGGTCGTTTCACCGTCGGCGGGGATCACTCGCGACCGCCGACCGACTCGAGTCGCATCAGCGGGTAGCCGTCTTCCATCTCCATGCGCGTCACGACCTCGCATCCCTCGTAGTCGACGACGATCTCGACCTCGAGAAACCGTCCGGTGAGTTCGGTGTACTCGGCGCTCGCCTCCGCGAGCGCCTCCTCGAGTTCCTCTTCTCGGACGTCGACCGTGACGGCGGTGCAGTGTGGCTGGTTCTCGATCGAGTCCTCGATCGCCCGCGCGAGGCTGCCTGCGCTCGCCGGCGAAATCGGCGTCCCGGCGAACTGGTGGTAGAGCGACCCGAACTTGATGCCCGCCTCGAAGCAGGCCGTTTCCGCGTCGGTCGGCGTGACGTCGTCGGTCATACGTGACTCCTCGAGTGCACTCGGCAAGGGGGTTCCGATCGGTCGCGGGCGATGCCACGGACCCCG
This sequence comes from Natrialba swarupiae, assembly GCF_008245225.1. Classification (GTDB taxonomy): domain Archaea; phylum Halobacteriota; class Halobacteria; order Halobacteriales; family Natrialbaceae; genus Natrarchaeobius; species Natrarchaeobius swarupiae. The sequence goes on from NZ_VTAW01000006.1 coordinate 8,507, forward strand.
TTCACCTGGAATCGCACGATACTTATCGGCGCTATCCCTCACACCGAACGAATGGTACAGTCCGTCCTGCTCACGGGGGCTGCGGGGCGTGTCGGGGAAGCGATTCTCGCCGACCTCGCGGACGTACACGAGTGGCGCTTGTTAGATCGCGACCCACCGACGGGGGAACAACCGGGCGAGTTCGTCGTCGCGGACATCACCGACGAGGAGGCGGTCCGTGAGGCGATGGACGGGATCGACGTCGTGATCCACCTCGCGGGCGACCCCCGTCCGGAGGCGCCCTGGGACAGCGTCCTCACGAACAACATCGACGGCACGCAGACCGTCTTCGAGGCGGCCGTCGACGCCGGCGTCGAGACCGTCGTCTTCGCGTCGTCGAACCACGCCGTCGGGGCCTACGAGACCGACGAGCGCACGCCGGAGATGTACCGCGCGGACGACGACTACCTGCTCGACGGCACCGAACTGCCGCGGCCGGGCAACCTCTACGGCGTCTCGAAGGCCGCCGGCGAGTCGCTGGGACGGTACTACCACGACGAGTACGGTCTCTCGGTCGCCTGCGTCCGTATCGGCAATCTCACGGAGGGACACCCACCGATCGACTACGAGCGCGGGCAAGCGATGTGGCTCTCCTATCACGACTGTGCGCACCTGTTCGATCGCTGTATCCGCGCCGACTACGGCTACGAGATCGTCTACGGCATCTCGGACAACGACCGCAAGTACTACTCGATCGACCGTGCTCGAGAGGTCCTCGGCTACGAACCACAGGACAACTCCGCCGAACACGACTGATCGGCACCCAATACGACTGACTGGCGCCGAACGCCGCGATCAGAACAGGCCGTCGACGTCCTCCTCTCGAGTGCGCCGCCGGTCGACGTGATCCGTCAAGCGCTGGAAGACGATCCCACGATGGTCGTCCTCGCGGACGAAGTCGAACAACAGCGTGATGAACCGGCTGTCGTCCTCGCCGGCCGCGAGATCCCGCTCGGCGTATGCGTGGGCCCGTTCGATCGACTCCTCCTCGAAGCCAAGCGCGTCGGCGAGGGTGCTGGCCGCGATCGCGGTCGCTTCGAACCCGAGAGTCGCCCGAGTCGGCGTTGTCTCGTCGTGTTCGATTCGGATCGGCGGACGACGTTCGACGACCTCCGGATCGGTGGCGAGCGTCGCGAGATACGTCCGGATCGGAACGAGACGAACGTCACGGTATGTCGATGAGAGCCCTTCGAGATACGCGAGTGCGCTGTCGGCCAACCCGGTCGTACCGTCCCAGTTTCGGTCCTGAGCGTGGTAGACCGCCGCGGTGGCCTGGATCAACCCGTGGAGCAACTGCTCGTCGTCGGTTCCCGCCTCGAGTTCGAGCCAGTGATCCTCCCAGGCGTCATGAGCGGCGTGGTAGTAGCCGTCGTTGTAGATCGCAGCGCCGGCCCGCAACTGATCTCGCATACCCGACGTACGGACTCGAGGCTGGTGAGGGTCACGGTCGCCAAAAAATCTGAAAGTGAGGCCGGATACGTACCGCCTCCGGCGGGGCGGGCAGACACTGTGGAAACGGGGAACGGGGCGCGAGAAAGCGCCCTTCGACCGGTTACTGGCCGCCACCGGTCAGGGCGGTACTCGTTTCGAGTGTGGAGACACGTATAATTATGCAGTCGGTTCGATTCCTTCGGGACCGCATTCCGGACGGGAGGTGGTGCTTACTCCTCGAATTCGTCCTCCCATCGGAACCGCCCGTTCCGCTGGACGATGTCGCCGTCGACCTCGAGGCGGGCGTTCTCGCTGACGTCGGCGATCAGATCGACATGGACCGCGGAGTCGGTGCCCGACTCGCCGTCGGCCAGGCAGGCGTCGTAGGCCCGCCCGAGCGCGAGGTGGATCGTCTCGCCCATCTTCTCGTCGAAGAGGATGTTGTCCGTATAGCGGTCGATCCCGCGGTTCATTCCGACGCCGAGTTCGCCGAGCCGACGCGCTCCCTCGTCGGTTCCAAGCACCTCGGCGATCACGTCCGCCCCCTCGTCGGCGTCGTGGTCGACGACCTCGCCGTTCTCGAAGACGAGGCGGACGTTTCGGACCGACTCCCCGCGAACCGTCATCGGGACGTCGAAGGTGACCTCGCCCTCCGTGGCGTACGGTGCGGTAAACACCTCGCCGCTGGGGAGGTTGTGTGAATCGTACGCGACCGAAGCCGCACTGTTGACTGCCGTCCGGCCGTCGATCCGCATCGTGAGGTCGGTGTCGCCCGCGACGAGTCGAACCGTCGACGCGTCGTCGAGCAGTTCTTTCATCCGGGCCATCTCGTCGGCCAGTGACTCCCAGTCGCGAAGTATCGCGTCGTAGGCGAACTCGCGATACTCCTCGTAGGCCATCCCCGCCTGCTGGGCGAGCGACCGCGTCGGGTGAACGGTCGACACCCATCGCGTCCCGAGCCGACGCTCGCGAATCCCCGTCCGGGAACTACTGTAGGCCTGTCGCGTCTCGGCCGGCACGTCCGCCGTTGCACTCGTGTTTCGGCCGCCGCCGAGCGAGAGGAAGACGTCCGTCTCCTCGAGCAAGGCGAGTTCGTGAGCCGGATCGTCGTCGAACGCGACACTCGAGCGATCATCGTGTTCGTCTTCCGAGACGGCTGAGTCTCCATCGTACGCCCGCAAATACGCCCGCGTGAGCTCGCCCGAAGAATAGGTCGCGAGCAGGTTCGCCCCGCGTTCTCCCAGACACCGTGCGACTGCGACGGCGAGGTCGTGAGCGTCGGGGCCGACCGAGAGCACGACGTTGTCGCCCGCTTCGACTCGAGCGCTCCAGTCGACCAGTATCTCCGCGTGTTCGCGAACGCGTTCGTCCATGGCGGAGGAAGGAAACGAAGCCACAAAATCCCGTCTCTTGGCGAACGGGGGAACGCCTCTCTCGACTCGAGACTACGCCGTCGCCGCTCGTCCCTCGGCGTCGGTTCGGCTACGAACGAGCGTGACGACGGCGTACACCACCGGTGTATCGAGGACGGCGATCGCGAGCTTGAGCAGGTACTGGCCGACGATCAGCGCGAGGATCGCCTCGAGGGGTAAGACGACGCCGACGCCGAGAACAGCGGGCGCGATAGCGAACGCGATCGAGACGAAGATCACGGTGTCGATCGCCTGGCTCGTCCCCGTCGAGACGACGTTGCGCAGCCAGAGGTAATCCGACCCTGTCCGATCGCGGATGCGATGGAAGAGCCAGACGTCCCAGTTCTGACTGACGAGATAGGCGAGCAAACTGCCGAGGACGACGTTCGTCGACGCGCCGAGGGCCGTCGCGAAGGCGTCGGGATCGACGCTCGCTTCGGCCGCGGGCGCGGCGATCGTCGACCAGACGAGCGCGAGCACGACGAAGTTGAGCACGAACGCGACGTTGACGACGATCTGTGCCGCACGTTTGCCGTACAGTTCGGTGTAACAGTCACTCGCGAGGAACGTAAGCGCGTACGCGAGCGCCGCGCCAGGGAGGACCAGTTCTGCACCGGTAACCGGTAACGCGAACGGAAGATCGAACGCGAGTACTTTCGAGGCAGTCAACTGCGCGGTGACGAGCGATGCGACGAACAGGCCGATCAACGTGACCTGAGCCACCGTCGGCGCTCCGTGACGATCGGTCATACCGACTGATTTTGCTGGACCTACGTAAGCGATACTATTTCAAACGTCCTCGAGGATCACTCGAAGAATATCTCCTCGCTCGATCGCTCGCTTCACTCATCTCCCACTCGGTACTCGACCCCATTCTGAACGTTTGGTCGGTTCTGTCCGTGAGTGTTCGATACCGCTTATCCACACTGTTACGAACTCTCTACGGAGAAATTTCCGTATTATTGGTGGGTAGTGGAGTTCGTACTCGACTGAAAAAAGGGTTCGAACTGCTCTAGCGCAATTTTCACCCGGAATTATGGCCAGAACGAAAGCGATTGTATAACCAAACTGTTATATGTGTCGCGTGGATTCGTACAATTGCAATGGCGAAAGGAAACGTTGATTTCTTCAACGACACAGGCGGTTACGGTTTCATTTCGACGGACGACGCGGACGACGACGTGTTCTTCCACATGGAAGACGTTGGCGGCCCGGACCTCGAAGAAGGCACAGATATCGAATTCGACATCGAACAGGCCCCCAAGGGCCCCCGCGCCACCAACGTCACCCGCCTGTAATACGGCACCTCACGTTCGGTAACGGGTTTTACTCTACGACCATTCATTCTTCGACGGCCAATGCGAGAGCAGTGCCGACCCGGAGTAGCGACCTGCTGTTCTGTACAGTGACATCGTACGACGAGTAGCTTCGCCGAAACTGGATCGCCGGGAGAAATACGTGCTCGATAACAAATAGTCACTCTCGTGGTGTGATCATATGGGAGAAACATGGATGAACTGACCGGTTTCCAACGGGATCTCCTCTACGTCATCGCGGGAGCGGATCGGCCATCCGGTCAGGACATCAAAGGGGAGGTCGAACGGTACTACAGCACCGACGTCAACCACGGTCGGCTCTACCCGAATCTCGATACGCTCGTCAACAAGGAGTACGTCGAGAAGGGACAACTGGATCGACGAACGAACTACTACGCGATCAGTGACCGCGGCCAACGATCGATCGAAAACCGCCGCGACTGGGAGCGACAGTATCTCGAGACGAATCGGTAGATCACGCTACCGGGAGACGATCGAAGTCAGTAGCCGTTCCGAGGATATACACGTCGTCGTCGGCCTCAAGGGGTACCTGCTCGGCCGGAAACGGGATCGTCTCGTCGTTCCGGACGAGACCCACCACGGTCCCGGACAGCCAGCCGACGAACTCTCCCTCGAGAGGGCCGTCTCTGGAGACTGTCAGCCTGGCGACCGTGTGATCGAGCGCTCGAATGGTCGACAGGAGCTCGTAGATGTCGGACGACGACGCGGGGCGTGTGACGATCCGATACCGCTCGTGACTGCGTATCTCCTCGGCACGTTCGGCGTCGGTTACGATCGTCGCGACGTCTCCCGACGTTGCCCGGAGTGTTCCGGTCGCCACCAGTCGACTCGTACACTCGTCGTCGGTCCAGATCTCGACTCGCTCTCCGGTCGACCCACTCGACTGAGCTACACCACGAACTGCGAGAGCGACCGCGTTTGGCGCTATCGTCGACCCGATTCCGACCCGTTTCCGACCGAGGCGAACCCGGGAAATCGCTCCGTCCGACGTGAGATCGACGGCGACGTGTCCGATGCCGAAATCTCGCTCGAGGCGGTTCTCGAGTCGGGATACACGGCTGTCGGCGGGGATATCACAGGGAACCAGCACTGATTCCCCTGCGAGTTCGCGTTTGACCGAGTTCTCGACGGGAGGAGAGCCGGGCAGATCTGTGAACTCCTCCGGCAGTCGATACTCGACCGAGAGTCGTCCGCGCCGGATGACCGACGCAGCTGCGGTTCGGTCGTCGATTCGATCGATGTTCGCGCTCTCACGCGCGACGGCATCGCCGATCCGTCGCCCACCCGCGGCGGCGACCGATCCGACCGCGAACGCGGCGAGGAAGTAGGTTGCAGTCGCGTGGTGGAACACCGGCGTCTCGTCGATGATCGTCGACTGGCGGACGCTGACGACGTTTATCCAGAGGCCGACGACGGCTAGACCGACGAGTACGGCAGCGCCAGCCGGTATCGACCGTGTACTGTATCGGCGGTACGCGAACGCGACGACGAGCGTGACGACGCCGGTGAGCAGTCCGAACCCGAACACGTTGACGACCGCGGTTTCGGTCCACTCCGTGAGTATTGCCTGTGCTATCGCCGTCATCGTTTCACCGCGGGTTCTTTCGACACTCGAACCCCCGCTGGTCCGTCCGATTCTCGTCGTGAACGTCCGGCGAGTCGGTGGATGGTGGTCGAATCGGCGACGACGAACACGTCGGCTCGATCCTCGAGGCGGTCCAGATCCGGATCGACGATCCATCGGTGGCGTGTGTCGGGCCCACCGTTTGCGACGTCGGACTCCGCAACGAGCGGCGTGATGTCGTCTTCGTCGACTGTCTCCGAATCGATCGAGGCCACGACGTTCCCGACCTGGCATCGGTACACGTGATGTCCCGCTCGGCCGAGGCGGACGAACGCCTCGACTGTGGGCGTCGTTTCGTCGGGAGGGACGGTTACGTGAATTCGGTTCGCTCCCAACACCGGTTCGGCGTCCGTCGCGGGAATCGCGACCGTCAGTCGTCTTCGGCCGCCTTCCGAGCCGCCTGTGGGGTGATCGGCCGCTGTCGACGACACCTCACCAGCGTCTCGCTCGCTCGGACCGGCGTCGATCGAGGCATGCGTTTCGAGAACGATCCCCTCTACGTCGGTGGCGTCGGTGGAGAGGACGACCGTTTCGTCCGCGTACAACCCCGTCGGGATCAGGGCCTCGATAGTGATCGCACGCCACCCCTCCGGTATCCGCGACCCGGCGACGGATGTCGGCGGTGCGGCGGCGATCGTCGCCCGCGCTCGGCCGTCGACCGAAACCGAAACGGCCGACAGATCGTAGCTCGTTCGAAGACGCGTCTCGAGTCGACGTTCGAGTTCCGAACGCGGAAGGTCCGCGGGAAGCCGCCAGACCTCGTCCTCGAGCGATCGCCGCAGATTCGGGGGTAACGGTGGATACCCCTCGAGATCACGGACGCCACCCGTCGACTGGATCGAGACCTGCCCGCTCGCATCGATCGCCTCGGTCGCGTCGCCCGATAGCGATCGACCGCGGACGAGTCGGCCAGCCGTCCCGATCGGCAACTCGGAACCGATTCGACTCCCGTGACCGTTCGCGTACAGTGCGAGCGTCACAACCACGATCGATGCGGCGGCGAGCCGTGGTGTGTGTCCTCGAATTGCGGTGGCCGGAGGGGCGATCAAGCCGACTGCGTACGCGTTTCCAGCCGCAAGCGGAAGCGCAACTGCGATGCTCTGTCGACCCGAGAACTCTCGACTCAGGTATTCGCCGATTGTCCCGAGTGCACCGACGGTGATCGCGGGGCCGATGCCGACGACGAACCCGAACGAGACGCCGACGATAATCTCCGTCGTAACCTCGAACATAGATCCGAGTGGCTAGCCGTCGATCAGAACGATCTCGGGATTCGATCGCTCGTCGACGTAGTTGCTGTTACTCGGTGGAACGATTTCGACTTCGAGCGTCCCCGTGTCCTGGTCCCGACGTAGATCGGCATCGTCGGGAACGGTGATCGTGTTGGTATCGGAGACGTGAACCGGATCGTCGAGTTGTGCAGAGCCGGCGGTAAGGATGACGGTAAACTCCTCGAGTTCGTTCCCCTCCTCGTCGACGACGGAGAAGCTGAGGGATTCCGCCAGATCGCCCGTCTGGACGACGTGGTCGTCTTCCCACTCGATCGTTACTTCAGTGTCGCCGAACTCGCCGACGCCGCCGAGCATGTTCATCATCACTGAGAGAGCAGCGATACCGACGACGAGCGCGATGACGAGTCTGATCGGTAGTCCCTCGATTGCCCGGTCGTCGGACTCGAGCGATTGTAATCGATCCGTCGTGCGTTCGGACGGTGGTTCCGTCCGGGTAAGCGGTGAACGCATACCCGCTCTGGCCTCGGTTTCGTACTTAAACGTCCGACCCAGGGTTCAAATGTGAAGCCGCATGGAGCGCCACTCGGCTTGTGGTCGTCGACGTCGACCCGCGGCTGGTCGTATGATGGATAGGAGAAACTGAAATGGCAGGCGAACGCTGGCTGTCGCCGCGAGTAACAGCCTCACCTGCAGGCGTCGTCGATCGCGGTCTCGATCTTGCTCGCCCGTGCGATCTTCTCGACTGTGGTGGTCGTCCCGTCGGGACAGACGACGACCAATGGCGATTGTGCGTGGACCGAGATTTCCTGTCCGAACTCGTCGACCAGCGCTCCGGTGAACGGCTCCGGTGCGGCCCCGAACGCCCACTCGTAGCCGTTCTCTTCGGCGTGGGCCCTGACGTCGTCGGGGTCGTCGTTGCCGTCGATCACGAGGTCGACGAACCGGACCTCGTCGCCGACCGCCGCATGGCTCTCTGCGATCTCCTCTTGCTGGCTGTTGCAGGTCGGACAGAACGGCGCGAACGTATGGAGTACGACCGGGCGGTCGGCGTTTGCGACCGTGAACGACTCGCCGGTCGTCACGTCCTCGAGCGTCGTCTCCCGCCAGTTTTCCGTCTCTTCCGAATCGCCGCCGGACGCTCCCTCGTCTCCCGTGTCGTCGGTGCCAGTCTGGTCCTCGAGACAGCCCGCGAGGACGAGCGACGTCCCGGCGGCCGCGAGGAGGGTCCGGCGGGTCGGCGGCTGGCTCATGGCTGAAACGTCTGGCGCGAGCACGAAATAGCTATGCGACTGTGCGCGTTCGTACACGGGTAGTTACTCCTCGCGGTCGTCCGGATCCCCGTGGCCGCCCCCGCCCGGCGTTCGGACCGTAACGGTCGTCCCCGCCTCGACGTCGACGGTCGTCTTCGCCGGGGCCTGCGCGTCGTCGATTAGATTCTCGCCGGGTTCGCCGTCCTCGCCGCCGCCAACGCCTCGCGGACGGTGTCGACGCCGCTCCGTGAGCAGGGAGACGGTCGCGTCCGTCTCGACGGTAACCGATCGCTCGAGGCCGTCGCCGCCGTCGAACCGGCCGCGACCGCCGCTGTCCGGACGGAGCGCGTAGCGTTCGACGCGGAGCGGGTACTCCGCCTCGAGCGCCTCGACCGGCGTGTTGAGCGTGTTCGTCATGCCGACCTGGACGCCGTCCATCCCGTCGCGGTCGGGGCGTGCGCCGAAGCCGCCGCCGATCGTCTCGTAGTAGGTAAACGAGCCGTCTCGGCCGCCGATCGTCAGGTTGTTCATCGTCCCCTGGCCCTGGGCGGGCACGCGATCCGGCGCGGCTCGTGCGAGCGCGGCGAAGACGACGTCGGTCACCCGCTGGCTGGTCTCGACGTTCCCACCGACGACGGCCGCCGGTGGCCGGGGGTCGAGCAGCGACCCCTCCGGCACGCGGACGCTCACCGGCTCGTAACAGCCCTGGTTCGGCGGGATCTCGGGATCGGTGAGACACCGGACGACGAAGTAGACTGCGCTCGTTGCCACCGCGAGTGGTGCGTTCAGGTTCCCCTCGAGTTGGGCGGCCGTCCCCTCGAAGTCGACGTCGATCGATGCCCCGTCGATCGTCACCGCTACTTCGATCGCGATATCCTCGTCGGTGACGCCGTCGCCCTCGAGGACGTCGGTCGCCTCGTAGGTGCCGTCCGGCAACGCCTCGATCTCGCGTTCGATCCGCTCGCGCGAGTAGTCGATAACGGCGTCGAATCCCGCCCGGGCGGTCTCGCGGCCGTGCTCGTCGAACAGCGCGACGAGCCTGTTCTCGGCGCGCTCGTTCGCCGCGAGCTGTGCCCGGAGGTCCGCCCGCCGCTCCCGCGGATTCCGGACGTTCGCGAGCAACAGCGACCGCACGTCCTCGCGAACGTCGCCGTCCGCGACGAGGCGGGTCGGCGGGAGCCGCAGCCCCTCCTGGTAGATCTCCCGGGAGTTCGCGGGCATGCTCCCCGGCGTCGCCCCGCCGACGTCCGCGTGGTGGGCGCGGGAGACGGCGTATCCGACGATTTCTGGTTCGTCGGAATCGGTTTCACCGTTCTCGCCACCGCCCGACTCGTCGAGACCGTCCGGCGGAGCCAGCGGCGAGACCATCGTCACGTCCGGCAGGTGCGTGCCGCCGGTGAACGGATCGTTGAGCACGAAGACGTCGCCCGGACGTGGATCGCGCTCGCGGACGGCGTCGACGGCGGCGGGCATCGCCCCCAGGTGAACCGGGATGTGCTCGGCCTGGGCGATCATCCGTCCTCCGGCGTCGAACAGCGCCGTCGAGCAGTCCCGGCGCTCCTTGATGTTCGGCGAGTACGCGCTCCGGATCAGCGTCCGACCCATCTCCTCGGCGACTCCCTCGAGCTGGTTGCGAAGCACCTCGAGCGTCACGGGGTCGATTTCGGGTGCCGTCTCCCCGCTCGAGTCGGCCACATCCGAGCCCCCATCGACGGAGTCGGGCGCGTTCGAGTTCGTCATCGTTTCTCACCCCCGGATCGAGCCATAACGAGCGTTCCGTCGGTGTCGACCTCCCCCCGCCACTGCGGTGGGACGACCGTCGTACTTCCCGCCTGTTCTAAGATCGCCGGCCCCGACAGCGTCGTCCCCGCTTCGAGGCGGTCGCGATCGTAAACGGTCGTCCCCCAGCCGCCGGTCTCCGAGAAGTGAACCTGGCGGGTGCCGACGAGCGCGCCGCCGTCGCCGTCGTGGTCGACGTCGGGGTCGGCTCCGGGAACGCTCGCCGTCGTGCGCAGCGTCACCACTTCGATGGGTTCGTCCGCCGTGTAGCCGTGGGCCCGGTCGTGGGCCTCGTGGAACCGCCGCTCGACCGCCGCGGGGTCGAAGCCGTTGCCGACGGGGACGGTCAGTTCGAAACTCTGTCCGGCGTACCGACAGTCGGCCGCCCGCTCGACGGTCGCCCGATCGGGATCGGAGACGTCTGCGAGTACGTCCGCCACGAGGTCGTCGTAGGTGTCCTCGAGTTCCGTCGGCTCCGCGTCGGAGAGCGTGACGCCGACCGTTCGCGCGGCGTCGTAGCTCTCGTCGGCGGCGAGTAAGCCAAACGCCGAGAGGACGCCGCTCGGCCGCGGGACGACGACCCGATCGATCTCGAGGGCGTCGGCCAGCGCCGCGGCGTGCATCGGCCCCGCGCCGCCGAAGGCGACGAGTGCGAACTCGCGAGGGTCGTGGCCGCGCTCGACGGTCACCGAGCGGATCGTCCGGGTCATCGTCGCGTTCGCCACGCGGTAGACACCGTGGGCCGCCTCGAGCGCGCTCTCGAGGCCGGCCTCGTCGGCCAGCCGTTCGAGAGCCTCGTGGGCGGCCTCGACCCCGAGGGTCATCTCGCCGCCGAGTGCGGTCTCGGGGCCGATGTAGCCCAGCACGACGTTCGCATCGGTGACGGTGGGATCGGTCCCGCCGCGGCCGTAGCAGGCCGGTCCCGGATCGGCACCCGCCGATCGCGGTCCGACGCGTAACGCGCCGCCGTCGTCGACCCAGGCGATCGAGCCGCCGCCCGCGCCGACGGTGTTGACGTCGACCATCGGCGTTCTGATCGGGAGGCCGTCGATCGCCGCCTCGGTCGTCCGTTCGGCTCGGCCGTCTCGGACGAGGCTCACGTCGCTCGAGGTGCCGCCCATGTCGAACGTGACCAGCCCCTCGACGTCGGGTTCGTCGACCGTTGCGGCCGCGCCGACGACGCCCGCCGCCGGACCCGACAGCGTCGTCGTGACTGCGCGCTCGCGGACCGTCTCCGGGTCGGCGATGCCGCCGTTTGCCTGCATGATCCACGGCGCCGGGAGCCCTGCCTCGTCTGCCTCCTCGACCAGTCGACCGACGTAGCGGTCGATCGCCGGCCGGACGTAGGCGTCGACCGCCGTCGTCGACGTCCGCTCGTACTCCCGGAACTCGGCGAGCACCTCGTGGGAGGTCGAAACCGGCACCTCGAGGTGCTCGCGGAGGATCTCGGCGACCGCCTGCTCGTTCGACGGGTCCGCGTAGGCGTGGAGCAGACAGACCGCGACGGCCTCGACGTCCTGTGTGCGAAGCGTCTCCGCGAGCACCCACACCTCGGCGTCGTTAACCGCCCGTTCGACGCCGTTGACCGTTGTCCGCTCGTCGATTTCGAACCGTCGTTCGCGCGGGACGAGCGGCTCCGGTTTCTCCGCCTCGAGGTCATACAGGCTCGGCCGGTCCTGGCGACCGATCTCGAGGACGTCCCGGAAGCCCGCCGTCGTGACGAGGGCGGTCTCCGCGCCGCCGCGCTCGAGGAGGGCGTTGACCGAGACGGTCATCGCGTGGGCGAACTCCTCGATCTCGGCCGGATCGATCCCCGCCTCGTCACAAGCCTTCTCGACTCCCTCGAGAACGCCGACGTGTTGGTCGTCAGTCGTCGGGACCTTCGCGGTGACGAGACGGTCGTCGACCGAGAGCGCGACGTCGGTGAACGTGCCGCCGACGTCGACGCCGATGCGCGTAGCGCCGTTCGCACTCGACACCGGAAGCGCTCGATCCTCCCGGCTCGGTTCGCCGTCGTTCGGTTCGTGGGAACTCGAGTCGGTCATGGTGATCGAATCCGCAGTGTCGGCCCCCGTCCGCCGGATCGCCGGGGGAAGGGGTGCCTCGGTGGTCGTCGATTCCGTTGTCGTCGCGCGGCGTTCATACGGCCCCACTCGCACCCCACTCGAGTATAACTCACGGAATCCCGGACGGTCTACGATATTGCCGATCGGGCCATCTCGAGGACGGATCCAGCGTGATCGAGTGTGTCTCGGCCGAGCAGACGGCGTCGGCGTGAAGGCGGCAGAACCTCCCTCGCCTGCCCCAGGTGGCGGCGGAGTCAGCGCGTCAGCGTATCGACCGTGACGTGGCCGTCCTCGATATGAGCGACGAGCATCGTCTCGTGTGTGGCAGGGCTGGCCGCGGTCGCACTACCCGGGTTGAGAACCCGGATCCCGTCCCGAGCCGTGTCGACGACCTCGTGGGTGTGGCCCGCGACGACGACGGCGTTTTCGCCCGTATCGACCTCGTCGTACGCGATTTCGACCACCCGCCGGTGCCAGCCGCCCGGCGATCCCGTTCCGTGAGTGACGACGACGGTGACGTCCTCGAGGACGAGCGTGTCGGTTCGCGGTAACTCGAGCGTCGAGGGATCCATGTTTCCACGCACACAGGTTAGGTTTCCATCCGCGAGCGTAGCGATCCGGTCGTACGCCTCCCGCGAGTCGAAATCGCCGGTGTGGATCGTCCGACCGGCCGTTCGAACCTCCTCGGCCACCCAGTCGGGGAGCCCGGTCGCTCGAGACGGCACGTGCGTGTCTCCGAGGATCGCTACTTGCGTCATACGCGGGGATACGACGTCGACTCCCGAAAGCGATTCCCCGGCGGCCGCCGTCGATCGACGTATGAGCGAGCGCGATCCGACGCGTGCCAGGAGGGACGAAGACGGCGAACGCACCGACAGGGCCGGTGAGGACGACGATGAAGCTAAAAGTCACGTCGTCACCGCGTTCCTCCGGGACCGTGGCGAGGTGTTGTTGTTGTGCCGAAGCGACGTCGTCGGCACCTACGCGGGCCAGTGGAGTGGCGTCTCCGGTTTCGCCGAAGGGAGCCCCGACGGGCAGGTCCGCGTCGAGATTCGCGAGGAGACCGGTCTCTCCGACGACGGGGTCTCTCTCGTTCGGTCCGGGCGACCGATTCGATTCACCGACGACGACCTCGAGCCGAGCCGAGAGTGGGTCGTCCACCCGTATCTGTTCGATCTGACGGCAGACTCCCGAGAGATCGAACTCGGCGAGGAACACGACGAGTTCGCGTGGACCGATCCGACCGAGATCGTCGCGGGCGACGCCGAAGCCGGTGTGCGTGCCACCGCAGCGGACTCCGAAGCCACTGTACGTGCCACCGCCGGAGACTCTGGCCACGACCTCGAGACGGTGCCGAAGCTCTGGACGGCCTACGAGCGCGTCGCACCGACGGTTCGATCGATCGCCGCCGACGACGACCACGGGGCTGCGTTCCTCTCGATCCGCGCACTCGAGGTACTTCGCGATCGGGCGGGATTGCTCGTCGCCGAGCGGGAGGCGTTCGGCACGGAACCGGACGAGGAGTGGGACGAACTCGCCGAACTGGCGACCAGACTGCTCGAGGCCCGTCCCGCGATGGCGGTCCTTCGAAACAGGGTGAACCGCGCGATGGCGACCGCGGCGGGGATCGACGCAACCGACGCCGCTGGGAGCAATTCCGACGGCTCCGACGACGGAACCGACGGCTCGAGTCGACGGGACGCAACGGCGGTTCTCGAGACGACGCGTGGGGCGATCGACCGCGCGATCGCGGCGGACGCGGACGCCGCGGCGACCGCGGGCGAACACATCGAGGGACGGGTCGCGACGCTTTCGCGCTCGGGAACGGTGCTCGAGGCCCTCCGTGCGGGGTCACCCACACGGGTGTTCGTCGCGGAATCGCGGCCGGCACGCGAGGGCGTCGCCGTCGCCGAGACGCTGGCGGCCGATACGGCGGTCGACTGTTCGGTGACGGTCCACGCCGACGCGGCCGCCGCGTCCGTCCTCGCCACCGAGTCGATCGATCGCGTCGTCGTCGGCGCGGATACGATCCTGCCCGACGGTTCGGTCGTGAACAAGACTGGGACGCGAGCGCTCGCGACCGCCGCCACACGCGAAGGCGTTCCCGTGACCGTCGTCGCCGCGAGCGACAAAGTCTCGACCCGCGAGGAGGTCAACCTCGAGTCGGGCGATCGGACGGCGGTGTACGACGGTGACGCGCCCGTCGACGTCCTCAACCCGACGTTCGACGTGACGCCGCCAGGCTGCGTGAGCGAGATCGTCACCGAACGGGGGCGACTCGAGCCCGCAGCGGTAAGCGAAGTCACGGCGGAGTTGCGCGGCCTCGAGGATTGGAGAGCGGGCACGGGCGACGCTGCCAGCCGGTGAGACGACGCTGGCGACGCGGCGAATCGGGTCGGGGGATCGAAACGACAGATCGAAACCCCTCGGCGCGGTATCTCGAGGTGGCGGCAGTGACGAGGAGTTACCCCCACCGAGCCCCGTGTGACGAGGGATTTTCCCGAGCCGCCGTTCTCGAGACGGCTTCTCCGGTGAGCGACGGGAGACTTCGCCGGTGAGAAACGAGAGCCACGACGCCTCAGCGTCGACGAACGGGGTTACCTTCTAATGGGGTCAGCGCTGTACGTTCCGTATGGCTCCGTCGACCGGCGGTCGATCGTGTGTCGATCCGCTCGAGAACGTCGACGTTCTCTGTGTCGACGACGACCCATCTTCCGCGAGACTAACGCAGGCGTATCTCGAGCGTCGCCACCACGAGTTCGACGTTCGAATCGAACACCAGACTGCCGACGCACTCGAGCGACTCGAGACCGACCGATTCGACTGCGTCGTCAGCGACTACGACATGCCGGAGATGAACGGCCTCGAGTTCCTCAACATGGTTCGCGACTCCTTCGGCGAGATTCCGTTCATCCTCTTTACCGGCAAGGGATCCGAAGAGATCGCGAGCGAGGCGATCTCTGCCGGTGTCACAGACTACCTTCGGAAGGAGACGGGCAAACACCAGTACGACGTCCTGGCGAATCACGTCCGCAACGCCGTCGAGAGCAATCGCAGGCGGCGGACACTCGAGCGATCCCGCGCACTGTTCGAGACGACGTTCGACGACCCCGATCGACTGATCGCCGTGCTCGACCCGGACGGAACCGTCAGACGAGCGAACCGGCGACTGAGTACGTTCGTCGGGGTCGAAACGGACGATCTCGTCGGCCACCGCTACTGGGAGCTTCCGTGGCCGCGGGCATTCGAAGCGGCCGCACCCGATCTCGCGGAGTGGCTCGAGCGAGCGACAGCGGGTCGCCGGACGACCATCTCCTTCGAGTACTCTTCGGAGAGTGGCGAACCGGTCACCGGTGAGGAAACGACCGAGTCACTCGTAACCGAGCACGTCTTCGTCGAAGCGGTCGCTCAGCCGGTGACGATCGACGGCGCCGTTGGGGCACTCGTCGTCGACGTCCACGACGCGAGCACGGCGGTGACGTGGGAACGAGAGGTCGAACTCAAAGACGCCGCGTTCGACGCTGCTCCGGTCGGGATGACCATTACCGACCCCTCTCTCGAGGACAACCCAATCGTCTATGCCAACGCGGCGTTCGAGCGCCTCACCGGCTATCCTCACGAGGAGGTCCTCGGACGGAACTGTCGGTTTCTCCAGGGCGAGGGGACGAATCCGGAGCCGGTCGACGCGATGCGCGAAGCCGTCGACGCAGAAGAGCCAGTGACGGTCGAACTCACGAACTACCGCAAAGACGGGACCACGTTCCACAACGAAGTGACGATCGCCCCCATCCGCGACGCAGATGGAACGGTCACTCACTTCGTTGGCTTCCAGAACGATATTACCGACCGACGGACGGCGTACGACCGCCTCGAGCGCGAACGCGATCGGTTAGAGGAGTTCGCGAGCGTCCTCTCGCACGACCTTCGGAATCCGCTAACCGCGGCGATGGGGTACGGAGAACTCGTCCGCGAAGACTGTTCGAGTCCGTTTCTCGACGATATCGAGGCGGCTCACGAACAGATCGAGCGGCTGATCGACGAAACGCTCGCCCTGGCGCGTGCCGGGAGTGTGGTCGGTTCGCTCGAACCGGTCTCGCTATCGGAACTCGCGGTCGACTCGTGGCAGACCGTCGATTCCGGCGATGGCTCGCTCGAGGTCGTCGACGACGAGCAGTTTCTCGCGGATCCGGGCCGAAGTCGACAGCTGTTCGAGAACCTCTTTCGAAACAGCCTCGAACACGGCGTCGACTCCGACGGACAGGGAGACGGTCCGGCGGTCACCGTCACCGTCGGCCCGCTTGGCGACGGGTTCTTCCTCGAGGACGACGGCCCCGGAATCGCGCCTGCCGAGCGCGATCGCGTGTTCGAACGTGGGTACACGACGAGCGAGGAGGGCATCGGGCTGGGATTGCGGATCGTCGAGGAGATCGCCACCGGCCACGGGTGGACTGTCGCCGTACTCGAGGGAGGAGATGGCGGCGCGCGGTTCGAGATTACCGGGGTGGACCGACCGTGATTGACGTCGAGTGAGCGAGCCTACGGACGGGGCGCGGCCCTTTGCAGCGCCGTTTCGGCCACGTTGCCGCCGTAGTCGGCGCTCCGGGAGAGTGAATCGAGGACGAGCCCGAGCGACTGCGCCTGAACCGGATCGAGATTACGCAACAGATCGTCGATACGTCTGGTGTGTTCGTCGATCTCGAGGACGGACTCGAGGGCGTCGTGTCCGAGGTCGGTCGCTCGTTCGGCGTCGTTGGCGAACAGCGCGTCCATCGACTTCTCGACGACGGTCGCGACGTCCGCGTGGAGGGCGAGCAGCGCGTCGGCGACGTCCTCGGGAATGTCCTCGAGCTTGCGCGCAAGCTGGGCGATCTTGACGGCGTGATCGGCGATCCGCTCGAGTTGGCGAGCACTCGAGTGGTACTCGAAACAGTCCTCGCGGTGGACGCCGAGTTCCTCGGCCGCGCGGGGGGAACGGAGCGTCGCGCGGAAGATCCGGGAGACGACCAGCCAGAGCCGATCGACGTCGTCGTCGCGTTCGGTAACGTCGCGGGCGACGTCGTCGTCGTTCTCGACGAGCGCGGTCACCGCGTCCTCGAGCATCGACGCCGCGATGAGTCGCATCCGGGTGACGGCGTTGACGATCGACAGCTCCGAGGAGTCGAGCAAGTCCTGGACGACGACGCGATCCGATCCCTCCTCGACGATTTCGACCCCGATCAACCCCTGGATCGCACTCCGGATCGCCCGACGCTGGTCGGTCGTGATCCGCCCCGCCTCGAGCGTGATGACGTCGAATCCGCCGACGTACATCGTCATCACGGCCCGGATCAGCTGTTCGTCCTCGAGACTCGAGACGTCGAGCGTTCCTTCCTGATGGGTTTCGTCGCTCTGTGGCGTCACGAGCAGCGTGTCGTCCTCCGTATAGATTTCGACGGTGGTTCCGCTACTGACGTCGTTTTCCGTCGCCCACGTTTTCGGGAGCGAGACGGTGTACGTCGACCCACCCGTCACCTGGACCTTTCGGGTCTCCATACTGCGCGTTTTCTATGGCCAGTATATAAATCCATCTGTATCTATAGTGTGGGTTGGAAATGTGCCGTTTACCTCTCCCGAATCTCTATCGAATTCGGTACGGAAACCCGTCCCAGGGTATGTTTATATTGGCAAATGTTTACGTATAGCGTAATATATAGAGATATGGCCTCTACGGTGAACATCCGTACGTTCGTAGCGAAACGGTTCGTTGATACGGATTACTGTACGTATTCCCGATGCGACTGCAGAGACGGATCGTAGTTGTGCCGGTCGCTGGATCCGACGATCCGGATGACGAGTGGTCCGTGTTCGATCTCGAGGACGCCGGGCCCCTTGCTGCTGATTTCGGTGTGGTGAGTCCGATCGGTAGTCGGAAAATACTGTCCGATACATAGATCAATGTGATGGGTGGTAATCGGCTATATAGATATTAGAAGGCTACTTGTTCGTCTCCGATCGTCGTCTATCTGATGACGGACAACCAGTCCGGTCGAACCGGTTTCAGTGGGGTATCGCGGCGTAACTTCGTGGCTATCGGCGCGACGGCGGGGATCATCGGCGTCGCTGGCTGTAGTAGTGACGACGGCGGAAGCGGCGGCAACGGCGGTGGAAACGGCGGCGGAAATGGTGGCGGAAACGGGGGAAGCGGCCTCTCGGGAACCATCGACGCGTCCGGATCCAACACCGTCGCCCCGATCACCTCGTGGGCCGGCGAGAACTTCTCGAACGAGTTCCCGGACGTCCTCGTCGACGTCGCGCCGGAGGGCACCGGTGCGGGCTTTCAGGAGTTCTGCCGCGCTAACTCCGACGTCCAGAGTGCGAGCCGAGCGATTACCGAAGAGGAGATCGATCTCTGTGGTGAGAACGACGTCAACTACGGCTTCCTCGAGGTCGGCCTCGACGGCCTCTCGGTCGTCAAGAACTCCGCGAACGACTGGGTCGACAGTATCACACTCGACGAACTCCAGTTGATCTGGGAGTTCGAAGCGACCGACGAAATCACTCACTGGAGCGACGTTCGCGACGAGTGGCCCGACGAGGAGATGCAACTGCACGCCCGTGACAGCGCGTCCGGGACGTTCGACTACTTCACCGAGAACATCTGTGGGGAGCGAGGAAACATTAGGGACGACTACTCCGCGACTAGCCAGACGAACGAGATCATGGCTGCGGTCGCGGACAACGAGCACGGTTTCGGTTGGGGTGGACTGGGATACCTCCGAGAGATCGAGGACGATCAGCCGATCGAAGCCGTCCCCGTCGAGAGCGACGCCGATGGCGAGTTCTATCTCCCGACGCAGGAAAACATCGAAGAAGGGCTGTACTCCCCGCTGGCGCGTCCGCTGTTTGCGTTCGTCAACATCGCGAGTCTCGAAGACCGAACGGACCTCATCGGTTCGTTCGCTCGGTTCTACACTAACGATTCCCAGCAGTTCGCCCGTGACGAGGGCTTCTACGCTGCCCCCGACGCAGTTACCGAGGAGAACCACGACAAAATCGACGACTGGCTCGACCAGGTCGGCGCATCGCCGGACGACCTCACCGTGCAACGCGACTAGCTACCCAACCCAATGAGTACGGACGTAACCGACAGATCAGGGCCGGGGATACGCGGCGACGGGGCGGTCGGCGCAGATAACGCGACCGACCGGCGAGTCCGCCGACTCCTCTTTGGCTGTGCCGTAATCACGGTCCTGACCACGCTTGCGATTTTTTTCGTGTTGATCGACAACGCGGCGAGTTACTTCTTCGGCGCGAAACTCACCGAGATGCTACTCGGAGCGAGCGTCGAGCGAACGGTGACGTTCACCGAGTTCTTCAGCGGAACGCGGTGGGCGCCCGACCACGCGACGCCGGGTCACGGCGTATTACCGATCGTCTTCGGGACGCTCGCGATCACCGTCGGCGCGGCGTTCGTCTCGATCCCGATCGGGACGGCGACGGCGATCTATCTCTCGGAGTACTCCTCGAAGAGCGTTCGCTCGAAGCTCAAGCCGACCCTCGAGATCCTCGCCGGGATTCCGACGATCGTCTACGGCTACTTCGCGATCGCCTTTATCAACCCGGTGATCGTCGCACCGATCGCCGAGACGCTGTTCGGCATCAACATGGGCCGGTACAGCCTGCTCTCGGGAATGCTCGTCGTCGGCATCATGACGATTCCGATGGTCTCCTCGATCAGCGAGGACGCCATGTCGGCCGTGCCGGACGATCTCAGAAACGGTGCGTACGCCCTCGGCGCGACGAAGTTCGACGTCTCGACGAGGATCGTCCTCCCGGCATCGATTTCGGGCGTCTTCGCGTCGTACATTCTCGCCGTCTCCCGGGCGATCGGTGAGACGATGGCGGTCACGCTCGCCGCCGGGATGCAACCCCAGATCACGGCCAACCCGTTCGCCGAGATCATGACGATGACGGCGTACATGGTGAAGATGGCGCGCGGAACGACCGCCGTCGGAACCGTCGAGTACCAGTCGCTGTTCGCCGTCGGCCTGTTGTTGTTCGTCATGACGCTGAGTATGAATCTTCTCAACGACTGGTTCAAACGCCGATTCCAGGAGGAGTACCGATGAGTTCCGAAACGGATCACGACCTGTTCGCCGACGTCGACCTCGGGTGGGAACACCGGAAGAATCGAATCTTCCTCGGACTCATCTTCGCGGCGTCGATGTTCGGCGTCCTCATGCTGGCACTGCTGTTGTTCGACGTCGCCACCGACTTTTACGTCGGACTGACCGAGTACAACATCAACCTCGTCGACTTCTTCACCCGAGACGGCTCCCGACGCGAGGAACTGTCCGGCTTCAGGGGTGCGATCGTCGCGTCGATCACGTTGATGGTCCTGGTCACATTCCTGGCGTTTTTCGTCGGCGTCGGCTCCGCGATCTACCTCGAGGAGTACGCGCCGGACAATCGCATCACGCGACTCATCGAGGCGAATCTGGCGAACCTCGCGGGAGTCCCCTCGATCGTCTACGGACTGCTCGGCCTGGCGGCGTTCGTCAACGGAATCGGGATGGGACCGATCCTGCTGGCCGGGGCGATCGCGCTTGGCTTGCTCGTCATGCCGATCATCATCGTCTCCGCACAGGAGGCACTGCGCGCGGTCCCAGACGGCGTCAGAAACGGCTCGCTGGCAACTGGCGCGACCCAGTGGCAGACGATCCGGAACGTCGTGCTCCCGGCGGCGATGCCCGGCATCATGACCGGAACCATCCTCGCGCTCGCGCGGGCGATCGGTGAAACCGCTCCGCTGATCATGGTCGGCGCGATCTTCATCAACCGGATGCCCAGAGGGCCGTTCGATCGATTCAGCGCGATGCCGACCCAGATCTACAACTGGGCGAACGAACCGAGCCAGCACTTCATCCACCTCGCTGCGACCGGGATCGTGGTGTTGCTCTCGTTTCTGTTCGTGATGAACCTGATCGCGATCTACATCCGCCACCGGTACGAGACGGAGATTTAACATGTCGACAGAAGAACAATCGCTGATCACGACCGAAGTACAGACCGAGAACACGACGCGTGCCGACCGGCCAGACGAGACCGTTCTCGAGGCCAGAAGCCTCGACGTCTACTACGGCCAGGATCAAGCGCTTACCGACGTCTCGATCGAGATTCCCGAGCACAAGGTGACCGCGATGATCGGCCCGTCGGGCTGTGGGAAATCGACGTTCCTGCGGTCGATCAACCGGATGAACGACCAGATCGACGCCTGTCGCGTCGACGGTGAGCTGTCTTTCCACGGGAAGAACGTCTACGACGAGGACGTCGATCCGGTCGCACTACGGCGAAAGATCGGACAGGTGTTCCAGAAACCGAACCCGTTCCCCAAGTCGATCTACGAAAACGTCGCCTACGGGCTTCGCGTGCAGGGGACGGTCGACGACGTCGACCTCGACGACGCCGTCGAACAGGCCCTGCGTGGCGCGGCCCTCTGGGACGAAGTGGAGGGCAAACTCGACTCGAGCGGGCTCGACCTCTCGGGCGGACAACAACAGCGTCTCTGTATCGCGCGGGCGATCGCGACCGATCCCGAGGTCATCCTGATGGACGAGCCGACGTCGGCGCTCGACCCCGTCGCGGCGTCGAAGATCGAGGACCTGATCGACGAACTCGTCGAGGAGTACACGGTCGTCATCGTCACCCACAACATGCAACAGGCCGCCCGCATCTCCGATCGGACGGCGGTCTTTCTCACCGGCGGCGAACTCGTCGAATTCGACGACACCGCGAGTATCTTCGAGGACCCGGCCGACGACCGCGTTGAAGATTACATCACCGGCAAGTTCGGCTGATCCATGGCGCGAATCGAGTACCAAGAACAGCTGGAGCAACTCCGCGAGGACGTCCTCGAGATGGGCGACGTCGTCTGTCAGCGCCTGCGCCGGGCACTCGAGGCCTACGAGACGACCGACGCCGCGCTGGCGAATCGCGTGATCGCGGGTGATCACGAAGTAAACGAACTGTATCTCGACCTCGAGGGAGAGTGTATCGACCTCTTTGCGCTCCAGCAGCCGGTCGCAGGCGACCTCCGGTTTATCGCCTCGTCGTTCAAGATCATCACCGACCTCGAGCGGATCGCCGACCTCGCGGTCAACTTAGCCGAGTACGCGAAACGAGGCGACCCCGAGCGGTACCCCGATATCGACGTCGTCCACATCGGCACCGAAATCGTGTTGCTGGTCGAAGACGCGATGCGGGCGTACGCGACGAACGATGCCGACGCCACCTACGAGGTCGCCGCAACCGACGACGAGATCGACGAACTCTGTGGTCGTGCGAGTCGTATCGTCGCCCGCGACCTCGTCGAAACTGATGTCGTCGACGACGACCTCCTCGAGGAAGTTTCGCGAATGCTGTTGACGATTCGCGATCTCGAGCGGGTCGGCGATCACGCGGTGAACATCGCCGCGCGAACGCTGTATATGGTCGAGAACGACGACGAACTGATCTACTGATGATCGAAAACGACGACGAGTCGACCGACCGATGACGGCGGAACACACCGACGGTTCGAACGACTGATGAGCAACGGAGAGCACCCAGCCGAGTACGAGCCGGTCGAGCGGAAGGTACAGCTCGCCGGAAACTCGACGTTCGTCGTCTCGTTGCCAAAAGAGTGGGCGCGGGCCCAGGACCTCGAATCCGGAGCGTCGATGTATCTCTACCCCCACGAGGATCGACTGATCGCGGCGGCCGAGACGGTCACGGGTCGCACCCAGCCGGTCACCGTCGACGCCGCTGGTCTCGACGACGAAACCGTTCTGCGGCGGGTCGAAGCCGCCTACGTCGAGGGCTGTGATCGAATCACGATTACCGATCTCGAGGGCCTCGAGCCCGACTCACGCCGGCGGCTCGAGCGCTCGATCGGCCGCCTCGTCGGCGTCGCGATTCAGACCGCTACCGACGAGACGATGACGGTGACGAACGTCCTCGACGCCAGCGAGGTATCGCTCCCCCAGACTCTCGCACAGATTCGCCAGCTCACGCTCGAGATGTACGAGGACGCGATCGAGAGCTTCTGTCGCGGCGACGCCGACCTCGCCCGGCGAGTGATCGATCGCGACGACGACGTCGACAGACTGTTCGCGTTCGTCAGCCGAGGCGTCTATCGCGGACTGGAGGACGTTCGTGAGATCAACCACCTCGAGACGGACCGGACGTCTGCGTTTCGCGAGTACCGGGTCGCCGACGAACTCGAGCGGATTGCCGACGACGCCACCGAGATCGCGGCGGCGGCGACGAAACGATCCGGTCCCGTAGACGACGAGTTCGTCTCAGAGATCGAATCGATCGGCGCACAGACCCGTTCCGTCGTCGAACACGCTTTCGACGGAGAGCAGGCTCGAGTCATCGAGGCGGCCGCGACCGCACGCGATCGAATCGCAACGTTCGACGACCGGCTGGCCAAGCGGGACGTCCCGGAGGGCTACCTGTACGGAACGGTAGTCCAGCGGCTCGGACAGACGACCGAACACGGTCTCGCGATCGCGGACGCGACCGTGGAATCGACGATCGAAGGCTCTCAGAGTCGGTGATCGTCGTTGCACTCCCGATCGCGAATCGGAGACCGGGACTGGTCGTACCGGTCGTCGACGCGCGAAAATCCTCTTTTCCGGAGCGATCGGCTGGCGTCTCGAGTGTGACCGGTCGCCCGATCAGTGTGCGTCGTCGATCGTGATCCGGACTCCGACCTCGGCGATCGCCCGCGCGTTTCTCACCGTCCGATCGAGGTAGTCGAAGAGACTGTTTACACTCGAAGCCACCGAGGAATCCTCGTGGTCGAACAGCCGCTCTCGCTCGACATCGATCGCCTTTCGCTGGCGGGTACAATCGCGCACAATCGCGTGGGACTCCGCGCTTTCGGACGTTCGAAAGACGGTGTTACAGGCTCGCTCCTGGAGGTGTTTCGTCTCGCTCGCGTGCTCCTGGAACGCTCTCGAGAACGTCGCCGGAAGCGGCGTCTGAAACTGGTCGACGTGTTCGGCCATGCTCGTCGCGCAGCCGGCGATCCGGTCCAAGTGAGTCGCGGCCCGGTAGTAGCCGAACAGTTCGACTCGGGAGCAACCGAGCCGGTCCGCCTCTTGGAGATCGGAGAGGCTCCGGCGGAACTGGCGTTCGATCAACGCGAAGTGTTTGTCCGCCTCCGACGTTCGGTCGCTGACCTGCGAGGCGAGTTCGACGTCGGAGTCGACGATCGCCTCGACGGCATCACGAAACATCGCGAGCGTGATCAACTGGAGGCGTAGCGTGCTCTTTCGAACGGAGATCGTGTCGCTGTCGAGGAGGTTTCGGAGCGTGATCGTGTTCTCGGTCCCCTCGATGATCTCGAGACCGCAGAGTCGATCTACTGCGGTCGTCACCACGTGGCGTCGCCTGCCCGTCTCCCCGCCGTGGTCGAGTAAGGTAATCTCGTCGTAACCGGCGAGATAAGCGGCTCTAATCGACTGCCTGATCGGCTGTTCGTCCTGTTGACTGATGTCGATCCGGGCCGTTTTCGCTCTCTCGCTCCCGTCGTCGACCGTCTCGAGCAACAGGGAGCGATCGTCGGGATAGAGATAGAGCACCGATCCCGAATCGATGTTGTGCTCGTCCGCCCACTGTTTGGGAAGCGAAACCGTATACGTCGTTCCGCCGGATAGCTGTACTTTGCGCGTTTCCATACGCGACGCTCCCAGCGAACCCCGATAACCGCTTATATGACCGCTATAGCGGACTGTTTAATCGTCGTTACCCGATGGGAAAACCCCCGGTCGATCGAACTGGATACGGACCGATCAGTTCGGTACGTATCTCTCCGTACTCGTCTGCAGGATACGTACCCTGACGTTTTGTCGCCGGAGTGATCAGCCGGGCTATGGGCTTTCACGACGGAGACTGGGATGCGAACACTCGCTTCGGCGCGATACGCGACGTGGTCGAAGCCGTCGACCGGTGTGCCCCCGAGACCAAGCGCAGACTCGCCGAGGAGACCGATCTGTCCGAACACTACATCTCCGAAATCGTTCAGGAGTTGAAACGAAACGGCCTGATTCGGAAGGGGTACGTCGTCGACCGGGCCGCGATGTACGAACACGCCGTCACGGTGACGACGTTCGGACCGGACGACGACCGAAGCGCCGCCCTCCTCGAGTTGTTCGAACAGCTCGACGACGTGACGAGACGACAGTACGATGCGGCGAGCGCGACGTTCGCCGAAGGGACGCCCGACCCCGCGGCGACGACGCTCGAGCCGCTGGTGAACGAACGGTACGAGGTCGTCCTGAAGGAACTGAAGACGCTGACGATCAGAAGCGACTGGCCGGGAAATCGCGTAGTTGCGGACCTCGCGAGAATCGCTCAGAACATGGAGATCGTCGGCGACAGAGCGTGTTTCATCGAAAACGCGATCGAAACGACCGAGACGCTCCCGCGAGGAATCATCTGCGACCGGATCGAGACGGTGTTCGAGGACGGCCAGCGGATCAACGACCACTTCGGGACGATCTTTTTCGAGGCGGATCTCGACTGCGTCGACGCCCTCTACGATCTCGAACGGGAGGTCCACCGAACGTTAGACGAACTGTTCGAACTCGTCACGGCGTACGATCCGGCGGTGTACGGCTCCGTCGTCGGCATCATCCGAACGCTCGAGCGGTGTCTCCACTACTGGGTCTCCGCCGCCGAAATCGCCGTCCGCTTGCACACCGGACTGGATCAGCGGTTTCCGCTGACCGTTAGCTGATAGGAGTTATCGTAGCCTCCCGGCGGTCTCGAAGCCGGGCCTTCTGCGCCGTCTCTCGGATCGTCAGCGAGAAACTCTGAACTTCTACGATAACTCCTATGAGACGAACGACGTTGGGCGCTCATACGGTCTGCTGTCAGTCATTTCCGGTGCGACCGCGCCCCGTCCTGCAGTCGCACCGGTAAATCGGTACAGCAAACCGTATCAGGCGTACTCCGCGAGGAACGTCTCGAGATCCGTAAGCGCCTCGAACGCCTCCTCGAGTTCCGATCGCGACCAGTGCCACCACTCCGTCGCTTCGATCCGGTCTGCGGTTTCGCGGTCGAAGCGCCGACCGATCGGTTCGGCCGGGACGCCGGCGACCATCGAGTAGGGTTCGACGTCGCGCGTGACGACCGCGCCGGCGCCGACGACCGCGCCGGTGCCGATCTCGACGTCCGGCATCACCGTCGCCCCGTGGCCGATCCAGACGTCGTGTTCGACGGTTACGGGCTGGTCGCGTCGCCACTCGAAAAAGGCCTCCTCGTCCGCGTCGTCGAGGTCGTACTGTCGGCGTCGGTAGGTGAGGTGGTGTTGGGTCGGCCTGTCCGTCGGGTGATTTCCGGGGTTCAACCGGACGAACGAGGCGATCGAACAGAACTTCCCGACCGTGGCGTTCGCGACCGAGCCTTGCCTGACGATGTAGCTGTAGTCGTCGAACGTCGATTCGCGCATGCGAACGTGTTCGCCGATCTGCGTCCATGCGCCGAGGCGACTCTCCCTGACGGTCGCGCTCGGGTGGATCGTCGGCTCTTCGGTCAGCGGTTTCGACTGGAATCCGTCGTGTTCGGCTATCTCGTACATAGTGATGGAAATCGATGGCGCGGCTCGCACACATCGGGACCGCTCGATCCGGCCCGAATCCCACTCGAGTCGGGGCAGACACGTTCGTTTCCTCCGGAAAGTACGGACGGCCCCGACCGACGCCCTCCGCTGACCGAGAAGCGGTCGAAACAGTGTACGGCGATCGATCACGACCCCGCGGCCAGCGTCAATCACCACCGACGGGGAGTCGTCGAGAGCCGTCGGTCGTCCTCTCGTGATCTACTGTCCACTACGGACCGTTCCGATTCCTTTCGAGCGGATCACTCGAGTCCGGACCGCCGCTCGTTCCGGCGGGCGATCGGCGAGACTCCACAGTCGTCCGGACATTACCCTCTAAGCGGTTATGCACCGACGACAGCTCCGACCAACTGAATGGAAGACCCACGACACAGATCGGATCGGTTCGAACTGATCGCCGCCTGTGAGGGCACCGCGCTGGTCGAGCTGGCCGAACTCGTCCTCGACGGCGAGACGACGGTCGAGATCCGCCAGGCGCCGAAGCCACAGCTCGTGATGCAGCGGGTTCGCGATCCCGTCCACGCGGACGTCTTCAACCTCGGCGAGGCCCTCGTGACCGGGGCGGAGGTCGAACTCGCGGGCGAACGGGGGTTCGCGATGGTCGCCGGTCGGGCCGAGGCATCCGCGGTCGCCGGCGCGATCGTCGACGCGGCGATCGAAGCCGACCACCCCGAAGCCGACCGGCTCGCCTCGGCGCTGACCGAGACGCGACTCGAGCGCGAGCAACGCCGAAAGCGACAGTGGGCGGAGAGCACCGCGACCGCGGTCGACTTCGAGAGCATGGAGGGCGAGCTGTGAGAGCCCTCGGCATCGACCCGGTCGGGGACGTGCGCGCTACGTTCCGAGCGCTCGTCGATGCAACCGCCAGGCCCGGAACGATCCAGTCGACGCCGACCGCGCCCGCCGACCGCGCCGTCCTCGCGACGCTCGTCGATCACGAGGTCGGTCTCTACACCGAAGACGACCGCGTCGCGGACGCGCTCTCGAGCGAGGGTCGCCTCGAGCGAGCGGCCGTCGCCGACGCCGACGTCGTCCACGTCGACGGAGCCGGTGCCGTCGACCTCGAGGCGGTGTCCCGCGGGACGCTCAAGGAGCCGAGCGACGGCGCGTCGATCGTCTACCGCGTCGACGCGCTCCGGGAGGATCCCGCCGCGAGCCGGCTGGGCGTCGCCGTCTCCGGTCCGGGCGTCCCCAGCGAACGGACGTTCGGCGTCGACGGACTGACCGCGGACGAACTCGCGGCGTTCGAGGAACTCACCGTCGACTTCCCGCGCGGCGTCGACGTGGTTCTCGCCGCCGACCGGGCGATCGTCGGACTCCCGCGTAGCGTCGATACGGAGGTGCGCTGATGGGGTACGTCGCCGTCGAGGCCGGCGAGGAGGTCATCGAGCGAGCCGAACAGCTCTTCGAGAAACGACGCACCGAAGGCGAATCCGACCCGGTCTCGATCGACCAGATCGACGAGCAGTTCGGCCGGCTCGTCGGGCAGGTGATGAACGAGGGGGGACTCTACGCGCCGAAACTCGCCGCCCGCGCGCTGAAACAGGCTCAGGGTGACACCGTCGAGGCCTCGTTTCTGCTCCGCGCCTACCGGTCGACGCTCGAGCGCTGGGACGACAGCGTTCCCGTTTCGTCCGACGAGATGTTCGCCACCAGGCGGGTCTCGCCGGCGTACAAGGATGTCCCTGGCGGCCAGATCCTCGGCGCGACGAAAGATTACACCCAGCGGTTGCTGGATTTCGATCTCGACGGCGGGGACGATCCGACGGCCGACTGGGACCTCGAGGAGGCCGAGCCCGAATCGTTGCGCAACGTACTGGAGATCCTGCGGGAGGAAGGACTCCTCGCGGAACCGTCCGCCGAGGACGACGGCGAGGACTACGACACGACGCGCGAACCGCTCGTCTACCCGGCCCCGCGGTCGGCAATCTTACAGGAACTCGCCCGCGGGGAGACGGGCGCGATTACGGCACTCGGCTACAGCACCCTGCGGGGGTACGGTTCGGTCCACCCAACCCTCGGCGAGGTTCGCGTCGGCTCGCTCCCCGTCCAAATCGAACACCCCTATACGGGCGACCCGGTCGAAGTGACGAGCGTCGAGGTCTCCGAGTGCGAGTCTGTCGTTCCCGAGTACGAAAAGCGAGACGACGCCCAGTTTTCCTTCGGTTACGGCCTCGTCTTCGGGCGCAACGAGCGCAAGGTGATCGGCATGTCGATCCTCGACGCGTCGACCCAACTCGAGGGCAACGAGCCCGTCCACGACACCGAGTTCGTCTGTCAGATCGTCGACGGCGTCGACTCGTTCGGCTTCATCGAACATCTGAAACTCCCCCACTACGTGACGTTCCAGAGCACGCTCGACCGAATTCGAGCGATTCGGGAACGGACGGCGGACGGTGGCGACTCGCCCGCAACCACGGAGGTGAGCGGCGATGACTGATCGGGGAGAATCCGACGACGACACTCTCCGAACCGGCGACGGAGTCGACGCCGGGGAATCGTCGACCGCCGCGGAGACCGAGGCCGGGGAGTCGACGACCGGCACGGAGACCGATGCCGAAGACGAGACGCGCGAGGGACTCGAGTCCGACGGCGGCGTGTCGGAGCCGGCCCCTAGTTCGCCCGGCGTCGCCCCGGAGTCCGTCGACGGCCTCCTCGAGGGGGTCGAGTCGGCGGGGATCGAGGGCTACAACTACGCCTACCTCGACGAGCACACCAAACGCGAGGTTCGCCGGGCGACCCTGAAGGCGATCGCGATCCCCGGCCACCAGGTTCCCTTTGCCTCCCGCGAGATGCCCCTGGCTCGAGGCTGGGGGACCGGCGGCATTCAGGTCTCGCTCTCGTTGCTCGGGCCCGACGACACGTTCAAGGTGATCGATCAGGGGAGCGACGAGTCGGTCAACGCGGCCAACATCCGGCGACTCGCCGAGACGACCGCGAACGTCGACCCGACGAGGGATACGACCGCGGCGTCGATCATCCAGACGCGCCACCGCATCCCCGAGGAGGTGCTCACCGACGAACAGATCCTCGTCTTACAGGTGCCGACGACCGACCCGCTTCGGAAGGTCGACGGGAGCGACGACCGCAACCGGCGTCGTCACGCCCACCAGAACTACTCGAAGATGTGGGTCTCGCTGTACGAGAACGTCGTCGAGTGGGACGAGATCCAGATCGGCGCGGCCTACCCGGTGTTGGTGAACGGTCGATACCTGATGTCGCCGTCGCCGATCCCGCGCTGGGATACGCCAAAGCTCCATCAGGCCGAAACGCTCTTTCTGTTCGCCGCCGGCCGGGAGGCCCGCATCTACGCGGTTCCGCCACACACCGACGTCGAACCGCTCGCCTTCGAGGACAAGCGCTTCCAGCGCGAGCGCTTCCCCGAGGCGTGTGCGCTCTGTGGGAGTACCGATACGTACCGCACGGAGGTCGAAACCGACGACGGGAAGCGGCTGTACGCCTGTAACGACACGAGCTTCTGCGAGAAACGCCAGCGCGATCCCTCGATCCAGAAAGCTCATCACGTCGATCGAGACGTCGGCTGGGAACGCCTCGAGGAGCCGGCCGTCGACGCCGCGAACGACGGAGGTGAGGGTCGATGAGCGGCCCGGCTCGAGTCGAACGGTTCCCTGACTCGGAAGCCGACGACGACGTCGTCCTCCGGGCCCGCGGGATCGAAAAACAGTACGGGAGTTCGTGTGGCGACTGCGTCGAACTGACCGGCGACGACGCGGGAACCAACCAGTGTCCGACCTGCGGGACGATCGTCGCCGTCGCCGACGCCGACCTCGAGTTACACCGCGGCGAAGTGCTCGGCATCGTCGGGGAGTCGGGCTCCGGCAAGTCGAGTCTGGCCGAGATTCTTGCGCTCGAACTCGAGGCGACCGCCGGCACGGTCGACTACGCCGGGTTCGAGGGGAACCTGCTCGAGGCGGATTATCAGCAACGCCATCGGCTGCGCCACGAGGAGATCGGGCTGGTCCACCAGCACATCCGCAACGGGTTGACGCTCTCGTTTACCGGCGGCGGCAACGTCGCGGAGAAACTGCTCGCCGCCGGCTGGCGCCACTACGGCGACGTCCGCGAACGCCTGACGGAGCTGTTCGAGGCGACGGAGGTGCCGGTCGACCGGATGGACGATCCGACCAGCACCTACAGCGGGGGGATGCAACGACGCGTCCAGATCGCGAAGGCGATCGCCAACGGGCCCGGCCTGATCGTCCTCGACGAACCGACCACCGGCCTCGACGTGAGCGTCCAGGCCCGTGTCCTCGACATGTTCCGTGAGATTCAGCGCGAGGAGGACGTCTCGACGATCGTCGTCAGCCACGACCTCGGCGTCATCCGACTGCTCGCCGACCGAACCCTCGTCATGCGCCACGGCCGAATCGTCGAATCCGGCCTCACCGACCGCATCCTCGAGGATCCACACCACGAGTACACCCAGACGCTGATCAACTCAATCCTCTGATCAGCGGCTCCCGCTCGAGCGACCCACAATCCGACTTTCGACCACTGATTCAATGACCACGACACACCACCCAGAAACCGCACAGCTGTCGATCGACTCGCTCTCGAAACGCTTCGAGATGCACGTCCTCTCGAACACCACCGTCGTCGGCCTCGAAGACGTAAGCGCGACGATCCGAGACGGCGAGTTCCTCGCCGTCGTCGGCGAATCCGGCTCGGGGAAGTCCTCGCTACTGAAGTGTCTCTACCGAAGCTACGAGCCGACCGCCGGCGCCGTCCGCTACGCGACCGACGACGGCGACGTCGTCGACTTGGCGAGCTGTTCGGAACGGACCATCCTGGCGCTTCGAGAGGGCGAAATCGGCTACGTCTCACAGTTCCTCGAGGAGATTCCGCGAGTGTCCGCACTGGACATCGTCTCGCGGCCGCTCCGGGAGGCCGGCGTCTCGGACGACGAAGCGCGGGACCGAGCCCGCGAACTGCTCGCCGCACTCGAACTCCCACCCGAGCTGTGGAAGGCGTATCCGGCCACCTTCTCCGGCGGCGAGCGCCAGCGGGTCAACCTCGCGAAGGCGCTCGCGACCGAACCCAGCTTGCTGTTGCTCGACGAGCCGACGAGCGCACTCGACCCCGAGACGCGCGCGGCCGCCGTCGACCTGCTTCGGTCGTCGCTCGCGGACGGAACCACCATGGTCGGCGTCTTCCACAACCCCGACGTCGTCGCGACGCTCGCCGACCGCGTGCTCGTCCTCGACGACGGATCCGTCGTCGACACCGTAGACGTCGACGCCTACCTGGAGGGAGTTCGATGAGCCGGCTCGAGGCGCGGGCGACCGGTCGGCTCGCGATCGAGAACGGCCGGATCGTCACCCCGGACGCGGTCGTCGAGGGCGGTATCGTGATCGAGGAGGGCCGCATCCAGGTCGTCGAGGAGGGTCTCGAGTCGGCCGCCGAGACGAGGATCGACGCGGCCGGCAGGGTCGTCATGCCCGGCATCGTCGACTTACACGGCGACGACGTCGAGAACCACCTGTTCCCGCGCTCCGGTGCGCGAATGCGGATGCCGATCGCGGTGACGTCGGTCGACCGCTCGAACGTGGCCGCGGGGATCACGACGAAGTTCCACGCGCTGTCGTTCCGGGAGAACCCCGACAAGGATCGGTCGCCGGAGCTGGCGGCCGAACTGATCGATGCCATCGAAACGACTGAGACGGTCCTCGGCGATCACCGGATCCACGCCCGGTGTGAGATCAGCGACGAGACGGCGGTCGAAGCCGTCGCCGAGGTGATCGATCGCGGAGTTCCGGATCTCGTCTCGGTGATGACGCACATTCCGGGAAAGGGCCAGTTCAGGGAGATCGAAAACTACCTCTCGTATCACAAAGGGAGAGGTGAGGACGCGTACGAACGCGCGAAGCGGCGCGTCGAAGAGGCCGGCGAGATCGATCACGAGTACCTCCGTGATAACATCGATCGGATCGTCGATCGGGCACAAAACGCCGGGATTCCCGTGGCCTCCCACGACGACGAGAGCGCGGCCGAAGTCGAACGCATCGCCGACCGCGGCGTCGGCATCAGCGAGTTTCCGATCACGATGGGTGCCGCGAAACGGGCCGACGAACTCGACGTGACGACCGTGATGGGCGCGCCAAATCTCGTTCGGGGCGAGAGCCAGTGGGGCAATCTCGGCTCTCGAGCGGCGATCGACGAGGGTCTCGTCGACGTGCTCGTCGCCGACTACCACCCGCCGTCGATGCTGGCCGCCGCGTTCGTCGACACCGGCGAGCCGTTATACGAACGGGTCGCCCGCCTCACCGCCACACCCGCGGACGCCGTCGGTCTCGAGGACCGCGGCCGGATCGAATCGGGCGCGAGAGCCGACTTGCTCGTCGTCGACGCCGACCCGACCCCGGTCGTCGAGTGGGCGTTCGTCGACGGGTCGCCGGTGTACCGAACCGGAGGCGACAGATGAGAGTCGGCGCCGCGATGGACATCCGGTTCGACTGGACGTTCGATCGCTTCTGTGAGTACGTCGTCGACTGCGGCTTAGAACACGTCGAACTCAAGATGGAGTACGTCCACGGCCACCCGGACGCGCCGGACCCCGAGACCGTCGCGGAGCGAAGCGACGCCTACGATGTCACCGTCACCTACCACGCCCCGTTTCGCGACTGGAACGTCGGAAGCTTCAACGAGGATTCTCGACGCGCGTCGGTCGAACAGGTCAACTCGACGCTCGAGGCGGCGGCGACGGCGGGCGCGGGTGCCGTCGTCGTCCACGGCGGTTCCGTCCCGTACCGGTATCCGGAGTACGTCCGTGAGCGCGCACGGGACGCCGCTCGACGCTCGCTCGCGGAGTGTGCGCGCTACGCCGCGGAGGTCGACGTCCCGCTGTGTCTCGAGAACCAACCCCAGTCCGACTCGAACGAGCGCCACACCACCTCGCCCGACGACCTGGCGGCGATGCTCGAGTCCGTCGACGTTGACGACGCCCTCGGTGTCACCCTCGACGTCGGCCACGCGCGGGTCAACGGCTTCGACTGGCGGACGTTCGCCGACCGGTTCGCAGACCGGATTCACGTCGTTCACCTCCACGACAACGACGGCGTCGAAGACCGCCACGAACCGCTCGTCGAGTACGAATCGATCTGCGAGTCCGTCGACGCGCCGTACAACGTCTTCGAGATGAAACGAGTCCCCGATATTGAGCGCTGTCTCGAGAGGAACCAGTTGCCATCGGAGTGATCCACGCCGACTGAACGCCCGAACCGCCTTTTCATACGGATTGCTGTAACGATTTACCGGTCGAACCGAGACACATCTGTGATTGCACAAGTAACGACGAACAGCAGACCGTATCAGACAAACCGGAGTTGGTTCTCGGCCAAGTGGCCGTCCTTCGACCGTCAACAGTAGCCAGTTCAATCCCTCTGAACCGACATCCAACCGTTGTCGACAATCACCCGTGCGTTGGCGACCAACAGTGGAGTGACTCGAGCGAGTGTTCCACGCCCCCTCGTGTGCGAAAATAGAAATCGAAGTGGGCGGCGTCCGGCAACTATCACCGATTACTGGGCCTTCGTCCGGGCATACGCCGATACCCCCTCGCTCAGGATGACGACGAAGAGAATCGCGAGCACGATAATCGCGACCGTGCGCCAGGCGAAAGAGTCGACCGCGGTGTACAGGTGGACGCCGATCCCGCCCGCGCCGACGAACCCGAGGATCGTCGCGCCGCGGACGTTGATATCCCATCGGTAGATCGTCAGTCCAACCACGGCCGGTTTGATCTGGGGGAAGACCCCGTAGAGCAGCGTTTTGAACCGGTTTGCACCGGTCGACGAGATCGCCTCCTGCTGGCCAGCGTCGATCTCCTCGAGTTCCTCGCCGAGCAGTTTGCCGAGGAAGCCGACGGAGCGAACCGCGATTGCGATCGTGCCCGCGAGCGCGCCGGGTCCGAACATAATGACGAAGACGAGCGCCCAGATGATCGTGTGAACCGACCGCGAGACCGTGACGATCACCTTGCCGAGCGCGTAGGTGAGTCGGTTCGGCGTCAGATTCTCAGCCGAGAGGTACGCGACGGGGATCGAGAGCGCGAACGCCGCCATCGTTCCGACGGCAGCGATGTGGATCGTCTCGATGAGAGGAGCGACGATCTCCGGCGCGTACTCGAGGTGAGGCGGGAACATTCGCGTCGCGAGATCGGCGAACGCGGCCGTCGCACCGCCGAAATCGCGGAGGTCGAGCTCGAGATACTGCCACGAGGCGAGTACCACGATGAGACCCCCGAGAGCGAACGCGAACCGAAGGAGCCGGCTGCGACGATCGTGGCGCTCCCACGTGACGGATTCGACCGACATCACTGGACCCTCCGTCGGACGACGGCGCTTACGTACTCGGCGAGTAGGACAACTAGGATGATCCCGAGCAGAATCGAGGCGACGTAGTCGAACTCGTAGCGACTGTAGGCGGTCATGAGCAGTTGGCCGATGCCACCGGCACCGACGATTCCGATGATCGCCGACGCGCGGATGTTGATGTCCCACCGATACACGGTCAATCCGACGAATCGGGGCACGATCTGCGGTACGACGCCGTAGACGAGCGTCTGGAAGCGGCTCGCACCGGTCGATTCGACGCTCTCGATACTGCCCATGTTGATGTCTTCGACATCTTCCGAGAGGAGTTTCGAGAAGAAGCCGACCGTTTTGAAACTGATCGCAATAATTCCAGCTAGGGGCCCAAATCCGAACGCCATCACCGCAATAATCGCGACGATCAGTCCATCGATCGCCCGTGAGATGCTGATTATCGCCCGACTGAGTAGGTAGATCGGCCGTGAGACCAGGTTCTGAGCTGCACCGAACGCAACCGGAATACTGATTGTGACGCCGATGGCCGTCGCTACCATCGCCATCGCGACGGACTCGAGCAACCGGTCGCCAAGGCGTACCAGATCGCCCGCCTCCGTTCGGGGCGGGTACATCGTCTGCAAGAGCGTCACGCCGTATCCGAGACCTTCGGTAAATCGCGACAGCCCAACGCCGGCGAGTATCCCCCACAATGACCACGCCAGAAATGCCGCGAGGGCCACGTAAATACCCCATTTCACCCGATGATCGTAGAACGTTGTCGGACGGTGCCACGTCGACCGAGGTTGCTCCGTCTCCGCGACCATCTTACCGTCTCCCACCGGCGGGAATCGCCCGTTTGGCCTCAGTAGTTGTCAGCTCCTCACCCCGGTATATAACGCCGTGAGTGTCGTCAGTAAGCTCCTCTGGTGTCCCGTCGAAGACAAGCTCGCCGTCGTGTAGCCCGAGGAGCCGGTCCGCGTATCCGACCGCGAGATCGACCTCGTGGATGTTAATCAACACGGGAATGTCGTGGTCGGTCGCGATGTCGGTCAACAGCTCCATGACGTCGTGGGACGTCTCCGGATCGAGACTCGAGGTCGGCTCGTCCGCGAGGAGGATCTTCGGGTTCTGGACGACTGCACGAGCGATGCCGACGCGCTGGCGCTGCCCGCCAGAGAGTTCGTCGACGCGTTTGTTCTCCATTCCGCCGAGGCCGACCAGTTCGAGGATCTCGTAGGCGAGTTCGATATCCTCCTGGGGGAATTTTCGCCTGAACGCGGCCCAGTTCGAGACGTATCCCAGCCGACCGGAGAGAACGTTCTCCATTACGGTCAGCCGTTCGACGAGGTTGTACTCCTGGAAAATCATCCCGATATTCCGTCTGGCGTCCCGTAGCTCGGCGCTCGAGAGCGCGGTCAGGTCAGTTCCATCGAGTTCGACGGTTCCGGACGTCGGTTCGGTCAACCTGTTGATACACCGGACGAACGTACTCTTCCCGGCACCGCTCGGGCCGATCATCGCGACGAACTCCTTGCCCTCGATCGTCGTCGAAATACTCGTCAGCGCTTCGTCTCCGGTTGGGTACACCTTTCGGAGATCGTGTGTTTCGAGCATTGGTCTTAGAGTTCTCCGGACTCGTAGTCGACCTCGTTTAATCGCTGGGCTACCAACACTGGATGAAAGTGGTACTTATACTCGACTTCGTAGAGATCGGCCCAGCCGCGGATGTTTGCCGTTGCAGTGCCGGACCAGTCGGTCTCGAGCCACGCTCGCCTGAGTCCGTCTTGAATATCGGGATGTAGTTCGGCGACCCAGCCGAAGGGGTTCGAGACGTAGGCATCACTCGCCCAGACGATCTTGAAGTCACTAAAGTCGAGATCGTCGGTGTTTTCGATAGCATTCGTCCCGGCCCCACTAGAGACCGGTCCGGCATCGTAGTCGCCGAACCCGATACCTCGAACGCTCTGATCATGGCCGCCGGAGAACTCGATCTCGTAGTCTTCGCCTGGGATGACGCCGAACTCTTCTTGAAACAGTGCCGACGGTGCCTGATGCCCGGAGTTCGAGCCAGGATCCGTGTGTGCAACCGAGACGTCGGCGAAATCCCCGACGGACTGGACATCGTTGTTGTCGGCGCGCGTTGTGGCCCACAATCGGTATCCAAACTGACCGCCCTCTGACAGCGTGGTGGCAACGGGGACGAAGTCTGCGAGGTTGACGGCGAACGGAACCGATCCGGTCGGAATCCGTCCGACGGGTGCCTCGCGGGCTCGCATCGCTTCGACCGTCGCCGCGTAGGAGTCGACCGTAAGAAAGTCGACTTCTTTTCCGGTCTCCTCTTCTATCCGCTCGACCAACGGATCCATCGCGTCGTCGTACTGCGGGAGCAGATCATCGCTCGGGTTGTCGACGACTGTGAGCACGTCGGGATCGAGCCACTCGCCCGGATCGTCCGGCGTTTCTGTGACTGGGTTTCCGTGTGCGGGCTCGTCGATATCGCGTTCTAACATCGCCTCGAGGTCAGCGACCTGCCCACTGTCGAATCCCGCATCCATGAGGGTGTCGCCCAGATAATTGTTGTTCTCCCAGTCCGGGTTCGCGGGATCGAACTCGTCCGAGATCATGGGATCATCAATCTCGCCGCCTTCTCCCCCGCCAAGTCCAGCACCCGCTTGAGACGAGCCGCCGCTTGAGTCGTCAGAGGAATCGGTGTCCGATTCCGTACAACCTGCGAGCGCGACCGCCGTTGCAGCGCCCGTCACCAGGAACGTCCGCCGCGATCGATTCGAGCCTGACCGAGGTTCGTGAGACATCATCGGGATACGCGTAATTCAGGCTAATGAAGCCTGCTATTGGGTATATTGTGCAGAACACATCGAATGGGAAGTCAAACAATCACCGTCGTTCTGCGCGCTGTCTCTCTCGGCTCTACCGACCGGCACGTATCCGTCCGAGTTCGACTGTGTTCGCTGTACCAGTCCGACCCTCCACGTAGCTCTAAACGAAGTCCGAATCGGTCGATCCTCGCCAATCTCAGTCCAGGCCGGCGGTCTCGTGATTCATCGGCGCTTACCACCGAACCGGTCCGTCGGACGTCGGCGCCCCGAGATAGGAGGACTGCCCCTGTCGGATCCGTCCCACCGGAGAAGGCTGGCACGACTGCTGGCCGTTCTGACGGGTACGTTTCCCTATGCCCCACTACGTAGCCGTACGTCGACAACATATAAACGGCTTATCAGTCCGTCTTCGAACGAATTTTCGAACGATTCGTGACCGCCACTCCACCCGAGTCAATGTATTCCGTCCCGTTCGATCATCGACGCATCGACCTCGAGGACTACGACGACGTCTACGTCGTCGGCGACGTCCACGGCTGTCTCGACGCCCTCGAGCGACTGCTCTCGACGCTGAATCTCGGCGAGAACGACCTCGCGATCTTCGTCGGCGATCTCGTTCGAAAAGGTCCCGAGAGTGTCGCCGTCCTCGAGCGCGTTCGACGATCACCGAAGCTGTGTTCGGTCCGTGGCAATAACGAACAGAAGCTTCTCGAGGGCGACGCGTCGCTCTCGAACTTCGGACGAGCTGAGTACGAGTACGTCGAGTCGCTTCCGCTCGCGATTTCGTGGGACGGTGGGCTCGTCGTCCACGGCGGCGTCGATCCGAACCGGGAGCTTACGGCGCACTCGAGTCGGGACGTGCTGACGATGCGCTCGCCGAACGGGGACGGCTACGACGGCCCGTTCTGGTTCGACGCATACGAGGGGCCGCCGCGGGTGTTTTTCGGTCACACAGTCCTCGAGGAACCACTCGAGCGCGAGTGGGTTATCGGTCTCGATACGGGCTGTGTTTACGGCGGATACCTGACCGCCTACGACGTCCGCCGCGACCGATTTATCACCGTTTCGACGACGGAACATACGAGCCGATCCGACGACAAATTCGTCCCCGTGGAGGGGCGCTAGCGGGGTCAGAATCGATGGGAAGCGACAGTCCATCCGACGAGGATGGTTCGGACAACGATGAACCGGATCGATCGGGGGATGCCGCCAGCGCCGGGAGTGATCGATTCGACGACGAATCGACCAGCGACGACGGTGGGGTCGATCGAGCGAACGGATACCGCGTAGCGGACGGATGCGAATTGGCGGACGAGACCGCGCCGGTCGCCGGAGCGAAACGCGACGTTCAAACCGAGTCTGGGGACGAGAACGAACCCGTTCCCGCGGAAGAGCCGGCCGATTCGATCGCGTTTCGCTTCGATGCTTCCGACGGCGAAGACGCCACCACGTCGCCCACGACCGAGGACGCGCCAACCGAAGCGAAGGCGGTGACTCCCGAGAGCGAGGTCGATCTCTCGGCACCCGAGTACTATCTCAATCGCGAGCTGAGCGAACTCGCCTTTCAGCGTCGGGTGCTCCACGAGGTGACCGACGAATCGAACCCCCTGCTCGAGCGAGTGAAGTTCCTCGCGATTCTCACCCGTAATCTCGACGAGTTCTTCCGCAAGCGGGTCGGCGGGTTGAAACAACAGATCGCCGCCGGAGTGACGGACGCAACGCCGGATGGTCGAACACCGGCGGAGCAGTGGGAGGAGGTCCTGACTGAGGCGCGCTCGCTGTTCGACCGACAGAGTGCGTGTTACCGCGAGGAGATCCGACCAGCGCTCGCCGACGCGGGGATCGAACTCGTCGAGTACGACGACCTCTCGTCGGACGAACGAACTGACGTTCGCGACCACTTCGAGAGCTCTGTCCTGCCGACGCTCACCCCGCTGACGTTCGATCCGGCGCATCCGTTCCCGTTCATCTCGAATCAGAGCCTCTCACTCGCCGTCCTCACGCGGGAGCGTCCCGACGCGGAGTACACGTTCTCTCGGGTGAAGATCCCGCGCAACCAGGTTCGGTTCGTCGAAATCGACGACGACGCCCGGTACGTTCTCCTCGAGGACGTGGTGCGTGAGAACCTCGATCTGTTGTTTCCCGACGTCGAAGTGGTCGACACCGCCCTCTTTCGCGTGACCCGAAACGCCGAGGTTCGGCGCAACGAGGAGGTCGCCGAGGATCTCATCGAGATGATCGAGGAAGTTCTGGAAGAGCGACGGTTCGCCACGGCAGTGCGACTCGAGATCGAACCCGACGCACCCGAGGAGATCCTCGAGATTCTCACCGACGAACTCGACCTCGACGACCGGGAAGTCTTCCGACTCGCCGGGCCGCTCGATTATCGGGACTTCGACGAACTGGTCGACCTCGAGCGTGACGACCTGCGCCTTTCCGACTGGACGCCACAGCCACACCCCCGATTGGGCGGGCGCGAGGACGGGCGGAGCGTCTTCGACGTCGTTTCGGAGGGCGACGTACTCGTCCACCACCCGTATCACTCCTTCGAGGGGACCGTCCAGCGCTTTCTCGAGGAGGCCGCGAACGATCCGGACGTACTGGCGATCAAGGCGGCGATCTACCGGACCGCGAGCGACTCGCAGGTGATCGAGAGCCTGATCGAGGCGGCCCGAAACGGCAAACAGGTAGCGGTGATGGTCGAACTCAAAGCGCGCTTCGACGAGAAGAACAACCTCGAGTGGGCGAAGAAACTCGAGGAAGAGGGGATCCACGTCGCCTACGGAACGATCGGTTACAAGACCCACACGAAGACGTCACTTGTCGTTCGTAGGGAGGACGACGGCGTGCGGCTGTACTCTCACGTCGGTACCGGCAACTATCACTCCGAAACCGCAAAACGGTACGAGGACCTCGGTCTGCTGACCGCCGATCGGGACGTCGGCCAGGACCTCGTCAGGCTGTTCAACTACTTTACGGGTCACTCGATGCACCGCGAGTACCGCAAACTGCTCATCGCGCCGGGCAACATGCGCGAGCGCTTCGTCGATCTTGTCCGCGGGGAGGCCGAACGCGCACGAAACGGCGAGGAGGCGCGTATCGTCGCCAAGATGAATCGCTTAGAGGATCCGGCGATCATCCGCGAACTCTACCGGGCGTCGATGGCCGGCGTCGACGTCGATCTGATCGTCCGTGACATCTGTCGACTCCGGCCCGGACTCGAGGAGGTCAGCGAAACGATCGATGTCTACAGTGTCGTCGGTCGGTTCCTCGAGCACTCCCGCGTGTTCTACTTCCACGCGGGCGGCGGGGAGCGGTACTACACTGGGTCGGCCGACTGGATGTCCCGAAACCTCGATAACCGCGTCGAGGCCGTCGCGCCGATCGAGGACCCGCGGCTGTGTACGACGCTCGAGGGCATCCTCGAGACCCTGCTCCGCGATACGGCCAACAGGTGGCGGATGTGCTCGGACGGCACCTACGAACGGTGTCGTCCCGCGAGCGACGGCGCGGAGTACGACGCCCACGAGACGTTCATGCACGCGGCCCGTGATCGGCGTTCCCGACGCCGGGACTGGCTCGGAGAGGAGTGACCGTCTCCGGTGGTTCGTTCTCGTCGTCGTTTCCAGAACTCTCGTCGTCGCTCCCGACCCGATTGTCCGTGGGCGATCGAGACCCCGGTAGAGTCCGTCGATCGGAAACGCAAACGCTCGAGAATCGGTGCCGACCGACGACGGTACTGTGCGCGAGGTTCACACAACTTCGACTGTGTTCGCTATTGTGGTGTTTCCACCACGACGTATCACTATTAGTAGGGTTATTCAGGATACGCGTCGAGTAGCCACCGATGGCGGAGAATTGGGACGAGTCGAGTGAGTCAAGTCGCGACGAGCGGTCGCCCGCTCCGTCGGTGACGGCGAGACCGGGGCGACGGGAAGTACTCTCGAGCGTCGGTCTCGTCGTTTCGGTCCCGATCACCGGCTGTCTCGCGGGCGCTCCGGCGGAGCGATCCGACACCGAGACGGAGTCCGCGATCGACTCGAGGTCCGCCTCGAACAGCGGCGGGGACGACACGTCCGAACACTCCGGCGGATCACAGTCCCGTTCGGCCGCTCTCTCCGAGATGGCCACAGAGCGGACGGTCGAAATTGTCCGCGAGGACGACGTTCGATTCGATCCTCAACTCGTCTGGCTGAAACCGGGCGGGCGCGTCACGTGGATCAACCGCGACGACCGCGGCCGACACGACGTCGTCCCGATCGGCCGACGAACACCGGTCGGCGCCACGAACTGGCGGAGCGCCGCTCTCGAGGAGGGTGAACGATTCGAGCGGGCATTCGACCGTGAGGGGGTCTACGATTACCTCTGTACGCGCCACGAGGAGTTCCTGTTCGGCCGGCTCGTCGTCGGGCGTCCGGATCCGGCGGACGAACCCGCGCTGACCGCGCCCGACGAGTATCCCGACCGGGTACGGGTCGCCCTCGGCGACCTGAACGAACGGACCCGATCGCTGCTCGTCGCGGCATCCGACGATTGCGGCTGTCCGGGCTGATCGGTTACGACAGCTCCGATGAACCCGGCCGTTTCGTTCGCCGCCGATCATCCCACCCTCGAGACCTTCTCGTTCGCTCGCGGCCGGGACCCCGGCGTCGACGGGTTCTGCCTCGGCGTTACCGATTTCCTCTCTCGAGACGAGTCGCCGGTCCGTTCGGACGTGAGTGCGTACCGGTTGCAGTCTTCGGAGAGATACGTGTGCCTATGGAACGGAACGTACTGGCCCGGCCCAGTTCGTATCAATATTATAAACAGTGTTGTTCGAACCGGATCGACTCCACGAACGAGGATGGAAAACCAATCAGCATCGACGAGTACCCGACGACGGTTTCTGGCAACCAGCGGCGTACTCGGTGTGGGTGTTGCGGCCGGCTGTCTGGACGACGAAAACGGCGACGCCGCCGGCGGAAACGGTGGTAACGGCAACGGTGGCGACGATTCCGGCGGAGAAGCGTCGGGTGCGACCGCAGGATCGGTCGAGGAGACGACCGAAATCGACTGGATTCTCAACCCGGCGGAAGCCGACGTCGACGTCGAAGCCCAGTACCAGCCGTTTTTCGAGTACATCGAATCTGAAGTCGACGTCGCCATCGAGACGACGCGAGCGGCCAGCTACACGGCGACGATCCAGGAACTGCGCCGGGGCTCCGGCGAGCTCGCCGACACCTCGCCGTCGGCGGCCGTCGCCGCCCGGGACATCGCCGACGTGATCGGGATGCGGGTCGCGTTCGGCTCCGCACAGTACTTCTCGCTGATCACGACGACACCCGACAGCGACATCGAGGAACTCGCGGATCTCGAGGGCGAGGAGATCGCGATGGGCGATACGATGTCGGTGTCGGGGACGCTCGTCCCGATGACGGTGCTCAGCCGCGCGGGACTCGACACCGGGACGGCGCCAGACGGCGACCCGGTCGACTTCACGCCGCGGTACTCCGACCACTCGACCGCTCGCGACCAGGTGATCGAGAACCCGTCGATCGCGGCGGCGACCACCGGCGCGTTCTCGACGGCACCCCACGTTCCCCAGGAACAGTTCGACGAACACTCCCCCGAGTTCGTCGAGATCTCCGCGGAGTACGACGGCGCCGGCTCCGAGGAGCCTGAACTCCAGTTGCTCGCGGTCTCCGATCCAATTCCGCGCGCACCGCTTATGGCCCGAGCGGACTGGGACGACCCGATTCGCGAGGAGATCGAAGACGCGATTTTGAGCGTCGAACCCGAAGACCTCGCACACGGCGACAGCTACGACGGCGAAGAACTGTGGTTCGACGGCGTCGAGCCCGGCACCCACGAGGACTACGAGCCGATCGAGGACGTCCTCGAGGAACTCGGTCTCGAGTTCGAGGACATCTCCTGACCGCTCTACCCTCATGAGCAGGCTCATAGCTGACGGACTGACGAAGGAGTTCGGCGACACCGTCGCACTCGAGGACGTCTCGTTCGAGATACCCGACGGCGAGTTTGTGGTCGTCCTCGGCGTCTCTGGATCGGGGAAGTCGACGCTGTTGCGGTGTTTGAACGGGCTGACGGAGCCTACCAGCGGAGCGGTTCGCCTCGACGGTGAGTCCGTGACCGAACCCCGCGAGGACGTCGCGATGATCTTCCAGCAACACAACATCATCGACAACATGAGCGCGTTCTCGAATGCGCTCACCGGCGCGCTACATCGGAGTCGGTACGTCGAGAGCGTCCTCCAGCTTCACGCGTCCGAGGAGAAGTACCGGGCGCTCGACGCACTCGACACGGTCGGCCTCCTCGAGGAGGCCCAGCAGAAGGCCCGTCGGATGAGCGGCGGCCAACAACAGCGCGTCGGGATCGCCCGCGCGCTGGTCCAGCGACCGAACGTCCTGTTGGCGGACGAGCCGGTCGCGAGCCTGGATCCCGGAAGCGCCCAGCAGGTGATGCGCTACCTCCGGACGGCGGCGAGCGACCGCGATCTGACCGCGCTCATCAGCCTCCATCAGGTCAATCTCGCACGCAAGTTCGGCCAGCGGTTCATCGGCCTCCGGGACGGACGGAAGGTGTTC
The DNA here is from genome assembly GCF_008245225.1 of Natrialba swarupiae. Classification (GTDB taxonomy): domain Archaea; phylum Halobacteriota; class Halobacteria; order Halobacteriales; family Natrialbaceae; genus Natrarchaeobius; species Natrarchaeobius swarupiae. The sequence goes on from NZ_VTAW01000006.1 coordinate 53,072, forward strand.
GACGGCTACCGCGAGGAGTTCACGATGGACGTCATCGACGAGATTTACGGCGACGTCGACACCGAAGGAATGTTCGCTCGGACGGACGGCGATGGCGGGGCCGACAAGGGAAGAACCCGCCCCTCGAGCGATCGGAGCGCCACCGGCGAGAGAACGCCCGCCGTCGGCGCGTCGGAGGGGGCGGATCCGTGAGCGACGAACACCGAACCGATCGCGGCGGCTGGCCGGAACGCGTCGTCGATCAGTACGACCGAATCCGTGCCGCGCGCCGCCGTCGAGCCGTCGGGGTGGTGATGCTCGTCGGCGTTGTCGGCTTCCTGTTCGTACAGGCGCTTTCCGCCGTCGGCATGTTCGGCGAGGAGTTCAACCTCTCGTTTTTCGCCGAGTCGTTACGGGATTTCTTCCCGCTCACGCTGTATTTCGGCGTCATCCCGTTTCTGGACGTCGCACAGTACTTGGCGTTCATCTCGGAGCGACAGCTTTTGTTCGATCCCGACGTCGGCCGTCTCCTCCTCACCGACCCGGTCGCGTTCTTCGTCGACGAACTGGGCGTGTTCTCGGTGTTCGGACAGGCCGGAATCACCCTCGCGATGGGGCTCGCGGGAACCATACTCGGCTTCCCGCTCGCGTTGCTGTTCGGCATTTTGGGATCCGAGCGCGTGACGCCGTTCCCGCTCAACTTCGTCTTCCGCGGGACGATGTCGGCGATCCGGTCGATTCCGGCGCTCGTCTGGGCGCTGATCCTGATCCCCTTGGCAGGGCTCGGTCCCGCCGCCGCGACGCTCGCGATCGCGATCGACACGATCGGCAACCTCGGCCGGCTCTTTACTGACGAACTCGAGGAGATTTCCGACGGGCCGATCGAGGCGATGGAGACGACGGGCGCGAACCGCCCGCAGACGATCACGTTCGGCATGTTGAGCCAGGTGACGACGCCCTACATCGCCTGGACGCTCTACATCTTCGAGATCAACGTCCGGATCGCGGTCTCGCTCGGTGTCATCGGCGCCGGCGGCCTCGGCCAGATCCTCGACGTCCAGCAGGGGTTGTTCCAGTTCACCAACGCGATGGCGACGCTGCTCTGTATCTTCCTGTTGATCATCACCGTCGAGTTATTCAGCCAGCGGACGCGAGCACGGCTCCGGGCGGACGAGGAGCCGATGGGGCTTCGAGAGCTGATCGTCGGCCTGCCGCGGCGGCTTGTCGAGTCGCTCTCGAAGTAACGCCCGCCGTTTCGATTCGCTTTCACCGTTTCGAGGATGATCGACCGCGACTCGGTTTCCCCGTTTCGAGGATCACCGACCGGTCGAGTTCTTCGGGCTCTATTGGCACTTCGTCGACATCGTCTGGGTCATCCTCTTCCCGCTGTTCTACCTGATGTAGCGTCACCCGACTCCCGATTGCTTCGTGATCGCTTCTATCGTCCTGTCGACCGATCACTACTTGCGGGTTATCGGACCGGTTTCGCCGCCCCGACCGAGGGTGAGTCGACGATCAGCGGCGGTTCCGAGAGCAGCGGCGAGTCCTCGAGTGCGTCTTCGGTGATGCCGAGGAGTGTCCGCCGAAACGTCGGCCCCGCTTCGGCCAGCTCGTAGGCCTCCGATCGACCTGCCTCGCCCGCGACCGAAACCAGCCAGACCGACGTCCCGTCCTCGTCGATTTCGAGGAGACAATACACCTGTGGATACGACGCGAGCGCGGGGGCGATGAGCTGTCTCGTCTCGCCGTGACGGACCACCGCCGGGAGGTGGTGGTGTCCGGAGAGCACCAGCTCAACGTCGTGTTTCTCGAGGACCGACCGGAGCCGCTCCCGTCGACGCATGGTGAACGTCCGCCAGGGGTGGCTCTGGCACAGCGGGTCGTTCACGATCGGCATCAGGTTGTGATGACAGCAGACGATCGGGGCCGTTGTCCCCTCGAGTTCCTCGTCGAGCCACGCGATCTGGTCGCTCGAGACGAGCCCTCGGTGTGTCTCCGTGTACGCGCCGTCGGGTCCCGACGCGCTGTCCAGTACGAAGAGGTCGATTTCGTCCATTTCGTAGCGCCCCGGCAACGACCCAGAGGCGTACCGATCGGCGAACGCAGACGCCGACGGACAGTCGTGTTCGTCCTGGCGTTTCTGGAGGTCGTGATTGCCGGGGGTCGCCACGAACGGCCGCTCGAGTTCCTCGAGCAAGACGTCGACGCGGTCGTAGTTCCAGAGCTCTCCGTCTTTCGTGAGATCTCCGGGAAACACGACGAGGTCGACGTCCCGTTCGTTACAGTCGTCGATCGCGGTCCGGAGGCGCTGTTCGGTGCGGTGGAACACCCGGTAGGTCTCCCGTGATCGGGTCGCGACGTGTGGATCGCCGAGGACCGCGAGTCTGGTCCGACGGTCGGCCCGCGGCCGGGAAAACTGGGCGAGCAACAATCGATCGCCGACGGCGGAAAGGCCACACTCAGTAGCGTCCATCGTCACCCGTCTCGAGTCTTCGTCCTCGGTTGCGACCGGCTGTTCGAACGGGCCGGAGCCGTTCCGGGTACAACTCCCAACTACGTCCCATGTCGAATGCTATTGCTCTCGGGAAGAACTAGGTTTATATTGGGTCTCCATGTGGATTGATAGACCCTCCCCGCTGGTGGATCGTCTCCGGGTAACGATGGAGCAGTCGGATCCGCTACGGGCGACAACGGTGCGGTCGGATCCGCTACGGGCGACAATGGAGCGGGTACCTCGTCTCTGGAGGTCTCGGTGTCGCTCTCGAGTCGGTGACGTCGTGGTGTGTGACCGTGATTTTCGCTCATTCCGTCTGCTTTCGAAGGTGTCACGAGGGGAGATTGTGGCCGGTCACACGTCACGAAGGAGAGGCGGCCAACCGATCATCTCACGATAGCGAGGCGACGGTCGACCTGTGATCGGGTGCGTTCGATTCGATCGCCGAGTTCCGCGATCGATCCGAGAACGGGGTGTGGGCTCGAGCGCTCGTCGTACAGATATCGCTCGAACGTCCCGATTTCCATGATTGTCAGTCCTTGCCGCCGTCGGATCTGTCGCTGCCGTTTCGCGGCGAGTTCGTCACACCGATTCCGTAACTCGTCCAGTCGTTCCCTGGTGAGTCTGAGCGCGTTGAACTCGAGGCAGTCGATCGGCTGTGCGCGGACGGCGTCCAGTTCGTCGGCGACGTTTTCGACCTCCCGTTCGATCTCGCCGATTGCCGTCGACTCCGTGTCGATGGCGTCGAGGATACGCTCGCGGCTCTCGATCGCTTGCTCGGCCGCCTCGCGGAGCGAACGCTTCAACTGAGCGTGTAACGACGTGTGTTGGGCGACAGCGACCGCGAGTTCGGGGCCCAACTCTTCGGCCATACTCTCGAGTGGCGTCTCGTCGTACTCGTCGCCGTAGTGCGGGCTACTCATAACCGTCTCCGTGTACGCGTTCCGGACCGTCTGAAGACCGCTCGCTCGCGTTCCACACTGTAACGGTTGCCGACCGGCTATCTGGGGCTGGCTCGCCTCGAGTTCGCCGAGGCGCCTGTGAAACCGCTCGAACGCCCGTTTTTCGTCGGCCAGCACCCGCCGCTCCCGCCGGGCCGTCTTTCTCGCCTCCTCGAGTACCGTCGTCGTTGGGGTAGCGCTGGACACGCGTAGATGCTCCTCACTGCGTTGCTTTGAACGTGTATAATAGCCGACTATACGACTACGTTCGCCACGAGCCGAAGGGAGAACTATAGCGATCCACGACCGTTCGGCGTCGTTGCCCGACTCCGGCCACCTCTCGGAGATTTCACCCTCCCAACAGTTCCCGACGACTACGAAACGATTAGAACCACTCGAGAGGTCTCAATAGCCCAACTAGCAGTGGCTTTGTAGGCCGGGGAACAGTTCCTGATACGGTATCATCGACCCCGATTCCACATGAGTGATCCAGCAAGCGGCTACGACGACCGAAGCGTTCGGGAGCGACTGGAGACTGCGGCGGAGTACTCTCGGCCATCGATCGACCTCGAGGCGATCGTCGTTCGGTACGAGAGTCGCCCGGACCAGTGTACGGTCGTTCCACAGGAGTGTCCCGAGGAGAAACGGTTGACCACCTGGCTGTCGGCCGATCTGAGATCGTTCGTCGAACTCGACGAAGTTCGCTAACGGACACGACACGAGCCGAGAGACGTTTTCCAGACGAAATCCGTCCGCGAGATCCCGACCGGTCGACGGTCCGTGATCGTCGGTTAGAACTCTTCGGTCGGCGGGGCGATCCCCTCGTCGTCGTCGCTTTCGAGGTCGAACTCTTCGCGGACCTCCCGGATGCGGTCTCTGATGTCCGCGGCGAGTTCGAACTCGAGGTTGCTCGCGGCTTCCTCCATCCGCTCTTCTAAGTCGGCGACGTAGCGGGCGGCCTCCTCTTCGTCCGCGAGCTCTCGCCCGGAGACGCTCGAGGTGTCGGTCTTCGAGCCGGGGAGGTTCGTCTCGCCGACTTCTTTCTCGATCGTCGTCGGCTCGTAGCCGTGTTCTTCGTTGTACTCCCGCTGGATCTGGCGACGGCGTTGAGTTTCCTCGATCGCCGACTCCATCGCGCTCGAGGGGTCGTCGGCGTACAGCACCACCTCGCCGTTGACGTTGCGGGCGGCCCGGCCCATCGTCTGGACGAGCGTCGTCTCGCTTCGCAGAAAGCCCTCCTGGTCGGCGTCGAGGATGGCGACCAGCGAGACCTCGGGGATGTCGAGTCCCTCCCGTAGGAGGTTGATGCCGACGAGGACATCGATCTCGCCCAATCGGAGCGAGCGGATGATCTCGTGGCGCTCTAACGTGTCGGTCTCGTCGTGCATGTACTCGACGTCGACGCCCGACTCCTCGAGATACTCCGTGAGATCCTCGGCCATCCGTTTCGTAAGCGTCGTGACGAGGGTTCGCTCGTCGCGGTCGATCCGTTCGTCGATCCGCTCGAGCAGGTCGTCGATCTGGCCGGTCGCCGGCGAGACCTCGACCGCGGGGTCGACCAGATGGGTCGGGCGGACGATCTGTTCGACGATCCGCCCCGATTGCTCGCGCTCGTAGTCGCTTGGGGTCGCCGAGACGTACAGCAACTGGTTGGTCTTCTCCCCGAACTCCTCGAAGGTGAGCGGGCGGTTGTCGTAGGCCGTCGGCAATCGAAAGCCGTTCTCGACGAGCGAATCCTTGCGGGACTTGTCGCCGGCGTACTGCCCGCGAACCTGCGGAAGGGTGACGTGGGATTCGTCGACGACGGTCAGGAAGTCCTCGGGGAAGTAATCGAGCAAGGTGTAGGGGGCCTCGCCGGAGTCGCGATCCGAGAGATAGACCGAGTAGTTCTCGATCCCCGAACAGTAGCCGGTCTCGGCCATCATCTCGAGGTCGAACGTCGTCCGCTCCTCGATGCGCTGGGCAGCGATCAGGTCGCCCTGGCGCTCGAAGTAGGAGATGCGTGAGTCCAGATCCTCGCGAATCTCGTCCATCGCACGCTCGAGTTTCGACTCCGGAATGGAGTAGTGCTCGGCGGGGTGGACGAGCACCGCGCGCTGTTCGCCTTTGGCTTCTCCCTCGAGCGGGTCGACTTTGATCATACGGTCGATCTCGTCGCCCCAGAGTTCGACGCGGACGGCGTAGCGGCCGTACATCGGGAAGATCTCGATCGTATCTCCTCGAACGCGGAACGTCCCCTGCGTGAAGTCGACGTCGTTTCGCTCGTAGTTCAGGTCGACGAGTCGTTTCAACAACTCGTCGCGGCCGACCGCCTCGCCGACCTCGAGGCGCATCGACATGTCGACGTAGTTTCGCGGGTCACCGAGGCCGTAGATCGCCGAAACGGAGGCGACGACGATGACGTCCTCGCGCGTGAGTAGGGAGCGCGTCGCGGAGTGGCGCAGGCGGTCGATTTCGTCGTTGATCGAGGCGTCCTTGTCGATGTAGGTGTCGGTCTGTTCAACGTACGCCTCTGGCTGGTAGTAGTCGTAGTAGGAGACGAAGTACTCGACGGCGTTGTCGGGAAACAGCGACCGGAACTCCTCGTATAGCTGGGCGGCGAGGGTCTTGTTGTGAGCGATGACAAGCGTCGGCTTCTGGACCTCCTCGATCACCCACGAGACGGTGTTGGTCTTTCCCGATCCGGTGACGCCGAGGAGGGTCTGTTCGCCCCGTCCCGACCGGAAGCCGTCCGCGAGCTCCTCGATCGCTTCCGGCTGATCGCCGGCCGGGTCGAAGGGGGCGTCGACCTCGAACGGACGGTCGACGTCGGGTCGGTCCGGCTGCAGCGGGCCTCGAGTGTCGCTCATTACCGGCCCCAGGGGTTCGAGCCACTTTACCCGCTCGCATCGGGGCGTCGATCGTCGTCAGTCGCCTGCGCCGAATTCGCCGTCGACCGTGGGCAGGACGGTGAACGAACGGTCCTCGAACTCCTCGGGTGGCTCGAGGTAGCCGATCGCGTACGCGGTGTAGGCCGTCTGGGGGTCGACGTCGACGTCGAAGGAGGCGACGACGGTCTCCGGATCACCAGCGGGTGTGATCGACAGTTCGTAACTGCCTGCAGGGACCGCGAGGTAGTTGGTCGACTCCTCGAAGGCGAGGTTCTCGACCACGGCCTCTCCATCGGCGAGGACGTCGACCGCCGGCGCGTCGGGCGAGAAGTGTGCGACTCGGACCAGAGCCGATCCGGCGTCGACGAGGATCTCCGGGCGGAACGTGTCCGCGCCGAGTTCCCCGATAGCGGCGACGGTGTAGAACGCGCTTCCGAACTCGACGTCCCCGTCGAAGACGACCGCCTGCGGATCGCCCGCTGCGGTGATCGTGACCGTGTACTCGCCGGGTGCGATCTCGAGGTACGGTGACACGTCGGCGTACGCGAACGCCGAGAGTACTCGGTCGCCGTCGATGTAAACGTCGACCGCCGGCGCGTCCGGTGCGAAGTGAGCGACGCGGACCGCGGCCTCGGGAACCACCGGTTCGTCCGCATCGTCCGGTTTGTCGTCCGTGTACTTGTCGTCTTTTGCCTTCGTTCGCTCGTCGTCTTCGTGTTCTCCCACCGCGAGTACGGTCCCGCTGGCTGCGGTGAGCCCACCGGCGGCGCCGACGGCCTTCAGTGCCGAACGTCGTGATACTGGCATGATGCACTCGAGTCACAGGATCGCTCCAGCAAATAGGCCGTAGTTAGTAGCGATGAATTTCGGAGATTTCCCTGCTGCGACAGGGACCGTATGGTGGCTGTATCAGCCGTAATCTGCTCGTACAAGCGGGTGCAGTCTGTCCACTGTGGTCGGTCCCGGACGAGTAGAGACTGGTTGGTTAGTATCGATCCGCTATCCGACAACCATCTCGTGGATAGGGTCGTCCTGACCGTGGTTGTGGACGATCCACCGAAGCAGGCCTGGGACAACCCCGGACGGAGATCGTCGTCGTCGGACGTCTGCTCTGCTTACTACAAATCGTCGTGAACCTGTTCGGGTTCGCGGGCCATACGCGGGGCGTCCACGAACGGATGCAGACCTATTGGGCGGACAGTGGTGACGTTCGGGATCTGTGCCGCCGACTGGTGGGACCATACACGACGGGACGCAGGCCCACTGGAACTGACTCACACCAGCCCATCTGAACACGGCACGTGACGCTCTCGAGGCGGACGCTCACCGCTACCTACATTGGAACTCGCCGTCGAGCGCAGTTCCCCGATACCGTCGCGTTCGACTGATAGTGTTCTTGACAACTATTCTCGCCGTCGAACTCGAGAGTTGCAGACTCGTTGGACCTGGCGCAATCGGCCGGCGTCTGCCGACCGGTTTCGTGCTCGATCCACGGGGATCGAATCATTATATATTTTCGATATATTATCCGAATAGTAATTATACTGACTTATATACTTCCGTCGACCCGAACGAACGCACGGTGCAGGTCGCGTAGTTGAGTCTGTGCCAGAACCGATCTACTAACACAGATATTTCGATTTACCCGGTGAGTTCGCGAAACAGATTCTGCTACCTATCAGGATAGTGTCGTGTTTGTGAATCGAACTGGAGAGAGAAATCATCGAGAAGATATAGTGTGTGAATTTAACGAATGCGATGTTTCGTTAGATGCGAACGGATCTCGGCGTCTCGTCCTCGAGTACCGGTATACGACCACGGAATCGTTTTTCGCGTGACAGTTTAAATTACACTCATACATACGTAAATAGAGCCGTTCGTTCGAGGCGTCCACCGGAGACGTCGTGCAGTGGCGAACGGCTCCGAAGTCGCGAGTAGTAACGAAACGCTATCGTTCCACATCACCGAACGACTCTCACGTGTGCTGAATGTTGAGTTCGATGACGTTTGCGATTCCGAGCACCGTCTCCGGCAGCTCGGTTTCGAACCGTTCGCCTTTCATCCGGTGGGTCGGCCCCGCGACACTGATCGATCCGATCACCGAATCGGTCCCATCGAGAATCGGAGCGGCGACGCTCCGTAACCCGTTCAACCGCTCCTCGTCGTCGTACGCGATCTTGCGTTCGCGAACGGTCTCGAGGTCCTCCTCGAGTCTCCCGCGATCCGTTATCGTGTTGTGGTTGACGGCGGGAAGTTCGTGCTGGTCGATAATCGCCGCACGGCGATCGTCCGGAAGAAACGCGAGAATTGCCTTACCGAGCGCTGTACAGTGGATCGGCACCCGATCCCCGATACAGGTGTCGATCCGAGCGGCCTCCGACCCGCGGCTTCGGTAGACGAACACGCCGCGACCGTGTTCCTCGGTCATCAGTGCCGAAATCTCGCCGGTCTTCTCCGCGAGGTGCTCGACCTCCGAGCGCCCGACCTCGTAGAGAGCGTGTTGATTGCGTGCCGTCTCACTGATCTGGAGGAACTTCAAACTCGTCCGATACGTTCCGTTTTCACGGACGACGTACTCCGCACGCTCGAGCGTGTCCAGGTGATTGTGGACGGTGCTTTTCGGTAACTCGACGTGTCTCGCCAGTTCGGAGACTCCCGCTCCGTCGAGTTCGTTCAACGCTTCCACGATGTCGAACGCTCGATCGACCGCCTGTATCCCGGGTGAGTCGCGTGTTGTCATACCACAGTATACGGACCGAGGGTCCATAAGTGTTCAGTATCGTGGGACGTTACTCCGATTTGTCACTCCGTCAACTGCCGGGAGTCCACTTCTTCGGTGGTGGTATCGTTGAATTGTGCCGAAAAACTGGGCGGTTGTTTTCCAAAAACCGAAACTGAACGCTCAAATCGAGTATTTTCGAACCGGGCGAAAACGAACTCGTTCGGGACTGTAGAACGTTACTCGCACTCGAGCGACGCGAGGTCGTCGACGGTATCGACGTCGACGTGGATTCCTGGATCCTCGACGGGAAGTCGTCGAACCGCGACGGTCTCGAACAGGGCTCGCCCGCCGGTATCTCCGGAGAGATCAGCCAAATCGTCGAAACAGCTGGCGTCGAACAACACCGGATTCCCCCGTCGGCCGTCGTACACCGGAACGACGGCGTCGACGTCGTCCTCGCGTGACGCCTCGACGATCCGCTGAACCGTTCGCGGATCGACGGTGGGCATATCACCGGGAAGGAAGACCGCGGCGTCGGCGTCGCGCTCGCGTGCTGCTATCGCGCCCGTGCGAACCGACGTGCTCTGTCCGCGCTCGTAGGCTGGATTGTGGACCGTCTCGTCGACGACGCTCGAGACGGCCTCGCGGACGGCGTCGGCCTCGTGGCCGACGACCGCGACGACGTGGTCGACGGCGTCGGGAAACGATCGCGCGGCACGGACCACTATCGGCTCGTCGCGCTGGCAAACCGGGGCGAGCAGCTTGTTCCCGTCCTCGAACCGGGTTCCAAGTCCGGCCGCGAGCAGGACGCCGACGAGTTCGGACATCGGTTACTCGAGTTCGACGCCCTCGGGGCCCCGCGGGAGGTAGTTGCGTCCGCCCGGATCGGTCTGGAGTTCGCCATCCTCGACGACGGTCTCGCCGCCGACGATGGTGTGGGTCGGCAATCCGGTCAGCTCCTCGCCGTGGAACGTCGAGTACCGCGGTTCCATCGTGTGATAGAAGTCGTCGTCGACGACCGCCGACTTCTCTAGGTCGACGATCACCATGTCGGCGTCCGAGCCTTCGACGAGCGCGCCTTTGCGGGGGTACAGCCCCCAGCGCTTGGCGTTGTTCTCGGCACAGACCTCGACGAGTCGTTCCATGCTGATGCGGTTTTTATTGACGCCCTCGCTCATCATCACGGGGAGGAAGTACTCGATGCCGTTGTTGTCGCCGGGGATCGCGTCCCAGATGTCGCCGTGTTTGCCTTCCTCTTTCTCCTTGAACTCGATCTTGTGCGGGCAGTGGTCGGTTCCCATGTAGTCGACGACGCCCGTTCGCAGTCCTTCCCAGAGGCGTTTCTTGCTCTCCTCGCCGCGTAGCGGCGGGGATATCTTCCCCCAGACGCCAAGATCTTCCTGCTCGTAGGTGTGTGAGAGAAACGCCGGGAGCGTCTCGGCGTGGAGGTTGACCCCCTTTTGCTGGTAGCGCTCGCAGATGTCGACGCCCTCGCCCGTACTCATGTGGACGATGTACGCCCGCGAGTCGGTGTACTCGGTGAGCTGGCCGATCTGTTCGATCTGCATCGCCTCGCAGATGTTCGGCGCGGCCTCACTCCAGGCCTCGAGGTCGTTTCTGCCCTCTTCTTGGAGTTCCTTTCGTCGTTCGATCGCGAGGTCCTCGTTTTCGGCGTGGAACATCACGACGCCGTCCGGGATCTCCGAGACCTTATCGAGTACCTTGTAGGTACGACCCGCATCGGAGTGGTCGATCCCGAGTTCCGGCGAGGCGTGTTTGTACCAGTTGAAGAAGATCTTGTACGAACGGATCCCCTCTTCGGCCAGCTGTTCGATCTCGTCGACGTGGTGGTCCTGGTGGACGATCGCGTGGTAGGCGAAGTCGATGTAGGAGTTCTCCTCGCCCGCCTGCTTGAAGAAGTCCATGTCCGGCACGTACGGCTCCTTCTGCAGGAGGAAGTTGACGACCGTCGTCACGCCGCCGTGGACCGCACCCCGCGTTTCGGTCTCGAAGTCGTGCTCGAGCCCTTCGTGGTACTCGTATTCGTACCGAGAGAGTCCCCAGTGAACGTGGGGATCGATGAAGCCGGGGATCAGGTAGTTGCCCTCTGCGTCGATCTCGCGTTCCGCGTCGGGGAGGTTCGATTCGGTGCCGACGCCGACGATGATGCCGTCGTCAGCCGCAACGCCGCCGCTCAACGTTCCCTCCGGCGTGACAACTCGTGCGTTGACCACGCGAAGGTCTACTGTCGATTCGACCATATGACCCCTCTCTCGGCGACCTACTTGAGTGTACCCCGTTTGGCCCTCGACTTGCCCCTCGATGACGACCGGATCCACCCCTGTACGGCACAACGTTTATATCTCGCTCGAGTAACGTACTAGTATTCCATGAGCACGGATAGCACAGGCGATTACGACGGTCCCGTCACCGAAGAGATCAGCGTGACCGTCAACGGCGAGACCGTCACCGCCGAGGTCGAACCGCGGCTCAAGCTCTCCGATTTCCTCCGCAACGAGTGTGGACTCCACGGCGTTCGCGTCGGCTGTGAACACGGAGTCTGTGGCGCGTGTACCGTCCAGCAGGAGGGTCGGACGGTCAAGAGCTGTCTCTCCTATGCGGTTCAGGCGGACGGCATGGAGATCGAGACAGTCGAGGGGCTCGCCGAGGACGGCTCGCTGCACCCGATTCAGGAGGCATTCCACGAGACCCACGCCCTCCAGTGTGGGTTCTGTACCAGCGGGTTCGTGATGGCGACCAAGGAGTTACTCGAGGAGAATCCCGATCCCTCGCGCGAAGAGATCGAGACGGGACTGGCGGACAACATCTGCCGATGTACGGGCTATCAGAACATTTACGAGGCGGTTGAACGTGCAGCCGACCGAATGGAGGGAGGTGAGTAGCCGTGTCGACCCAGCAACCGACGGACGCAGAACCGAACGTCGAGACGGACGCCGACGCCGAGTCGGAGTCCGAGTCGTTCACCGGAACGGGACTCCCCCGGGTCGAAGACCACCGCATCCTGACCGGCGAAGCCGAGTATATTCACGACGTCACGCCGGAGAGCTGCCTCCATATGGCACTCGTGCGAAGTATGCACGCTCACGCCGAAATCGTCGACATCGACACGAGCGAGGCCGAAGACCATCCGGAGTGTGAACTCGTCCTCACCGCCGAGGACGTCAAAGAACAGTACAACCCGATGCCGACCGGCATCCCGGAGGTCGAAACCGACGACGGCGTCGAACCCCTCGAGGAGTGGTCGCTCGCCGGCGACGTCGCGCGGTTCGTCGGCGAACCCGTCGCCGCCGTGTTCGCGACGAACCGGTACGTTGCCGAGGACGCCGCTGACCTGATCGACGTCGAGTACGATACCAAGGAGGCGGTCGCCGACGGGATGGCCGCACGCGAAGACGAGGTCGTCGTCCATGAATCCGTCGGGACGAACGTCATCGACGGTGAGCGAATCGAGTTCGGCGACCCCGAGACCACCTTCGAAGAGGCCGACCACGTCGTCGAAGGCGAGTACTCCTGGGGACGCATCTCCGGGGTGCCACTCGAGACGGCGGGGGTCGTCGCGACCTACGACGACGAGACCGACTCGTTCGATATCGACTGTAATATCCAGTTGCACACGCTCGTCGACGACACCATCTACGAGACCCTCGGCTACGACGCCGACGACGTCCGGGTGAACGTCCCCGCCGACGTCGGCGGCAGCTACGGGACGAAGATCGCGATCCACCGCTATTGCTGTCTGGCCGCGATGGCGAGCAAGGAACTCGACCGCCCGATCAAATTCGTCGAGGACCGGATCGAGAACCTCCAGGGCGGCGATATGCACTGTTCGGACCGCGAGTACCGGATGCGGATGGCCGTCGACGACGACGGGACGATGTGCGGGCTCGACGTCTGGTTCGTCGACGACTTCGGGGCGTTCCCCCGGTACCCGGTCAACCAGGTTTTGAAGCCACTGTCCGTGGTCACCAACTCCTACGCGATCGACGACGTCGTCTACGAGTACGAACTCGCGTTGACGAACAAGACGTCCCAGACCGCCTACCGCGGCTTCGGCGTCGATCCCCACATTTACGCCCTCGAGATGATCGTCGACGAGGCCGCCCGCGAGGTCGGGATGGACCCGACCGAGTTCCGCCGACGGAACCTGATCGAACCCGACCAGATGCCCTACACCCTCCCCTCGAAGAACATCTACGACTCGGGGGACTACCCCGCGACGCTCGAGCGAATCCAGGAGATCATCGACGACGAACGCGACGGCGGGCTCCTCGACCCCGAAGTCGTCGGGGCCAAACGCGAGGAGGGCAAGTACCGGGGCGTCCAGCCGAGTGTCATCATCGAACCCGGCGTCAGCGGCTCCGACTGGACGGACCGTCAGCGTTCGGACCGGGAGGAACTCGAGGGACGGTCGCGTGAGGAGGTCGCGGAACTGCCCGAACACCTCCGCGCCGAACTCCGTGCGGACGGCACCGTCCGCGCGTCCCTCGCAACCGACTCCTCCGGCCAGGGCCACCAGACGCTCGTCTCGCAGTTGCTCGCCGACGAACTCGAGATCCTGCCGAGTGACATCGAGGTCGACTACCTCGACAGCGTCGACGCGCCGACCGAGTACGGAAGCGCCGCCTCCAGGATGGCGGTGATGCTCTCGGGGGCGACCGTCGGCGTCGCCGAGCGTCTCCTCGAGAACGCCGAGGAACTCGCGGCCGACCACTGGGGCGTCTCGAGTGACGGCGTCCAGTACCGCGATGGCTCCGTCGAGCGGGTCGACGGCGACGACTCGCTCTCGCTTGCCGACCTCGCCGACATCGACGCCGACCGCGACGAGCGACTCACCCAGGTCAGCTACAACTACGACCACCCGGCGACCGACCACGAGGAGTTCGACGAGGCGTTCCGACGGAAGTTCCCGGTCTACCCGACGGCCGCCTTCGGCGCGAACGCGCCCATCGTCGAGGTCGATGTCGAGACCGGCGAGGTCGACATCCTCAAATTCTACACCGTCCGCGACTGCGGGACGATGCTCAACCCGATGATCGTCGAGGGCCAGGCCCACGGCGGCATCGCTCAAGGCGTCGGCGCTGCGTTACTCGAGGAGTTCGGCTACGAGGACGACGGCCAGCCACAGGCGATCACGCTGTTCGACTACCTGTTGCCGTCGATCGAGAACGTTCCCGAGATCGAGATGGAACACACCGTGACGCCGTCGCCGTACACCGAAACCGGCGCGAAAGGCGTCGGCGAAGGCGGCATGATCGACGCACCCGCGAGCATCGCGACGTCGATCAACGCCGCACTCGACCCTCTCGAGATCGACGAACCGGCCGATCGCATCCCCGTCGCGCCAGACCACCTCCGAAAGAAGGTCCGCGACGCCGATCAGTAACGTCGCCCGCTCCGGGATTTTTCGAACGCGCGAGTTGCCGCTGACCGGGGGGTTCGACCATCGCAGCCGGATGCGAGTCTCGGCGCTCCCTGTTGGTTGGATTCGGGTGTCGCCAGTCGGTGCGCCGTCGATCGCACTCGAGTCTCGACGCTCGCCGGTAATCGAGTATCGCCGGCCACAGCAAATGGGTGTTCGCAGACCGAGTCGCAATCAGTCGTCGGACTCGAGGGAGATGTCGTCGGCGTCTTCGGGGGCGGCCTCGAGTTGGCTCTCGGCGTCGACGCCCTCGTCGGCTTTCTGTTGCATATCCGCAAAGAACTTCTTGACCAGGCGGTTCGTGACGCTTTTCAGCGCACGGCCGCCGAGGCTCGCGATCGTTCCCGAAACGTCTGCGGTCGCAGACCAGGAGACGGTCGTTCCGCCGTCGTCGGTTTCCAGCAGTTCCATCTCAGCGGTCGTCTCGAACTCGTTTCGTGGGGCGTGGCCCACCGCCGTCATCTCGAGGGCGTCCGGCCGGTCGGCCCGGGTGACGACGACGTCGACGTCGAACTCGGGTTTGACGCTCCCGACGCCGACGGCGAGTACCGCCTCGATCTCGTGGGGGGATTTGAGCGTCATCTCCTTACAGCCCGGCGCACACTCCGCGAGCACGTCGGTGTCCGTAAAGTACGGCCAGAGTTCATCTTTCGACTGTTCCATCTCGTTTTCGCCGGTAAATTCTAACATAGGGTGAGTGTGTGATATTCGGTCTCGATTAGCTATCGATCGCGCGTTCGTACGACGTTTCGAGCGAGCGTACCGCGTACTCGCCGGCCACTTCCTCCTTGTACTCTCGGTCTGCGTGCATCTCCCCTTCGGGATGGACGGCGTCGGTCACCAGTTCGCCGACCTCCTCGAGGCCGCTCTCGCCGAGCGGTTCGCCCTCGAGGACGGCTTCGGCGTCCTCGACGCGGAGGGGGACGTCGGCGGCGTTCGCCAGCGCGATTCGGGCGTCCTCGACGACCGGCTCGGCGGCGGACGGGTCGTCGACGCGGATCGCGCTCGCGGCGCTGACGGTCGGCCAGGTCTGGGCGGCCCGTTTGAGTTCGAGAAACGCCATCCCGGATCGCTCGGGCGGGAACGGGTCGGTCGGCACCGAGACCGATTCGATCAGTTCCTCCTCGCGAAGGTCCGTAAACATGTACGCGATGAAGTACTCGTCGGCGGGAACGGTTCGGGTTTCCTCGAGCGAGCGCAGGTGGAGCGATCCCTCGAGGGCGACCAGTGCCGCGGGATAGTTGCCCGCCGGATCGGCTTCGCCGATGCTCCCGCCGATCGTCCCCTGGTTGCGAACCGAGGGGCCGGCGATCTGCTCGGCGGCCTCGGGGAGCATCGGAACGAGTTCGGCGAGTCGATCCGAACGCTCGAGCGTTCGGTGACTCGTCATCGCGCCGATCCGGATCTCGTCGTCTCGCTCGTCGATGGAGGCGAGTTCGTCGACGCCGTTCAGATCGACGAGGTGGTCCGGCGTCGCGAGCCGGTTTGCCATCACGATCCCCAGCGACTGGTTGCCCGCGAGGAGTTCGGCATCCTCTAACTCGGCGAGCAACTCGAGGACGTCCTCGACGGTCTCCGGTCGGTGGTGAGTAAACGGTGCCGGTTTCATAGCTCACCGTGACGGCTCGAGGTGTCGGCTCGTCGCCGGACGGCCGTCGACCTCGATTGGCCGTCGACGGGTGGGAAGATACTGCGTCGATACTGGGGTGTGGTGCGGGTGTTCATGTGACTATCACACGGACACCGTGTTGATTACCGTAGCGGACTAATAAGTGTTGGTGCACCGTCCCAGCGCGAGACGAGCCGGCGGGATCGAACCGGAAGAACCCGGTCGGTTACTGCATCTTTAAGTGGACAGCCACACATCTTCCGCTATGCTCGATGGCTACGAGATGTACGACCTGACACAGCCGTGGTCGCAGGATACGCCGGCGTGGCCTACCTACGACAACCCGAAAGTGTGGTACGAGAAGAGTCTCGACACCGAGAAGGTAAATGGACAGAAGATCGAGTTCATGAACCACACGGGGACCCACCTCGACGGCGAGAAACACTTCGTCGCACACGGCCGGGACATCGAATCCGTCGGTCTCGACGAACTCGTCGGCGACGCAGTCGTCGCGGACATCTCCGACAAGGTCGGCGACTACGACGTCTACACGAGCGAGATGATCGAGGACGTCTGTGACGTCCAGAAAGGAGACATCCTGTTCGTCCACACCGGCTACCAGGAGTACGCCTGGCACACGGAGAACGCGGATCCACATCGGTTCTTCTGTAAACACCCGGGTCCGAACGCCGAGTTCGCGGAGTGGTGTAAAGAGATGGAGATCAACTATCTCATCCTCGACTGTGGGAGTGCAGATCACCCGATGAACACGGTCATCCGAGACATTCGACCGGAGCTCGCCGAGGAAGCAACAGACCACCTCGGCGTCGACGACTTAGACGAGATCTTCCCGCCGGAGGGCTACCAGCTGATGCACACCGAACTCTTCCCGGAGGGGATCATCCACGTCGAGAACGCCCAGGTGCCGGAGGAACTGCTGAACGAACGCGTCCAGATCGGCACGTTCCCGTGGCGGTTCCGTGGCGGCGAGTCGAGCGTCTGTCGTTGCGTCGCGTTCAAGCAATAACCTGCGTCGCGTTCACGCACCAGGTCTCGCGGATTAACGTTTTTTAGTCCGGTCGACGAGGTGGAGCTATGACCCTCGAGTCAGACCTCGTCGTCCGGAACGCGACGGTACCGGATCGACGGGAGCCGACGACTGTCGTCGTCTCCGACGGCCGAATCGAATCGATCACAACCGAGAGCGACGACGCCGGCGCGGACGGCGTCCCCGACGTGAACGGCGACGAACTGACGACGATCGACGCCGACGGCGGCCTGGTCGCCGGCGGGTTCGTCGATCCGCACGTCCACCTCGACAAGGCCTACGTCGCGCCGGATCTCCCACCCAACGAGTCGGGAACGCTCGCGGAAGCCATCGCGAGCATCCACGAGCGGAAAGCCGACTACACGCGAGAAGACGTCCGCGACCGCGCGATCCGGGCGATCGAGGCCCACGTCCGCAACGGCTGTACGCGAATCCGGACCCACGTCGACGTGGACACGATCGGCGGTCTGACGCCGCTCGAGGGCGTCGTCGCCGCCCGCGAGGCCTGCGCCGACGTCGCCGACGTCGAGATCGTCGCCTTCCCCCAGGAAGGGATCGAACAGGACGAGGGGACCGCCGACTTACTCGAGCGCGCGCTCGCGTCGGGGGCCGACCTGATCGGCGGCATGCCGGACAACGAGCGAACCGACGCCGACCGGCGCGCACACGTCGACGTCTGTCTCGACCTCGCCGGGTGCTACGACGTCGGCGTCGATATGCACGTCGACGAGACCGACGACCCCGCGGCGCGATCACTCGAGTACCTCGCGGCCGAGGTGATCGATCGGGGGTTCGACCGGTCGGTGACGGCGGGCCACACCTGCGCGCTGGCCGCCTACGACGATCCCCACGCGGCGCGGGTGATCGACCTCGTCGCCGAGGCCGGCCTGTCGGTGATCACGAACCCGCCGACGAACCTCGTCTTGCAGGGCCGCCACGACGCCCACCCGAAACGCCGCGGGATCACGCGGGTCGACGAACTGGTCGAGGCGGGCGTCACGGTCGCCGCGGGACAGGACTGTCTGCTCGACGGCTTTTACCCCTACGGCCGGGCGAGCATGCTCGAGACGGCGTTGCTGACCGCCCACGCGGCACAGCTCACGACCGCGGCAGAGCGTCGGCTCGCGTGGGCGTTCGTGACCGAGAACGCGGCGTCGATTCTCGGAGTAGAACACGGGATCGAACCCGGGAATCCGGCGACGTTCAACGTCTTCTCGAGTGACGTCGGGAGTCGCCACGAGGCGCTCAGGCGTGGCGGTCCGCCCCGCTGGGTGGTCCACGAGGGGGTGGTCGTGGCCGAGACCGAGGTCGAGTCGACGGTCGGGCTGGGCTGCTAGTGCTTAGGACGCCACTAGCGATAGTGCTCGGTGACGTTCTCGAGTTACGTTCCAGCCGGTGTCAACTGAGTCTCGCTGTCGGCAGTGGACCGATCCGTGTGGTCCGAAGCTACCGAACGACGAGAGCCGGAACCGGCGATCGGCGGACGACTTTCTCCGCGACGCTTCCGAGCAACACTCGCGAGACGCCGTCGCGGCCGTGACTGCCGATGACGACCATGTCGTACTCGCCTTCGTCGGCCAGTTTGACGATCAGCCGGTCGGGGCGACCTCGGCCGCGTTTGGTTTCGACCACTGTCCCTGTCTCCTCGCCTCGCTGCCGTGCGTCTTCGAGGATCTCCTCGGAGTGTTCGAGTCCGGGTTCGTCGTCCGGAATGTCGCCCGTCATGCCGGAGAACGTTCCGAGATCCCCCTGTCCGGCTTCGACTGCGTGAAACGCCGTGATCGTCGCGTCCGGAAACGTCTCGATGGCGTACTCGAAGGCCTCCTCGGATTGCTCCGAGCCGTCGACTGGTACCAGGATGTTGTCTGGCATAGCTACCTGTTAACACTCCAGTAACTTAGCGTTTTGCCGACTTCCGAAACGTCGGAAACGAGCCCCGGAGCAGTCGAATTTCGACCGGACGGGGAAGCCGATGGTTTAACGTCCCTCGAGTGGGTGTGCGTGAACATATGACAATGATGAACGCGTGTGTGCTCGAGGAGTGGAACGGATCGCTCTCGATCGACTCGGTGCCGGAACCGGAGCCGGGCCCCGGCGAGGTCCGCGTCGACGTGCGGGCCTGCGGCGTCACCCGAACGATCGAGAACGCGATCCGCGGCGGACTCGCCGACGACCCCGACCTCACGCCGCGAATCCCCGGCCACGAGTTCGCCGGCGTCGTCGACGCGGTGGGTGACGGCGTCGACGGCGTGAGTCCGGGCGATCGCGTGCTGGCGTACTTCTATCTCACCTGTGGCAACTGTGACGCCTGCCGGCGCGGAGACACCAACCAGTGTACCAACTTCGGCGGCTGGTACGGGGTCAACTGTGACGGCGCGTACGCCGATCAGGCGGTGATTCCGGCCTCGAACGCCCTCCCACTCCCCGACGGCGCGAGCTTCCGCGAGGGAGCGATCGCCACCGACGGCCTCGCGACGCCACTCCACGTCTGTCGTAGAACCGACGTCTCCGACGCCGACACCGTGTTGGTGATCGGCGCGGCCGGCCGCATCGGGATTCACCTCTCGCAGCTGGCGGCGCTCAGGGGTGCCCGCGTGCTGGCCGCCGAAATCGACGACGACCGCCTCGAGCACGTCGATGCGGTGACGAGCGACGCCGTCCAGCCGATCGACGCCCGTGGCGAGGACGTCGCGGATCGCCTCCGCGAGGCGACGGGCGGCGACGGGCCGACGGTCGTCGTCGACACGGTCGGCGACACGGCAACGCTCGAGGACGCCTGGAACGCGCTCGCGATGGGCGGCCAGATCGTCACGCTGACCACGCACCACGAGCGGTCGTTCGCGCCGCCGCTGAAGGAGTTCGTCGTCAAGGAAGCGTCGATCGTCGGCTCACGACACGCCACGAAAGAGGAGGTCGTCCGCGCCGCCCGACTGCTCGCCGACGGTCGGATCGATCCCATCGTCACCGACAGCGTGGGTCTCGAGGACGTCCCCGACGTTCACGACCGGATTCGAAACGGTGAGAGCCACGGGATGGCCGTCCTCGAGCCGTAACCGCCTCGGGCGATCGGTCCTCCTCGAGTCGGCGATCTCAACCCGATCGTTCCGTCTCCTCGACCTGCGTCGGCCCCTGTCGGGTACGGCCGTCACCCGGAAGGATCGCGTTCAACACGAGCGCAGTGACCCCGCCGACGAGTAGCCCGGAGCCGAGCAACACCTGGACGTCCTCGGGGAACTGAACGATCGCATCCGGCCGAACTTCGACGCCGACGCCGAGGACGACCGAGACGGCGACGATCGTCAGGTTCCGACGGTTCAGATCGACCCGATTGGCGACGATCCGGAGCCCGATCGAGAAGATCATCCCGAACAAGACGACGGCCGCCCCGCCGAGGACGGGATTGGGCATCGCCGCGACGACCTCGGCGACTTTCGGGATGAGTCCGAGTACCACGAGAAAAACGCCACAGATACCCACCACGAGTTTGCTCGCGACGCCGGTAAAGCCGATCAGTCCGACGTTCTGCGAGAAGGAGGTGTTCGGAAACGCGTTGAACAGCCCGGCGAACATGCTCATGAAGCCATCGGCGTACAGCGCGCCGCGCATCTCGTCGTTTGTCGCTTGCCGTCCAACGGTTCCGGTCGTTCCCTCGACGTCGCCGATCGTCTCCATCGACGTGACGACGTACGCGAACGCGGCGATCAGGATCGCACTCGGGTGGAACTCGACGCCGAACTCGAGGGGCATCGGAACGGCCACCCAGCCGGCCTCGGCGACGCCGGAGAGATCGAGCAGTCCGAGCGGGATCGCCACGATGTAGCCGATCACGACCGCGATCAACACGCTCGAGATCGAGAGCAACCCGTCGAAGTACTGGTTGAAGCCGATCGCCGCCGCGAACACCAGTCCCGCGAGGGCGAGGTTCTCGAGGTTGCCGTACGTTTCGGCGCCGGGTCCGCCGGCCGAGTAGTCGATCGCGGTCGGGATCAGCGTCAGCCCGACGAGCATGACGACGACCCCGGTGACGAGCGGCGGGAAGAATCGCCGGAGATCGTCGTAGAAGTAGCCGATGACGATCTCGACGGGTGCGGCGACGATCACTGCACCGAAGATCGCCGCCAGGCCGAACGCGTTCCCGATATCGATCAGCGGTGCGACGAAGATCGCGCTCGTCCCCATCACGATCGGAAGTCGCGCCCCGATCGGCCCGATCGAGTACACCTGTACGATCGTCGCGAGACCGGCGACCAGCAGCGCCATCTGGACGATAAACGCCGTTTCGCCCGGGCTGAGGCCGATCGCGCCGGCGATCACGAGCGGCAACGCGACCGTCGAGAGGAACATCGCCAGCAGATGTTGAATGCCGAGTGGGATCGCCTCCTGTAGCGGCGGTTCGTCGTCGATGTCGTACTCGATCAACTCCGCTTTACCATCTTCGTGTGGCTGGGTATCAACACTCATGACACGACTACGTCTCGAAACAGAACTCTCATATAGCTTCCGGAAACTATTTGAACGTTCACACGTTCTGGGAGGCAACACGGCTCCGCAACGTATTTATCCAAATGATTGCATCAACGTGACGATGGATATGTCGACGGCGACCGCGAGCGAGGGTCGACCGCTGCCGTGGGTCGCGATCGGCGCGATCGGTGCCGGATTGTTCGGTCTTGGACTCGCCGTCGGCGGCTACGGCGCGTACGTCTCGGTGCTTATCGCCCGCGGCGTCTCGCCGGACGCGGCCGGCTTTGGCATGACGCTGTTCCTGCTGGGTCAGTTCGTCGCCGTCGTTCCGGCCGACCGGCTGACCCGGCGTGCGTCTGTCGAGCGCGTTGCCGCCGTCGGATTGCTCGTCGCCGGCGCCGGCATCGCACTCGGCGCGGTCGTCACGCTCGAGGCCACGTACGCCTCTCGGCTCGTGCTCGGACTCGGGCAGGGAACGGCGTTCGTCGCCGGTATGAAGTACGTCGGATTACGGACCAGCGGCGCGGACACCGCCACCGCACAGGGAATGCTCGGCGCGTTGTTTACCCTCGGACTGGCCCTCGGACTGGCAGCCGGCCCGGTCGCCGTTCCCGCTGTGGGCCCGGGTGCCCCCGCAGCCGTCGCAGCGACAATCGCGGTCGTCGGCGGCGTATTGACGGTACGACTCTCCCCTACCACCGGAACCGGGGGGACGACGCTTCGGTCGTATCTCGAGCCGTTCACCTCGGCCAGCGGGCTCGCGCTTGGACTCGGCAACATGGCGACGTTCGGCTTTCTGATGGTCGCATCGACGTGGTACGCCGAGGTGCTCACCGGCTCGCCGCTTCCGGGAACCGCAGTGCTGGTCGGGTTTGCGCTGGCGACGGTCTTCGGGCGCGGCCTCGGCGGCTGGCTGTCGCGTGCCTACGGTGAACGAGCGACCGTCGCGGGGACGTTGCTCGGACTCGCGGTCGTCCTCGTCGGGCTCGCGTGGGCGATCGCCGCCGACTCGGCCGGCGGAATCGCCGCCGGACTCGTCTTGACCGGCTTCGGGTTCGGCATCCCCTTCGGTCCGCTGTTTAGTCTCGCGTTCTCCGAACTCGCGGACGATCCGGGCGTGACACTCTCGGGTATGTTGCTGGTCGGTAACGGGGGCGCGCTCGCGTATCCGTGGCTCGTCGGCTGGCTGCTCGCTGCGACGGCGAGCTACGCCGCGGGCTTCGCCGCGATGGGGGTAACCGTCGGTGCGATCTGGCTCCTGTGGATGGGGGCGATCGGACGGTGACGATCCCCCGTCTCGAGCGAGCCTGGGACCGTCAGCCCGCGAGTTCGTCGAGGTCGAGGCGCTCGAGCGTCTCGGTCGTCGGCGTTCCGTCCTCGTCCCAACCCCGGAACGCGTAGTACTCCTCTATCATCGCCTCGAGTTCCTCGGGCGGACAGTGCATGCCGGCGGCCGGCCCGTCGGGGATCGGTTCGTGCATGACACGGTGGGGAAGCGTGTCCGTCTCGCGGCTCGCGATACCGCGTTCGACGTTGATCGTTCGCTCGAGGGTGTAGATTCGCTCGCCGATCTCCTCGACGTCCTCGGTGGTGAGTTCCCAGCCGGTCGCGGCCTCGAGGGCGTCCCGGTAGCGCTCGTCGATCCGTTTGCCCCAGCCGCCCTCGCTGACGAACCGACACTGGGTCAGCGAGTCCCCCAGCGCGGTGAAATGCTGGGAGCGGGCCGCGAATGCTGCGGTCCCGTCCGTCGTCTCGTCGTGTTCCCCGCTGTACTGGAGTGTCGGCCGCGTGTCGTGGTGGGAGCCGCCGCGAGTCGACGTCGCGTAGCCGATGCTCATCCCTTTGAGCCCGCGCGGCGAGTGAGCCGCGAACTCGAGACCCTTCGCGCCGTGAAGGTACCGCTCTGATCCGTCCTCGAGTGCCTCCGCGATCCGAAACGAGCCCTCGGCGAGTTGGTCGCCGACTCCCTCGCGGGCCGCTGTCCGGCGGGCGAGTTCGACCAGTCCGTCGGCGTCGCCGAACTCGAGGTGCGGGGAGTCGGACTCGAGGAGTCCGTTCTCGGCGCACTCGCGGGCGAAGGCGACGGTGACGCCCCAGCTAATGGTGTCCATTCCGAGGCGGTCACAGAGATCGTTCGCCTTCATCACGCGCTTGATGTCGTCGACTTCCTGCATCGTCGCGGTGGCAAAGAGGCTCTCGAACTCCGGAATCTTCGCCTCCGTGATCCCCTCGGATTGGACGGTGACGTGTTTTCCACAGCGGACCGCACAGTTGGCGCAGGTCGTGTCCTCGCTGACGTACTCGGCCTCCAGGGTCTCGCCGCTTACCGCCTCCGCGAACTCGTCGTCGGCCTGTTCGTACTGGTTGTTTCGCATCCCGAGTTTCCCCATCTCGTTGATCGGGTTGACGAGACCGCTCGTACCGTAGTCGGTGAGCATCTGGGTTTCTTCCATCAGCGGGCCCATTCGGCTCGCCGTGAGTTCGCGAAACGCCGATTCGTCCGCGACGTTGGGTTCGAACGAGCCTTCCCGGATCGCGACGGCCTTGACGTTCTTCGAACCGAGGACGGCTCCGCTGCCGCCGCGGCCGGCAACCCCCTCCCGGTCGCGACCGCGGTGGACCAGACACGCGTAACGCACCAGGTTCTCGCCGGCGGGGCCGGCCGCGATCACGTGAACGTCGTCTTCGTCGTCGCCCTCTTCGCGCTCGCGGACTGCCTCGCACGTCTCGTAGGTATCGACCCCCGCCAGACCGTCGGCCGCCGCGACCGTCGCTCCGTGCTCGTCGACGACCACGGTGGAGAGCTCGGGCGCTTCGCCGTGGAGGACGATCGCTTCGAACCCAGTCGTCTTCTGTGCGCGGGGGAACGTCCCCCCGAACGTGCTGTCGAAGAAGCCGTTCGTCATCGGGCTGACGAAACCGACGACGCCCCGACTCGTGCTCTGAAACGGCGTCGCGTTCATCGGCCCGACCGCGAAGACGACGACGTTCTCCGGATCGAACGGTCCCGCGTCGGTCGGTACGTGCTCGCGTACCTGCGCCGCGGCGAAGCCGTTCCCACCGAGCAGCGCTCTCGCCTGCTCGGGATCGATCTCTTCGCGTTCACTCTCGCCGGACTCGAGGTCGACGTGGAGGATCTCGCCGCCGTAGACGGACGGGAGTTCGCTCACGACGCTACCCCCACGGCGGCCCCGACTCGAGTCGCTCGGCCGCTCGGAGCCCTCGGCCGACCGCCTCCCGTTCCGGTTCCGTCGGTCTCGTCGACTCGCTCGACGATCGCAGATACGATTGCTCGTTCAGTCAGTCCGCCGAAATCCGTGCCGTCAGTGCCCATCGTGGTCTGTCTGTTGGTACTCGCACTAATCAAGGTTTGGTCCGACGTGGCACGACCGTGATCGGTTCCGTCGACTCGACCCACCGATGTTGTCTATCGATCCGCGCGTGGACGTCCTCACCCGTGTCCGCTCGTCCATCGATCCGTCGAGGCCTCTCGGCTCCGAAACGGGTACGAACTTTTATCGGCGTCTGATACGTTGTCGGAGTATGGTAGAGACACTCATTCAGGGCGGAACGGTCGTCACACCGACGGACACGATCGAAGCGGACGTCGCGATCGACGGCGAACGGATCGTCGCCGTCGGCGACAGCGAGTCGATGCCCGAGCCAGCGCGGACGATCGACGCGACGGGGTCGCTCGTGATGCCGGGCGTGATCGATCCACACGTTCACATCGACGACATGTTCTCGTTCGACACGTACGAGACGGCCACGAAAGCGGCGGCGCTGGGCGGGACGACGACCTACATCGACTTCGCCTGGCAGGCCTGGGTCGGCGAGATGACCGACTGGGAGGAGCCGGGAACGATACTCGAGGGAATCGAACGAAAGCGGGCGAAAGCCGAGGACGCCGTCGTCGACTACGGCCTCCACGGTGCGATCACCCGCCAGGATCCGGCCGTCTTCGAGGAACTCGAGGCGGTCGTCGACGCGGGCGTGCCGTCGATCAAGCTCTTTACCGCCTACGAGTTCGGCCTCGAGAACGGTTTCATGGATCGTGTCTTCGACGCGCTCGCGGATCTGGACGCGTTCGCGGTGTTACACACAGAGGACGCGACGATCTGTGACGAACGGACGGAGCGCTTCCAGGCGGAGGGGAAGGGCGATCCGGAGTGGTATCCGAAATCGCGGCCGGATTACGCCGAGGCGATCGCGGCCGACGCCGCCGCGCGGATGGCGATGGAAGCCGGCTGTCGGTACTACGGCATCCACACGTCCTGTCGCCAGTCCGCCGAAGTGCTCGCGGACTACCGCGAGGAGTACGGTCCGGAGATGCTCCGGGCGGAGACCTGTACCCACTACACGACCCTCGACGACTCGATCTTCGAGGAACTCGGAAATCTGCCGATGATCGCGCCGCCGATCCGGAAACCCGACGACATCGAGGCGATGTTCGAACACCTCGAGGCCGGGACGCTCGACGTGGTCTCGACGGACCACTGTGGCTACACGAAAGAGAGCAAGCAAGTCGACAACTGGTGGGACAGCAAGTTCGGCGCGAACGCACTCCAGACGAACCTGCCAGTCTTCCACGACGAGGCGGTCAACCGGCGTGGCTTCTCCTATCCGTTCCTGGTCCGCGCGCTCTCGTACAACCCCGCGCGGATCTTCGGCCTGCCGGGGAAGGGGACGCTCGATCCGGGAACCGACGCCGACATCGTGATCTTCGATCCGGACGAAACGTACACGATCACCGCCGAGGACAACGCTTCGGTCGCCGACTTCTCGATCTACGAGGGTCGCGAAGTGACCGGCCGCGTCACACAGACGTTCGTTCGCGGTGAACTCGTCGCCGACGACGGCGAGATCGTCGCCGAGAACGGCCACGGCCAGTTCGTCGAGCGCGAGTCGACCGACTGGGCGTTCTGAGACGGATCGTCGTCACGACTCGCTCGCTCCTCGAGTCCGGCTATCGAGTCGGCGTCACTCCTCGAGTCCGGCCACCCGAACCACCGCGTTCGCGAGCGTGTTCGCCGCCGCATAACAGTCGTCCCAGCTGGTGTACTCCTCCTCGGAGTGGCTCTTGCCCTCTTCGCTGACCGCGAACACCATGCTCGTGTCCATCACCTTGCTCATGTGGGCGGCGTCGTGGCCCGCCCCGCTGTACAGTTGCATGCTGTCGTAGCCGAGGTCGTCCGCACTCGTCTGGACGGCCTCGATACACCGATCGGCGAAGTCGACGCTCTCTGATCGCATGCGTTTCTCGGACTCGTAGCCGACGCCCTCGCGCTCGGCGGCGGTTTCGACCTCCGCGAGCGCCCGGGCTTTCGCTTCGTCGACGATCTCGTCGGAGGGATCGCGAAAGCCCCAGGTGATCGTCACCTCGTCGGGGACGATGTTGATCGAGTTCGGCTCGACGTCGACGTAGCCGACGGTTCCGACCGTTCGATCCCCCAGCGAGCCGGGAATCCGGCGGACGCCGGTGATCACGTCCGCCGCGGCGACCAGCGCGTCAGATCGGTAGTGCATCGGCGTCGGTCCCGAGTGGTCGGCCTCGCCGAAAAAGGTCGTCGCACCCCAGTAGAAGCCGACGACGCCCGTGACGACGCCGACGTCTGCCCCCTCGAGTTCGAGGTACGGCCCCTGCTCGATGTGTAACTCGAAGTAGGCTTCGTACTCGCCGGGTTCGGCTGGTTCCTCGCCCAGATAGCCGATCCGCTCGAGTTCCTCGCGGACCGTGACGCCGTTCTCGTCGGTCGTCTCGTACTCCGTCTCGAGGTCGAGTTCGTCGATCCAGACGCCGCTTCCCTGCATCGCGGGCTGGAAGCGCGATCCCTCCTCGTTCGTCCAGTTGACGATCTCGATCGGGTGGCGGGTCTCGAGGCCCTCCTCCTCCAGGGTGCGGAGCAATTCGAGTGGGGCGATCATGCCGAGTGCGCCGTCGTAGATGCCGCCGTAGGGTTGGGAATCCAGGTGCGACCCGACGAGGACGGGATCCGCATCGGGGTCGATCCCCTCACGCCGGCCGAACATGTTTCCGAACTCGTCGATCCGAACCTCGAGACCGAGGGCGTCCAGTTGCGCTCGGAACCAGTCTCGTATCTCCTTGTCTTCGTCGGAGAGCGCGAGGCGGTGGAGTCCACCGCCTTCGGTCGCGCCGATCTCGGCTTGCTCGCGCATCGTTTCGACGAACCGCTCTCGCTCGAGTGACAGTGTCATACGATACCATCGAACAGAAATATCATAAGTGTTGTCTCGGATCGGGACGCCCCGCCAGGCGGCGACGACGGGGACAGACCATCGGACTGGCGTACGCCGTTCGGTCGTACGAGCGGTTCTCGAGCGGCCATCCGGGCCTGTGCGAGCGAGATCCAACGAACTGTTTGGATAATCACCGGCGAACAGATTTAAGGTGTTTTACAGATCGTGATACGTATGCGCTATTGGATGTCGTCCGCGTTCGGGAGTACGGATCCGCCGGAGGAAAGCGGGTCCGACACTGATTCGATATCCGCCGAAAGCGGTACCCCCGAGACCCCATCTCAGGAGAGGAGTGCGGACGGTGCCACCACGGTCGACGTCTCCGACTGGGATACCGTCGGTAACGGGCTGGTGGATCCCGGCGGCGACGTCGAACGGCCAGCCGAGGGCTCTCCGTTCGGGCACGCGACGGCCGAGTCGATCATCGTCAGCTACCTGCGGGGCTCCACTGACCCCATTTTCGTCGTCGACGCCGAGGGCAACTTCACACACTCGAACCGGGAGTGTCGCGACCTGTTCGGTCGCGTTCCCGGCGAACTGATCGGGACGAACCTGTTCGAGTACGACGAAGCCGACAACTCCGTCATGCGCGAGGTACTCGACACCGGCGAGGCGATTCAGAACCTCGAGGGCGTCGTCGAGGTCGACGACGAGACCGTCCACGTCAGCCGCACGTTTTTCCCGCTGTTCGACGCGGCGGGTGAACTCGCCGGCGCGATCGAGATCAATCGGGACGTCTCCGAGCGCGTGGCGGCACTCGATCGACAGGATACCTTAGAGGAGTACCGAGCGTACCAGAACGAGGTGATTGCAGCCTTCGAGCGGTGGACCGACCGACTCAGTCGGGGCGATTTTACCGTCGAACCCGAGATCCCCGAACCCGACGCCGACCACGAGGAGATCCGAGAGGCATACGACCGCTTCTCGCGGATGGCCGCGGATCTGAGCGGGGCAATCGAAGACGTCAACGACGCGCTGGTCGATACACGACACACCGCCGAACGGTTGGCCGAGATCAGCGACGATCTCGTCGACGCGGGCGAGGAGACGACGACCGCGACCGCCGAGATCGACGACGCCAGCGACGCCGTCGACGAGATGGCGAGCGAACAGGCTGAACAGGCGAC
This sequence comes from Natrialba swarupiae, assembly GCF_008245225.1. Lineage (GTDB taxonomy): Archaea > Halobacteriota > Halobacteria > Halobacteriales > Natrialbaceae > Natrarchaeobius > Natrarchaeobius swarupiae. The sequence goes on from NZ_VTAW01000006.1 coordinate 82,024, forward strand.
CGTCGCCAAAGAGGACGTCGCCACCCTCGCGACCGCCGTCGAACAAATTTCTCGGAACGCGACCCGCATCGAAGAACACGCCGCGACGGCGAGTAACCGAACGGAGGAAGGCGTCGAGGACGCTGAAACCGCCCTCGAGCGGATCCGTGAGGCGATGGCTGCCTCCGAGTCGAACGTCGAACACGTTCGCGGGCTCGAAGCGCGGATGGACGCGATCGGCGAGATGGCCGACCTGATCGCAGATATCGCTGACCAGACCAACTTACTCGCGTTGAACGCCAACATTCAGGCCGCCCACGCCGACGAATCCGGCGACGGCTTCGGCGTCGTCGCCGACGAGATCAAGGGACTGGCCGACGAGTCCAAAGCGTCCGTTGCCGAGATCGCCGACGACCTCGAGGATCTCCGATCCGGGATCGAGGAGACGATGACCGCGATCGAGCGAAGCAATCGAACGGTCGAAACCGGTGCCGATGCCGTCGACGGGGTCGTCGACCACATCGAGGAGATCGAGACGGCAGTCGGGAAAACTGACGAGGAGATCCGAACGATTTCCCAGGCGGCGAGCGAACAGGCGGCGACCACCGAGACCGTCGAGGAGATCGTTCGCGACCTCTCGGAGCGCAGTGACGAGATCGAAACGCAGATGGCGTCGGTCTCGACGAGCATCGACCGGCAGATCGACACGATCGAGCGCGTCGTCGACGTCTCCGAGACGGTAGACGACATGGCCGCGGAGATGGAAGCGACGCTCGCCGCGTTCGAACTCGAGACGGAGGAACAGGGAGATATCGGGAGCTGAGCGGGATATTCCGGGAGTTAACGGGGCTGAATGGGCAACTCGACGTGCGTCGCGAACTCGGCGTCGTGGTGGACGGTGTTCGTCGCAGTGCGATACTCGCGGTCGCCGTACAGCGGTCCGCCGGTGTTGTGGTTGACGTCGTAGCGCGGATAGTTCGACGAGGAGATGTCGAGGCGGATGCGGTGGCCCTCCTTGAACACGTTCGCCGTCGGATACGGCTCCATCTCGAACTCGTAGACCTCGCCGGGCTCGAGGAGATCGGGTTCGTCGCGGTAGCCCCGGTAGCGGCCGCGACAGATCGAATCACAGAGGTTGATCGCCGCGCCGTTCGGGAACTCCTCGCTTGGCGGGTGTTCGTCGATCAGTTTCGCCGTGAAGTCCGTATCGGGGCCGTCGGTCGATCCGTAGACGCGAACGCGGATTGGCCCGGCGATCTCGAGGTCCTCCTCGAGAGGTTCGCTCCGGTAGACGAGCACGTCGTCGCGCTCCTCGAGCGGTCCGTACGGCGCCTCGGCGCCGAGCGTGTCGGGCCGAGTTCGCTGGTCGAAGCCGCCGCGGCCGGTGAGATCCACCATCTTGCGTTCGGAGAGTGGGTACTCGAGGATGTTCTCCTCGCGTTGCTCGTAGGTGATGTACGACGAGCAGTTGCCGCCGACCGTCGGAACGGGATCGCGCGGATCGAACGTGTAGGTCGTCGACGCGTCGTCGACGGTCGGTTTCTCCGTCGAGAGACGCCCGTCGGCGTGGACGTAGTAGCTCTCGAACTCGGTGTCCGGAAGTGGCCACTCCTCGCCCGATCGCCACTCGCCGCCGTGGAAGAGCCGCCCGTCGCGGCTCCGAGAGCCGTCGCCGGTCCCCATCTGGAAGTACTCGACGGTCGGCTGGTCGCTCCAGGTGTCCTCCTCTTTGAGGTAGTGGTCGAAAAAGCGAAGCCGCGTCTCCTGGTACTCCCTGAGCGCTTCCTCGCCGAACTCGAGTTCCCCGGAGTACGATTTGTTCCACGACGGGAGCGGGTAGGTGTTCCAGCCGTGGGTCCACGGCCCCATCAGCAGATAGTGATCGCTGTCCTTTCGCTCGGCCAGCGCCTCGAAGTTGTCACAGGTCGCCTTCGTGTAGGAGTCGTACCACGCGCCGGCGTAGACGGTCGGGACGTCCGCCGACTCCTGGTAGTAGGCCTCGAAGTTGACGCCAGGCTCCTGCCAGAGTTCGTCGCTGGCCGATCCCTGGGTCATGATGTCGAACGCCCACTCCTCGTAGTCGGGGATGTGCCGAAGCGGTGACTCGCCCTGGTGGAGGGGGCCGTCCTCGAGAAGCGCCCTGACGTCGGTGTTTGCGAGCCGTTGTTGGATGTCGGAATCCTCAAGGGCCCGTTTTGCGAATCCGCCACCGAGCGTGAGCGCCCAGCACAGCCAGCGAAGTTCGAACGTCCCGTTGTGCCGAAACGTCGCCTTCCGACCGTTCGCGGCACCCTGATTGACGAACATCGCCTCTAAGTGGGGTGGATCCTGGGTCGCGAGTGCGGACTGGACCCATGCACCGTAGGAGGTGCCGATCGTGCCGACCTGGCCGTCACAGTAGGCCTGGTCTGCGAGCCACTCGACTGTGTCGTAGCCGTCCTCGGGTTCGTTGACGAAGATGTAGTACTCCCCCTCGCTGTCGAAGCGCCCGCGACAGTCCTGGATCGCGACGACGTACCCTCGTTTCGCGTACCACTCGCCGTGGCGCTCCATCCGGCCGCGTTTGCCGTACGGCGTCCGGTCGAGCAGGGCGGGTTTGGGCTCTTCGATCGGTTCGCCGGTGTCGGGATCCGCCGGACGATACACGTCTGTCGCCAGTTCGACGCCGTCACGGGTTTCGACCGTGACGTTCAGTTCGGCCGCTACCGCATACTCGGGCTGAGATACCATCAGCCGTACCGTCGTAGTCGAACTGTAATAGTTTATTCCTCTGGTTCTCCTCGAGTCCCGCGACTCGTTCCGCGTTCGATGTCGTCTCCCGCCCATTTCGTTCGAAATCCCGGTTCTGAGTGAACGCAACCTATTAAATAGGGGTATCGGATTACCGATTTGAGGGTGCGTGTGGTGATTCGACCGTCGGTATCTTTATGTATGCGCCGTTGGGTTTTACTTCGTATACCGGGTGTGGGTGTGAACACTCGCCACGGTAACGGTACATTCAGAGAGGGAATCCATGACAGAGAAACCTGATACAACTGACGAACTGAGAACGGACGGCGGCGAGCCCTCACGCGAAGAGGCGTCGTTCGTCGAGTACGGAATCGAAGACAAACCACCACTGGGAGAATCGGTCCTCTTGGGCGTCCAACACTACCTGACGATGATCGGCGCAACCGTTGCGATTCCGCTGATCCTCGCAGGTGCGATGGAGATGCCCGCCGCGGAGACCGCACGACTCGTCGGCACGTTCTTCGTCGTGTCAGGTGTCGCGACGCTACTCCAGACGACGGTCGGGAACCGGTACCCGATCGTCCAGGGGGGGACCTTCGCGCTGCTTGCACCGGCGCTGGCGATTATCGGTGCGCTTGGTGCACAGGGCGTCGGCTGGGAAGTGACGATACTCGAGTTGCAAGGTGCGATCATCGCCGCTGCAGCGGTACAGATCGCGCTCGGATATATCGGTGCGCTCGGGAAACTCAAGTACTATCTCTCGCCGGTCGTGATCGCGCCGGTGATCGTTCTGATCGGTCTTTCGTTGATCGGCGTCCAGGACGTAACGAGACCGGATCAGAACTGGTGGCTGCTGGGGCTGACCCTGTTCCTGATCGTGCTGTTCTCGCAGTACCTCAATCAGTACAGCCGCTACGCGAAACTGTTCCCGGTACTGCTGGGAATCGTCGTTGCCTGGGTCCTCGCCGCAGTGCTCTCCGTGACCGGCGTCTACAGCCCGGAAACGGTCGGCTACGTGGACTTCAACGCGATCGCAGACGCGTCTGCGATCCAGGTCATCTACCCGCTCCAGTGGGGTATGCCGCAGTTCACCGTCGCGTTCTTCGTCGGCATATTCGCCGGCATCGTCGCCTCGATGATCGAGAGTCTCGGCGATTACTACGCCGTCGCCCGGATCGCCGGCGTCGGTGCGCCGAGCGAGAAACGCATCAATCACGGTATCGGAATGGAGGGAGTCGGTAACGTGATCGCCGGTATCATGGGAACCGGGAACGGATCGACCTCCTACGGTGAGAACATCGGTGCGATCGGTATCACCGGCGTCGCCTCGCGGTACGTCGTCCAGATCGGTGCGATCGTCATGTTGATTGTCGGATTCGTCGGCTACTTCGGTGCCGCGATCACTACGATTCCGTCACCGATCGTCGGCGCACTTTACATCGCCATGTTCGGACAGATCGCCGCAGTCGGTCTGTCGAACCTGAAGTACGTCGATCTGGACGCCTCGCGTAACGTCTTCATCATCGGTCTCGCACTCTTCGTCGGACTCTCGATCCCGGAGTACATGGCGAACGTCGGCGGCGCGGCCGAGTTCCAGGAGATTACCTCGGGCGCGACGCTCATCGGACCGATCCTCGGTCAAGAGATCATCTCCGACACGATCTTCGTGTTCGGTTCGACCACGATGGCCATCGGTGGTATCGTCGCGTTCATCCTCGACAACACGGTCAAAGGAACCAAAGAGGAACGCGGGCTCGCACAGTGGGAGCAACTCGCGGAGGACGAAGACGAGTTCGTCACCTTCTTCGAGGAACTCCGCTCTTCCGACGACCAGCAACCGGTCGATAGCGCGGACTAACCGCACGGTTCGCCATCCCCGTTTTCGGTGGCCCAGGGAAAGTTTGATGACCGGCGCTCGTCGAGTGATGGTAATGCCGAGCCGAACCGGTCTCGATCTCGATACGGGCGAACACCTCCACTATCGCGGGGATCTCCGTTCGGGTGACGAGATCGCAGTGACCGATCGACGCCTTCTCGTCCGGCGATCCGACGAGTTCGTGAGCGTTCCGTACACCAACGTCAGCGAAGTCGCCCACGAGTCGTTCAACTGGTTTCTCACCCTGATGAGCCTCTCGCTTGCTGTATTTGGGTTCTACTCGATCTCGGAGAACGCCTTCGTCGGGGTCGGCCTGGCCGCGTTCGGTCTCTGGAGCGTCTACCGAACCTACCGTCACCGCGATCGCGTCCGCATTCACACCCACAGCCAGGCGAAGCCGGTCGAAGTGTTTCCCGAGGACGTCGACGCCCTCTACGACGAACTCGAGCCGGCGATCGAGGCGGTTAGAGCCGAGCAAGAAACACAACGAGAGGGCGAAGAGAGTCGTCGAAATCGGGATCAGGAACGGCCGAACGAAGAGCAAAGCCGAGAAGAGATACACGAACCCGGATAACAGTCGTTCCCGCGTCACAGACACGTTTCTCGTTCTTCTCAACTGGCTATCCGATCGAATCAAGACGGCCTACTTCGTCATCTCTGCTCACGATCCACTTCGACGTCTCCGATAACGACGACCCACTCCCGCTCCAGGACGACGCGCCACGCAACCCTGTCCCGTCGCTCGTCGCCCGTCGTTCGCCGGTGTCGGCCTCCGAGACGACGGTTGACCCGAAGTCGACTCCTCGAGTACTCGTGGAGTAACCGTCGCCGAGTTCGTTCTCACCGACTTCGAGCTGTTTCCGACCGAGACGCCCAACGCGGGAACGGCCCGGAAATGGCTCAACGACGGTTCGAACCGAAGGTTTTTCTCTTGGCGGACCAATCCCCCTGTCAGTACATGACTACCGACGAGCGTATTCTCGAGGACATAAACGTCGTCGATCTGACGACGTTCGTCACCGGCGGATTCTGTTCGCTGATGCTCGCCAACCAGGGCGCTAACGTCGTCAAGATCGAACGACCGAGTGCGGGAGACGACAACCGCCACTCCGGGCCGCCGTTTATCGACGGCGAATCACCGTACTTCTGGACGGTCAACTACGGCAAGAAGAGCGTCGAACTCGATCTCAAGACCGAAGCCGGACGCGAAGCGCTCTACGACCTCGTGAGCGAGGCGGACGTCTTCCTCCAGAACTACCGTCCCGGAACCGCAGAACGTCTCGACGTCGACGAGGAGACGATCCGCTCGCACAACGACGAGATCGTCTACTGTGCGATCTCGGCGTTCGGACAGACCGGCCCCTGGCGCGAACGGCCCGGTTACGATCTGATGATCCAGGGGATGAGCGGCGTGATGAGCGTCACCGGCGAAGCCGACGGCCGACCGGTGAAAGTCGGCCTCCCAATGACCGACCTCATCACGGCGATGTGGGCCGCCTTCGGTATCTCGAACGCCCTCTACCGGCGCGAACGAACGGGCGAAGGCGAGTACATCGACCTCGGGATGCTCGACGCCGTCTTACCCTGGCTCACCAAACAGGCTGGGAAAGTGTTCGCCGACGAGTCGCCGTCCCGGATGGGAACCAAAGATCCCGTCCTCGCACCCTACCAGACGTTCGAGACCGAAGACGGCTATCTCAACGTCGCCTGTCTGAACCAGAAACTTTGGCGACAGCTTTGTGAGGCCATCGACCGGCCCGAACTGGCCGAGGACGACCGTTTCGAAACCAACGGCGATCGCGTCGAACACATGTCCGAACTCGAGGCCGAACTCGAGGAGACGTTCCGCGAGCGGACGACCGACGAGTGGATGTCGATCCTCGTCGAGGATGCCGGGGTTCCGGCGGGCCCCGTCCTCGAGGTGGAGGATGCGCTGTACAACGAACAGACCGAGGCCCGCGGCGCAACGACGACGGTCGAGGATCCCGAACGCGGTGAGATTCCGGTCGTCGAACACCCGCTCAACTACGGTCGTGCCGAGAGCGGATTCGAGTCGCCACCGCCACGACTCGGCGAGCACAACCGCGCGGTCTTCGAGGACCTCGGCTACGACGAGGACGAACTCGACGCCCTCGAGGAGCGGGGTGCGTTCGGCGACGACGAATCGAAATAGAGTTTCACGGAACCTGGCCCCGTTTTCGAGGCCTCTCGCAGACTCGAGGTCGATCCGGATCAGTGACGACCACGTTCCGTTCGGCGACAGACGGTATACCAGAAATACACATATATAGAAAATAGTAGTTATCGGATCAATTACTCGTAGCTCGACTTAGATATTCGCTCGAGACGGCGAACAGACGAGTTCGAATTCGTCGTCAGCACGCACTCCTCGAATCGACCCCAATCTTCCAGGTTGTAACCGTACCCTCGACGAAAGTCAAATGAGAATATCGATCGATTCGGTATCGGTCTTCGACCAGTGTAGTTACTCGAGACCTACATCATCCTACAATTATCTCCTTTGAATTGTCATAGTGTGGGTAAACGTGCTTTCCTACCCTCCTGTTCGGTAATAGCCAACCGAAATATTATTTATTCGACGGATAGTCGTTGTAGATAATATGGGCGATAACCGACCCCGTTCACGCCGGGAGTGGCTCGGCGTCTGTACTGGAACAGCGGGGATTGCGATGCTCGCAGGCTGTGCGAGCGACGACGAAACCGACGACGAGAGCGAAACTACCGACGACGGACTGCTCGACCTCGGCGACGACTCGAGCGGGGACTGGCCGATGTTCGGCGCCGACCTCCAGAACACCGGGTACCAGCCCGACGACGACGGCCCAGTAGACGACGTGGAAGTTCGATGGCGACTCGAGGGGGGCGATAGTTTCGTCTCGAGTCCTGCAGTCGTCGACGGAACCGTATACGCCGGATGCCGCGACGGGTACCTGTACGCAGTTGACGCTGAAAGCGGGCAAACCAAGTGGGCTGTCGAGTTGAATATGCGTGCATCGCCCTCACCAACCGTACTCGACGGGATCGTCTACGCCTCGAGTCACGGCGTCCCCGACAAGATGCACGCGCTCGAGGCCGGTTCCGGCGAACAGTTGTGGGAAGAGGAACTCGACAACTCGACACACAGCCCGGCTCCGTACGGCAGTGAGATTTACACGTATCACTCAGGGAGGCTCATCGGTCTCGATCGAGAATCCGGATCGTCATCGGTTCTATTCGAAGGGTATCGTCAAACGCCAGACGCACCTGCTATTAAAGATAATATCTTATTTGGCGGAGGCAGGCGCTCTATCGTTGCACATGATCTTGACCAAGACGAAATAAGATGGGAATTCGAAAGTGAGGGATATATGTCAATAGGTAGTCCCACTGTCCTTGATGGAACAGTATATGCCGGTAGTGGTGACACAAATCTATATGCTATCAATGCCGATACTGCTGATGAAGAATGGTCATTCGAAACTGAGAGGCCAATTTCGGCTGGACCATCTGTAGCTGATGACACTGTATATTTGGCTGCTCGAGATGGACATGTATATGCAATCGACTCCTCTGCTGGGAAAGAGAAATGGTCTGTTGACTACGAACTGCAACTCCAGCAAAAGCCAGCCGTAACAGATAGTATGGTATATTTTGTTGATGGTAAAACACTACATGGTCTTGATAGGAATGATGGGGATCAGCGATGGTCGTTTACTCCTGACGAGGATGAAACGATCGGAGGCACTGTTACCATTTCGGATGGGGTCGCATATCTCCCTTCCCGAGACAACCATCTTTATGCGCTAGAAGATGCCTGAAGCCCATCGAAACTAATCTCTACAATCAACTTGAGGTGCCCGCCTCTGGCCATCCCTCCGACTCCTCGGCCCAATCGCCAGTCCGATCACCAACGCCGAGACGCTGTGGCGGTACCAGAACGATGACGACTGATCGCGATTCGAACGATATCGATCGTGTCGATCCAACGGGCTCGCCTTCGAATACGACGGATCCGTCTTCGCGAACGTAATTTTCACCCTGTATATTCGACGGCGTTCCCGTGTTCGACTCGAGTTCGAACCTGGCGTACTCGCCTCTGACTTTCACGTCCCAGACGTTCGTCGTCGCGACCCACCCGCTTGGCAACGGAACGATCGGCAATCCAGCCGGGACACGGTTCGGTGAGAGGTTGAACTCCCCGTCCTCGTCCATGATTCCGGTCTCGTTGTTTCGCAACCAGTCGTGCTCGAGGTCGTGTTCGTCTATCGTCTCGTTCATCCGCTGGGCGACGATCTCCTCCGTTCGTTCCTCGAGTTCGTCACGTACGCTTTCATTTAAATAATCCACGTTAAATGAATCGAAGTCATCGACCACAGTTTGATTAACTGCTTCAGTCAATGCGTAGCTGACACTCGCTCCCGCGTGCTGTTTGAATATTTCGTCACTTTCGTACGGATTTTTGCCGTGATTGTCGACATCAATTTCTTCACGAACGTGCTGTTCGACGTGACCGACGCCTTCGCCGCCACCGAGCATTGCAGCCTGCTGGCCGGGTGTTCCATCTCCGATATCGTCGATACCTTCGCCGACGAGTTCTTCGATCCTAGCGTTATCCAGATTAAGGCCATTCTCCAGCCCATCTAATTCTTCGACTGTCCTCGTGTCCAGTTGCTCAATTTCGCTGTTTACTGCCTTCTCTAAATCATCATAGACTGCTTCATCATCGATCAGCTTCTCGTCTTCTTCCTCGAGTAGTACGTCCGCCAATCTCGCGGCCTCGAGAAGCTCGCCCGCCATTCGCAGCGTCAGAACATCATCTGTGCTGGAATCGAGCAACCAGCCGAGCACCCGATCGAGCACACCGATATTGACTTCGTTGTACGGAATCGCGAACCAGTTGTTGTTTCGCGCCGCCATCGGCGTATGGGTCGCGTTTCCGGTCGCCGGCACCTCCTCGGCTTCGACCTGCTCGAGCGAGAGATACGTCGGCGAACCGGTCGGCGTATACTCTATCTCGTCGCTGTAGGGCGAGTCGATCGTCGCTGGCTCGTACTCGGCTTCGCCGCCGGCGACGCCGCGGGAGAACTCGGTGAGACCCTCGAGGACGTCGTCTCCGGCGTCGAGTTCGTCGCCGAGTCTGTCGTCGAGTTCGTTCTGTACCTGTTGGTTGGCCTCGCTGGTCGTCTCGATCTGGCCTTTGACGTTGTCGATGTAGTTCTGGCGGGCCTCGACGCGGGCTTTGTCCGCCGCGGTTGGGTATCGATCGGGGACACGGTGGTAGACGAGCTGTTCGTCCACCTCGTCGTTTAACTCGCCGAACGGATCGCCCGTCAGGAGCTCACCGTTTTCGAAGGTGACGGTATCTGCGTCCTTGCGAAGCTGTGTACGAATGTAGTAGATATCGAGTGCAATGGCCACCGCGATCAGCTCGTTCGGCGGATCCGTCTCGAGGATCTCCTCGTCTCCGTCTTCGACCTCGAGACGAGTGCGAAGCGCTTCCTCGCTTCGAATCTGGTCGGCTTCGACGACCTGGCGCTCGAGTTGTGCCTCGACGTTGCCGCTTCGATTGACGCTCAGCAGTCGTTCGGTGCTCTCGTTCGGGAACGCCGCGTAGTTGTCGAGGGTGACGTTTTCGGCGAGGTCGGTCTGCCACCCGCCGTCGTCCTCGAAGAACTCCTCGGGTAAGCTGTTGGGCCACTCCTCATCGACGGTTTCGTTGTAGCCGCCGTCGATTCCGCGGTAGTCGATCGCATCCCTCTCGGCGTGGTGGGCGAGTACTTCTATCTCGGTTTCGTACACCGACGTCGACCGGCGCGTTGCACTGGTGGTCGGTCCTGCGTTCTCCGGGCCGTCGTAGCTCCACGTGAGTTCGCGTACGTGATCCTGTCGAACGGTGACGATGGCAGTCGCGTACGTCGTCTCTTCTTCCGCGGTGTCGGGATCACCCTCCTCGAACGTGACCGTCACGTTCGCATCCGTCGAGAGGTCGTTGTTCGATTTCGTCCAGTTGCTCGAGTCGGTGAGACTGTCCGGTTTGCTACTACTCGGGAGGTTGCGTCTGTCTGTCGCGGTCTCGAGATCGGCTCGCGTCTCGACGCTGTGGACGTCGTCGATCGCGTCGTGGACGCCCATCTCGACGAGCGTCTGTGCGTACGCGAGGTCGGCGAACAGGTTGACGTCGATCGTCTGCTCGGAGTCGACTCTCGTCTGCTCGCCAGCGGCGTTTGCCGTCGATTCCATCACGTCCCTCGAGTCGATCGGATCGTCCAGATTCGCGTTCTGGTCGCCGTAGAGATACTCCAGGCCGGCACAGAAGTCCTCGGCGTCCGCGACTGCGGGTTCGTCACCGGTGTGTCCCTCGTAGAGTTCTTCGGCGTCCTGTGCGGCGAGACAGCCCCAGGCGTTTCGCATCACCGCCTCTCGATTCGGATCGGTGGTGCCGAACGTCGACTCCTGGATGTCGAACGTGGCGTCGTTTGCCATCAACTCGACGTGGCGATTCGCCATCACTTCCGAAATCGGCGCACCGCCCCACTGGGCGAGGCCACGTGCCCAGGTGAGTGGGTAGAGTCGTGCCGCGATGTGTTGTCCGAAGCCGTTGAGGCTGGTCGGATCGCCGAGTCCGCCCTCGACGACGCCCATGTTCAGCTGGTGTTCGTACTCGCGGGTTTTCTGGTGGAGGACGAAGACGTTCGTTCCGACCACGACGGAGACGTCTTCGACCCGATGTGCGACTCGCTGTCCGTCGCGTTCGACCGTTATTTCGACGCCCTCGATCGTCACCTCGAGCTGTCCGGGCTCTAAGTCGTTGCCCGAATCGATTCCTGGATCGAGTTTCACCCGATCGATCGCGTCTACGGCCGAACTCCGGTTGTCCTCGAGCGGCGGAACCGAGACGTTCGTCGTGGTGTCACCTCGAAACTCGCCGTCGAGATGGTCGAGGTCGCGTTCGACTTCGTTGTAGATTCGGAGTTTGAGATACCGCTCGAACGCGTGATCGGGATCGACGTCGGATCGGCCATCCTGGTACTCGCCTGGCATCTCGTCGATCCATTCCGGCGGATTGTGGGAGTCTGTCGCTGCAATCGCCTGACCCCACGAGTGACTCTCGTTCGGGTGCATCAACGGCCCCTGGGCCGACTGCTCGGCGGCGTTGGCGGCGGCGTTTCGGACGACGGTCTGGGCCGTCGCCGAACTGCGATCCATCGCCAGCGAGGCGTCGACGGTCGGTTCCGGTGAGACACGGGACTGGAGGACTGCAACGGACATGACGCTGGTAACCAGCAACAACACGCCGATGATAGCGAATGGAATACGCGCACGTTCGTCGAGCGTGATCGACACCGTCGACGGCCTGGATTCGCTCGTCCGTTTCATTCGTCCCACACCCGCACGGTGATCGTCACTTCGTCGGTTGCGACGCTCGGTGCGACGAGGTCGTCGACCTCGTCCGTCACCGCCTCCTCGTCTTCGGGATACGTCGCGTCGAGTTCGGCTTCGATCTCGTCGATATCGTCGCCGTACGTCCGCTCGAGATCGTTCGCGATCGTTTCCGTAAGGTTCTCCGCCAGTCGTTCGTTGGCGGCGGAGACGTTGACGTCAGTCCGGCTGAGGGTTCCGTTCTCGGGGTCGTACTCGACGTCGAGTGCGTCGCCGGCTCGGTGGTACTCGTACAGCGCGAGATCGCGATCGAGGTCGTTCCCCTGGAGTGCGATCGTCGTCGATTCGTTCGGGAACAACCCGGAGACGATAGCGTCGGCGATCGGCTCTGCAGTTTCGTCGAAACTTCGGTTTTCCGCGTCGTAGGTTCCCTCGAGTTCGTCCTCGCGAACCGGCGGAAGGTCGCTCGCGACGGTGAACGTCGCGGTGCTGACGTCGGCGTCCCCTGGTGGACGGTCGCCGGCGACGGTCTCCCCACGGGTCGACGCATCCTCGTAGGGTTCCCAGGTCGCGAGGACGTGAACGTCGTCGTTCGCGCCAATCAACTCGCTTCCGAGGTTGGCGTCGACCGCCTCGCGAAACTCCCCACCGGCGTGGGAGAGGCGCTCTCCGTCGAGGTGGAGGTTCGCGATGGCCGCCGCGGCGAGCAACTGGGCCAGCGGTCCGTGTCTCGCTCGTTCGTATCGATCGGCCTCGTACTCCGCGCCGTCGAAGACGCCGGTGTCGTCGTGGCGTTCGACCGACTGGATCGAGTATTCGACCGTCGTCGTCGACGTCGCGATCGTCTGTGCCGTTTCGTCGGCGATCTGTGGATCGTGACGATCGACGTCTTCGGCGAGAAAGACCGCGATGATCCCGATCGAGGCGGTAATACAGAGCAGACAGAGCGAGACGTCGACGACCGTGCTGACCGCACGATCGCTCCGGCGAGCGTCGGTGGACATCAGCGCCACACCTCCACGTGAAGCGTTCCACCGCGGACGTCGCCAGCCGGATCACGCTCGAGGTGGACGCCGACCGATCGACGTGCAGTCCCGGTCGTTTCCGGTCGGTCGACGTCAGTTTGTCCGTACCGGATGGTGCCGTCTTCCCGGACGACAGCGCTATCGACGGTGATGTTCCGCCCCGCATCGGTGACGGCCGTCACTTCGATGAGGACCGTGTAGCCGTCCGGGAGTTCCACTCCCTCGTGGAGATCGTTTCGATCGGTCGTCTCGTGGTAGACGCCGTCGGAGCCGACGCCGTTCCAGACCTGTTCGAGGGTTGCGTCGGCCGGGTCTCGCGCGGTCGTTCCCGGATAGAGGGTGGCAAGGACGCCGGTGTAGAGGACGACGCCCGCACAGACGAGCCCGATCGCCACCAGGGCGGCGAGCGGTTCCGTCTGCCCGCTATTCCGCGACGACGAGCGTAACACGGTACTCCCCCGCCGATTCGTCGACGGTGATTTGGGTCGTTTCGTTGGCGATCTGGTCGGCATCCTCCGGATCGGTTCCCTCACAGAGGACGACTTCCTCCCCGAATTCGGAGACGTCTCCCGCCTCACACGTACCGTCGTCGACGTCGACGGTCAGATCCAGCGGCTCTGAGACCGAGCTGGTGTTCTCGAGACTGAACATCGTCGAGTCGGCCCCGTCACGGAACCACGTCGATTCACGTCGTTGGACGTCTTCTTCTTCGCCGTAGCCTTGCCCTACTACAGAGATGTCGGCCCGCTCGCTCCCGTCGCCGTCGTACTCGAATCGAATATCGGTCGCGAAACCCGTATTCGGTTCTCCGAGGCCGTCGACCACTTCCGCGGTGATCCGCGGCCTCGCGGTCACGTCGTCGGGCTGGACGGTCACCGTTCGAACGACGACCCGGTCGCCGGCCGGATACCACTCGTCGTCGGTCGTTTCGTGGGATTCGTTGATCCGTCCGAGAAACTCGGCGGTCGCGTCGATGTCGTCTCGCTCGAGTTCGGCTTCGAACTCGTCGCCGAAGGAGTCCCCGTAGGTGACGTTCTCGAGGCGTTCGTCGCCCGTCACCAGCACGACGTTCCCGTACGCGAGACTCGAGTGTGCCCGTCCGTGTTCGTTTCGTAACTCGAGGGTAGTCCCCTCCTGGAGACGCAACTCGTCCGCGTCGTGTTCGTGGACGGTACTGGCACTGTAGGGACTTCCCGCGATTCTGTCGATCGAGTTTCCGACGCCATTTGCGTCGGGTGGCGGCCCCGTCGGGAGTCCGAGGACGACGCCGGCGATAACGACGCTCGCCGCCGAGACGCCGAACCAGACGTACCACGCGTCGACGGGTGCTTCCAGATCCATGGCCGGCGTTTCCTCCGTGATCGTATTTAAACGGTAGCCGGCTGGACCGATGCCGTCGTCCCCTCAGATCAGCCCGACGAGTGTGATCGTCAACACGTACAGAACCACACTCGAGAGGAGTGCACGGCCGACGTGGTATCCGAACAGTGCGCGGTCGATCCCGTGTTTGAGCGCGATCGAGAGCGGAACGAGAATAAAACACAGGACCACGACGTAGAGGCCGACGACGATCCCCAGTTGTTCGGTCGGTAACGCCGTCGTATCGGCAAACTCGAGTAAATCGCCGGTCATCATTCCCGCCAGTCCGACCGTCGCTCCCGCCACCAGCGGTCCGAAGTACGCGGCGGTGCTGTCGAGCGTATCCGTCACCGCCGCCAGTTCGCGTTTAGTCTCGGCCTCGACCTCCTCGAGTTCCTCTAAGTGGTCGGCCATCGCGACGATCGCGCGACCAGCGGGTCGTCCCTCGCTGGCGGCGATGGCGAGCAGTGCCGCGGTCCCGCGGGCACGATCACTTGGGACGTCCGTGAGCGCACCGTACTCGCCGAGAAACGACTCTTCGACGCTGACAGCGAGTCGACGCTGGAGGGCGGCCGCGTCTGTAAAGACGGTCCCGGTTTCGCCGGGGATTCGATCGGCAGCCAGGTCGATCGCCGACTCGACCGACTCTCCTTCCGACACCTGTCGACCCACGAGATAGAGCGCGTCGGTGAGGTGTTCTTCGACGTCTCGAACGTAGTGTCTGACGTCGAGGATCGGCCGATAGACGGCGAGCAGGGCGACTCCAATGCCGACTCCCGCAGCCGCGATCGAGGCGAGATACGCCGGGCCGAACCGAGAGATGAGTACGTACGTGAGGAGACCGGCGACGATTCCCCATATCCCTCGGAGCCACAGCCGGTCGGGAACCATTGGGTGGTCACGGCTGACTGTGGGCGGTGGAAAGGCGACGGGCCGACGGACCAGTAACCGGACGCTCGCGGCGACGAGCACGATCGGCAACACGAGGTTGTAGAGGACGACGAGCATCCAGATGTTGACGGAAAACCCCGCCATCGGAACCGCCGGGACGAGTGCGACGAGCGCGAGCGGGAGCATGACGCCGAACGCGAACAGCGCCGTCGTTGGGTTACGGATCGCTGACGTGAAGTCGGCCATCCGATTTCTCGTCCCGTTGAGGATCGCAGTGAGCGATCTGTCGAGTGTCCGTACACGCTCCGCCTCCGGTGCCTCCTGTGCCGTCGCGAGCAGATGGGCCGATCGTCGAAGCGCTGGGAACTGATCTGACCACTCGTCGGCGAACGTCAACAGACCGGTCCGCGGCGTTCCCATCGATCGATCGACGTGTGCCGAGAGACTCGCCGACAGCGGCCCGTGGCCGGTCTCTGCTGCGAATCTGACGGCGCTTTCGAGCGACGGTTGGACCTGCATCCGCAGGACTGCCCGACCGATGAGATTTGGTGTGTCGCCAAGTGCCTCGGTGCGACGGAAGGCGGCGGCGAGGTGGGGTGCGGTGTGGATTCCGTGGACGACGCTCACCGCGAGACAGATCACGATGCCGATCACGACCACCTCGGGCAGCGGCGTCAGCACCAGCGGCACCGACAGGATACCGACCGCTACCCCGCCACCGTAGCCGGCCCGAACGACGGTCTCCGCCTCGAGTGCGTCGTCGGCAAACGCCAGCGATTCGGCGAGGTCTTCGCTCGGCTCGACGTCCCACGGGTAGACCGACGCGAGCGCCCGAAGTAAGCCGATCGTCACCCCCATCGGTTACTCGAGGCCTCGGGTGGCGTACGCCGACGCCACGTCCCGTGGGTTGATTCGTCCGTCGTCGGCCAGTCGTGCGAGTTCGTCGGTCCGTTCCTGGATCGCCCGGCGAACGTCGGCGTACGTCTCCGTCGGATCGGCCAGTTGCTCCACGAGGCGACTTTCGCCGCGGTCGATCCTGCCCGTGGGAACCGCCCGTTCACCCTCGAGAGCGTACAGCGGCTCGAATCGGACGTCGTCTCCGGAGCCGATCACCTCTTCGATCCGTGCGACGCGCCTGCCGTTCCCGTCGGCCGTTCGGTAGGACTGGACGGTGACGACGAGGTCGGTCGCGGCGAACGACGACGGCTCGACGCCGAGGTCGGAGACGACGCGCTCGTAGACCTCTTCGGCCCCGTCGCCGTGAATCGTCCCGAGGACGGCGTTCGAGTTGGCACCGACGCGCATCGCTTCGTAGAGGACGCGGGCCTCCTCACCGCGGATCTCGCCGACGACGAGCGCCCCGTCGCCGAGACGGAGCGCGGTCCGCAGCGACTTCGCGGGGGAAATCTCCGGGCCGTCTCCCGTTCCGGTTCGGAGTGCCTGGACGTCCCTGTCGACCGTCTGTAGGACCGGGACCGGAAGCTCCGGCGTATCTTCGATGACGACGGTCCGCGTATCCGGCGTCAGTTCGTACAACAGCGTTCCGAGCAGCGTCGTCTTTCCGGAGCCACGCGTTCCCGCGATGAGCCCGGCGGCGTTGCGTTCGACCGCGACCGAGAGAAAGCCCCCCACTGCCGGGGACATCGTTCCGTTGGCGACGAGTCCGGGAAGCGTAAACCGATCGTCGACTCGCTCCCTGAACGCGAACGCGACCCCCTCCGCGACCGGATCCGTGACGCCCGCGATTCGGACACCCGTGCCGTTGATCAGATCTGCCGTCGCGTCGACCGTCGGGGCCGCACGGGAGAACGCCCGCCCGCTCGTCCTGCGAACGCGAGACGCCAGCGCGTCGACACCCGTCGGGGTCAGCCGAACGTTCGTCGTCGCGGACTCCCCGTCGACGACGACCCGGAGTGGGTTCCGGGAGACGGGCGAGGTGGCGTATACGTCGCTGATACGCGGATCCGCGAACAGATCCTCGAGAACGCCGTACCCTGCCGTGTGTTTCGACAGGATCGACGTCAGTTGCGGATCGACCGGTCCGTCGTCCACCCGTTCGATCGCCCTCGAAGCGGCACGATCCCCCTCGACGAGCCCGTTGGCGATCGCTTCGTATCCGTCGATGAGCGTCTGGCGCTTTGGCGCTGACAGCGAGAGATCGACGGTGTCGAGTGCGTACAACGGGACGCTGTCTGCCCGCTCGTACAGGCGGGCGACGCTTCCCGTCTCGAGTTCGGTCACGTCGACGAGCGTCGCCCCGTCCGGAATCGAACGCTCGAGGTAGTAGTACGCGATGCTCGGGCCCACGGTCGGCTGGAACACGCTCTCGGGGTCGTCTACGTCTCGGGCGACTCGGACCAGCCCGGACTCCACTCCGACGTCTGCGACCGGTCCGACGCGCTGGTCGACCTCCGTTGCGACTGCGAGCGGATCGTCCGCGACGTCGGTCGCGAGCCGCTCGTTACGGTCGCCGAGGAGTTCGAGGAATCGGCCAGCAGCCGAGAGGAGCGTCACTCCGTGGCCATCGTAGCGGCGCTCGATCCCGTCCGATCGGACGCAGATTCGCTTGGCGTCGCGTTCGGCGAGTCGATGTACGACTGCCCGTCGGCACGGACCGGGTTCGGCGATGGTTCCCTTCCCGTCACAGTTGCTCGCCCGAAGAATCAGCGTATCGCCGTCGAATTCGGACCGACACCGACAGGCGTCGTCGGCGGATCCGAGCGGATCGACGTCGAACACTCCATCGATGCCGGCGACGATCGATCGAAGCCTCGATTCGCCCTTCGTAGACATAGGGGTCGTACCTGCCCGTTCGTATTTAAACTCGAACCCGGCCCGACGCCAGGGAGGATCCGTTCATCAGGGTGTGAGTAGCCACTCCTGGAGTAGCCAATACACGTCACTGCACACCTGGTCGCCAGGCAGATCGGCGATCAGTGTGGGCGTCGTTGCAGTTGTGGCTACGTCACACACGAGTAACGACGACGACGTTCGTCCCGGAGGGATCCGTCTCGAGTCGCAAGAGCAGTTCGGTCTTCGTGGCGGTTCCGCCGAGTTCGACGGATCGGTTCTCCGTCGGCGTCGCGTACACGATCGGCGCGTCGATCACGGTCGTTCGTGGATTCTCCCCCTCGAGTGCGACGACGACGGCGCTCGTCTGGTCGCTCGTCCGGTCGATGCTGAACCGATCGACCGGCGTCGACGTCAGCGAATCGGAGGGCAGCGATACTGTAACGACTCGCTGGGGTGGTGGATGTCCGTCCGGCGGGAGATCCTCGTGGTCGACGAGGGTGGTCGCGGCGCGGTCGATCTCGTCGACGTCGTGATCGATCTGGCGCTCGCTCGATACGGTGGCTCCGTGTTCGATCGCCGGTACCGACAGCGCGAGCAGCGCAACGGCGAGCAAGACGGCCAGAACGTAGCGTATCATCGAACCCAGGAGAGAATCGAGGGGACGAATCCCGACGACGTCTCATCACAGTTTGGCTGTCGACCTCGAGCGTCCGCTGGTGCCGTGTCGCCACCCTCGGCCGACGAGACGCGTCGTGCGACGGTTCGCTGATCGGTCGTCCGGGTCGACGGTTCGGGCCGACCGTCGTCACCGTCGACTCCGTCGGTACGTCGTCGATCGCCTCCGACCGGCTGTTCCGTCGCGTCGGTCGAACACCGACTTTCGGGCCGTCGCTCATCCGACGCCGACCGCAGTGGGTCGTCGCCCGAGGACGGGCCGCCGGTGGTGGGAATTTGCTGTTCGGTGCCGTCGGAAGTTTCACCGACGACGTCGGCGATCGTTCGCTCGATACGATCGTCCGTTCTGTCCCCGGTCGTCGGCTCACAGTCACTCTCCTCGTCGGTCGGATCGGCCGTTTCCCCCGCGTCAGCCGGCGCCGACGCGGAGACGTCCTCGAGACGCCTCTCGAGGTCGGCCACCCTGCGTTCGAGGCGATCGACGACCGCGAGTGCCGTCGTCGCCTCGGTTTCGACCGCGTCGTTGACGGCGTCGATTCGGCCGACGTACCCTTCGATCGACTCCGTCCGTCCCTCGAGCGTCGCGAGCCGGGTCTCGTGGCCCTCGAGTTGCGTCTCGAGTCGGTCGAGATCCGCTCCGAGTGCCGCCAGCTCCGGTATCTCGTCTAGCGCGGACTCGCCGTCGACGACGGTTCGCTCGACGGCCGACAGTCGCTGCTCGAGTCGGTCGAGATCGGTCACACGCCCACTGGCCCCCCGTTCGTATATAAACTCACGGCAGCCATCGCTCGGCGTCGGCGACTGCTCGAACCGAACTCTCGCTCACGACGTGCCGGTCGTTCGCGGGCGTGTCGTTTTACTACGTCGGCCGTTCGCGGGCGTGCAGCCGACCACTCGCACGGATACGACTTTGTGTTCGCGGCGTCGAGATTGCGTTAACGCGTCGAGAACCCCAGTCGTCTCACGGAGAGGGCCGCGTCGCCGTCGGTGACCGCGAGGGCGACTGGGACCGATCGATCGACCGCCACACGACACATGTACGTACCTGTCCGAGATACCCTGCCCGCTCTCGTTACCGGTCGGACGGCCGAACCAACGCGCTTTCTCCCGCGACCCCTATCGTGGGCTCCCGCGCTGAGGATCCTATGACGCTTTCGGGGCTCGTCGAGCACTTTCTTCTCGGCGTCGCGACGCCGCTGACCGCAGCCTGCGTGATCCCGCTGTATCCGACGTTTCTCGCCTACCTGGCCAGCGCCGACGCCGGCGATCGTCGCCGGCCCGTGGCGCTACTCGGCCTCTTGGTGGTGGCCGGGGTGCTCGTGTTCATGGCCGCCGTCGGCGTCGTGTTCACGTACCTCCTCCAGGAGTCGGTCAACAGAGTCGTCGCGGACGTCTCGCCGGTCGCGTTCGCCGTCCTCGCGGTCGTCGGCGCGGTCTTGCTCGTCGACCCGAGCGGGTTCTCGAGGGTTCCCACGCTCGAGCCGCCTCAATCGCGTTATCCCGCGCTTTCGGCGTTCAGCTACGGCTTCTTCTTCGGGGCGATCGTCATCCCCTGTAATCCGGCGACTATCTCGCTGTTTTTCGCGCGGACGCCGGTGCTGTACGACACCCACGCGGAGAGTATGCTCGGTTTTCTCGCGTTCGGCCTGGGCATCGGCGCGCCACTGCTTGCGTTCGCGCTCCTCTCCGAACCGTTCGGCCGGCAGGTCACGCGGACGCTCGCCCGCTACAGCAGTCAGATCAACCGGGCGACCGGTGCGATTCTGCTCGTGGTCGCGGCCTACTATCTCCTGTTCGTCTTCGACGTGGTTCCCTGGATGGGCTAAACTATAGTAACGACTGATACGGATTCCTGTACCGATGTACCGGCGCAACCGCCGCCTGGGTCGCGGCTGCGCCGAAAATAACTTACAGTAAACCGTATGAAACGATTCACACACTGATCGCCGATCTGCCTGGCGACCAGGTGTGCAGTGACGTGCAGTGGCTACTACAACGTGATCAGTACTGACGCTCTCCGTCGCCACCGTTGTTCGGTGACGGTGCGCTTTTCACGGCGCTTTCCCACTCTCCGGTATGGAACTCGAGCCAGTGAGGGATCTCCCCGAGATCCGCGCCGGCGACGACCTCGCCGACCTGATCGCGGACCGGACTACTCTCGAACCCGGCGACGTGGTGACCGTCGCGAGCACGGTCGTCTCGAAGGCTGAAGGACGGACGGCGGATCTGGACGACTATCCGGTCAGCGGCCGCGCGCGGGAAATCGCGGACAAGATCGGCGAGTTGACCGCCGAGGAGAAGGACCCGCGGTTCGCCCAGGCCGTCCTCGAGGAGAGTACCGAACTGTTGATCGACGCGCCGTTTTTGCTCACCGAGACGCGCTTCGGGCACATCTCCGTCAATGCTGGGATCGACCGATCGAACGTCCCGGGTCACGACCTGCTTTTGTTGCCGAAGCGACCGGGGAAAAGCGCCGAACGGATCCGTGCGGGACTCGAGGAGCGCGGCGTCGACGACGTCGCCGTGATCGTCACGGACACCTGTGGGCGGCCGTTCCGACACGGCCAACGCGGCGTCGCACTCGGCTGGGCCGGCATCTCCGCGAGCCGCGACTGGCGTGGCGAACCCGACCGCGACGGGCGCGAACTCGGCGTCACCGTCCAGTCGGTGGTCGACGAACTCTCCTCGGCCGCCAACCTCGTCGCCGGTGAGGGTGCCGGCGGAACGCCCGCGGTCGTCGTCCGCGACTGGGCGTTCGGAGACCTCGAGGGCAGCGACGAACTGTTCCGGTCCGTCGAGGACGACCTCGTCCGGCAGGCGCTGCGGGAGTGGGAGTTCGACGGCTGACCGCCGGATCTCCGGTGACGGTGGGCTTTTTAGGCCGCTGCCCGACCCTGCGAGTATGAACCGACACGCGGCTCGCGATCGCTTCGAGTGCCGACTCGAGGACGGAGGGAACGACCGATGACCGGTGGCGGACCGACCTGGGGGATCGAACTCACTCCCGAACACGACCTCGAGCGGATCGCGGGGCTGGCGGCGCTCGCAGAGGACGAGGCGTTCGACGTCGCGTTCGCGAGCAGTCACTACTTCAACCGGGATCCGTTCGTGGCGCTCTCGCGGATGGCCGACGCGACCGACGAGATCCGGCTCGGACCGGGGATCGTCAACCCCTACGAGACCCATCCGGTGAAACTCGCCGCGCAGACGGCGACGGTCGACGAGGTAAGCGACGGTCGAGCCGTCTTCGGCGTCGGGGCGGGCGACCGCTCTACGCTCGCGACCCTTGGCGTCGATCAGGATCGGCCGCTTCGACGCGTCCTCGAGACGGTCGACGTCGCACGCGACCTCTGGGCCGGTGAGACGGTCACCCACGAGGGGACCTTCACTGCGCGAGACGCCTCGCTCAACCTCGAGCCGAGCGAGATTCCGGTCTACGTCGGCGCACAGGGACCACACATGCTCCGAATGAGCGCGAAACACGCCGACGGCGTCCTGATCAACGCCGCTCACCCTCGGGACCTCGAGTGGTCCGCCGGGCAGATCGAGCAGGGGCTGGCCGATCGGCCCGACGACCGTGGAGAGTTCGAGTCGCTGGCGTTCGCGAGCGTCAGCGTCGCGGGCGACGAGGAGGCGGCCCGCGAGGCCGCGCGACCGCCAGTTGCGTTCATCGTCGGCGGCGCGGCCGAACCGGTCCTCGAGCGCCACGAGATCGACCGCGAGGCCGCGAGTGCGGTGAGCGACGCCTTAGAGCGCGGGGAGCTCTCCGAGGCGTTTGGGCTGGTGACGCCCGCGATGATCGACGCCTTCTGTGTCGCGGGGACGACCGAGTCGGTGACGGACCGGTTCGAGGCGATCCTCGAGCACGTCGACGGAATCGTCGTCGGTTCGCCGCTGGGCCCCGATCTCGAGGACGCCGTCGAACGCGCGAGCGAAGCGCTCACGCGGGCGACGAACTGACGGGAGAAGGCGGTGTACTGACGGGAGAAGACGGCGTTAGTTCGGGGTGACGAGACTGCCGATCGCGCCGAGAGTGAGCGCGCCGAAGACGCCGAGGGAGAAGACGACGAGGATCGTGCCGACGAGGACGAGCAACGGGGCGAGCCCGTCGCCCATCGCGACGTCGGTGAAGAGTTCGTTCATCTCGACGATGTTGTCCACGATGACGTTCAACGCTGCGGCGGATTCCATAAACGGAGGTTGTCGTCGGTGGTACTTGGCCGTGCCGGTCTCGGTCAGTCGAACTGTACAAACCGTCCTCGTACAGTCGAATCGTATAAACCGCCTTCGTGCGTATCCTCGTGTGTGACCGAGGACGCGACGCTCTCGGAGTTCGGAGTCGACTCGGACGAGTGCGACGACTCGAGTTCCAACGATTCGGAATCCGACACACGGGACATCGACGAGTCAGCGTCGGTGATGACCGACCCCGCTTCCCCAGCATCGACAGACGACGGGGCGCCGACGTCGCTGTCGACGTACGCCTGGGGATCACACGTCTGTCGGCGTTGTGACGCCGAAAGCTCGCGAGTCTGGCGGGACGGCGACGGGTTCGTCTGTCCCGATTGCAAGGAGTGGTAGTTTACGATCGGAAGACTACAAGGAGCGATAGTCCGCGTCGAACGTATTCCGGATGGCGACACGAAGCGGACCGGACTCGAGGGGAAACGCGTGGCAACCTCCCGAACATTTATATCTTTGTCGTGGGTCTATTCACGTGCAATGGCGAAAGGTACGGTCGCATTCTTCAACGACACTGGCGGTTACGGGTTCATCGAGAGCGAGGATTCGGACGAGGACGTGTTCTTCCACATGGAAGACGTCGGCGGTCCCGACCTGGAGGAGGGTCAGGAAGTCGAGTTCGACATCGAGCAGGCCGACAAAGGCCCGCGTGCAACCAACGTCGAACGGCTCTGAGCGCCCGGTAAGTAGTATCGTTTTCCGATCGTCGCTCCGATAGCGGCTGCGTTGCCGTGTGCCGGGAGTATTCTTTTCACTATCCCGATCTTACTGAGAACGAATCGACGTAATCTGGAACACCAGTACGCATTCGTATCGGTGACACAACGCATATGTTTGCCAGCGCCTGAGAACGGATGACTGACGATGAACCGCAGCCCGGATACACTCTCCCCGTGATCGATGACCGACGTCGACCCGACACCCAACACGACCGACGAACCGCCCGTCGACCCGCTTCCCGTCGCGAGCGTCGCGACCCTCTGTGAGGAACTCGCGGCGAACGTCGCCCGCGTCATCGTCGGCCACGACGACGTCGTCGAACACGTCGTCACCGCCATCCTCGGACGCGGACACGTGCTACTCGAGGACGTCCCCGGCGTCGGCAAGACGATGCTCGCCCGATCGATCGCGACGTCGATCGATTGCTCGTTTCGTCGCGTCCAGTTTACGCCCGACCTTCTCCCGTCGGACGTGACCGGCGTCAACGTCTTCGATCAGCGCAACCGGGAGTTCGAATTCCAGCACGGCCCCGTCTTCGGCAACATCGTTCTCGGCGACGAGATCAATCGCGCACCGCCGAAGACCCAGACGGCGTTACTCGAAGCCATGGAGGAAAATCAGGTCACCGTCGACGGCGAGACCCGCGACCTCCCCGATCCGTTCACGGTGATCGCAACCCAAAACGCCGTCGAGCCCAACCGCACCTACGACCTCCCGCTCGCGGAACTCGACCGATTTATGAAGAAACTCCGGCTGGGGTATCCCGACCCCGAGGAGGAACACGAGATCTTGGCGCGGACCGTCGGCCACCACCCGATCGAGTCCCTCGAGGCCGTCACAGACCGCGAGACGGTCGTCCGCGCCAGAGAGACGGTCACTGGGATTCGCGTCGAGGATCCGATTCGGGCATACGCGACCCGCCTCGCCGGATACACCCGGGAGAACGCGGAAGTCGGCGCGAGCCCCAGGGGAACGATCTCGCTCCTTCGAGCTGCCCAGGCGCGAGCCGTCGCCGACGGCCGCGAGTACGTCATCCCCGACGACGTCAAGGTGGAGGCGCCGGTCGCGTTGGGCCACCGGATCCGGACGGTCGACCGCGAGCGCGACGGCCGTGCCGTCGTCGAAAACGCCCTCGAACGGGTCCCGATCGAGTGATCGAGCCATGAGACTCACGATCCGCGGCTGGACCGCCGTCGCCGTCGTCGCGTTCGCGCTCGCGATGAGCTGGCAGTACGGTCCCCGGTCGCTGAACGCCGTCGTCGTTCCGGTTGCCATCGTGACCGTCGCGGCGCTGTTCACGACCGCCCGAATCGACCCGCCAACCGTCGAGGGAGCCGCCGTCGACGACGGCTTCGTCGGCGAGACGCGCACGGTCGAACGAACGATCGAGAGTCCACGGACCGCCTCGGGGACGATCCACGCGACCGTGGGCGACGGGCTCTCCGTCCAGGCACGGGCCCGACTCGAGACGACCCTCGAGGGAGACGCCGAGACCCGATTCACCTACGAGCTCTCCCTCGAGGCCCGCGGTGAGCACGACGTCGGGGGACTCGAGATCACGGTTACCGACGTGCTCGGACTGGTCGAACGCCGCTTCGAGTACGAGTCGACCGACACCGTCGTCGTCTATCCGCGGGTGTACGGACTCGAGGGCCGCGACGCCGGTCGGTTGACTGCTACGGCCGTGGCCGCGAGCCGGACCGACCGCGGCGAGTTCGACGGCCTTCGGGAGTATCGGCGCGGCGACTCGCTTCGGGACGTCCACTGGAAGTCCGCCGCGAAACGGCCCGACGAGGAGCTGTTCGTGATGGAGTACGCCGATCACGGCGACGACAGTTCGATCACGGTCGCCGCGTCGGCACCGTCGGGTCGCGAGGACGAGCTGGCGAGTGCCGCCGCGAGCGTCGTCGTCCACCTGCTCGAGGCGGGTCTCGACGTCGGCCTCGAGCTACCGAACGCGGCTCGACCCGCCGGATCTGGGTGGGGACACCGACGAACGCTGCTCGCCGCGCTGGCCGTTGCCGACGCTGGCGACCTCGAGGATCGGGTTCGGGCGGATGCCGACGTGGTGGTCGACGCCGCCGGCGTGGAGCCGACCGTCGTCGTCGATGGTACGGAGATACCCTTCGACCGACTGCGGGGCGAGGGGAACTCCGGCGGCCCCGTCGACGCGTCCGGGCGAGGTGGCGGTGACGAACGCTCCGAACGCCGCGACGATGGTTCGCGGGGGGTGGCCGCGTGAGCACCGATCACGGCTCCGGATCGGGGAATCGGACGATGCGTCTGGACGTCGACGGAACGATCGGACCCACCGTGTTCCGCCTCCTCGCGGTCGGGTGTGTCCTGATTCTGACGGCGTCGTACGTGAGCGTGTTGCTCGACGTGACACGCGTCGTCGGCGGGACGCGCACGCTGTTTGCACTCGTCGGATCGATGCTGGTCGCGGCGACGATCCTGGCGAGAGTGATCCGTCCGCGAACCGCGACGGTCGCAGCGCTCGTCGCCGGTGTCGTCGGCTTCGCGTACTACCTCGAGACCAGCGGGCTGGGGGTCGGCGTGGTCGCTTCGGGGACCGGCGCGCTCCTCGAGGACGTGTTGACGCTCGTGACCGGGATGCCGTTGCTCCGGATGATCGAGGCAGGCGTCTGGACGCTCGCGTTCGCGCCCGCTCCCATCTTCCTCTCGTGGTATCTCGCCGTCCGAGGCCGGTACGCCTCGAGTGTCGTTCCCGGCGGCGCGGCGTTGCTGTTTCTCGTCCTGACCGGCGACGCGGGGACGGCGGTCACGCTCATCGGCACGCTCGGCGCGATCGGTGCGATCGGGTTCGGCGAACTCGAGCGCCGCGGCGGATCGATCGCACAGGCGGATCTGATCGCCGTCCTCTTCGCGCTCATCGTCGCGCTCTCGCTGTCGGTGACGTTCGTCCCCGCCGGACCGGCGACCCCGACGACTGCGGGCGGGGCGAGCGACGGCACGCTCGAGGGGACGATCGACTCGGCCTCCGAGCGATCGGGAATCTCGGGCCAGGTCGATCTCTCCCCCGAGGTGCGGTTTACGGTCGAGTCGGATCGGCCCTCCTACTGGCGGACGGGCATCTACGACCGGTTTACCGGAGACGAGTGGGTTCGAACCGGAACGGAGCGTCCGCTCGAGGACGGCGACGAGCTCGCCGGCCCGCCGGGGCCGACCCACCAGCACCGCCAGGTCGTCACGGCGGAGACGGAACTCGGCGTCATGCCTGCCGCCCCCGAGCCGGTGTCGGTCGAGGGAGACGTCGCCGAGCACACGGAGGTGTCGAGACACGGCCACGTCCACCCGACGACGACGCTGATCGAAGGCGACACGTACGCCGTCGAGAGTGCGGTCGTCACCCCGCAGCCGGACGAACTCCGGGAGGCGGGAACCGACTACCCCGACGAGATCCGCGACCACTACCTCCAGCGCCCGGAGGAGACCTCAAGCGAGTTCGAGGACCGAACCGCCGAAATAACGGCCGACGCGGAGACGCCCTACGAGAAAGCGGTCGCGATCGAACGCCACCTGCGGAGCTCCAAGGAGTACTCACTCGACGTCGAACGACCGCAGGGTAACGTCGCCGAGGAGTTCCTCCTCGAGATGGACGAAGGCTACTGCGTCTACTTCGCGACGGCGATGACCCAGATGTTACGGGCGGAGGACGTCCCCACGCGGTACGTGACCGGCTACACGAGCGGTGAACAGGTCGACGACGACGAGTACGTCGTCCGCGGTCTGGACGCCCACGCCTGGGTCGAAGTCTACTTCCCGGAGACGGGGTGGGTCGCGTTCGAACCGACACCGAGCAGCGAACGGGATTCGGTTCACGAGGAACACCTCGAGGAGGCACAGGACGAAGACGACCTCACCGACGAGACGGACGACGAACCCGACGAGGAATCAGATGCCGACGAGGCGGACGACGAACCCGACGACGCGACCGACGAGGAAGGGGACGATGCGGCGGACGACTCGGTCCCCGACGTGGACGACGAACCGCCAACGACCGACTCCGAAGCGGACCCGAGAGACGACCCATCGCCGCCGGGTGGCCCACAGGGTCCGATCGACACGTCGACCGACGACGGCGACGACGACCGAGAGCTATCGCCGCCGGTTGTGATCACGCGCGAACTCTTGACGATCACGGCCGTCCTGTTCGTCGGTCTGGTCGCCGGCGTCCATCGGGCCGGGGCAATCGCGAGCGCCCGCCGCACGGTCGGGCTGTTCTGGCACGGACGCCGCCGTGACCCCACGAGCGACGCCGAGCGAGCATATCGCCGACTCGAGGCGCTTCTCGCCCGCGAGTACCGCCCGCGTCGTGACGACGAGTCCGCGCGTGAGTATCTCTCGGCGCTCGAGACCCGGCCCGGTGACGGCGTTGCAAGCGACTCGGAGGTCCGGACGGTCCTCGAGCGTTACGAACGCGCGGCCTATGGCGGCGGCGTCGACCGCGAGGACGCCGACGAGGCGATCGAGATCGTCGATCGACTGACCCGCGAGCGTCTCCCGGTGGTCGGTCGGTCGGCCGCGACCGGTCGCTGACGGCGTCGATTTCCGCGTGTTTGGTCCCACGGACTGCCGACGACCGCGAGCACGTCAACGTTCGTTCAAAAAGAACCGCACGACGGCGCGTAGGTCCCGATAGTGTTTAATATGGTCATTTCGTACGGACGAACGTAATGTCGGAAGTCTGCTCGACGTGCGGGCTGCCCGAGGAACTCTGCGTCTGCGAAGACGTGGCCAAGGGTCAACAGCAACTCACCATCCGCATTGACGAGCGCAGATACGGAAAAGAGGTAACGATTATCGAAGGATTCGATCCGAAGGACGTCGATCTCGACAGTCTCTCGTCGGATCTCAAGTCCAAGTTCGCCTGTGGTGGGACGGTCGAGGACAGCCACATCGAACTTCAGGGCAATCACACCGGCCGCATCGAAGATTTCCTTCGGGATCGCGGCTTCAACGTCGCATGAGCCCGCGATGATCTGAAACGACTTCCGAACCCGACTTCGCGAACCGACACCACCACCGTTTCTTCGACGACCCGATCGACCAGCGCCGGCACCGATCAGAACGGAGAGTCCGAACGCGCGGCCTCGTCTACCGGCGATTCCTCGCGAACCAGCCCGTATTGCATTCCGTACTCCTCGAGTCCGCCGGCCATGCTCTCGACACGCGCGTCGGCGCTTCCCTCGTAGGAGCCGATGAGTTTCGCCGCCTGAACGCTCGCCTTCCCGTGCGGGCAGACGGTGACGATCCGATCCGCGTCCTCGAACTCGTCGATCCGAGCCGTGAGTTCGTTGAACGGGACGTTTTCGCTTTCGGGGATGTGACTGCGCTCGAAGCTTCGTTCGTCCCGGATGTCGACGATCCGTACGTCCGTGTCGCCCTCGAGAAGTTCCTTGACCTCCGCCGTCGAGATTTCGCCGTCCATTATCGGCGCTTTCGGACTCGGACGGAATAAGGACACGGGTCGGACTCGAGCTGGAGAGGGTGGGACCTCGAGGTGTAAGGAGGTGGGCTCGAGCGGAACTGCTGGTTGGACCGTCCGCGATCGAGTCGACGGCGTACTGAAAACGAATCGAGGGAGTTGATCGTCTGGCAGTACCGATCAGCGTACCCTTACCAGTTGTTGCAAATACAATTTCTTTATTCAACAACCGGCGTACATATTTCGCGAAAGTATATCAAAAAAGAAGGTTGGCCGGCCATTGGTGTGGTCGGCGACCGGGGAATGAGCGACAATTCATTCAGTACCACCCACGTACCACGTTGCATGAGTACGAACGCGGGAGACAACGGCGACGGGGACATGGTGAAGTTGAACGTGAAGGTCCCGAAGCGGCTTCTCGAAGAGGTCGACGAATTAGCCGAGGAACTGGAGTACACCAACCGCTCGGAGTTCGTCCGTGAAGTGCTTCGCGACACCACGGAGCCGATTCTGACGCCCGGCGCACAGGAGGGCGTCTCGGAGGGCTACTCGGACGTGCCAGCGGGACGTACGATGTCCACGGACGAGGCCCGCGAACGCCTCGGCATCGATCAGGACTGAGGGCCGAACAGTGGCTCACGAGGTCGTTCTGACGGAGACGTTGGTCAAAACGTTGGAACAGTTCGAGACGGAGGACGCCGAGCGGATCATCACCAAGCTGGAGGAGATCGGCGACTTCCCGGACCATTTCCTCGACCGGTTGAAGAACCATCCCGGCTACAAGCGTCGAGTCGGTGACTTCCGCGTGCTGATCGATTGGGACAAGGACAACGAAGTGATCTACGCCATCGACGCCTTCGAGCGGAAGAAGGAGTACCGCGAACTCGGTAAGTGTCGGGAGGTATGGGGGTCGTGGCGAGATGAGTAGCAGGTGACAAACTGTGGCGAAGGTGAAAGACGAGCCGACCGAATCTCGGTCGGTGTTGCTGAATAAAATCGGCGTGTTTTCAACTACTGTTACTCGTTCTCCCCGATCACCGCCGCCTCGAGCGACCCGGATTCGATCACAACCGTATACCCCTCGTACTCGAAGCGGACGGTGACGTCGGCGGGAGACTCGAGTAGCGAGACGAGTGCCTCCGTATCCCCCGTCTCGTACAGCGGTGGGAGCGCCGTCCGCTCACAGCCCTCACGGGCCGCGATTCGAGCGAGTGCCGTAGCGAGTGCTGGGTGCATCGTGATCGGGGACGAATTCGATGATCGTCGTCTCGAACGCCGATTCGCAGTCGGGACAGGCGACGCTGCCGTCAGTGGTCTCCGTTCGAACGTCGGTACCACAGTCGCAGTGGATGGTGAGTTTCGTGACCATGTGTCTTCGTATGGCCCGACGTAGCGGCGAGCATCCCAGCTAGCAAACCAGAACGCGTGAAACTGATCCGACCGAACGGACGCGGGGCTCTGGTTCGGCGAAACGTCGGCACATCTTTATTTCACCGACGTGAAGCATGGTTTGCTCCCGCGACGCGGGGGCGTGTGTGAGCCGGAGTGCTTTGCTTGGTCGCTGGACTCCGGCTCAGCGCACTTTCGTGCGCATCCGTTCGATACGCAACCAAGCGTAAAGAACGTTAGGATGCTAACCAGTTGAGGGGCTCAGATTCGTTCTGCGGTCGGCAATGGCGAAAGAGAACACTACGAAAGCCCCTGTCCGCGTCCAGTCGAAGGACTCGCTGTGCGCGTTCCCTTCGGTCACGTGCTTGCTTCGTCCGTCTTCCCGGACGCGGACAGCCCCTTTCATTCCCACCCCGCGGTGGTCTGACCGGCCAGCCGAAACGGGTGGGAATGAAATGGATCGGGGGCTTTCGTGGTGTGTAAAATCCCCGAGACGTCCGCGACGTGTAATCCGAACACACCGCTGTCTGCCCGACTGCTCAGAACCCGTCCAGCCGCGTCTGCCCGCTCCCGTCGTCGCCGACGTCGGCCAGGTCCGCGGCTCGCTCGAGCGCGTCGGCGAACGTCTCCTCCTGGCTCCGATCGTACAGCGTCGCCGCCGGATGGACGCAGATCAACAGCCGCCGGGGGGTTCCTTCGATGCGGACGTCCTCGAGCGTGCCCGCCTCTTTCGTGACCGCGACCGATCGCTCGAGGAGGTGTTCGCTCGGAACCTTGCCGAGGGTGACGATGACCTCCGGGTCGAGACGGTCGAGTTCGGCCTCGAGGTAGCCCCGACAGTTCGCGAGTTCGTCTTTGGTCGGGTCGCGATTCTCCGGCGGGCGACACCGAACGCAGTTGGTGATTCGAACGCGGTCGCGCTCGAGGCCGACGATCCGGAGTTGGTCGTCGAGGACGGTACCGCTTCGGCCGACGAACGGCTCGCCCTCGGCGTCCTCGTTCGCACCTGGCCCTTCGCCGACGAACACCACGTCGGCGTCCTCGGGGCCGGTTCCGTTGACGATCTGGCTCCGCGAGTCGACCAGGGCCGGACAGCGGGTGCACTCGGTGACACGGAGGTCTTCCATCGATCCCATACCGGTGGGTCAGGTGGGCGACTACTACGTCTTTCGGGTCGAGATCACGGAGCCAATCGTGGGGAGACCGCGCCCGCGGTCGTCGAGCAACGACGGGGGGGTAGATCGCATCGGCGTAATCCGAAACTATGGGCGTTCAGCCTGCACCTGCCAGGAGTAGTCAGTGCTTGAGGCGGGCCACGTTCTCGCGAATCTGGCTGAAAAAACCATCACCGGACTCGGTCTCGAGTGCGGCGTGAAGCCGCGAGTTCTCGGGTTCGTCGCGGATGACGATGCGGAGATACGGCTCGAGTTGCTCGTAGTTGTCCGCGAGCACGACCGTGTGGTTGTTCTCGTCGTGGTCGACGACGCCGGCATCTGCCAGTTTCGGAACGTGGCACTGGACTGACGAGACGTACACACTCTTGTACTCGTTTTTTGCGACCTCCTCGGGCGGAACGTCGTGTTCCCAGCCGGCGATTCGCTCGGCGAGTTTCGATAGTTCGATCGGTCCATCCTGTCCGCGAAGCGCGTAAAGCAGGTACCGTCGACGCCGATTCGCCAGCAACTCGAGGATAGTATCCGCCGAGAGCTCACGGCCGTCCTGACTCGTGGTAAGGGCACCCATAACAGAGTATTACCCGCCGACGCGGAAAAGGGTGTCTTGAATATCCGAATATCCAACAGGCGGCGGTTACACCACCTGTACCGGGCGTGTAGTCCGAGCGTTACTAATCAGATATTGGGTTTTCGAACGTCCGACATTCGTATTCGTACGAACTGCTATCGGACGGTCTACTGGAAGTCGTTTTCGGTGGAGCCGCGACAATCCGGCGGCCGACCGGTAGATCGGTCCCTCTCATACGGTCTACTGTAAGCCATTTCCGGTGCGACCGCGACCAATCCTGCGGTCGTACCGGTAAATCGTTACAGCAAACCGTATCAGTCCACCGTCGATTCGAAACTGGCGGGCGACCGATGACCGATGTCGATCAACTCGTCCAGTAGGTCATCGACGGATCCGGTCGCCCGACGAAACAGATACTGGTGAACCCGTAGTGTTCGATGACTTCAGCGGCGTTCTCGGCGTTTTCCTTCTCGTCGAATACGAGGAGCCCAGCGCGTCCCGAACTGATCCGCCAGCGGTTGCCGCTGACCTCGTCGATCTGTATGTTCGAGGGATCGACATTGATGCAGTCTTCGCCTCCGTCGACGGATCCTGGAGCGGACGGTGCGTCTCCGTCTGTGAGCCAGTAGGTCATCGACGGATCCGGCCGCCCGACGAAACAAATACTGGTGAATCCGTAGTGTTCGATGATTTCGGTGGCGTTCTCGGCGTTTTCCTTCTCGTCGAATACGAGGAGCCCAGCGCGTCCCGAACTGACCCGCCAGCGGTTACCGCTGATCTCGTCGATCTGCACGTTCGAGGGATCGACACCGATGCAGTCCTCGCTGAACGACGGCTCGAGATGCTTACTCTCGTCGTCGTCTTCACCCGCGTCGTCCTCGTCATCCGTGTCGTCGTCTTCACCCGCGTCGTCCTCGTCACCAGCGCCATCTTCGTCATCCGCGTCGTCATCCTCACTCGGGTCATCTGCATCGTCCTTGCTCCCCGCGTCGCCCCCGTCGTCAGCGCCATCTTCGTCGGTTGGATCCTCGACGTCACCGTCGTCAGTGAAATCCGGATCATCGCTGGAATCGTCGGGAGAATCAGAACTACCACCGGAATCGGTGCTGGGACCAGCGTCGCCACTTACCTCTGTATCGTCCGAGTCGCTGGAGATCGTAATTTCGATATCCTCGTCGAGACAGCCGGCCAGCGCGGTCGCCCCCGAAGCCGCGACCGCCGTCCGGAGGACCGAGCGACGAGTCGGCTCACGATCGGATTCGTCGCCGTCAGACATGACACGTCCCTCGCGCGTCTGCTGTCACCGCCTCGCTCGAGTGACGTTCCAGTGTGGCCTCCGACACCTCGGATTGCGTATCGCTTGCGACATCGGTCGCTCCATCGTCGCTTTCGCCCGAACTGCCCCAATTGATTGCCTCCTCCGCACCCCCCGTACGCCCGGCAATACCGACCAACGTCTCCGCAGAGGAGGGTCCGAAACACTGCCGTCGTCGAATCCGTGAATCCATGGGAGACTACTGGTGAGATGTTACATAAATTGAGAGTTACCTCGAACACAGTTGCGAGATTATATCGAAGTGACCCACATTGTGTCGATCACGTAACTGTTCGGCTCGCTCGAGGCGGTGGACTCGATCATAATCGACAGTATGCAAATCGGTGAAACGTTTCGCTCCGATCGCACTCGAGCGACATGGAGGATGACGGCGGAAAACGACTACGCTATGACGACTTTTCGTACGTGTGTGAACGAGTCGGATGCCGCCCTCGATTCGAAATCCTTTTTTAGACGATCGACCGAGATAGAGATGCGCCGCCTTAGCTCAGACTGGGAGAGCACTCGACTGAAGATCGAGCTGTCCCCGGTTCAAATCCGGGAGGCGGCATTTCTCTCGCGAACAATCCGTGAGCGAGAGAAATCCATCCGAATTTTACGCGATTTCCTTTCGAGAGGCTTACGCACTCGGTCGCCGCGTTGCAGCCGCAATAAGCCGTGGATCGGTTCTGTTCGGGGAGCCGTACCCGTCGGAGACGGTTGACCGTCGTGTCGTGTTCGACTTCCCGAAAGACGCCGACGATCAGTACGCACGGACCGTGATGAGTCGTCACCGGCCGATCGCGAAACGACGGGCGAGCGGAACGGCTCGGTCGGATGGAACCCGGACGGAACGGACCCCAGCCTCGGGGAGTGTCAGTTCCAACTGATAGGGATGATCGTCGCAGTTCGGAGCGTCGGAACAGGGGACCAAGCGCCGTGGACGAGTCGAGGACCACGAAACACGCGGTCGGCGACGATAATCCCTTGAACGATCGAGACGAAACGATCACCGATAAACCGACCGTGATCCACGACACTCGTTGGCCACCTCCACCTTCGACGCCAGTCGATCGACGTTGTCAAACGGCACCAACGACTACCCTGTCACGATGGATATTCGGTTTCTCGGCGGCGCTCGAGAGATCGGTCGGAGTGCGATCGTCGTCGACGACCGGCTGTTGCTCGATTTCGGGATGGACTCGGGCAACCCACCGTCGTTTCCGATCGACGACGTCGATCCCGAGGCGGTGGTGGTGAGCCACGGCCACCTGGATCACGTTGGCTCGATCCCCTCGTTGCTGTCCGGCGAGGCCCGCCCGCCGGTTCACTGGACGCCGCCGACGCGCGATCTCACGATGCTGCTGGCTCGAGACACGCTGAAACTCCACGGCGGGACCTACGACTGTCCGTTCACGGAGGCCGAACTCGCCCGGCTGACCCAGGTTTCGGAGATCCACGGCTACCGCGAGTCCTTCGAGGCCGCGGGCTACGAGATCACGTTCTTCGACGCCGGCCACGTCCCCGGGAGCGCCCACGTCCTGATCGACGACGGCGACACCCGCCTGCTCTACACCGGCGACTTTCACACCGAAGACCAGCGTCTGCTGTCGGGCACGACGGCCAGACCCGACGCCGACGTCGTGATCTGTGAGAGCACGTACGCCGACACGACGCGCGAGCCCCGTCCGGAGATCGAACGCGCGTTCGTCGACCTGCTCGAGCGAACGATCTGGGAGGGCGGCACCGTCGTCGTCCCCGCGTTCGCGATCGGACGCACCCAAGAGGTGCTGTGCATCTGCGAACGCCACGACCTCGAGTGCTACGTCGACGGGATGGGAACCCGCGTCGCGAAACTCCTCCTGCGCGAGGAAAACCGGGAGTTCCTGCGTGATTCCGACCTCCTCCGGCGTGCGAAGGGCAACGCCCGGTTCGTCGACGGCCGCGACGGCCAAAGAGAGCGGATCGCCGAACAGAACACCGTCATCGTCACCACGAGCGGGATGCTCCACGGCGGACCCGCGATGACGTACGTTCCCGCGGTTCGGGACCACCCGGCGAATACGATCGCGATGACCGGTTACCAGGTCGAGGGAACGCCCGGCCGGGACCTCCTCGAGACCGGGAGCGCCGAGATCGACGGCCGGATGATGCGCGTCAGTGCCCGCGTCGAACAGTTCGACTTCTCCGCGCACGCGGACAGCGAGGGACTGCGCTCGTTCCTCGAGTCCTACCGCGAGTCGACAGTGCTGGTCAACCACGGCGACCGTTGTGAGACGTTCGCCGACGAACTCCGTGTGGAGGGGTACGACGCGAGCGCGCCCGAACTCGGGGAGCGACTCGAGCTCGGTTGACCCCTCGAGGGCCGCTGACGTGGGTTCGAGGTCGGCTGACGACGGCTCGAGGTCTGCGACTAACTCGAGGTCGGCTGACGACGGCTCGAGGCAAGTGACCGACTCGAGGCCGACCGATAGTCACCGTCGATAGCCGTCGCCAGGACCGCCGTCGATAGCCCCCCGTCGGTCGCCGCCGTTCGAAATACTGATACTGGACTGGCATCTCGAGGGCAACCATGAATATCTTCTTCAGCGGCTCGATCCGCGGCGGTCGAGACGACCGCGACCTGTACGTCGACCTCATCGAGCACCTTGAGGACCACGGCACCGTCCTCACCGAACACGTCGGGACCGAGAACGTCGAGGAGATGGAAGCGGAGGCGGGGCTCACCGACGACGAGATCCACGACCAAGACGTCGAGTGGCTCCAGCAAGCCGATATCGTCGTCGCCGAAGTGACCACGCCCAGCCTCGGCGTCGGCTACGAACTCGGCCGCGTGGTCGCCTGGGAGAAACCGGTACTCTGTCTGTACCGTCCCGGCGCGGCACACGAACTGTCGGCGATGATCCGTGGAAACGACGCAGTCGAGGTCCTCGAGTACCGCGACCTCGAGACGGCGACCTCGAGAATCGATACCTTTGCCCGGAAACACAGCTGAGTTCTCCACCCGATTCCGGCGATCCCGTTCTCGCGTGCAAAATCTCTGCTCCCTGCCCTCACTCCGCCGTCGACCGCTCGCCGGTCGGCTGGAGTTCCTCGTCGACCAGCGTCTCGTAAGCCCGCCTGAATCGTTCGGAGAGCGCCTGATGGGAGATACCGAGTTCGGCCGCGAGTTCCTCCATGGAGATGCGCCGGGGGATCTCGAAGTAGCCGTACTCGAGGGCGGCCTCGAGGGCCTCCCGCTGTTCCGGCGTCAGCCGGGTCTCGGGTTCGGCCGTCTCACTCACGTCGGTCACCCGGCGGAGGTCGGCGTTGATGTCGCGCTCGACCAGTCGGTCGTAGGCGTTACACAGCGCATCCCGGTCCGGAAACCGGATCCGTACCTGCCACCAGCCGTCGGTCGCCCACGCCTCGAGCAAGGAGCCGCCGTCGGCGAGAAGTGGGTCACAGAGGCGATCGATTCCGGACCCATTCGTGAAACTCACGTCGAACAGTAGCCGGGAGCGCGTCTCGACGAGGAGGTCGTATCCGTCTACGGAGGGATCCGCGTCGAACGCCGACTCGACCCGCTCGTGGTCGACCCCCGAAACCCAGAGGCAGGGCCGGGTCTTCGACACTGACGACTCGAGTTCGAACGTCGCATCTGGCGCGTGCTCGAACGCAGTCTCGAGCGTCGTGTCCGGGACTGGGAACCGGAGCTCGGCTATCGTCGACATCACGCTCCGTACATCGTGGGGACGTAAAAATCGCTGTTCACGACACGTTGAGAGTCTCTACTGCGTATAATTTCACTCGAGGCCGGCGCTCTCGATCGCCTCCTGGAGGTCGGAGACGCCGGCTTTCGCCGTCCGATCCGGGTTCGCGAGGACGCGAATCCGTTGCTCGCCGAGCGGGACGAACTCGAGATCTAGCCGGTCGGCCGTGTCGGCGAGTCCGAGACCGGCGTCGGCGTCGCCGGAGATAACCTTTCGTGCGGGGCTCTCGTGGGCGCGCAGTCCGAGGTCGAAGCCATCGATCGCGTCGGCGAGCTCCCGTTGGCTCGCCTCGCGGTCGTCGGCCAGGTCCTCGAGCGCCCGCTCGACGCTCATCCGGAGGCCGGAGTCGACCGTCCGGTTGATGAATCGGAGATCACTATCGATCAAGTCGGCCAGCCCTTCGATTTCCTCGGGGTTGCCGGGCCGGACGACCAGTCCCCACTCGCGGTGCCAGCCGCCGATCGCTTCGGCGTCGACTTCGCGGTCGAGCGGTCCGGCGACGACGGCGATGTCGGGGACGCCCTCGCGGAGCTGCCGGAGGGCGGGCCGGCTCCCGACCGAGAGATATCGCGGGCGCTCGAGTCGGTCGAGCAGTTGGTTCAACGTCGGATCGTCCTCGCCCACGCCGAGCAGCGTCGGCGGCCGGACGTCCGGCGAGAAGAGTTGGACGTCGACGGCTTCGCCCGCCTCGAGGTAGTCGGTGTCGGCGTCGACCGAAACGACGCCGTCGGCCTCGGCGAGGCTGGTCGTCGCGCCGCTTCCCTTGTCGACGGGGTAGACCAGGAGATCGGTTTCCTGGTCCACCCCGGGACTCCCTCCGCCGTCACCACTCACGGGAGCGACTTCGTCGGGTCCGGTTTCGACCAGCCCGACGGGCATCAGGCGGAGTCGTCCCTCCCCGTAGCGTTCCCGGCGAGCCAGCCGTCCCGTGACGGTTGCGGATTCAGGTTCCGGAAGCCCGGCGGCCTCGCGGATTGCGGGCGCGACGAACGTCCGAAAGACCATCATCGCGGAGACGGGGTAGCCGGGGAGACCGA
Organism: Natrialba swarupiae; assembly: GCF_008245225.1. GTDB lineage: Archaea > Halobacteriota > Halobacteria > Halobacteriales > Natrialbaceae > Natrarchaeobius > Natrarchaeobius swarupiae. The sequence goes on from NZ_VTAW01000006.1 coordinate 120,379, forward strand.
CGTACGCCGAGTCGGCCAGCCGACCGACGAGCATCGGCTTTCCCGGCTTGACGGCGACGCCGTGGACCAGCAGTTCGCCCTCCTCCTCGATCACCCGGTAGATGACGTCGACGGCGCTCGCACTCGTCGATCCCGAGGAGAGCACCAGATCGCACTCGTCGGCGGCCTCGCGGAGGACGCGTTCCATCTCCTCGCGGTCGTCGCCCGCGTGGGGGTAGAGCACCGCCTCGCCGCCGGCGTCCTCGACACCCGCGGCGATCGTGTAGCTGTTGACGTCGTAGATCTCGCCGCGGTCGCTCGCCGGATCGTCGCCCGGCCGAACGAGTTCGTCGCCCGTCGAGACGATCCCGACTCGAGGCCGGGCCCGGACCGGCACCTCGTCGATCCCGAGCGCCGACAGCAATCCGATATCGCGGGGCGTAACCTGTGTCCTGGGGCCGAGCGCTCGTTCGCCTGCCGCGACGTCCGCGCCGGCGAACATCACGTTGTCGCCGGGGGCGACGGCGGTCCGAATCAGCACTGCTTCGCCGTCCGTCTCGTCGGTTCGTCCCCCCGTATCCACTTCGTCGGTTCGCTCTACCGCGCCCGCGTCGTCGGTTTGCTCCACCGGGACCATCGCGTCCGCACCCGAGGGCATCACCGCTCCCGTCGAGATTTCGACGGCCTCTCCCTCCGCGACCGCCACGTCGGGTTTCTCACCGGCGTGGACCTCGCCGACGACCTCGAGGCGTGCGGGGTCGGCCTCGTCCGCGCCGAACGTCTCTCGGGCCCGAAGGGCGTAGCCGTCCAGGCTGGCCCGGTCGAAGCCAGGAACGTCGAGTTCGGCGTCGAGCCGTGCGACGAGCACCCGGCTGCGGGCCTCCTCGAGCGGGACGCGGTCGATCCCGCCCTCGAGCGACAGCGATTCGATCGCCTCGTGGGCCGCCTCGGGTGAGACGAGGTCGCGAAACTCCTTTCGATCCATACCTGCCCTTCGGGTGGCGACGCTAAAAACGTCGGTCGTCGCCGTCCCATATTCGATCCGGCGATCGAGGATCGGTTCGCCGAACCGCTACACTCACTTACGGCCGGACGCATAGTTGACATATGCTTTCGCGAACCCGACCCGGTCGGATCGGCACGCGCCGGAGGCGGTCGCCGTGATCGACGAGACGGAGGAACTCCTCACGGAGATCGGTTTCGACGCCGAGACGAGCATACTGACCCGCAGACAGGCGCAGGTACTCGCGTTACGCGAGCGCGGCATCTCCCAGGCAGACATCGCCGACGAACTCGGGACCTCCCGGGCGAACGTCTCCTCGGTCGAGTCGAGCGCTCGCGAGAACGTCGAGAAGGCCCGCGAGACGGTCGCGTTCGCCGAAGCGCTCCGGGCACCCGTCCGCGTCCGCGTCCCAGAGGGGACGGACCTCTACGACGTTCCCGAACTCGTCTACGAGGCCTGTGACGAAGCCGGCGTCAAGGTCGATTACACGGCCCCGGATCTGATGAAGGTCGTCAGCGACGCCGCCGGCTCGGCTGTCTCCGGTCGACAGATCACGACGCCGTTGATCGTCGGCGTCACGTCCGATGGGATGGTCCGCGTTCGACACAGGGAGTGATCGGCGTTCTCGAGGCCGGGTTCCACACAGACACCGGCTTCGCGCACAGTCACGGCTCTCGGTCAGGACGCGATCATCCGCCGAGTGCGGTGACGTCGCCGCCGTGTGACGCCACGTAGACGACACCATCGGAAACGACAGGGGGTGTCTGGGTCCCCCCGAAGACCATGTCGTCGATCACGCGCTCGTCGAACTCGTACGTCCACCGTCTCTGGCCGTCCTCGCCGAGACATATCGCAGTCGAGTGATCGGTGACGACGACCACATCCCCGACGACCGAGGGCGCGTTCACCCGCGACCGGCCGTCGAGCGACCACGCCTCCGTTCCGTCGGTGTCGAGTGCCACCAGGCCGTCCGCCGTGGGTACGTAGAGGCGTTCGTCGGTCGCTGCGATCGACTCGTGGACGTCGTCCCCGACGGACGCGATCCACTGCGTCTCCCCGTCCGCTGGCTCGAGTGCGTACACCGTCCCGCCTCTCGAGCCGACGTAGACGATGTCGTCGACGACCGTCGGCGCGCCCCACACGCGGCCGTCGGTTTCGACCCGCCAGCGCTCCTCGCCGGTGGCAGCCTCGAGCGCGTACGCGGCGTGTTCGCTGCCGCCGCCGACGTAGGCGGTTCCGTCGGCGACCGCGGGCGTCGTCGCGTACTGGCCAACCCGAACGCGCCAGCGTTCGGAGCCGTCCGTCGCGTCGAGGGCGACGACGGCTTCGCTGTTCAGGGAGCCGCCGACGTAGACGACGCCGTCGGCCAGCGTCGGCGCGGAGGAGACGTCGACGTCCGTGATCGCTCGCCACCGCAGGCTCCCGTCCTCGAGGTCGACCGCCGCGACCCCGCGGTCGGTGTCGGGTCCGCCGTTCCAGGCCGCTACGTACGCGGTGTCCGACGTTACCGCCGGCGGCGCGTCGTGACTGTGGCCGACGTCGGCTTCCCACCGTTTCGATCCGTCGTCGGCGTCGAGGGCGACCAGGTCGCCGGCGGTGACGAGCACCTGCCCGTCGGCGACCGAGAGTCCGCCCTCAGTCGGGGATAGCCGCGTCTGCCACTGGACGGTGTCATCGGCCGGAGCGGGGCCGTCTGCGGTACCCGCGTTCGCCGCGGTGTACTGGAACTGCGTCGTCGCGGTCGTGTCCTCGGGCGGGCCCGCACTGTCGTCTCCGCCGGAATCGTCGCGAGTTCTGCCCGAATCGTCGTCACTGGCACCGTCGTCCGATTCGCCGGCGTCACTCGAGGGGGCGTCGCGCCGGCAGAGACACCCCATCAGGGTCGCCGGGAGCGTCACCGCTGTCGTCGAGAGGAACGTTCGTCTGGAGGGCACGTTCGTCGAACACTGGACTCGGCGTACACTTTTATTTACGGATCAGCCCGACTCCGTCGGTGCCGGGAAGCCGTCACGCCGAACCGACGACCGAGGCGAACAGATCGGTGTCGAGACCGGAGCGGGGTATCGCAGTGTCGAGACCGGGGAGCGGGTATCGCAGTGTCAAGACCGTGGCAAAGGTATCGACATCAAATACGATCGGGCGGCTGGCTGGTCGCGAATCGTAACTCTCTCGACCCCCCTCGAGCGACTGTGGCGTGTGTACGGCCCAGTCCAGATCGCGGGATACGCCGCCCTGGTGGTGACGCCCGTGGCGTTGGTTCTCAGCGCGCTTGCCGGGCTTCCGGAGGTGCAGGTCGGGACGGTCGGCGTCCAGGCGGGAATCGTCCTCGTCGGTGGCGTCGCCGCCGTCCTCGAGCGACGACGCGCGTTCGGTGGCTCGTCCGTCGACGCGTCGGGACTCGAGGAGACGGGGTTCGACGAGACGGACGCGATCGACGCGCTCGCGGTCGTCGTGGGTGCGGTCGTCACCTTCCTCGCGAGCGTCTCCCTCGGTCTGGGACCGGTGGTCGCCTCCGCGCTGGTCGGGGTGCTCGCCGGGGTGTTCGTCCCGCGAGTCGCCGTTCCTGCCTACTGTGGCTCGTTCGTCGGCATGGCCTCGCCGTCGGCGTTTCCGTCACTCGAGTACGTGGCGGCTGCGGGCGTGATTTCCGGGATTGCGTACGTGGCCACGACGGAGTCGTTCGACGGCGTCGGCGGAAAACTCGGCACGATCGCGCTCTGTGGCTGTCTGGCCACGGTCGTACTCACGGGCCTCGAGTACGGAACGCCGACTGCGCCCCAGTGGGGAATCGCCGCGGTGGTCGTGGCGGTCGCGGTCGTCGCCGCGGTCGCGACGCTACTCGCAAGCGTTCGACTCGAACTCGGGGCGGTGGTCGCCTCCGGCCTGGTGGGTGTTGTCGCCGGCGTCGCGTTTCCCGCCGCAGGAATCGGCGTATCCGCCCTCGCTCCGGAGACGGCGTCGACGCTCGCGGCGGTCGCGTTCTGTGCCTCGTTCGTCGGCATGTCGAGCGTCGATCGGCTGTCGACGGCGGGCGTCGCGGGGGCCGGCGGGCTCTCCGGGTTGGTCTTTCTCGCGGTCACGCCGGCGGTCACCGGCGCGGGCGGAAAACTCGGAACGATCGCGTTCGTCTCCTGTCTCGCCGTTCTCGGCGCGCTCGAGCTGTCTCGAGTGGCGGATCCGCGACGAAACGGCTCGACCTAGTCGGCCGAAATTTCGCAGGTACCCTCGTAGGCGACGTCCTCGACCGACTCGATCTCCGGGTCCTCGCCACAGACCGGACAGGCCGGATTCGATCGGTACTCGACCGTCTCGAAGCTCATCTCCATCGCGTCGTACATGAGGAGTCGCCCCTCGAGGAGTTCGCCTTTCCCGAGGAGGTACTTGACGACCTCGGTGGCCTGGATGCAGCCGACGGTGCCCGGGAGGACACCGAGGACGCCAGTGGTCGCACAGTCGGGGACGGTGCCGGGTTCGGGCGCTTCGGGAAAGAGACACCGGTAACATGGCGATTCGTTCGGCTCGCTGTCTCCGTTGCCGGAACGCCCGCTGCTGTCGGCCCCGTCGTCACTCCCGTCGCCGTCCGCACTCGAGCGGTCGTTGGCAAACGTCGTGATCTGGCCCTCGAAACGATAGATCGCGCCGTGAGAGAGCGGCGTCTCCGTGAGGACGCAGTGGTCGTTGAGCAGGTACCGCGTGGCGAAGTTGTCGCTGGCGTCGAGGACGACGTCGTAGTCGTCGACGAGGCCGGCGACGTTCGCCGTCGTGAGCCGCGTCTCGTGGGGTTCGACGTCGACGTCGGGATTGAGCGCTGTAACGTAGTCGGCCGCGCTCTCGACTTTCGGCCGGCCGACGTCGGCGTCACCGTGGACGATCTGGCGCTGAAGGTTCGATCGCTCGACGACGTCGTCGTCGACGATCCCCAGTCGCCCGATGCCGGCGGCCGCGAGATACTGGATCGCGGGCGATCCGAGCCCACCAGCGCCGACGACCAGCACGCTCCCCTCGAGCAGGCGTTTTTGTCCCTCGGGGCCGATCTCGTCCATGATGACGTGTCTCGAGTACCGATCGAGTTGGGTCGCATCGAGGCGTAGGTCGCTCATATGCCGACCTTGGGCCGAGAGGGAGAAAAGACCGCGGGTCGGTTCGTCTGGTGAGGGGACGACAGGGAACTCCTGGCTCCCAAATCCATGTCAGCTTCTCACACGATTCCGGCAGCGTTTCGGTCGACCCAACGATTTAATACCGTGGTGTGCGATACCATGACTATGGCATCCTCACCCAACGGTGCCGGCGACGTGTTTGACCAGTACCTTACCGACCGCGGTCACGCTGTCGAACGAGTAGGGTGGGACCAGGAGTATAACAAGAAACAGTGTCCGGAGTGTGGCGGACTCCACGATACCTCCGCGACCACGTGTACCGTCTGTGGGTGGGAGCCGACACGGTAACTCAGACGGTCATCGGTTCGTCTTCTGACGTGTTTTTCATCGCCACTGTTCGGTACAATTATTATAGAGCACCAATCACTGTCCCAACGAAGAAGGACAATGCCGAAATGCCAGAACTGCGGCGCGTTCGTGACGGACGCTTACGCCCGCGTGTTTACCCCCCGCAACGTTGACGACCCCCGCGTCTGTCCGGAGTGCGAGGACAAGATCCGTGACGGCGCCGACGTCCGATCCGCCCGCTCACCGCGGAATCCGTAACTATTGTTCGCCGGCAATCGGTATCAACGAAAACCCACGTCACTTATAGGTATCGCGCCCTTGAACAGCTACAATGGCTACTACGGAGACGAAGGTGACCCGGCTGTTCGGTGGTCCGGGAAGCGGGAAGACGACCGCGCTTCTCGACCACGTCGAAGAGATCTTAGAGCAGGACGATGTCACGTTCCGGGACATCCTCGTCGTTTCGTACACGCGAGCCGCGGCACAGGAAGTTCGTGAGCGACTGGCCGAGCGACTCGACGAGAGCCCGCGAGCGTTGCAGGGCAACGTCTGTACGATGCACGCGAAGGCGTACGATCTGCTGGATCTCTCTCGAAGCGACGTCATCGGCGAATCCGACAAGGAGGAGTTCTGCGAGGAGTACGGCCTCGAGTTCGAAGACGAGTACAGCGGCGCCGGCCGCCGAACCGCCCGGTCGACGACGATCGGGAACAAGATCATCGCGACGAGCCAGTGGCTCCAGCGGACCCGCCGGGAGGTCTCCGATTGGCACGACGTTCCGTTCCAGTGGGACGTCGAGGAGGTCCGCCTCCCACCCGAGATCGACCCCAACGCCCAGGAGGGCAACAAGTACACGCCGACCTGGCCCGCCGCCGACGACCGGATCGACGTCCCCGAAGCGATCCGTGCCTGGCGCACCTACAAGGGCGAACAGGGCAAGATCGGCTTCGCCGATATGTTAGAGCGAGTCAAACAGCGTTCGCTCGTTCCGAACGTCGACTACCTCGTGATCGACGAGTTCCAGGACATCACTACCCTCCAGTACGACGTCTACGAGGAGTGGAAACCCCACGTCGAACAGGTTCTAATCGCCGGCGACGACGACCAGGTCGTCTACTCCTGGCAGGGCGCCGATCCAGCACTCTTGCTCGAGGAGGAGGTCGACGACGACGTCATCCTGCCGAACTCCTACCGATTGCCGTCGAACGTCCTGAACGCGGTCAACCAGGAGATTCGCCACATCGACAAGCGCCAGGACAAGGACCTCAACCCCCGCAAGGAAGGCGGCGCGGTCGAGGCCCGCCGGAACGCGTCGATGCTCGACGTCGTTCGGATGGTTCGGCGGACGCTGGTCGACGGCGACAGCACCATCATGGTGTTGTTCCGTGCCCGGTACCAGATGTTCCAGTTCATCGACGAGTTCATCACCGAAGGAATGCCGTTTACCTCGCTGACCGACCAGCGGCTGTGGACCGACCGGCTCACCCAGTACGTCCGTGCGGTCGAAGCGATCGATGCCGGCGAGGACGTCACCGGACTCCAGGCTCGTCGACTTGCCGACATGCTCCAGGAGTCGGCGTTCGGGAGCAACGAGCGCGACGACCTCTTCGACGAGATCGACGAACGCCAGGAAGACACCGGGATCGACGACCTCCAGGAACTGCTGATTCCGGGCGAGGTCATCGAAGATCACGCGCCGTTTATGCCCGGCCCGGCTTCGGCGGCCGACATGGTCCGGAAGGTTACTAACTTCCAGAAGAAGAGCATCCGTTCGTACTTCGCGATCGGCGAGTATCAGGGAATGGATACCGACCGAATCCGCGTCGGCACCATCCACTCCGCGAAGGGGCGCGAGGCCGACCACGTCATCGTCGGCACCGACCTCACCGAGAAGGTCGTCGAACAGATGGTCGCAACGGTCGACGATCCCGAGGACGTCCCCGGCTGCGAGGAGTTCACCAAGACCACCTCGCCCGTTCCCGTCCTCACCGACAACGAACGTCGCGTCTTCTACGTCGGCATGTCTCGAGCCCGCGAACGACTCGTCCTCCTCGAGAACTTAGTCGACGGCGCGCCGACGCTCCCGATCGACGTCCTCTTGCACAACCGCCTCATCGAGACGCCCCTCGAGGAGCTGATCGAGCGGGCCCAGGAGCCGGAGTCGACGACGGCCGACGAGATCGAAGCCGAAGCGACGTGACCGACGGAGCCGACCGCGCCGGGAGTCGACGACTCACTCCCGATGCCCTCGGTGGGACGTTACTGTCCGAACTCGACTCCCGGGAAGCAACGGCGTTCGTCCACGTCGGCCCCGTATGTGATCCCGACCTCGCGTACTGTCGGATCGCCGACTCGGGATTCGAAGCCGACGGAAGCACCGCCGAGACCCGACAGACGGCGATCGCCTTCGACGGTGAGCGGTGGGACCGCGAGTCGGCCACCTCGTCGTCTCACCCGGCGAAACGACTCGCCGAGACCCTCGCGGATCGATTCGCGGACGGAACGATCCTGACCCCCGCACGGATCCCGCACGACGCCGCGCTATTTCTCGAGAACCGGGGCTTCGCGCTCGCCTCGACGGACGTGGTCGCACGCGCTCGAGCGACGAAGACGCCATCCGAACGCGAGCGGATCGTGAGCGCCCAGCGGGCCGCAGGCGACGGGATTCGACGGGCGGCGGCGATCCTCGCGGACGCCGTCGTCGAGGATGGGCGACTCCTCGTCGACGGAACGGCGACGACGGTCGATCGACTTCGTCGCGAGATCGACGAAGCGATCGTCGCCGCCGGTGCGTTTCCGGCGGGCAACACGAGCGTCGACGTCGGATCGACCGACACCACGGATCGCCGATCCAACGAGCCGACGGCGGCCCGATCCGACGAACCGACGACGGTCCGACCCGGCGAACCGATCGTGGTGTCGGTTGCCCCTCGTGGCCCGACAGGCTATCACGGCGGAGTCGTCCGAACGTTCGTCGTCGCCAGCGAGGGCGGGCGGGAACGCCGCGCTCACGTCGCCGTCACGCAAGCGCTTCGCTCGAGTCGAGCGATGCTGACGGCCGATTCGGCCTCCGTAACAGCTGTCGAGGCCGACCTCGAGGCCGAGATCCGCGCGTTCGGCGAGGACGGCGCGATCGAGACGCGGGTGTCGGGCGTCGGACTCGAGCCCCGCGAACGACCGTCGGCCGGCGATGAGACGGTCGACGTCGGGAGCGTCGTTCGACTCGATGCGGCCGCCCAACTGGCCGACGGGGCGTGGGTTCGGGTGGCGGACCTGCTCGCGAAGACCGAAAACGGAGTGGACTACCTCGCCGCGCCGTCGCGGTCGCTCGAGCCGAGAAACGTCTTCGAGTGATCGTCAGACCAACACGCCGAAGACGGCCGCGAGCAGCCCAATGGTCACCCGCTCGTGGTTCCTGTCGAATAGGATACACCGCTTGAGCCGGTTCACGAGAGGAGCCACGGACAAAAAGGACGGCGGTCGTTCCAGCGGACTGGCGGCCCGGTCAGTCGGTCGTTACTCGACGGATCGGGTCAGTCGGCACTCGAGAGAGTGCGCCGACGAGTCGATCACTCCTCGTCGTCGGAGTCGGTCGTTACCGCGTCCGTGATCCGCTTTGCAGCGCCACCTTTCACGTCGGTCGGTGACGAAAGTCGTTGCTGGGCGACGACGAGTGCGACCGCGAGCCCGACCAAGACCGAGCCGGTGAGCATCTCGCCGCGAACCAGCAGAAACTCGAGACCGGCGAGGGCGGCGGGGATCGCGAGGACCAGCGAGCCGGCCAATTTGATCGTATCGATGATACCTGCCATCGGATTCCGATAGCGCGGGCGGGTGCAAAAGCGCGGCGGCTCCCCGCCATCAGCCGTGAGCCACGCGCGAGCCCCATAACGAAAACGTGATGCGTACCTTTTTCGGAACGTCTTTATTCCTCGGCTGTGACCACCGCGTATGTTCACGGGAATCGTCGAGGAGACGGGCGAAATCCTCGACCGGACGCGGACCGAGGACGGCCTTCGACTGCGGATCGGTGCCGACGACGTCGCGATGGGTCTCGAGCACGGACAGAGCATCAGCGTCAGCGGCGCCTGCCTTACCGTCGAACGTTCCGAGGAGGGGGAGTGGTTCGAGGTCTTCCTCGCGAGCGAGACGGTCGACCGGACCTACCTCGGCGAACTCGAGGCGGGCGAGGCAGTCAACCTCGAGCGGGCGATGCCGGCCGAGGGGCGCTTCGACGGGCACGTCGTCCAGGGTCACGTCGACGCGGTGGCGACCGTCTCGGACGTCGAGTCCGTGGGTGAGGATTGGTTCTTCGAGTTCGAACTCCCCGAGGGATACGAGCGCTACGTCGTCGAGAAGGGGTCGATCACCTTAGACGGCATCAGTCTCACCGTCGCGGCCCTCGAGAGCGGGGCGGCTTCGACGCCGCGAACCGAAGGCGGTGAAACCGCCGCAGCTGGACGCGTCACCGTCGCGATCATCCCCACCACGTACGAGTTGACGACGCTCTCTGCGAAAGAACCCGGCGACCCCATCCACCTCGAGGTCGACGTGCTCGCGAAGTACGTCGAACGGCTGCTCGAGGGCCACCTCGAGTAACCGAGACGCTCGAGGCCGACTCGAGTTCGGAAAAGCGGGTATCGTCTACGTGCCGTTTTGCTTCGCATACGCCTCGAACTCCTCGCCGAACAGCAGGAAGTAGGCGGTGCCGACCAGCCCGATCACCGTCGCGATGGAAAAGGCGAGGACCGGTGATCCCTCGAGGATCACGTCACCGGTCAGCGGGTTCGAAACGCCCGCCCAGATCAGCCCGCCGACCGCGGCGCTTGGGATGACGATCAGGTTTCGCACGAGGTAGTACGAACCGGTCACTCGGCCTCCGGCACCCATCTCGGCTGGCCCGACGATCAGCGCCTTGTGGGCGGGCAAGCCGGCGAATCGAAGGCCGGAGAACGCAAAGAGCACGGCGAGGGCGAGGGCGCTCGCCGGCGCGGTGATGAGCAGGATCGGAAAGATCGCGTAGACGGCAAAGCCGAGGGCGACGACGGGTTTGAGGCCGACGCGCTCGGCGACGTTCGCCGCCGGCACCATCACCAGCAAGGCGACGAGCATCTCGAGGCCGAGCAGGAGTCCGAAGTACGCCTGCGGCGACAGCGAGTCGCCCGCGACCGGAATCGAGAACGGCAACTCGAGGCCGACGCCGAGAAACTGCGTGACGACGAGGACGAAGAAGATGTAGACCATGCCGTTGGCAAAGCGCACCAGGGTGTCCGCGACCAACAACGGACGCAGTTCCTCGGGCATCTCCCGCAGATCTCGACGAATCCGGGCGATCCCCTCGAACTGCTTGCCGAAGCTATCGCCACTCGAGTCGTAGAGGACGTGCTGGGCGACGGTGCCGACCACGCCGAAGACGATGGCGACGCCGAGGATCCACTGGAACGCGGTGATTATCTCGGCGGCGACCGCGTCGCTCAACCCGACGTCGGCCGCCTCCGCCGGGACGTCGATCGGGAGGAAGAAGGCGGCGGCGATCAGCGGGCCGATCAGAAACGCCAGCCGGCGAAAACTCTCGGTGCTGGCAAAGCCCGCGGCGAGTCTCGAGGGTGGGACCGCCTGTTTGACGATCGCGTAGGTCGCGCCGAGGCCGAACGATTTCCAGGCCTGCGAGAAGATCAGGCCGACGAAGATCAGAACGATCGCGAGCGAGATGGGACCGATCGTGACGTCGGAAACGAGCGGAGCGGCGAGCCAGACGCCGAACCCGAGGGTCGAACAGAGCCCGAAGACGGTCAGGGCGTACCGCGAGCCGATGCGATCCGAGATCGCTCCGCCGGGATAGGGGTAGACGGCAGCGATGATGTTCCCGAACGTTCCGAACAGCCCGATGACGAACGCGCCCGCACCCAGCGCCACCATGTACTCCGGAATGTATCGGTTGGTCATCTGAAAGCCAAGGCTAAACGCGAACATCGCCAACGAGAGCACGATGACGTCGCGCTCGAGCGCGAAGAACTGTCGGTAGGCGTCGAACGGATCAGGCTCCTCATCCGGGGCGTCCTCCTCGATGCTCATGCGGGTAGCTGACCGCTCGGGGACATTATTCTTCGCGTTCGATACGTTCGACATTTCGTCGAACGAGCCGGACTGATTCAGACGGTCTCCTGTGCGTCAGTACCGCCGCGTCCAGGACCTTCGCTTCGGGTGTGGCGGTACACAGGGCCAGCAGTCCTCTCAGTGCGTCGCCTCGTCGAGGACGAGGGTGTCGTCCTCGAGGTAGTGTTCGATGTGGTGGGCGTGTTCTTCGATCGTCTCGAGCTGTTCACGGAGCATCTCGCTGGTCGCGTAGTCACCGAGGTTGTCGGCGAGTTCGATGTGCTCGCGGTAGCTCTCGATGATGTTGCCCATCATCTCGAGGTCGTTCGAGAGCGAGGTTCGAACGTCGTAGACGTCCTCGTCCTCGGGTTCGACGGTCGCGTTCTCGGCGAGCGTCGTCATGCTCGCGTGTGGGACACCGCCCAGCGCCTGGAGCCGTTCGGCGAGGTCGTCCGCGGCGTCCTCGACGTCCTCGTAGACCTCCTGGAGAAAGACGTGAAGCTCGAGGAACTCCGCACCCTCGACGTTCCAGTGGTGTTTGTGTAGCTGGTGATAGAGGACGTACGCGTCCGCGAGGTCCGTGTTCAGCGCGTCGACAATCTGTTCGGCCTTTCCGGGCTCGAGTCTGAGTGCGTTCTCTTCGACCGTCCCCGCTTCCTGTCTGACTGTTTTCTGTGTGTTCATCACGGTCTCCACTTGGACGTCCATCGTCTTAAAACCCATCAAAATACCAATATTTCGCATCACCTGAAACTCGGACGGGCGTCGGAACGAATCGGACGGATCGGAACAGGTACGACAATGTATCTCCCATCCATTATGTACTATCTCTTATGTTTCTTGTCGCATCCAGTACTGCGGGTTCGATCGGTAAACGTCTGCGACGACAAAGGACAGTATAAAGACCGGCCGGTCCGTCGTGGGTGACATGACGACGCTCGGAACGGCGAGCGCGGAACCCGGTGAGATCGATACGGGCCGTCTCGAGGTCGGCGAGACCAGGGACGGAAGCTCGTTCGGTCTGCCCGTCGCCGTAATCAACGGCGCCGAGCCCGGAAAGACGCTGTACATGCAGGCGGCGAGCGACGGCGACGAATTAAACGGCGTCGGCGTCATCAGTCGGGTCGTTCCCCGGCTCGATCCCGCCGAACTCTCCGGGACGATCCTGATCGTCGGGATCGTCAACTATCACGCGTTCCAGGTCGCCGAACACCGAAATCCGATCGACGATACGAAGATGAACCGTGCCTACCCCGGCAACGAGAACGGCACCTCGAGCGAACGGATCGCCGCGGCGACGTTCGACGTCGGGACTCGTGCGGACCTGATCCTCGATCTCCACCAGGGCTCGACCAGCCGGATGATCGACGAGGTTCGGGTCAGGTGCGGGAAACGACACCGCCTCTACGAGGACTGTCTCGAACTCGCGAAGGCCTTCGACTGCGGCTACGTCCTCGACCAGAAAGGCCCCGACGGACAGCTTGCACGCGCGGCCCCGGACGAAGGCGTGCCGACGGTCGATCCCGAACTCGGTGGCTGTGTCGGCTGGGACGAAGAGAGCATCCGCAAGGGCGTCGACGGCGTGTTCAACGTTCTCACGCACTACGGTTTTCTCGATGGCACCCTCGAGTTGACCCGCCAGACGCGGGCCAACAGCTTCGAACAGTACGGCGCACCCGGTGGCGGACTCGTCCGGTTGACGAAGGATCTCGGCGACCGGGTCAGCCGCGACGAGGTGCTGTTCGAGTTGACGACCCCGTTTGGCGAACCGAAAGACAGCGTCACCGCCGATACCGACGGAATCCTGTGGCGGACGCGTAGACTCCCACAGGTCGCAAGCGGCGAGTACGTCTGCTCGGTTGGTACCGACGTCGACTCCTACTGAGATGCCGTCCGATCTCACCTGTCCTGCCTGCGGGGCGACCTACGAGGCCGGTTCCGACGAGCCCTGGCGCTGTGCGTGCGGGAGTCCCCTCGAGTTCGTCGATCGGCCGTACCCCAGCGGCGATCCGCTCCCGCTGTCGAGACTCGACACGAGCGAGGGGCTGTGGACGTTCTTCGAGTTCCTCCCGATCGAACAACACGTCACCTTCTACGAGGGATTCACCCCGCTGGTCGACGCCCCCGACTGGGACGCCTCGTTCAAACTCGAGTACGTCTTCCCGACCGGCTCGTTCAAAGACCGCGGCGCGACGACGACGCTCTCCCGGGCGGTCGAACTCGGCGTCGAGAAGGTGCTCGAGGATTCCTCGGGTAACGCCGGCGCGTCGATCGCCACCTACGCCGCACGCGCGGGGATCGAGGCCGACATCTACGTCCCCGCGGACGTCAAACAGTCGAAGCTGATGGCGATCCAGCGCGCGGACGCCCGCCCGGTCCGGATCGACGGGAGTCGGGGTGACGTCACCGACGCCTGTCTCGAGGCCGTTGAAGGCGACCGCGGCGATACGGAGGACGACGAGGCACCGTTCCAGACGGGAACGGGCTGGTACGCGAGCCACGCTTGGAACCCTGCCTTCTACGCCGGGACGATGACGTTCGCCTTCGAGGTGGCGGCCCAGCGCGACTGGACCGTTCCCGACGCGATCGTCCTCCCGATCGGTCACGGAACGCTGTTTTTGGGCGCGTATCGAGGCTTCTCGCTGCTCGAGGAAGCCGGTATCGTCGACGAGATACCGCGATTGCTCGGCGCTCAGTCTACAGGTCACGCACCGATCGTCGAGGCACTCGGTCGCCAGGCCGTCGACGAGGACGGAGCCGACGCCGACATCGCGGATGGAATTCAGGTCGCGGCACCCGCTCGCCGGGAGGAACTCCTCGAAGCGGTCGAGTCAACCGGCGGCGACGTCATCGCGCTCGGCGACGACCCCATCGAGAGCGCGCTCGACCAACTCCACCGCGACGGCTTCTACGTCGAACCCACGTGTGCGGTCGCGCCGGCGGCCCTCGAGGAGTACCGCGAGATGGGAGTCCTCGACGGCGACGAGGACGTCGTCGTTCCGCTGACCGGGAGTGGACTGAAGACGCTGTGATCGGTCGACCGTCGAACGTGTCTCGGTACCGAACGGAGTAGTCGATTATTTAGCTCCGTAGCGTGCTAATTGAGTATCATCTTTAATTATTGCGGTACCGTGTATCGAGGCATGTGCTCGCTCGACGACCGAGTGGTGCGATTGCTCACCGACGAAGCGAATCGAGCGGTTCTCGAGGCCCTGGACGACGCTGGCTCCCCACTTTCGATCGACGAACTGGCCGCAGAACTGGTCTCCCAAGAGACGTTCGTCGTCGACGAACTCGAGTACGACGAGTGCCTCGAGCGCGCTCGAATATCGCTCTATCACGCCCGCCTGCCGAAACTCGACGAGGCGGGGCTGGTCGAGTACGATCCCGAGACGGCCGTCGTCTCCCTGGGGGTGCTCGCGCCGGTTGCCGCCCAGTGGGAGGAGATCGAACTGATCGACGAGTTACTCTCACGATTCGAGACGGGTATCGGTGACGAGCGGAAAATCGGCGTTCTCGAGGGACGAGACGAGGTCTACGAGTACGCTCGCGAACTCGCGGGGAGAGCGGACGAGGAACTGTTTCTGATCTACACGTCCGGGGAGTTGCTCGACGAGGAGTGTCTGCCCCACGCCGAGCGGGCGATCGATCGCGACGTCGACTTCTACGCCGGTGTGAAAGATCGATCCGCTCGGCGGTTTTTCGACCGACAGCTCCCGGAGGCGACGATCTGGGAGCCCCAACTCGACTGGCTCTACGATCCGACCCAACCGCCCACGATCAGTCGACTCGTCTTCGTTGATCGAGAGACCGTCGTCGTCGGCCTCTGGGAGGAGGACGACGACGGGGCGAAAACCGAACTCGGAATGGTCGGCGACGGGCGGGCGAATCCGCTCGTGACCCTCGTCCGCGAACTGCTCGGCCCACGACTCGAGCACCTCGATTACCAGAGCGATCAGTTTCTCGACGAACTCCCGTTCGAATCGTGACGGTGGACTGGTGGCTGGATAGCCTCGTCCTCGAGAGGATTCGCGAGGACAGTCACCGGCGACGAAACCCGACATTCCTTTACTCCCGCCCTGAATACGGGCGGGTATGTTCCTCTCCCTACGAACTGAGGTCGAGGAGGCCCTCGAGGGGGCGCTCGCCGAACTCGAGTACCCCACGGACGATCTCGGGATCGAAGAGCCGCCCGAGGACGTCGAGAGCGTCCTCGCCTCGAGCGTGGCGTTTCGACTCGCAAGCGAGGCGGGCGCGCCGCCGCCACGGGTCGCAGGCCAGGTCGCCGATGCGATCGACGCCGACGAACTGACCTACGTCTCCGAGATTCGTACGCAGGGTCCGTATCTCAACTTCCTGCCGAGCGACGCCTACTTCGCGGAGACGCTTGCGGCCGGCACCGACGAGACGTACGGCTCGCTCGCGGACCGCGACACGTCACTCGTCGTCGAACACACGAGTGCGAACCCGACGGGACCGGTCCACGTCGGCCGGGCGCGCAACCCGATCATCGGCGACGCGGTCGCGAACCTGCTGGATTTCGCCGGCTACGACGTTTCCCGCCACTACTACGTCAACGACGCCGGCCGCCAGATGGCCGTCTTCACCTGGGCCTACGAGACGTTCGACGAGGCTGACCTCGAGGCCGAGCCCGAACGCGACCGCATCGAGTACGACCTCGTCCGGTACTACCGGAAGGGGAACCGCTTCCTCGAGAACGCCTCCGAGGCCGAGGTCGAAGCGGCCGAAGCCGAGATCGACTCGATCATGCAGGGACTCGAGGCCGGCGACGAGGAGACCTACGAGCGGGTCAGCGAAGTCGTCGATCAGGTGCTCTCGGGGATGAAGACGTGTCTCGGCCGACTCCCCGCGGAGTTCGACGAGTTCGTCAAGGAGACGCGCTTTATGCGCGACGACTCGACCGACGACGTCGTCTCCAGACTCGAGGACCTCGACGACGCGGTCTACGAGGAAGAAGCCTGGCAACTCAACCTCGAGTCGTTCGGCATCGAGAAG
The DNA here is from genome assembly GCF_008245225.1 of Natrialba swarupiae. GTDB lineage: Archaea > Halobacteriota > Halobacteria > Halobacteriales > Natrialbaceae > Natrarchaeobius > Natrarchaeobius swarupiae. The sequence continues at coordinate 136,921 of NZ_VTAW01000006.1, forward strand.
AATCTCGTCTTCCTGCGCTCGGACGGCACCTCGCTGTATCCCACCCGCGATCTGGCCCACCACGAGTGGAAGTTCGACAACTACGACCAGGCGGTGACCGTCCTCGGCGAAGACCACAAACTCCAAGCCCGACAGATCGACGCGACCCTCGAGTTACTGGGCAACGACACCGACAAGCTCGAGCAGGTGCTTTACTCCTACGTCAACCTCCCGGAGGGGAAGATGTCGACCCGCCGCGGAACCGGCGTCGACTTGGACGATCTGCTCGACGAGGCGATCGACCGCGCGCGAGAGGAGGTCGAGACCAGACTGGACGATCGCATCCGCGACGACGACCTGGACGAAGACGATATCGAACGCATCGCCCACCAGGTCGGGATCGGTGCCGTTCGCTACGACATCGTCTCTAAACAGCCGACGAAGGCGATCACGTTCGAGTGGGAGCGTGCACTCGACTTCGAGGCCCAGTCCGCACCGTACGTCCAGTACGTCCACGCCCGCTGCTGTGGCATCCTGGAGGAAGCCGGCTTCGACGTCGAAGCGGGCGAGTTCCCCGAGGCCGACGTCGACGCGGACTTACTCGAGACGCCGGCGGAGCGAGCCCTCCTCGAGACGATCGCGCGACTGCCGGCGGTCGTCGACGAGGCCGCCGACGACCTAGAGCCCCACCAGATTGCGACCTACACCCGGGAGTTCGCCGATCGGTTCAACGCGTTCTACCGCGAGTGTCCGGTGTTGGCCGACGACGTCGACCCCGACCGCCGCGAGGCGCGACTCGCGCTCGTCGCCACCTCGAAACACACCGTCGCGAACGCGCTGTCGATCCTCGGCGTGGCTGCACCGCGTTCGATGTAGCGTCACGATCGGCACTCGCCGTAGTCTCCCGGAAAGAAACAGCGAGCCGCCGTTCGTTCGGAACTGGTCGACGACTCTCAGCGTTTGGAATCGACGATCTTGTCTTTGAGCTCTTTGCGGGAGATCTCGTCTTCGAGGTAGTCGAGCAGCCACTGCACGTCGACGATCAGGCCGAGGACGTGTGCGCCGTCGTGTTCGATGTACAGTTCGATGATCTCGACGTCCCGCTTGAACCGGTCCGGATCGGTGACCGCGTACGCGAGGTCGTGTCCGACGACCTCGAGTTCTTTGTACAACTCGTCCGTGTCGGTGGTGTCGGTTTCGACGTCGACGCTGACGGTACCGCTGTCGTGGGTGACGTCGGTGACGGCCACTTTGTCGCTGTCCGTCTCGACGTCGCCGTCGAATCCGGGCACTTCGCCGTCGTCACCGTCGTCGTCATCTCCCTCGTATCCGTCGTCGTCGTCGTCGCCGAACGAGCTGTCGTCGCCGGTCTCTTCGTCCGTTTCGCTACTGGAACAGCCCGCGAGCACGGTTGCGAGGACGGCTCCACTGCCGAGGAGGATCTTTCGTCGCTCCATGCTCGAGCGGTCGAGAGACGTCCGGATTAGTAATTAGCTCGTACCCTGGCCACCCAGAATCGTCCGTTCACCACATTTCATTTCTATAATTATATGCGGGAAGGAACGCTGTAAAGGAGAATATCAACGCCCTGGACGAAAAACAGCGTCGCGCCCGGTTAGATTCGAATACGTTCCGGAATGGACGACCATCTCGTGGCTCGGGTAGTCTTCGACTTCGATAGAAGTTGCCGCCTCGGGGTGTGAAAGGGGTGTTCCAGGCATCTCCTACCGAGCGGTAGTGGCGGATCACCTCCGTTGTGGCGGGAGTCGAGGGGACCGCTCGGCCGACGTTCGCGTGACCTCCGATCAGCTGTCGGTCACGACCGGTCGATCCACCAGACGCTGTGGACGAGGTGCGCCCCCTCTCATACGGTCTGCTGTCCGTCAATATCGCCGCACCCGAGACCCGTTCTCCGGGTGCGGCGGGACACAGGAACAGCAATCCGTCTCAGTTGTTGGATTCTGCTTCGGTGATCGCACTCGAGACGTCGTCGTGACCGGCCTCTCGCTCGTCTGCCGTCGCCTGTGGTTCGGGTTCGGACGCCGACTCCTCGTCGTCGTCTGTTCCAGAGTCGCCGTCGGGCGGCGTCTGGATGTCGATACCGGAGAGATCGCTCGCCAGTCGGCGGTAGGCCCCGGATGCGGAACTCCGTGGATCGTAGACGACGAGTGGCGTTCCCGCACAGACGCTCTCGCGTGAGGTGGGGTCTTCGGGGATCGTCCCGAGCAACGGAATCTCGAGTTGGCCCGCGATCTCGTCGTAGCTGATGTCGCTGTTCGGATGGGTTCGGGTGACGACCAGCCCGGCGATCTCGCCGCCGGCGCGGGCGGTCAACTCGACGGTTTTCTGTGAGTCCTGTACGGCCGCCGGTTCGGGCGTCGAGACGACGACGACCGAATCCGCGAGACCGAGCGGAAGGACGGTCTCGTGGCTGACGCCCGCACCGACGTCGAGAAAGACGAAGTCGTAGGTCGATCGAAGCTCTTCGACGACGGTGCGCAGCCCTTCGGGGGAGGTTTTCGCGTACTCGTCTAGATCGGTACCGCTCGGAACGGCAACGATGTTATCAGCTAACCGGTAGGTCGCGTCGTCGATCGATGCGTCCCCGGCCAGTACGTCGTGGAGCGTCGTCGCGTCCGGGGTCAGGCTGACGAACCCCGCGAGGTTCGCCATTCCCAGATCGGTATCGACGATCGCGACGCGCTCGCCCGCCTGTGCGAGAACCGTTCCGAGGTTAACCGTCGTCGTCGTCTTCCCGACACCGCCTTTCCCGCTCGCGATAGCATAGACAGTCTCGTGTGACATTCTCGGATACTATCCGAACAGTGGAACGGCTAGCCCTTAAATCGTCACCCCGTCGCGAGGCTCTCTCCTTTCGCCCAATTCTCTGTCAGTCACGGATTCCCTCGGCGATCCGTTTTCCGGCCCAGCGCCGCCGTACCACGACAGCGTGTCAAAGAATACTTACCCACAGCACCGTTTTGTACGGCCAATGAGCCAGGAGGGCGAACAGGAGCAATCAGACCGGAAGAAATACGAATTTCGGAAGGTCATCGAGGACCTCAAGAACTACGACGGTTCTGGCACGCAGCTCGTGACGATCTACGTTCCCGACGATCGACAGATCAGCGACGTCGTCACCCACGTCACCCAGGAACACAGCGAAGCGGCCAACATCAAGTCCAAACAGACCCGGACGGCCGTCCAGGACGCCCTGACGAGCATCAAAGATCGGCTCCGGTACTACGATACGTTCCCGCCGGAAAACGGAATCGTCCTGTTCTCGGGGGCCGTCGATTCGGGCGGCGGCCGAACCGAGATGGTCACGAACGTCTTAGAGAGCCCGCCCCAACCCATCGAGTCCTTTCGCTATCACTGTGACTCCGACTTCCTCACCGAACCCCTAGAGGAGATGCTGGCCGACAAGGGCCTCTACGGCCTGGTCGTCCTCGACCGACGCGAGGCGAACGTCGGCTGGCTGAAGGGAAAACGCATCGAACCCGTCAAATCCGCCTCCTCGCTCGTCCCCGGCAAACAGCGAAAGGGTGGCCAGTCCGCCCAGCGGTTCGCCCGTCTGCGTCTCGAGGCGATCGACAACTTCTACCAGGAGGTCGCGGGGATGGCAAACGACCTGTTCGTCCCGCGACGCCACGAACTCGACGGTATCCTCGTCGGCGGTCCCTCGCCGACCAAAGACGAGTTCCTGGATGGCGACTACCTCCACCACGAGATTCAGGACAACGTGATCGGCAAGTTCGACGTCGCCTACACCGACGAGTCCGGGCTGAAAGACCTCGTCGACAACGCGGAGGACGCGCTGGCCGACGCCGAGGTGATGAAGGACAAACAGCAGATGGAGGAGTTCTTCGAGGAACTCAACGCGGGCGACCGCGCCACCTACGGGTTCGAGCAGACTCGTCGAAACCTGGTGATGGGCGCAGTCGACCGTCTGCTGATCAGCGAGGATCTTCGCAAAGACGTCATCACCTACGACTGCGGCGAGTGTGGCAACACGGATCGCGAGGTCGTCGACCGGCGCAAGTCGACGCCGGAACACACCTGCACCGACTGTGGCGCCGACGTCACCGCGACCGAGGAGGACCGCGAGGACGCCATCGACCACCTCATCGAGATCGCCGAACAACGAGGGACGGAGACGAAGTTCATCTCCACCGACTTCGAGAAGGGCGAACAGCTCTACAGCGCGTTCGGCGGTTTCGCCGGCATTCTGCGCTACAGCACGGGCGTCTAAGTGCACTGCTCGTTCGATTCCCGAGAGTAGGCTCGCCCACAGGTCGGTACTCGCGGTCGAAAGCACTCGTTTCTCCCGTAACGGTCGCCCGATCTTTTCATTCCGGGAGCCCAGCACAACCGGGTATGCCAGATCGAGCGTTCGGCCGACGAGCCGTCCTCGAGGGGGCCGCAATCGGTGGGATCGGATCGCTTCTCGGTGCCGGCGACGTCGCCGGCGGGATCGAACGCCGCACACGACGCACAACGGCGTCCGCCCTCGAGCGGCACACCCCCGCCGCGAGCGAAGTGTCAGTCGTTCCCGGATCGACGCTGCTGTTCGAACTCGAGGCCCCTGTCGGGTTCGATCCGGGCGACGTCGAATGGGGCGGTGAGGGTGAGACCGGCGGCGGGGGGACGCCGCTCGCGACCGACTACGAGTACGCGGCCGGGGTTCCGGCGACGTTTCGGACGTTCGACTCGCCGGGAACCCACCGCGTGACCGCAATGTATGGGGCAAATGAATCAACCGCGTGGACGGTACACGTCGACCCCGACGGCGCACGACCGCCCGAGATCGATCTCCGATCCGAGCCAGGCGACGGCGAGCGGGTCGGCGTCGACGTCCCCGTGACGTTTACGGCCGAGTCGTCGGCTCGAGACGGGACCCTCGAGCGCCTCGTCTGGGTCGAGGGCCAGAACATGACGGTCCCGGACGTCACGGATCTCGAGGGCGAGACCGACAGCGCGACGCTCGTACGCGAGCCGCCGGGCTGGACGAGTGCCGGCTATCCAACATCTGCTATCGCCGTCTCCGAAACGGGCGTGTTGAGCGACGCGGCGAGCGTCGACGGGCCGGAGATACGTCCGCCGCTCGCGGTTCGGATCGTCGAGACGAACGACCCCGTCCTCGCGGGCGAGAGACTCGAGGTCGTCGCCGAGGTAGAGAACGTCGGCGATACGATGATGATCGGCGACCCGACCCAGGAACTCGAGTTCGTCGTCGGCGAGGACCCCGAGGTCGTCGGCGCCCGGACGGTCGCCGTCGACTGGCCGGAGACCGAACGGGTTTCGTTCGCGTTCGAGACGTATCCCGTCGACCACGACGACCGGTTTCCCGTCCGCGTCGTCGGCGCGGACGACGCCGACGAACGAACCGTCGAGGTGGTCGCTCGAGACGGCTCGGATCCCGGAACGGGCGTCGACGTAACGATCGTGAGGACCAACGCCCCGGTCCGAGCCGGCGAACCGCTCGAGGTCGTCGCCGAGGTCGCAACCGCTGGGACCGAACAGGTCAGCCGGGAGGTGACACTCGTCGTCGGGCACGATCCAGAGACGGTCGATTCGACCACCGTGGCGCTCGAGGCCGGCGAGCGCGAGACGGTCCGTCTCGGCTATCGGACCTACCCCGCGGCGCAGACGACCGAGTTCCCGGTCGTCGTCGACGCCGGCGACGGTTCGGACGAGCGCTCGGTTCGGGTGTGGGGGACGGCCGACTGACGACGCCGTCAGTATCCACTTTCGATCCCCGGCCTGTCTCGAGTATCCACTGCCTACACGTACGCTTCCCTCACCTCCGAGATGTGGATATCGAGAGGAGAGTAGCCGAGCACCGCCGGCAACTCTCGTGAGAGCTGTCGCGAGATCGTTCTCCAGAGAGTGACTCTCTTTCTAATCAACTGTTTACCACAACGGAAGCGTTATGCCGGTAGTCACGTATTACCGTTCGAACAATGGACGATTGTCCGCCCGCCCCCGAATCGTTCGACGACCCACGGATCACCGAGCAGTTCTGTCGCCACCTCGAGGGATCCGCCGGTGATCTGATCCTCCTCGGCGTCGTCCACGACCACCCGGCGAGCGTCGCCCGCGTCGAGCGCGTCCTCGAGGCCGTCGATCCCGACGTCCTCGCACTCGAGTTGCCGTCGGCTGCCCTCCCGCTGTACCGTACGTACGCCGCTGGCGGCGCGGACGAATCCGATTCGCCACGATTCGGCGGCGAGATGAGCGCAGCGATCCGCGCGTCACCCGACGTGGACGTCGTCGGCATCGACGCCCCGAACTGGTCGTTCGTTCGACGGCTGGTAACCCGGCTGGTCGCCGACCGCGTCTCACCCGCGACGGCCCGCCGGGTCGTCTCGAGTCTCGGCGGCGCGACACGGGAGGCGCTGGCCTGTCGGGTCGCCGCCACGCTGACCCACGCCACGTCGATGACGGTGACGCGGGACGACCCGATCGAGTACGACTGTACGCACACGGACCCGCCCGAGCGACAGGCCGCCCACGAGCGTTCCCACGTTGCGACCGTCCAGGCGCTGCTCGGGGGCGTCGATTCGGACGGGACCGCACTGGCCTACCGGGACGAAACCCGCGAGCGATGTATGGCCGAACGACTCGCCGACGTTCGCGACGAAGGTGACGTCGTCGCCGTCGTCGGCGTCGACCACCTCGAGGCGCTCGAGTTTGCGCTGACGAGGCGCGAACTGGAGCCGTCGACCGAGTAGAGTCACTATGCACTCGTCGGTGCGATGGGGTCCATCGCTCTGCGCGGCTACGGCGTGACGCCAAACAGGAGGTTCACGAGTTCGAAGTACGCGACGACGCCGACGACGACGACGGCGATGGCGAGGGCAAACCCAACGAAGAACTGGAGTGTATCCCTAATTTGGAGGACCATACAAAGTGAACGTCGCCTACACACATATGTTTTCTCCGACCGGTAATTTCGAACGAACATCATGAAATAGTGTCGTTCAGTTTCGCTAATGTCTCCGGTCTCCGACGGTCGTCCCGTCGGGTTCCGCGCGGGAGAGAGTCCAATTCAGCGGCGAGAGTCGGCTATCGGTCGGACCGGCGCCGAGGTAGTCGGCGAGCGCGTCTGTAGTCGACACGTGGGAGTACTAGTGGCGAAGGGTGGAGATACAGCGCCAGCAGTACGTAAACGTCTGGTCGGCCGCGTTGTGGGCACCGCAGTGTGGACAGCGGATCGTCTCGCCGTCGACGTCGTGTTCCCCGTCGGTGTCATCTATCTCGTCGACGTCGTCGGGTGCGCGTGGATAGTGGTCGGAGCCGGGTGTGAGATTCGATCGCCCTCGGTCGGGATCGGCGAACGATGGGGTGCGTGTTTGCTCCCCATCCTCGCGGCGGACGTACACGTAGTACAGTATCAGATGGAGGAGGGCAAACAGTATCATGTAGCCGATGATCCAACCCACGAGATCCATCACTGTGCCATTCGTTCGCAAGACACTTGGATGTTCCCTGAGTCAGGATCGACACACAGTCACGGTCGAGAACGGATTACGTCCGATCGAGGTCACGGCCGAACTCGTCGAACGGCTCGAGGTCGTCGGGGAGGTCGTACTCGATTCGGCGCTCCTCCTGGCGGTTGACGCCGGCTTCGTCGATCGGCGTCGCAACCGACTCCCAGCCGGGTTTGATCTTGACGCTCTGTGCCGGCATGCCGACGACGATGTGGTGGGCGGGGACGTCGTTCTGGACGACCGCTCGTGCACCGACGATAGCGTTCTCGCCGACCCGGTTTCCGGCCCGGATCATCGAATCGAACGTGACTCGTGCGTCGTCTTCGATGATCGTGTGATAGTTTCGAACCGCGGTCTGGTCGACGACGTCGTGGTCGTGGCTGTAGACGTGCACGCCGTCGGAAATCGAGACGCGATCGCCGATCGTGAGCTTCCCGCGATCGTCGAGATGGACGTCGTCGTGGACGACCGCGTTGTCGCCGATGGTGATGTTGTGACCGTACGTAAACGAGATTCCCTTGAAGAACCGACAGCCCTCCCCGCACTCCTCGAAGAGGTGATTCGCGAGCATCCGACGGAACCGGAGTGCGAACTCGACGTTGTCCGCGATCGGTAGGCTGTCGAACTGTCGCCAGAGCCACTGGAGATGTTTCGACCGCCGAAATCGCTTTTCGTCCTTTTCGGCGTAGTACTCGCTTTCGAGGGTCGTATTACAGGGGTCGTAGCTCTGGAGTCGCACGCGTTCGGCCGGTGAAACCGACTCGCCGCGCTGCCAGCGTTCGTAGGCGTCCCGATCACCCGAGAGGTCGATCAGGATATCCTCGACGACTGAACAGGTGTCCTCGTCGCTCGAGAGTCGACGATCGACCTCGTCGATGAACGCCTGCATACCGTCTTCCGCCTCGTCGGGGAGCGAGACGTACCGCTTTGTCATACTCCGAAATTACGCTGCGGAGTTGATAGGGGTTCGGTTGTACGTCCGTCTCGCCGCATTGTACGGGTGACTCGAGTGTTACCGGGAAGGGACTGGGCCGTGAGTTGATCGGCGAGTCGCGGTCGGCTCACCGGTCGGCGGCCTGCCATCGCGAGAGGATGAGCGCGGGGAGCGCGATCGAGCCGGAGACGAGCAAGATGCTCACCACGACCGTCCCGACCGTGATCCGGTCCGGTCGGACCTCGAGTTGGCTGATGGCGAGGGGAACGAGCACGACGACGGCGAGGACGATCGCGAGCAGGATCCGATCGGGCGACCGGTGGCGAGCGCCGTCCATACCCGACGTAGTCGACGAACCACCAAGAGCGGTTCGGCTCCGTTCGGTACCGGGAGCACACTCGAGGTGGTTCACCGAAACCGGTTCGGACTGCCGCGTTGACCGTTCCGGACGCGATAAGTCCCCTTGATCCGAATGAGACGTATGGAATACCGTCGACTGGGCGACTCCGATGTCGAGGTCAGCGAGGTCGGCTTCGGCGCGTGGGTCGTCGGCACCGATTGGTGGGGTGACCGCTCCGAGGAAGACGCCCGCGAGATGGTTCGCTACGCCATCGATCGGGGAGTCACCTACCTCGATACGGGCGACGTCTACGGCCACGGCCGGAGCGAGAAACTGATCGGCGAGGCCATCGCCGACGTCCGCGAGGACGTCACCCTCGCCACCAAAGTCGGCTACGACTTCTACAACCACCCCCAGGCCGGCCACGGCGAACTTCCGAAGGAGATGGATCCGGACTACCTCCGCGAGGCCGTCGAACGCTCCCTCGAGCGCCTCGACGTCGACGTGATCGACGTGCTCCAGCTCCACAACGCCAACGTCGAGGAGATCACGCCGGACGTCCTCGAACTGCTCGACGAACTCGAGGAAGAGGGGGTGATCCGCGCCCGCGGACTCGCTCTCGGTCCGTCGATCGGCTGGCTCGCGGAGGGTGATTTCGCCATCGAGCGGGAGTTCGACTCGGTACAACTGGTGTGGAACGTCCTCGAGCAGGCGGTCGGCAACCACTTCCTCGAGACGATCGCAGAGACGGGGTCGTCGACGAGTCTCGTCCCGCGGGTCCCCCACTCCTCGGGGATCCTGAACGAACAGGTCACGCCCGCAACCGAACTCGAGGACGGCGACCACCGCGGCTTCCGGCCCGACGAGTGGTACGAGACGGGCTGGGAGAAACTCGAGACGCTTCGCTTCTTAGAGCGCGCGGAGCCACGGTCTGCGGGCGACTCGAGCGGTGCGAGGCGCGAACGGAGTGAGGGCCTCGATGAAACGAACGGCAAAGCCGTGAGCGGACAAAGCCCGCCAGAGCGCGACGAGTCGGGCGAACGCGAACGGACCATGGCACAGGCGTCGATCGCGTGGTTGCTATCCCACGACCCCGTCGCGAGCGTCACGCCCACGTTCCGGACGACCGACGACATCGACGAGTGGGCGGCCGCCAGCGAGGTTCCGACGCTCACCGACGAGGAGATGGCCCGCGTCGGGCGGCTGTACGAGGACGGGTTCGACATCGACCGCAACGACGGGATGGACTCGCTTCGTTCGTCGGTCGACGGCGACGACATCGAGTCGGCGGGACTCGACGAACTCGCGGCCGACTGATCCGGTCTGGTGGACCGATTGACCGGAAGCGTCGACGTTCGTTTGCCGTCAGAGCGGACGTCACCGTTCGGCGGCCGACTCGAGGCGACCGCCGAGCCACTCCTCCCAGGAGGTCGTTCCGACGGTTCGATCCGGGCAGGTCGCCGTACCGGAGCGAAACGCCGCGGCGGTCGAACCGGGGACCGGAAGCCGAACGATCGGCCGGCGAACGCCCGTCGCGTCCCGGTAGGCCGCCGCGAGCTCCCGGACGGTTCGAACGTCGGGTCCGCCGACGTCAGGGACGCGGCCGCTCGGTTCGCGGGTCGCGTACTCGAGGATCGCGTCGGCCGCCTCACCGACGTCGATCGGCTGGATGCGAAACTGCGTCGGCAACGCCCAGACGGGCACTCGAGCAACCGTCTCGAGCAACTCGAAGACGAACGAGTGAAACTGGGTCGCGCGGACGACCGTCGAGGGGACCGAACTGTCCTCGACCGCCCGCTCGGCCCGACGTTTGTGTTCGTAGTACGAGAGTGGAACCTCGTCTACGCCGACGATCGAGACGTAGACGACGTTCTCGACGTCCGCGTCGTCGGCCGCCTCGAGGAGCCGTTCGGTGCCGTGGACGTCGACCGCTTCGCTGTCGCCTCGGGGAGCCGACGCGGCGTGAATCACGACGTCGACGTCGGCGAGCGCCTCCTCGAGTCCAGTCCCATCGAGCACGTCGAGTTCGACCCACTCGACGTCGTTGTCGTCCGCCGACGGCGGCGATCGGCTCGCCGCCCGGACGTCGTGTCCGGCCTCGAGGAGGCGCGGCCGGAGTGCGTTGCCGAGCGTCCCCGTCGCGCCGGTGACGAGCGTCCGAGTCCGTGGTGTCATCGATCCCTAGTTGGGACCGTACGACCGAATCGGCGACGCCGGATATGTCTGGATGATTTAAGTATAGGGCGTCGACAGGACGAGTATGAAGTACGTCCGGCTGACTCTCGATGCCGGCGGCCGCGAGGCCGAAATCCATCCGATGTACGACGTGCTGGTCAACGCGTCGTACGTCGAGCGAGCAATCGCCATGCACTGGAGTTTCGTCGGCGACGAACTGGGAATGATGCACTACGTCGAGGGTGTCCAGGAGCCCTTCCGGGACGCCCTCGAGCGCATTCCCGAGGTGTTCGACTACGCGCTCACCTCCGATGACGACGGCTCGTTCTACGCGTACGTCCGGGATTCGACGACCGAACCGCTCCGGGAACTGTTCGGCGCGACTCAGCGCTGTCCCGCGGTCGCGCTCCCGCCGCTCGAGTACGCCGACGGAACGGTATCCTACGCGGTGTTCGGGCCGCCCGAGGAGATCCAGCGAACGCTCGAGGCGCTTCCGGCCCCGATCGACGTGACGATCTCCGCGGTCGGCGGCCTCTCCGCGCTCTCCGGGGCGGTCGAATCGACGGTGACCGAGCGCCAGCGTGAGGCGCTCGAGGCCGCCCTCTCGGTCGGCTACTACGAAGTCCCGCGCGAAGCCGACCACGAGGCGGTCGCCGACGCGATCGACTGTGCGCCGAGTACGGCCGCCGAACACCTCCGCCGAGGAGAGGCGAACGCGTTGCGAGCGCTGTTCGACGGCTCGAGGCGGTGGATATGAGTGTGCCGTCGAATCTGTGCGAACCGACGCGTGTCCGGGTGAGGAGAACGTGATACCGCTTCTCGAGCGAGTCGGCCGATTCACGAGCAGGTACTTCGTCGTCTGGGTGCTGGCTGGGTCGGCGCTGGCGCTTTACACGCCGGGGACGTTCACCCCGATCGCCGACTACATCGCGCCGTTGCTCGGGATCGTCATGCTCGGTATGGGGTTGACGCTTTCGCCGGGGGACTTCCGGCGGATCCTCGAGCGGCCGCGGGACGTGTTCGTCGGCGCGACCGCCCAGTGGGTGTGCATGCCGCTTTTCGCGTACCTGCTCGTCGTCGGCCTCGGGATTCCCTGGGAGATCGGCGTCGGCTTGATCCTCCTCGGTGCCGCGCCCGGCGGGACGGCCTCGAACGTGATGACGTACCTCGGACGTGGTGACGTCGCCCTGTCGGTCACGATCACCTCGGTGACGACGCTCGCCGCGCCGCTGGTGATGCCGGCGTGGGTCGTCGTCCTCGCGGGCGAGGAGATCACCGTCACGTTCGCCGAAATGGCCCGGGAGATCGTCCTGATCGTCCTGATCCCGGTCGTCGCCGGGGTCGTCCTCCGCGTGCTTCTCGACAGATACGCGCCGACGGCGGCGAAGGCGGGGCTCTCGATCTTCCCGGCGATCAGCGTGATCGTCATCGTCGCGATCGTCGCCGCAGTCGTGGGCCTCAACGCAGGGGACGTCCTCGGAGCCAGCGTCGTCGTCGTGCTCGCGGTCGTCGTACACAACGCCCTCGGTCTGGGGGCCGGCTACGGGGTCGGTCGGCTGACGAAGATGAGCGAGGAACGAGCCCGCGCCTGCGCGTTCGAGGTCGGCCTCCAGAACAGCGGTCTCGCCGTCGCACTCGCTGTCGCGTTCTTCGATCCGATCGCGGCCCTGATTCCGGCGCTGTTCAGCGTCTGGCACAACGTGACCGGGCCGGCGCTCGCGACCGTCTTCGTCCGACGCGACGGCGAACCGATCGCCGAGTACGAATCGGCCGCAGTCTCCGATTGATCTCCGAACCAACCAAACTCCCTTAATCACATTTAATCCCCTGGGAGATATCCTTTTACGTCCGGTTGGTGTGTTGGATTGTAACATGGATGAAGTCACCTACGTCCAGAAGGCGTGTGCCTACATCACTCGAGAGACCGGCGAGTTGCTGGTCTTCGAGGGGCCGGGCCACGACGGATTACAGATTCCGAAAGGGACGCTCGAGGCGGGCGAGTCGCCTCGGGAGGCGCTCTTTCGCGAAGTCAGAGAGGAGAGCGGACTCGGAACGCTCTCGGGAACGCGACAGCTCGCGACGGACGTCTGGACCCGACGTCACTCGCCGCCGAAACGGTACGTCCGTCACTTCTACCACGCGATCGTCCACGAACCGCGCGACCGGTGGACCCACGTCGTAGAAGACGGTGGTGACGAACACGGTGCCGAATTCGAGTTCTCCTGGGTTCGCCCGTCGATCGACCGCGAGTTCGCACTCGACCTCGACGATTACGCCCACTTGCTCCCGACGGTCGACGTCGCCGACGCCGACGCGGCCGCGCTAGCTTCCGATTGAGACGAATCTGAACCCCAGTCGCTCACTTCGAGAGCGCGCGTTCGACTGCCTCCGCGACACTTTCCGCCTTCTCCGCCAGGTTTTCGCCGACCAGCCCCTCGTCGACGGCGGCCTCGAGTTCGTCGGCGTCGACGACCTCGACCGAGCCGTCGGGTCGTTTGATCACGTCGACGTAGAGGTCGACGTACCGGATCGCGTCGGGAAACAGTTCGACGGGTGTACAGACGTTGACGTACGTCCCCTTCGTTCCGCCGTCGGCCCCGCGGTAGGTCGTCGGATACCACCACCGACCCTCGCGGAACTTGGTTACCGCCGTGTCGCCGTCTTCTTTGGGTGTGCCGAGTGCGTCGTAACTGCCGCCACTGCCCATCGAGCGCTCGAGGGTGAGCTTTCCGTCGGGGTCGATCGCGGTGACGTCGCCGTAGCCAAGCGAGATCAGTCGGCCGTCGGGTTTGCCGTGGCCGATCTCGAGGCGGTCGCCCGTCGCGGGACCGAACTGGCGCGAAACGGCGTCGAAGGGAAACGAGCCGTTCGGATTTCCGTCGGTTACGGGGGAGCCACAGACCGCTTCGGCGAAGTCGACCGCCGCGCTCGCGGCTCGATCGGCCGCTTTCGTCCGATGGTGGCCGACCATCGTCGTCTCGACCTCCCGGCGGGCGTCGTCCAGTGTGAACCGCGACTCGCGGCCGAACCAGAGCCACGCCGTCGCCCGCGGTTCGGCGAGTTCGCCCGGTTCGCCGGGTTCGGCGGGCGCGTCGGCGAGTTCGTCCTCGAGTGTCGCCAGCCGGTCGACGCCGTCTTCGAGCGCTTCGCCCATCGCCTCGAGGTCGGCGTCGGCGGCCGTCTCCCGCCAGCGCAGGCCCCAGCCCTCGGGGACGTCGGTCGAGAGCAGGTCGGTCATCCCGACCAGTTCCTCGCCGCGCTCGCCGCGAACGGCCGCCGAGACCCCGGTTCGATCCCGTGAGATCGTACAGAGACCGCCCTCGACCTCGAGGGTCGACTCGACGAGCGGCCGATCGTCGTCCCACGGCGGCGTCGGCTCGTCGACCTGCACGCGGTAGCGGTTACCGGCGTCGACGTAGCCGTCGACGTCGTCGTATTTGAGATAGCCCCGCCGGCCGTCGCCCAGGTCAACGGGTGCGCCGCGGCCGCCACCTGCCTCGAGCACCTCCGCGTCGAAGACCGCTCCCCGCGGAACGTCGGCATCCCACCGGAACGCATCGATCGCGACGTCCTCGAGTTGCGAACAGACCGTCTCGACAGCATCCGACCCCCCGGAGATCTCGAGCCCCTGGCGGTCGCGGGTCGTGTAGATCGTCACGTCGGCCGGTGTGGCCTCGAACGAGCGGTCGAACCGCTCCCGGATCGGCCCGGAGGCCTGGACGACCTCGAGGCCGTTCTCGCCGAGCAGCTGGGTGACGGCGGTCGTGTAGATGCCGCGAACGCGGACGCTCGTCATCGGAACGTCTCCCGGTCGGGCGCGAACCGGACCCGGTCGTGGATCGTCGGCCCGAGGGTGAGTTCGACCGATCCGTCGTCCAGAATGCGCCCGTCCTCGACGTAGACGCCCCACGTATCGAAGCGCAGCCAGCCCCGCATCTCGTCGGCGTGGGTCGTCAGATCGAGCGACTCGACCGTGTGTTCGGGAAAGGCCGCACTCGAGTGGGCCATCTCCATATCCGAGTACACCACCTCGTGTTCGTCGAAAAACGCCTCGAGCGCCGCCGCGTCGGCCTCGACGGCCTCGATGACCGCCTCGGAGGCGGCCCGGAGATCGTCGGTCTCGAGGCCGACCTCGCGAAGCGCGCGCTGGGTTCGCTGATCGAAGTACATAGCGGCCGTTGGCGCGCGATCCCTTTGTGGATTCCGAGTTTTCGCCGACTCGCCGTGAGAGATCGGAGTCGACAGCCGTCCGCGTCGAGGTGGCACGAACGCTTACCGGAAAGCAAGCCGTAGGACGTCGTATGTCGCGACGGCGAGATCCGGTCGAGCGAGCCGACCAGGAGTCGACCGACCTCTACGACGTCTCGACCTGGGAGCCGCGGTCGGCGGTCGACCGGCTCTCCTACGGCGTCTATCGGGGGATCAACTACGGGCTGCGTGGGATCGTTCTGTTGGTCGCACTCGGGATCACGCTCCTGTTGCTCGTTCAGCCGGGGTATCTCGTCCTCGAGCAGCCGCTTCTCGGAATCTTCTTCGGACTCTCGATCGTGCCGGCTGCGGTGCTCGCCGCGTTCATCTGGTATACGGACATCACGTCCTCCGAACCGCTCGGGTTACTCGTTGCCACGTTCGTCCTCGCCGTGTTGTTCGCGACGTTCGCGGCGATCGTAAACTCGCTGACGGGTCCGTGGTTCGAACGGTTCGGCGCAGTCGGATTGGTCTTCTTTTTCTTCCTGATAGTCGGCCCCGTCGAGGAGGCCGTAAAGCTCCTCGCGGTTCGGGTCTTCGCCTACCGGAGCGATTCGTTCGATGCGGTGATCGTGGGTGCCGTCTACGGGGCGGTCGCGGGACTCGGGTTTGCCGCCATCGAGAACGCGATCTACATCGCCAGCACCGTCGCCGAGGCGGAGATCGGATTTTTCGCCGCGGCAACCGGAATTACGACCGTTCGCGCACTCGTCGGCCCTGGTCACGTCCTCTACTCCGCCATCGCGGGCTACTACCTCGGGCTCGCGAAGTTCAACCCACAGTACGCCGGACCGCTCGTCGTCAAGGGGCTGTTGATCGCAGCAGTCCTTCATGCCACCTACAACAGTACCGTCCAGGTCGTCCCGGACGTCGCCGCGGCACTGTATCCTATCACACCCGAACTTGCGTTCGTCGGCTACGTGATCGTCTTCGATCTCGCGGTCGGCTACTACCTCTACCGGAAAATCGCCCGCTACCGGCGGACTTACGACGCCGTCAGGGGCGATACGCGTCGATCATCACAGCCCGAGTTGACCGAATTCGATCCTCCCTCCAGATAACTCGATCCAGCCCTCGAGGCGAATCGGTCCGATTCGTTCGTTTCAGACCCACGATCCTCTCGTGGATTGATACGGTCTACTGTAACGTTTTGCCAGAGTGACCGCAAGACTGCTCGCGGTCCTTCGGTAGCGACGTACAGCAGTCCGTATGCGCTATTCGATGGGGTCGATACCGGCGATCTCGAACCGTGCACCGCCGCTCGTGCTCTCGGTCGCCCGAATCCGCCACCCGTGGGCTTCGACGATTCGCTTGACGATAGCAAGCCCAAGCCCGGCGGAGTCACCACCCCCCGACGCGACCGGTTCGAAGATCTCGTCAGCCAGATCGGCAGGGAGCCCGACGCCATCATCTTCGACGTAAAACCCGTCTTCACACGGGCCGACACGGACGGTTACGTCGTCACCACCGTGTTCTATCGTGTTCCGAAAGAGGTTCTCGAAGAGGTGACGGACCGCCCGCGGATCGGCGTTAGTACGTGGGAGGTCGTCGATCACCAGTTCGCCACGAGCGGTGTCGACGGTCTCCCAACAGTGCTCGGCGAGTTGAGCCAGATCAGTCGACTCCTTCTTATCGATCGTTCGCCCGTGTCGAGCGAGCGCCAGCGTCTGGTTGACGATCTGATCGATTCTCGTGAGAGCGATATCGACGTCCTCGAGGTGATCGCTGTCACACTCCGTACGAGCCAACCCCAGGTACCCCTGTGCGATAGTGAGCGGATTTCTGAGGTCGTGGCTCACGATGTTGCTGAACTCGTTGAGTCGCTCGTTCTGACGCCGCAATTGCCGTTCGCGCTCTCTGCGCTCGGTGACGTCGCGGCCGACCGCCACCGAGCCCTGTCGTTCGCCCTCGGAATCGACGATTGCGTGAGAGTTCCACGAGATGATACGCTCTGCCCCGTCCCTGGTTTCGATCGTCGTCTCGAACGATTCGACGGCTTTCTCCCCCTGTAAAATCTCCTCGACGGAGCGCAGTATCTCCTCCCGGTAGTCGTCGTCCGGATACAACCGCGTCCAGATGTCGTCGTCCCCAACGACGTCGGCGGCGGGGTAGCCGCTGATCTCTTCGGCGGCTCTGTTCCAGAGCGTAACGTTCCCCTCCTCGTCGAGCGTATTGATCCACACGTTCGCGCTCTGGATGATGGCTTCTCGGAACTGGTTCAATTCCCTGAGTGTCTCCTCTCGCCTCTCCGATCCCATTTGAGGATAATCTGGACAGGTATAACGGGCTGTTGCATATCAACTCGTTGGTCAGTACGAAGCTGATTCACGAGTTCTATCACTTCTCTTTCGAAGAACCGTCCGAACTGAAACCGCTCTTTCGGTACGACGCGACTCGAGAATACATAGTAGGTCTGATATTATCGACACTATCGCCCTCGAGCAGCCGTTCCGACGAGAGCCACCGGCGTGGATTACGCGGCGCGGAATACGACAGCAGAGCCACCGACCGCCGGTTGACGGTACTCGAGCGACCGAACGGACACTGACGGTCGGCGGGAGCGATCGTTCACCACAGCGTATTTTTCCGTCGAACAGTAAGTTCGTGGTGATGATATCGCCCGTTGTGTCCCTCGTCGCGTTCGTCGTCGCACTGTTCGTCGGGAGCCTCGCGATCTACCTCGGTGCGAGCGTCGTCACCGACGAGGAGAGCTACTCTCGCGCATTGTTGACCGCGTTTCTCGGCGCGATCGCGTGGGCGGTGACGTCCTGGATCCCCCTCGTCGGGTCGTTGCTTGCGCTCTTCGCCTGGATCTGGGTCATCAACTGGCGCTACCCCGGCGGCTGGATCGACGCCGCAGTCGTCGGCTTCGCCGCCTGGTTCGTCGCCTTCGTGATCCTGTTCGTCCTCAACACGGTCCTCGGCCTCGGCGTCGGCGCGTTCGGGGTTCCGGGGGTCTGATACGGACCGCCCGTTCGACCCATTTGCCGGTGACAGACGTGTCGTGGGAGACCCGTTCCGACGGACAGCGAACCGCTCGACGGTGCAGGCTCGAGCGCAGTTCGGTCTCGTTCAGTGGTCGACGATCTGTTGTGCGTACAGCTGGACGTAGACGCCGTACCAGACGACCGAGAGCAACTCGCCGACGCTCGTCGACAGCAGGCCAACTGTCGACCCGAACGAGTCGCCGCCGACCGAGGGAAGAGAGCCGACGACGTAGAAGAAGCCGGTGCTCGCTCCCGTCGCGAGCACCAACAGGAGGAGTTTCCAGCGAAGGTTCGTCGTGATCGCCCAACTCGTTTGCAGGGACTCGAGCGGGCCGTAGCCGCCGACCACGCAGGCGTCGACCGAGAACCAGAGCTTGAACACCACGATCACCAACGGAAGCACGAACGTGAGCAGAATCAGGCCAACGAACACGTACCCACCCACGGTAAACAGCAGATCGCTTTCGACGACGAATCCGATTTGACTGGACGCAAACCACATTACGCCGACCGCGACGATCACCGAAATCGATACCAATCCCATCACGGCCGGCACCGCGAGAAACGCAAAACAGAGCAGACCCACCAGCGCGGGAGTCCGTCGGAGGGTGTGCCAGACGGCGCTTCGAACCGAGACCCGGTCGTCGGTGATCTCGCCCGCAACGATCGTTCCGACGTACGCGCGGAGCCCGATCAGGAACGCGAACGCCGCTAACAGTCCGACCGTATCAACCAGTGGCTCCGGTGCGTACAGGATCGCGACCTCGTCGAGAAAGCGGTTGACGCCGACGAAAAACAGCGCAAACGCCAGGATCGACGGCCGCGCTCGAAACAGCCGTCCGCTCCAGACCAGCGCGTCGAGGATCGACCGACGGAGTGTCTGCACGCCGACGTTCCGGCAGTCCAGACAGGAACAGCCATCCGCGTCCGTTCGAGCCGCGATCCGGGGCACCATTCGGTCTCCAGTACAGCCCGTTCTCGTTTCAACGCACCGACTTCTTTTGGCCGCGGGCCGGGCTGAACGCCGCACTCGAGTGGTAGGTCCCACCGGAACCCGAACTCGAACGGTTTGCTGTCCGTCTCATACGATCTGCGACGGCTGATCGTCGGTCGACCCCTCGCCCATCTGTGATCGACCCGACAGACTCGTAGCGGTCGGTCTCAGTCGTCGTTCGTAAACCGGGAGAACAGTTCCGCGATCGAGAGGAAGACGGCGGTAGGGCCGACGAACGACGAGAAGGCCGAAAACGCCCGTTTGATCGACGTGCGGTCGTCGCTCGTGCCGAGAAAGACGACGGTCGGATCCTCGGCCACGACGAACACCTCCATCTCCCGGCCTTTCTCCGAGTAGCAGGTGTCGACGACCTCGATCAAGCCGGCGTCCTCCAGGTTCCCGAGGTGGTAGTGAACGTTCTGGATCGACGTCTCGAGGCGGTCGGCGACGGTCGCCGGCGTCGCGGCCTCCTCGTTCAGTAGCTGGAACACGTCGTGTGCGGTCTCCGAGGAGAGAGCCGAAAGGACCTCCCTCGTCTCCTCGTCGTCGAGACACAGCACCGACGGATCGCCGCTTCGACTGACGGACGCGTCCGTCCCTGTCGGCAGTAGTCGTGTCATGTCGTGTCCGAATCTCGTCGTAATCGTGTTTCCGTCGAACGATCGTATGCGTTTCGTCGTGACTCGCTCGAGTCACCCGGTTTGCTGTCCGTCAGTGCCGGCACAGCAGCGACCCGGACGGCCGGTGGGCCGGCAGGTCGGGACAGCAACCCGTCTCAGTCCGCCGGGCTGGGATCGGCGTCAGGTGGTTGGTCGGCGTCGTCGGAGTCGGCCGGCTTTGGAAGCAAGCGGACGTAGTAGGCGGTGTAGACGGTGTAGAAGTACGCGGCGCCGACCGTCGCCACGACGACGCTGAGCGCGATCGACACCCCCTGGCCGATCTCCGGTTCCATCGCGAGCAGTTCCGTGAGGCCGTACTCCGACAGCGCCGACACCAGGGTGAGCTCCGGCGTCAGGAAGACGTCGAGGGCAATCGCCCAGAGGATCGAGAACCCGATCACGCTCGGGAGATTTCGACGGACGACCCCGATACTCCGCCGGAACGAGGGAACGACGCCCTTGTCTTCGACGACGATGGCGGCGGTGTAGAACTGCACCGCCACGAGCAAAGCGAGCACCGCGACCACGGCCAGGAGTACTCCGGCGATGATCACCACGAACGTCGCCACCATGACCACCTCCGGCGGGACGGCAGTCGAGGCCACCATCGCGAGGACGAACGTGACCACCGAACCGGCCATACTGAGGAGCATGGCGACCACGACGAACCCGAACACGACGGCGCCGTACAGGATCGTCGCGAGCAACAGGCGAACGTAGTGGGTCCGTCCCGACCGGACGAACCGCTCGAGTGAGGTCTCCGACTCACGGATTGCCTCGAGAGCCATCCCGATGAATCCGCCAACGACGAACGGGAAGACGAGGAGCCAGCCGAGCCAGACCAGCGGCGCCACGCTCGAGTCGACGATTCCCCAGAGCACGGAGAGCTGTCCGCCGAGCGCGATGAACGCGCCCGCGACCAGGAGCGCTGGATTCGCTCGAAGCGCGGTCCAGCCGTCCTTGAACGCTGCGAGGACTGCCATACTCGAGCGTTCGGCCGTCCAAGTATTAGAGCGACCGAAGGATCAAATACCGTTTTGATCCTTTCGAGGGGTCGAGACGTGGATCTGGAGTCGAAAGTCAGCCGTGGGTGAGGTGGCGAGTCCTACCGCGCTCCGCCCTAGAGCGGTGCCTGAGAGAGGAAGACGACCGCGTTGTAGACGCCGTGGATACCCATCACCAGAACGAGATTACGGTACTGCTCGTAGACTCCCCCCATCACGAGCGAGAGTGCGAAGATGGCGACGAGCGAGGCGACCGCGGACGAGAACCCCATCGTGAGATACACTGGCAGGTGGATGATGGCGAACAGAATTGACGTCCAGACGACGGCACCCGCGGAGCCGAACGCCGGTCGAACGAAGTTCTGGATGAGGCCGCGAAAGAGCAACTCTTCGACGGGGCCGATCAGAAGGACCGAGACGACGGCGAGCAGGACGTAGTAGCCGATGGCTCGATCCTCGGTCAGGAGACTGTGCTCCGACGATGGGACGCCGAGCTGTTCGGTGACGAAGCCGACGAGGAGTGCGATACCGAGCAACGCGACGACCGAACCGGCGCCGACGAGCAGTTCCTTCGGGGTCGGAAGTTCGATACCGAGTGTGCGCTTTCGAATCCAGCCCTGGGAAAACGTGAGGGCGGCAAGCCCTGCGGTGACGGCGCCGAACAGGACCGGCTCGGCGACGAGCGCGATAATCTCGAACTCACCGGTGAGGAAGCTCTCGAACCCCTCGAGGTCGCCGGTGACGCCGAACGCGACGACGAGGCCGATCATGAGGGAGAACGCGATGGCGAAAACCACCGCGAACGGAACGACGACGAAACCGATGGAGCCGAGGGCAGCGACGACGCCGGATCGCGACGGCGGCTGGTCGCTCGGGACGGGCGGGGTGCTCATACGGGTACTCGAGCGGATGATGAAATGAGTCTGACGATACTTTTCCGTCGGTGAGACAGAATAAAACGATCGTGCCGGTCACGTCGACGAGTGCGGTGGCCGTTTACGCGTTCGCTCGAGTGAATCGACTAGCAGTACTTCCGGGGTTTAGTTCCAGCAGCTGTTTTTCGGCGTAGAACACGTCTATTGACAGAATGAAAGAGACGAAACGTGCTCAGGCGGAAGGGCTACAGTTTCTCAGCAATTACTGTTCAGCATTCACGACTCGGTT
>NZ_VTAW01000069.1 GCF_008245225.1 Natrialba swarupiae
TCAGTACCTCACAAATCAGCCTCAGCTAACTGGCGCTGAAGTGTGATTTGCCGCCGAATCAGAGCCGGATCTGTTCTCCGTAGATCTACCCGACGACAAGAGACGAGAGGCTGTCGCAGTCGGCGGCGATCAGCCGCCGACGCGACGGTGTTGCCACTGGTCGATAGGGCGTCCTCGGTTACCGGTTACCGGTGGAAGCGATCATCCGGTGGCCGATTCGAGGGGACGGCCCGACGCACCGCGAGGGCCGTCCACGCTGCCCGAGTCACCATGTCGACGAATTCTTCGAAGGGCCACCACCAGAGGCGACGCCCGCCTCGGCGAGGCGTCGCCACATATTCCCAGTGCAAGTACCGCCAGACGTTCTGGATCAAGAGGCTGAGAACGACGAACAACAGCCGTCTCGTTGGATCTTGCGTCGTCGTCGAGATGATCGTTGACTCGGAGAGCCGGTAGCTCGCTTCGATCCCGAACCGTTTGCTGTAGTGGGATCGGGCCTGTCGAGGTTCATCGACGAACGGCGCGTCGACGGCGTAGCCGTGACGCGCCACCCCGTGCTCACCGTATCGACCGTTCTTGTAGGTACAGTCGATCATCACTGGAAACTCAACGGTCCACTCGTTCTCGCCGTAGGACGTCGTGAGATCGTGAGTGATCTCACGACTCCAACCGCTGGTGAGTTCGTTCTTGATCTTGCTGCCCCACTTGATCACAGGAACGATGTACGCGAAATTGTGGGCTTGGAGCAACGTGAGACACTTTCCATCGTAGAAGCCGCTGTCAAGATAGACCGCTTTGACGTCGAAGTCGAAGTTGCTGACTAGTCCGAGAAACTCAGCGAGGACGTCGCTGGCGGTGTCGCCGTCGGTGAGACGGCGCACCGCCAAGGTGTAGCGTTTGTTGTTCACGCGGGCGTAGAGTGTGGCGTAAGCGTGGAACGCAGTCGTTCCTGTTTTGGCCTCGCTGTAGTAGAGGCCGTCAGTCTCGTCTTCGTCACCGTAGTAGGGCCGCAGGTGGAGGTCCGCGACGACCTCCACCTGCTGGGGGAGCGTTTCGAGGACATCTTGCTGGAGAAGCGTGTTCCCGGTTGATTCGACAGTTTCGAGGTCGAACTTGGTGCGTAGGTGATAGAGAACGTCGTTCGCCGAGGGGGCGTCTTCGCTCTTCTCGCAGAGTGAAGAGATCGAGGTCCCGTCGGCGGTCGCGCCGACGAGGACCTCGAAAATGTCCTCTGGGTCGATTTCAGCGTTCTCTCCGAGGTTCAGGGTAAATGCGCCGGTGAGAACGTTGACGAGAAAGTTAAGGAGCTGGTCCTCGTGGATTTCACTGTCTGCTTGCTGCTGTTTGCTAGGCACATTCACAGCAAGCAGACGTTCTAACTAAGCGGCTTTGTGAAGTACTGAT
>NZ_VTAW01000070.1 GCF_008245225.1 Natrialba swarupiae
TCAGTCGATCACATCGACAGCCGCACTATCTCGTCCAGTAGACGCTGAATCTGCTTGAACTGTGCTCGGCCCGTCTCGAAGAGATGGTGGCGGTGAGTTTCGGCACTGGACAGTCGCTGTCGGCGGCGAATCGCCGCCGACGCGACAGTGTCGCCACTCACAATCGCTGTCCCAATTCAGGGACAGCTACCGGAAGAACCGGTCGTCAAGTGGTTGATTCGCTGGGACAGCCCTGCGCACACCGAGAGCTGTCCAGGCAGCACGAACTACCATCTCACAGAACTCCGTGAACGACCACTTCCAGAGGCGGCGCCCCCCACGACGGGGCGCCGCCACGTACATCCAGTGGAGATAGCGCCAGACGTTCTGCAGCAACAGACTCACGATGAACAGCAACAACCGAAGCCCGGCATCTCGAGAACTGGTGAGAGCGAGGCTCTGATTGGCTAACCGGTAGCTTGACTCGATTCCGAAGCGCTTGCTATAGTGTTCTCGTGCGTCCCGTGGTGTGTCGATGAACGGCGCGTCAGCGGCGTAGCCGTGACGCGCCACTCCGTGTTCGTCGTATCGTCCTTGTTGGTAGACACAGTCGATGAACACAGGGAAGGTTACCCGCCCAGCGAGTTCGTGTTCGATCACGCGACTCCAGCCGCTGCTGAGTTCGTCCTGGATCGTTTCGCCCCACTTGACGATTGGCATGATGTAGGCGTAGTTGTGCGCGTACAGCAGTTTGAGGCAGGTACTGTTGTAGAATCCGCGGTCAAGGTAGACGGCCTTGACGCGCAGGTCAAGGCCGTCGAGAAGGTCGAGGAACTCACTGAGGGCATCGCTGGTGGTTTCGCCAGCGACCAGCTGGCGAACCGCCAACGTGTATCTCTTGTTGCGCACCCGCGCATACAGCGTGACGTACGCGTGGAACGCAGTGGTTCCTCGTTTCGCCTGCGAGAAGTACAGCGCCTCTGTCTCATCTTCGTCACCGTAGTAGGAATCGAGATGGAGGTCGGCGACGACCTCCACCGGTCGATCCGGGAGCGTCTCAAGGACATCCCGTTGAAGTAGTGTGTTTCCGACAGCCTCGACGGTTTCAAGGTCGAACTGATCGGTAAGGTGTCCTCGGACGGTATTGGCGTGTGGCGAGTCTTCGGTCGTCTCGCAGACGTGATTGATCGAGGTCCCGCCGGCGCTGGCGCCGGCGAGGACCTCGTACAACGTCTCCGTCGTTACTTCGACGTTCTCTCCGAGGTCAATCGGAAGATCGTCATCGAGGCTGTTGACGACAAAATTAAGCAGGTGCTCTTCTTCTATCTCGCTGTCTGCTTGGCTAGGCTGCACACCTTCTCCAAGCAGGCACTTTCACTCAAACCCGATGTGATCGACTGA
>NZ_VTAW01000071.1 GCF_008245225.1 Natrialba swarupiae
AAGCGATTCAGTTCGACCGCGTACTCGATGGGCAGCTCCTCCGTGATCGGCTCGATGAAGCCGGCGACGATCATCTTCTTGGCGTCGTCGTCGTCCAGTCCGCGGGACTGGAGGTAGAAGATGTCTTCGTCGCCGATCTTGCCGACGGTGGCCTCGTGGGCGACGTCGACCTTCGACTCTTCGATTTCCATGTACGGCATGGTGTCGCTGGTCGACTCGTTGTCGAACATCAGCGCGTCACACTCGACGGCGGTCGAGGAGTTCTCGGCGCCGTCGGCGATGTGGACGAGACCGCGGTAGTTGGTGCGGCCGCCGTCTTTCGAGATCGACTTCGATTCGATGGTCGAACTCGTCTCGGGTGCGTTGTGGTAGACTTTCGCGCCGGTGTCGATGTTCTGTCCCTCGCCCGCAAAGGCGATGGTGATGTGGGTGTCGGTCGCGCCGCGGCCCTTGAGGATCGTACACGGGTAGAGCATGGTCGCCTTCGAGCCCATGCTGCCGGAGACCCACTCCATCGTGCCGTTTGCTTCACAGATGGCGCGCTTGGTGTTCAGGTTGAACGTGTTCTTCGACCAGTTCTGGACGGTCGAGTACTGCACGTGGGCGTCCTCGTCGACGAAGACCTCAACACAGCCCGAGTGGAGGTTGTGGGCACCGTATTTCGGTGCGGAACAGCCCTCGATGTAGTGGACTTCCGAGCCTTCTTCGGCGACGATGAGCGTGTGCTCGAACTGGCCCATTCCCTCCGAATTCATCCGGAAGTAGGCCTGGACCGGCATCTCGACGGTGACGTCTTCGGGAACGTAGACGAACGAGCCGCCGGACCAGACGGCACCGTGGAGTGCGGCGAACTTGTTGTCGCTCGGGGGCACACAGGTCGTCATGAAGTACTCTTTGACGAGCTCTGGGTGCTCTTTGACGGCGCGGTCCATGTTCATGAAGACCACGCCCTTCTCCTCCCACTGCTCTTGCATGTTCTGGTAGACGACTTCGGACTCGTACTGGGCACCGACGCCCGAGAGGGCGTTCTTCTCGGCTTCCGGAATGCCCAGTTTGTCGAAGGTGTCTTTGATCTCGTCGGGCAGTTCCGTCCAGTCGTCGACGCCTTCGCGCTTGTCGACGTCCGGGCGGATATAGGGGATGATCTCTTCGATGTCGAGCTCGGTGAGATCCGGCTGGCCGGGCCAGTCGGTCGGCATCGGCATGTTCTGGTACTGCTCGAGCGCGCGGAGGCGTCGCTCGAGCATCCAGTCGGGCTCGTCCTTGTCCTCGGAGATCATGCGGATGACCTCCTCGGTCAGGCCCTTCTCGGAGCGCACCGCGGCGTTCTCCTCTTTCTTGAACTCGAACCGGGCTTCAGTGTCGGTTTCTTTGAGGTG
>NZ_VTAW01000072.1 GCF_008245225.1 Natrialba swarupiae
AACCGAGTCGTGAATGCTGAACAGTAATTGCTGAGAAACTGTAGCCCTTCCGCCTGAGCACGTTTCGTCTCTTTCATCCTGTCAATAGACGTGTTCTACGCCGAAAAACAGCTGCTGGAACTAAACCCCGGAAGTACTGCTAGAGTCGGCACACAGATAATTCTGCCACATGACGAGACCTCAGCTGCTCATTCGAGTTGAGAGTGCTTTTCCAGATGAACCTGTCCATCGGCGGTGACGGTGACGACATACCCTTCGTACGAAAACGTAACCGAAATTTCAGCAGCGGTACACAATGCGTCGAGCGCGTCTGGATCGACAACGTCATGCAGCGGTCGCAACTCCTCGGGAGTGATCTCTTCTCGCTCTGCGACGGCCATCACGACCCCAAGGCCCACTGATTCGACGGACTCCGTAGGGACTGTACACATCGGTTATTCGTCTTCGTGATCGTCGTATCTGGCCAGTTCAGTGATTTGTACCTCCCAGTCGTAGGTCGATCCCCGCGTTCGAAACTCCCAGGCACCGCGCACGTCCACGTCAGCCTCGATGGCCTTCTCGATCGCCTCGGCGAGGATAGCCTCGAATTCGTCGTCAGTGGTAATCGAACCGTCATCGAGTTGATTACGTGTCATGGAGAGTGGGCCACGATCCTCGACCCGAAGAGAGGAGTGGTAAGCCACGACCACATCCACACCATCATGGTCACACTTCGTGCAGGGCGTTTGGTCCACCGTCCAGAAGGGACGCCACACCCATAGGCCTGCCGTTCTGCATGGTACACCATGCTATTATTTTGGCGGTGGTGCACCATGCCGCCCATATTTACCAGTCTCGAACTCCATTCTCTATCAAGGAATGGCAGTCATTGCGCATCTTCGAATCCCGGCCGAATCGTTCGAACTTGGCCGGATCCTCGAACTGGAAGAAAGCGGAACGATCGAACTTGAAGATATGGTTCCGCTGGGCGAAAAAGCCGTTCCGTTTTTCTCCGTGAGCGACATAGTTCG
The DNA here is from genome assembly GCF_008245225.1 of Natrialba swarupiae. Lineage (GTDB taxonomy): Archaea > Halobacteriota > Halobacteria > Halobacteriales > Natrialbaceae > Natrarchaeobius > Natrarchaeobius swarupiae. The sequence goes on from NZ_VTAW01000072.1 coordinate 1,011, forward strand.
AGAATCCTTCGAGCAAAACGTCGAGAATCATCCGTCGGTCGAAGACATTGTCGAGGTAACGCGACACGACGGCGAACGGTTGTATTCGCTGGACTGGAACGTCGGCCGTGACGTATTCTTACAGGGGGTTGTCGATCTCCGGGGACAACTCTTGAGTGCCACTGGAACGGTCAACACGTGGGAGTTCGAGATTCGCTTTCCCACTCACGAGACACTCAGTGAGTTTCAGGAATACTGTTCAAACGCCCACATTTCCCTCGAAGTCGGACGAATTTACAACCCTGTCCGCCCTGCTCTATTGAAAATGGACGACAGCGGCGAGGCTAGGCTGTGCTTGGTAACAAGCTGAAGCCGAGGAAAGGAGATT
>NZ_VTAW01000073.1 GCF_008245225.1 Natrialba swarupiae
ACAGTAGTTGCCGAAACAACGGACCAAACCACCTGAAACTCTTTGATTCGTTACGGTAGTTGGTGGCACTAGCGTACGATAGCTGAAGCGGCACGATCAAGGAAGCGAAGGAGCGCCGTACAGCGGCGCTCCGACGCGTTGTCACTCACTTTGCTTCTTCTTGACCGATCTTCTCGGTCGGTGTAGAGAGCGGTCTATCCGTAATCAGTCAAGAGCACGAATTCACGGAATATCTTCGTCGAGATCGGTGGTTTTCCAGGAATCGTCCCCTCTGTGACGAGAACGTTCGCCAGAACCCAGAGATTGTACAGCGCAACTGCGAACAGAAAGTAGAACAGTCGCACCGAGAACGTCGGCGACGACGTTCTCGGAAGAAAGTCTCCGATTTGGCGATAGGAGGTTTCAATTCCCCAGCGACGGCGGAACGCCGCCGCGTACGCTCGGGCGGCCTCAGGTGTAATCTCGAGGTTTGTAACGAACCACACGGATTCGTCCTCTTTTGAACGATGAGGGACTGCAAAGACGGTTACTGGAACTGATGCGGTCGGTTTCCGTTTTCGTTGCATGAGATAGTCGTCGACGACCGTCTCAGCATCGGCGCTGAGACGGGCTTCCATCCCTTTGCTCGGACGTGCACGGACGATATAGTCGACGTCGTGCTGTTCGAGTTCCGCAACGACGTGAATCTGGTAGAACCCTCTATCGAGGAAGACGTGTCTGATCGAGACGTACTCTTGTGCGGTTTCGAGCAGCGAGCGAACGGCTTCGCGTTTTTCGCGAAATCCGTTCGCCTCCAGCGCCAGCACGTCGAGTGTAAATCGTGTTCCCGGTGCGACGATACAGATCGTCGCAAAACAGTACGTTCGATTTGTTCCTTGATCGGGATAGGTGAGTAGGACGTGATCAGTGTCCGCATCGCCGTAAAAACGCCATTCGTGGAGGTCAATCGCAACATCAACGTAGTCGGGTAACAGCCGTTGTTTTCGGAGGATCTCGAAGAGGTCGTCGCGGACGCCATCGAACTGGCCGTCGATGGCGTCCGCCTCCAAGTTTCGGAGATGGTAGAGGAGCGATTTTGCGAGTGCGTTGCGAGCCGTCGACGTCACGTCGACGGGCTCGCCGTCATCGAGTTGGCACGTTTTCCCAGCTGTGTTGGCAAATTCCTGTTCGAAGGCGACACGAGAGAGAAGCTTCTCGAAGTCCTCTCTCGTATAGCTCCCACAGGACTTGATGCCAAAGTCAAGTGCTGGATACACGACGGTAGAAGCGGCGCGACAGACCTGTTTTGCTTCGGTCGTCTCGACCATAGCCACCCTACCAGCGACGTCGCAAATTAGGTTCGGCGTCTACTGTTCAGGGCGGGGAGGATGTCAAC
>NZ_VTAW01000074.1 GCF_008245225.1 Natrialba swarupiae
GAGGGTGCCACAGAAAACTTGACACGGTCAGTGTTAACAAGCAACTCTACTAACTTCTACAGTAAATCTGAGGTGAGTCAGAACAGGGAGTGGCAACTGGTCCATGAACGCCACATCCCTGCAGAATCATCCTTCGGTCGAGGAGCTATTCAACCATGTGGATACGATTCCACTGGCACTGTTCGAGCATCTTGAGTTCTCGTTTCTCAATGAATTCCCCGTGTTCGCCCCCGATCCGTGGGGGCGAACACGGGAACATGAAGCGCCGGAGCTGTTGAAAGGCGTGCTGTACTGTTTTAGCCGGGAAATCTACAGTCCTGAAGAGATCGCCAGAGAACTCCGGGATGAACTTCTCTATCTTCAATGTGGCTTCATCAGTCCACCCTCTCACCAGTCAATACGTCGGTTTCTTACCGATGTTGCCCTGGTTGTCGAAGACGTCTTCGAGTATCTAGTCGAGCAGGTCGCCGCCCGCGACCTGCTCGACAATACCTTTCGGATTGATTCGACAGATGTGCACGCTGACCCTCGTGACAGCGAAGCATCGTGGAACTACGATCCGACAGCAGAGGCTGATAGTTCCGATACTGATCAGTCGGACGAGTCCGAGCAGGACACGTCCGACGGCAACAGTGACGACCAAGACGAGCAAGGAGATGGTGGCTACTACTTTGGCTACGGGTGTCTGATTGTGACGACTGGCCCAAAATTACCGGTTGCAGCGGCGTTTACCGAGCAAAAGCAGGTAAATCAGGAGACGGTGAGGCGCGTCACGCAGGACGCGCTCGCCGTCGGCGATCCCAACTGGATGCTTGGCGATTCGGCGTTTGACATGCTGAACTGGCACGACGACCTCATCGAAGAGGGCGTCGTGCCGATTGCACCGTACAACGAACGGAACACCGATGATCCATACGATATCGAGTACCGAATCGAGCAACGGATCAAAGAGCACTCAGACAACGTTGGTGTCTGGTCGAAACAACTCGAAGAAACCTACAAGCAACGATCACAAGTCGAACGAACAATTGGGGCTTGCAAGGACTGCGGCCTCGAAACGCCAGGCGTTCGAGGCCGCGTCCGTGTCAAGTCACACGTGTTCCTTACACTCTGTCTACGGCTCGTGATTGCTATCGCCAACTACAAACGAGGAGCTAACCCTGGCAAAACGACGATCGAGGTGTGTCAATGATTCTGTGGTACCCTC
>NZ_VTAW01000075.1 GCF_008245225.1 Natrialba swarupiae
ACGACCGAAGACTCGCCACACGCCAATACCGTCCGAGGACACCTTACCGATCAGTTCGACCTTGAAACCGTCGAGGCTGTCGGAAACACACTACTTCAACGGGATGTCCTTGAGACGCTCCCGGATCGACCGGTGGAGGTCGTCGCCGACCTCCACCTCGATCCCTACTACGGTGAGGAAGACGAGACAGAGGCGTTGTACTTCTCGCAGGCGAAACGAGGTACCACTGCGTTCCATGCTTACGTCACGCTGTATGCGCGGGTGCGCAACAAGCGATACACGCTGGCGGTTCGCCAGCTGGTCGCTGGCGAAACCACCAGCGATGCCCTCGGTGAGTTCCTCGAACTCCTTGACGGCCTTGACCTGCGCGTCAAGGCCGTCTACCTCGATCGCGGATTCTACAACAGCACTTGCCTCGAACTGCTGTACGCGCACAACTACGCCTACGTCATACCGATCGTCAAGTGGGGCGAGACGATTCAAGACGAACTCAGCAGCGGCTGGAGTCGCGTGATCGAACACGAACTCGCTGGGCGAGTAACGTTCCCTGTGTTCATCGACTGTGTCTACCAACGAGGACGATACGACGAGCACGGGGTGGCGCGTCACGGCTACGCCGCTGACGCGCCGTTCATCGACACACCACGAGATGCACGAGAACACTATAGCAAGCGCTTCGGCATCGAATCAAGCTACCGGTTAGCTAACCAGAGCCTCGCTCTCACCAGTTCTCGGGACGCAGGGCTTCGGTTGTTGCTGTTCGTCGTGAGTCTGTTGCTGCAGAACGTCTGGCGCTATCTCCACTGGATGTACGTGGCGGCGCCCCGCCGTGGGGGGCGCCGCCTCTGGGAGTGGTCGTTCACGGAGTTCTGTGAGATGGTGGTTCGTGCTGCCTGGGCAGCTCTTGGTGTACGCAGAGCTGTCCCAGCGAATCAACCACTCGACGACCGGTTCTTCCGGTAGCTGTCCCTGAGTTGGGGCAGCGGTCGTGAGTGGCGACACTGTCGCGTCGGCGGCGATTCGCCGCCGACAGCGCCTCTCCAGTGCCAAAACTTACCGCCACTATCTCTTCGAGACGGGCCGAGCACAGTTCAACCAGATTCAGCGCCTACTGGACAAGACAGTGAGGCTGTCGGTGTGATCGACTGAG
>NZ_VTAW01000076.1 GCF_008245225.1 Natrialba swarupiae
TAATGAGTACGAAAACTTTTGTGAGTTAAGATCGATGAGCAAGTAATGGAACGCTCACGTCGAAAGGAGATTAAGCGTCACCTGACTGAGGAAGAAATCGATGAATTGCTGCGTGAGGCCGAAGACGATCATCACCTCCGTCGGCTTGGGTTTTTGAAAAATCTCTACCAGGGCGACTCAATTCCGGAGGCCGCCGACCGAGAAGGTCGGTCGGCTACCACCGGTGGTCGTTGGGCGGATGCCTGGAACGAGGACGGATTAGAAGGGCTGATGCCGAGTTTCGGAGGCGGCCGGCCTCCGAAACTCGACGAGGATGAACAAGAGGAACTGATCGAGATGCTTCGAGACGGTCAACCGTGGAAATCCCAGGAGATTCAGCATCTTCTCCAGGAAGAATTCGGTGTTTCTTACAGTCCAAATTACCTCGGTACCTTCCTTCGGGAGCTTGGTCTTTCGTACGCGAAACCACGGCCAAAGCGTCCACACCGGCCAGAGAATCCTGATGAAATCCTCGAAGAGCGCGTCGACGACGCGCTCGACGAGGATGATCAGCCACACAACAAACGTGAGCAAGAAGACGAAGAACGGTGGATGGTTGACGACGATATCTGCACTGATGGCGGTACTGTCCTCGGGTTTTTTGATGCGTCGAAGCCACAGCCGTACGATAATTCGCGGCGTGTCTGGTATGTAGACGATCCACACATTGAACCGGAGTTAGTCAAGACACACGATTCTGCAGTTGGATTCTACGCTCTCAACGGGGAGAGTTTGGTGACATTCACCGAAGACGAGAAAAAAGAGCGGATTTGTGGCGTCCTAGAACAGGTACGCGAGCAGAATCCCGGCAAGCGGATTCTGCTCGTCTTGGACAAGCACGGAGCACATAGGTGTAAGTACACGCGTAAGCGCGCGCATCAACTTGGGATCGACCTGATTTTCATTCCATCAGGTTCACCGCACCTAAATCCAATCGAACAAGTCTGGGATTATCTCAAATGGACGATGGCACCGATTGTCGTTGAGAACGAAGACGAGTTCAAAAACCTCGTTCAGGAGACTTTCGAGAAAATAACGCAACGCATCAGCTTCGCAAAGAAGTGGTGTGAGAAGTTCCTTGACTTTCAGAAGTTATCTTAG
>NZ_VTAW01000007.1 GCF_008245225.1 Natrialba swarupiae
GAGACGGGCCGAGCACAGTTCAAGCAGATTCAGCGTCTACTGGACGAGATAGTGCGGCTGTCGATGTGATCGACTGAAACTTGTTTGATCCCACCCGGCAGTACGATTCTCTGTAAATTTCGCCCGACTTTTTCCCAAAGTAGCGCTCGAGACGTCGACCCACGTGTCTGCTTTCGGATAGATGGGTAGCTTTATCATGGATTAGCGGAAGAGTTGGGTTAACATGGCCCGATTAGAGGCTACTGATACCAGCGGTTATACGAGACGCATCGAGGATGGGGTGATTGCGCTCAAGTCCAAGTTGCCGACCGGACTGTACCGATCACCTCCGAACTGGATCGGATACCTGTTTTTGCTTCCCAGCGTTCTGTTGATCGGCTTTCTCGCGGCCGGATTGGTGCTTTTGTTCCGAGACAGCTTCCTGTTCTACGATTCAGTTCAGGGGTTGACCAGCCAGTTTACCACCGAAAACTGGACGGACTTCGCGACATCATCGTACTTGAACGTACTCGTTCGTACGCTCGGTCTCGGCGCGATTATCACCGTGCTCACGGTGACACTCTCGTTTCCCTACGCCTACCTCACGATTCGCGTGGAATCGGCGACCGTTCGAAAGATACTCCTCATCAGTGTCTTCACTCCGTTTTTCACGGGGCTGGTTATCCGGGCGTACGGCTGGCTGGTGATTCTCGGTGAGAACGGTCTCCTCAACAGCGTGCTGACGAGCATCGGATTCGACTCGATTCGGTTTCTTGGAACGGTTCCAGCAGTCATCATCGGTGCTCTCCAGATAATGATCCCCTACGCCGTTCTCATGCTCGCACCCGCGATCGAATCCATCGATAGAGAGATGGAGTTGGCGGCTCAGAACCTGGGTGCGAATACGTTCGACATGTTTCGCCACGTCGTGATTCCGCTCGCGATGCCCGGAATCGCCGGCGCGACGATCGTCGTCTTTACCATCTCCACGACGCTGTACGCCGTTCCCGAGATACTCGGCTTAGGCCGGGTCAACTTCATCGCCAACGCGATCTATTCGACGATTTTCCTCGTCGGTAATCGACCGCTCGCCGCGGTAATGAGTCTCGCGCTGGTGGCGTGTACGTCGATTCTCGTACTGTTCATCTTCTCGAAGATCGGTATCGGAACGCTCAATGTGAACTCGGGTGGTGACCGATGAGCGGACGGTCGCTTTCCACGATGGATCGAATACACCGGGCTTCTCGTGTATTGCCGACGAAACACCCGTTCCTCTGGTTTATCACCGCAGTGAATCTGGTGATCTTGCTGATCCCGACCGCTGTGATCTTCGTCGCGTCGTTCGAGGGAGGGTCGACCGTCTCGTTTCCGCCGGATTCGCTCTCTCTGTACTGGTACTCCCAGATTCCGTACCAGACGGAGTTCATCGACGCCTTCGTGAGGAGTATTCAGGTCGCGACGATCAGCACGCTGGTCGGTATTCCCGTCGGAACGCTCGCCTCTTACGGGATGATAAAGTACGACATCAGGTGGCGAAATCCACTGCAGATCTACCTATTGCTCCCCTTCATGATCCCGCTGGTCGTGTCGGGTATTATCTTCACCACGATCTTCGGTCAGTTGCAGATCTATGGTGAGACGTGGACCATCGGACTGGCACTGACGATCATCAACTTGCCGTTTATGCTATGGAGCGTAAACTCGCGAGTGAACGCGATCGACAAGGAGACCGAGAATGCCGCGAAAAATCTGGGTGCCGAAGAGCTACAAACCTTCGTGTACGTCACGTTCCCCAAGCTGTTACCCGGCATCATCACTGGAGCGCTCATTATGTTCACCCTCGGCTTGAACGAGTTCGTCGTGAGCCTCCTGATCACGACACGGGACACGGTAACGCTCCCGGTCATGCTGTACACCGCCATCAGGAGCGATATTTCGCCGCTCATCGCGGCTATCGCGAGTATCTACATCCTCATCGCCATCGTCGCCGTATTGGCTGTGGATAAGGTCGCCAGTCTCGAGGATTTCCTCAAATCCTGACGCCGGTTTTACTCTCTTTCCTGTCTCGAGTACGCTACTGTGGATTCGAGTCCGATCGACTCACCTTACTCCGACACAACTACCCCGCTTCGACAGTACGGTGTTCGTAGAATCCTGTTGGTCACCGAATCTGAGTACTCCCACATTGGGAAACGTTTAATTTGTCACGTCGTCTTTGGAGATATTGCATGTCTCAGCAGAGAGAGCCGAGTTCGGCAGAGGAGATTACCGATCTGCTCGCCGACCTCGTTTCGATCAAATCGGAGAATCCTCCCGGAGACGAACGACCCGCCGCGGAGTTCATCGTCGACTGGTTCGAGGACAATGATATCGACGCGAAACTGGTGTACGAACCGTACGAGGACCGCCCTCAGGTCGTTGCTGAAGTTGGCTCTGGAGATCCAACGCTGGTTCTCAATGGCCACACCGACGTGTATCCCGCCGGCGATACGAGCCGGTGGGAACACCCACCGTACGCAGCCGAGATCGAGGACGGGAAACTCTACGGACGAGGCAGTGCGGATATGAAACTCGGTGTCACCCTCGCAATGTTGACCGCGAGGGACCTCAAACCCGAGATCGAATCCGGGGAGCTCGCGGGGTCGATACTCTTTCAGGCGCCCGTTGGACAGGAAACTGGCGATCCTGGGACGATGGGTCTCATCGACGAAGGCTACGCCGGCGACTACGCCGTCGTTCTCGAGCCAACGCGGATGCGCACTGTCACCTCCCACAAAGGTCTCTCGTGGTACGATATCACGGTCAAAGGGGAACCGGGCCACTCCGCTCGACCCGATTCCGGTCGAAACGCGATCGAAGAGGCTCACCCGCTGTTGACGCGTCTGCTCGAGTACGACGAGGAACTTCGGACTCAGACGAACGAACTCGTCGGCCCGGCATACGCGAACTTGACGCAGATCGAGGGTGGGTTGACCGGAAACATGATCCCGGAGGAGGTGACCGTTCGCCTCGAACGGCGGTTTTTCCCGAACGAGACTCGAGAAGAGATAGACGACGAGGTGGACGCCATCCTCGAAGAAGTCGAACGGGAACACGATCTAGCCCTCGAGTGGGAACGGGTCAGTTCCTACGAGTCGACGGACGCGGCGGACGATTCCTACCCGGCCGAAGTGTTCCGCAAACACTCCGCATCCGCCGCGGACGTTCCAACCGAGCCAGCGGGGCGGCCCTGGGCCGCCGACACACGATGGTTCGTCAATCACACAGATATCCCAGCTATCACCTGGGGACCGGGAGACAGCGTCCAGTGCGGTCGATACGACGAGCACATCGAGATCGACGAGGCAACAGTCGCCCTCAGCGTCCTGCAGGACGCGACGCGCGAGATACTTTCGGACGAGTGAGTCACAACTTCGGGAGTCGATAGGCGCGACAGGATCTCTCGAGAGGCTCGCCAGCGATAGATAGGGGAGACGCCACGCCGCGAGCCGTCGAGGGAACGATCGCCGGCATGTCAGAGAGACCGCCTACCCGCCATCGTCACAATGTTTATCATGACTTGTCTCAATCTACACTGTGTATGAGAGCGCTCGATTGGGAACAAGCAACCAGTATCGACCGTCGCCGAACGGCGACACGCAGAGGACGTCTATGACGAACGAGACCAGAGAGCGGGTAACCGAACTGCTTACGAGCCTCATCTCGTTCGAGACGGAAAACCCACCAGGAAACGAGCGTGAAGCCGCCGAGTTTATCTACGACTGGTTTCGCGAGGAGGGGATAGAGCCGTCGCTCATCGACGAACCGAACGCGGCCAGACCACAAGTTGCCGTCCGGGTCGGCGAGGGAGATCCAACGGTCGTCCTGAACGGACACATCGATGTCGTCCCGGCGGGTGACGGCGACCAGTGGTCGTACCCACCTTACGAGCCGACCATCGAAGATGACGTGCTCTACGGCCGCGGCAGCGCGGATATGAAAGCCGGTGTAGCTGTCGCGATGCTCGCGACCGTCGACATCGCGGCGGCGGTCGAAGCTGGCGAGCTCGAAGGCACAGTTGTCTTTCACGCTGCGATGGGTGAAGAGACCGCGGAACCGGGGACGAAGACGCTCCTCGAATCGGGATACACGGGCGACTACGGTATCGTGCTCGAACCGACCTCGTTACGAACGGCAACCAGCGAAAAAGGGCTGGCATGGTACGAGATTACGGTCGCGGGTGACCCTTCCCACGCCAGTCGGCCGGACCACGGCACGAACGCGATAGCGAATGTCCGGCCGGTACTCGACGCCCTCGAGGCGTACGACACCGACGTTCGAACGCGCGAAGACGATCTTCTCGGGTGTTCGTACGCGACGGTAACCGAATTCGAAGCTGGAACGAAAGAGAACGTCGTACCCGAATCCGCGACAATTACGGTTGATCGTCGATTTCTCCCGTCTGAAACCGCTGGGGACGTCGACTCCGAAATTGACGAACTGCTTGCGACCGTCGAGGCAGATCACGGTATCGATACGAGTTGGCGGCGGACGCGAACCTACGAGTCAGCGGAGATACCGGTCGATAGTACGCTCGCCGAAGTGGTACGCAACCACTCGGCGGCGGTCGCGGACGTTCCTACAGACCCGTGGGGGATTCAGGCTTCGACCGACGTCCGAAACCTCGTCAACGACGCGGAGATGGAAGCAATCACGTGGGGCCCCGGCGAACTCGATCAAGCACACACCTACGACGAGCACATAGAACTTCCGGAAGTGGTGGCGGGGTATGAGGTGCTATGGCGCGTGCTCGAAGATCTCTTCGAGCCCTGACCGAGACACAACCATAGACACATGATATGAACCAAAAGGGACACAAAAATTATGACTCGGTACCCGCCTCTTCCTGTATGGGTCGACAATTAGCCGATAAGACGGCACTGGTTACTGGAGCAGCCTCCGGCATGGGCCGTGCAATTGCAACGCGCTTTGCAGCAGAGGGGGCGGCGGTCACTGTCGTGGACGTTCGAGAGACGCCACGGCAAGGAGGAGAACCGACACACGAAGTAATTCGATCGGAGGGCGGCGAGGCCTGCTTCGTCGAAACCGACGTCAGTGACCCGGACGCGATAACTGACGCTGTCACTGAGACAGTCGATCGGTTCGGGTCACTCGACATTATGGTGAACAACGCGGGAATATGGGGCGACCAGAGTCCGATAACAGAGGTTAGCAGGGAATCCTACGACGCCGTTATGGACGTCAACGTCGGCGGCGTCTACTTCGGCTGTCAGGCCGCGATTCGCGTGATGAACGAACAGCCGTCGGGTGGGTGCGTGATCAACATGTCGTCGATCGCTGGCCTGAGCGCCTACGAAGATGCCTCGGCGTACTGTGCCTCCAAGGCCGCAGTTGCGAACCTGACACGCGAACTCGCCGCCGAACAGGGTCCAAACGGAATCCGTGTCAACGCAATCAGTCCTGGCGTCATCGAAACCGCACAACTCGTCGTCGACGAAGATGCCGCTGGCGAGTTCGAAGACGAAATCCCGCTTCGGAGAGAGGGAAAGCCGGAAGAAGTTGCGTCTGCTGCACTGTTTCTCGCAAGTGAGGCGAGTTCGTACGTCAACGGTCACAACCTCGTCGTCGACGGCGGGTTCACCAGTTAACTGACGGTCGATAGAGCCACTCGAACACAGTCAACTGGAATTCTCGAGCGACGATCAATACCCGAGTTACGATCGGATATCCGCCGCGACTGAATCGAGCGTCCGAAACGTCACGTCAGGTTTCGACGCCATGTGATCGATAAGTTCGGCGAGATATTCCGGACGCGGGGCAACTCCGGTTATCTGTGGATGCATCGTCAGCGTGAAGATTCCACCGTCGACGTGTTCGTGCATCCAATCAAACTGCGCACGCCACGCTTCGAAGAACGCTTGTTCGTTCGGCCGCGGGCCCTGTGAGGAGGCACCCATGACGAACTGCAATGCCGGCCAGTCGTCTCGATACCACGAAACGGGGAACTCGAGAACGTCCGTTCGCTCGCCCGGGTCGTAGGGTTCGTCCGGATCCGCGCTCCAGTTCTCGCGGAGGTAATACGGCTCGAACTCGCGACCCATCAAGCTCGACGACCACTCGAATCCGAGGTCCTGGAGAAGTTCGAGCGTGTGCCGCGAGAAGTCCCAGTACGGTGACCGGTACCCGGACGGTGTCTCCCCGGTGAGCGACTCGAGTGACGCGAGAGACCGCTTCAGGTCCGCGCGCTCGTCCGCTTTCGATTCGTATTCCGAGGGGTTCGTGTGGGACCAGCCATGCGATTGAATAGCATGACCATCCGAAAGAACGGCTTCAACCGCATCCGGAAAGCTGTCGGCGGTATGACCGGGAACGAACCACGTTGATGGGACGTCAGCCTCGTCAAGTACGTCGAGGATCCGTCGTGAACCGACCTCCGCACCGAAAACGCCTCGGGAGTGTTTCGTCGGACTGTGGTGCGCTTTGAACGTGTGCAGCCACGTCGAGACTGCATCGAAATCGAAGCATAGTGCTACCGTCGACTGTGACATCTGTATACACACAGTGTGGCGAACACATCATAAAGGTATCCCTCTACCGAGAGTGATAGGTAGTTTACAGCGTTGTACCGGAGGGAGACGGGTTGAAATACAGGTTCTCCGTTGGCGGTTCGGATAGTTGAAGCAATTCAGCAAAAACGAGTATGGACCACCGTCTATAGTAGCCACTGAGCGTCTTGCACACCGGGTCCGACGGCGACTGGGTGACCGGTGGGTAGATTGATTTATACGGTCTGCTGTCCGTCAGTTCCGACGTGACCACGACTCGAACGCTGGTTGCGTCTGGACATCGATACGGCAAGCCGCATGATCCAGTCGGTTTGTGGTACAGATCACTCCAAACGATAAAATCCCCCATAATAGTTGGGAATAATATCCCTGATCGGTGGTGGAAATGGCCGGTTCACCTCTGGTTTTGAAGGAGAGATAAACAGTTCAAGAGTTTGTACTCGATGTCGAACCAATATGCGTATAACCAGATTCAGCTATTGTATGAATATTAGATAGGTCGAGTTGCGAACCCCATCGATAAACTGGCACCTAGTCGGATACTGGATCACAACACAATTGACAGAGCTATGATTTATAATTACGGTAGTACACCCCACAATATTGTAATATAAGACGTTCTCGTGTATTACCGCCAAATCATAACAAATTTCTCCATTCCCCGTTATAGTTTCACTTAATTATAGATAAATATAATATACAATTTTAAAGTTTATAATACACACCAATATAGCTGACTGCGATTGTGGTCTACCCCGGGACACGATCGATTATCGTATTCTACTTATTATTCACTGTTATTATAAGTTTTTATACTATTATCTGATAGGGACCTATAAACGTGCATAGAGTTGTTATCTTCGCAGACGCCTGGAGACCAGTAGATCAAGCAGTGGCATCCCAGTTGGCGAAAGTGTTAATCGGTACCGGCACCCAACTACGACAAATGAGTCTCTCGCCAACAGCGCGGGACGTCCCGACCCGTTTCGAGATCGCCTGGACCGAGACCGAACCGACCGGTATCACCGCACACACCGACTGTACCACCCATGAATTCGTCTGAACCCGGCTGGAGCGCGTCTGAAACGGACGTTATGGACGCTATCACGAAAATCGTCAGGAGCGACCGTGAGGCCGTCCTGGCGACCATCATCGACGTCGAGGGCAACGCCTACCGGCGGCCCGGCGCGAAGATGGTCGTCACGCCGGACGGCTCCGGTGTGGGAAGTATCACGGCCGGCTGCCTCGAGGACGAGGTCGTCGAACTCGCCCGCCGCGTTCTCGAGGAGGGTGAGCCACGCGTGGAGACGTACGATCTGATGGAAGACGACGACGTGTGGGGTCTCGGCGTCGGCTGTAACGGTATTATCGACGTGTTGCTGGAACCGATCGAAGACGACTATTCACCCGTCGTCGATACCTTCGAGAGCGGGGGCGCAATCTCGTCGGTTACCGTCCTCGAAGACGAACACGAGACCGACTATCGGTTCGAACGCGGCTACTATGATCCGTCCGACGGAATCGACTCGGCAGCCGACGAGTTCGAGTGGTTCGGCGAGGAGACCGAGCGCGCCGTCGAAGAACTGCTCGAGCGCGAGCAGAGCGGAACGGTCACGGTCACCGACGCCGACCGATCGATCAAGCTGTTCGTCGACACCGTCACCGCACCGCCGGAACTGGTCGTTCTCGGGACGGGCCACGACGTCGCGCCGATCGTCGAACTCGCCTCGAAGAACAGCTTCCGCGTCCGTGTGATCGGGTTCCGAGGTGCCGACGCGGTCGAAGAACGGTTTCCAGACGCGGTCGAGGTCAGTTCGACCTCGCCGTCATCGCTGCGCGACGCCCACGAGTTCGACGAGCGGACCTACGTCGTCGTGATGACCCACAACTTCCTCGACGACAGGCTCGCCATCGACGAACTGCTCCGGACGCCCGTACCGTACATCGGCTTGATGGGGCCCCGAGAGCGATTCGAGGAGATGCTCGAGGACTTTGCGGACGAAGATCGTACGGTAGGCGACGACGAGTTGGAGCGAATGTATACGCCCGTCGGACTCGATCTCGGCGGCGGTTCGCCGTCCCAGATCGCACACAGTATCGTCGCGGAACTACTGGCGGTCGACAACGATCGGACGCCGCAACATCTGAGCGAGCGCGAGGGGCCGATCCATCGGCGAGTGTCGTCGATTACCGACGACTGATACGGATTGCTGTAACTATTTACCGGGGCAACCGCGCCTCGCCTTGCGGTTGCCCCGGTACGGACTTACAGCAGTCAGTATGAGACGGACGCGACTCGAGAGGTCGAACGTAGTTTCGGAGACTGCCTGGAGGACGCCGTCGCTGTTTTCGTTCGTCCCCGGGTACCAGGGAGAGTCCGTGTTGCGAACACCGCATGATTGAACTGATCGTTCGACGAACATACCGTCATGGACCACGACCACGACGAGATGCGGTGGCGGCGCGAGGCAACGAAGCAAGTGCTGGATCAGCTGTCGGCGGTCCGCTCGTCACACGAGACGGAGTCGGTCAGTCTCGATTCGATCGGCGGGCGAACCCTCGCCGAAACGATCGTCGCCGAACAGAACGTTCCAGCAGACGACCGTGCCACCATGGACGGATACGCCTTCGACGCGACTGACGACTACCCGTTGGCGGTGGTCGACGACGAGGTGTTTCCGGAGGACGAACCGCCGTCGATAGACGCCGGAGAGGCGGTGGCTATCGCGACCGGTGCACCGCTCCCGCCGGAGGCCAACGCGGTTCTCAAGCGCGAAGAGTCGTCGATCGAAGACGGCCAGCTTCGAGGTGCAGGGATCGAGCCCGGGACGTACACGTACGAGCGCGGAAGTAATCTCTCGAAAGGAGAGACCCTGTTCGAGCGAGGCGAACGGCTGTCCCCGAAAGACGCGATACTGCTCGGCGACCTCGGCCGTGAGACCGTCGAGGTCTTCAAGCGATTTTCGGCGGGCGTGCTCGCGACCGGGACGGAGATCCACGACGGCCGTATTGCCGACCTCGATTCGGACATGCTCGCCGGACTGATTCGGTCGTGGGGACACGAGGCCACCTACGAGGGGAGCGTCCCCGACGAGTACGACCGGGTCGAGTCCGCGATCGATCGACTCGCCAGCGAGTACGACGTCGTGGTGACGACCGGCGGGACGAGCGTCGGTCACAAAGACCACGTCGTCCGCGCGCTCGACTCCCTCGGCGAGGTCTCGTTTCACCGGGTTCGCGTTCGGCCCGGAAAACCGATAGCGATGGCGATCCTGCCGGCACACGACGCCGTCGCGTTCGCGATTCCCGGAAAACCGATCGGCGCACACACCATCTCAGCGTTCGTAATGGGTCCGTTTTTCACGGGCGAGACCACACACGCGACGATCGATGCGACGATGACCCACGACGTCGAGTTAGGGCCCGACGGATTCGAGTACGTCATCCCCGTCTTGCTCGAGGAGACCGACGACGGCTACGAGGCCACCGGCCTCGGACACGTCGACTCTCCGCTATCCGTCTACGACCGGCAGTTCGATCCGAGCGTTCTCTCCTCGAGTACCCGTGCGAGCAGCGCCGACGGCGTCGTCGTCACACAGTCACCGCTCGAGGCAGGGTCGTCGGTTTCGGTCGTCCCCTACTCCGTTCTCGAGTGACGACCGCGGCCGCTAACGGGGTTCGGCCCGTCCGTTCGGAGAGACGGTGTGCCGATCGCCCGTAGGACCGAAGGAGTCGGACGGACTGTGACGAGTCCGCGCCGGCCGATCGCGGAACGGCGGACGATCGACCGGCCACTACGCGAGTGTGAAAAAACGAAAACGATATCCTGCGGTCGTCAGTCCTGGTCGTTGACGCCCTTCCAGATCTTTTCGGGTGTCAGCGGCGTGTCGACTTCACTGCCGTCGAATCCGAGCGGCTCGAGTGCGTCGACGACGGCGTTGAGCACGGCGGCGTTACCGGCGATCGGTCCGGTCTCGCCGACACCTTTCGCACCCAGCGGGTTGTCCGGTGCCGGGGTCGAAAGCTCGACCGTTTCGACTTCCGGCACGTGGAACGATTTGGGCATCGCGTAGTCCTGTAGCGTGCTGGTGACCATGTTTCCGTTGTCGTCGTAGACGACGTCCTCGTACAGCGCCTGGCTGATCCCCTGAGCGATACCGCCGTGGAGCTGTCCCTCGACGATCTGGGGGTTGATGCGGTTTCCGGCGTCGTCGACGGAGAGGTACCGTTCGAACTCTACCTCGCCGGTGTCGGGATCGACCTCGACGACCGCGGCGTGGACGCCGGAGGTGATCGCCATCTGTTCGGGCAGGTAGTACGTCGTCGCCTCGAGTCCGGGTTCGCCCGGAACGTCCCACGCGCGGTGGGCCTGTGATCCGACTTCCTGGATCGTCATGGAGCGTTCGGGAGCGCCTTTGACCCAGAACTCACCGTCCTCGAACTCGATGTCCTCTTCGGGTGCTTCGAGCTGGTGGGCGACGATCGAGCGACCCTTCTCGATGACGTCGTCCGCACTTTCTGCAAGCGCCGAACCACCAACGACGAGCGAGCGACTCGCGTGCGTCCCGACACCGTCGTTGAGGTGTCTGGTGTCGCCTTCGATGATTTCGACGTCTTCGATCGGGATGCCGAGCTTGTCTGCGACGATCTGGGCATACGAGGTCTGGTGGCCCATCCCGAAGTCCATCGTTCCGCAGTAGGCGGTGACGGTTCCGGACTGGTGGACGGTGATGCGGCCGCTCTCCCAGTGGGTCTTGAAGATCCCGTACTCCTTACAGACGTCGGCCGGGCCGACGCCGCTGACGTGAGTGTACGCCGAGAGTCCGATGCCGAGGTAGCGTCCGTCCTCGCGGAGCTCCTCCTGGCGTTCGCGCAACTCGTCGTACTCGAGGACGTCCAGCGTCTTCTCGAGTGCCTGCTGGTAGTTGCCGCTGTCGTAGACGGTCCCGGTGACCGTCTCGTATGGGAACGCGTCCGCCGGGATCTGGTTCCGTCGGCGCAACTCGGCCGGGTCCATCCCGATTTCCTTCGCGGACTCGTGCATCAGCCGTTCGATGAAGGTGATCGCGGCAACCTCGTGGACGCCGCGATAGGAGTCGAGACACGTCGCGTTGGTCAGCGCGCCACGGATCCGGGAGTAGAGCTTCGGCAGTTCGTACTGGCTGTTGATCACCTCGATGCAAAGCACCGTCGTCAGCATGTGGACGTGCGAGGAGACGTACCCGCCGAGATCGGCGAGGCCGTCGACACGAACGCCGAGCAGCTTGCCGTCTTCGTCGAAAGCCGCCTCGCCTTCGAGGTTCAGACCGCGGCCGTGGGACGACGTCTGGTGGATCTCGCTGCGGGTGGCCTGCCACCTGACCGGACGCTCGAGTTCACGGGCACACCACGGGACGAGCGACTCGACGTCGTAGTTGTGAATCTTCGCCCCGAATCCACCGCCGACGCGTGGAACCTGGACGTGGATCTTGTTCTCGGGGTGTCTGAGAATCCCCGCGATCGCGTGGCGATCCGAGTGGGGCGTCTGCGTGCTCATCTGGATGCTGAGTTCGTTCGACGACGAGTCGTAGTCGGCGACCGTCGCCCGCGGCTCGAGTGGGTCCGGGATGAGACGCTGTTCGTCGACGGACGCGCTCGCGACGTACTCGGCGTCTTCGAAGGCTTCGTCGACCTCGTCTTTGTCGCCGAACTCCCAGTCGTAGGCGATGTTGTTGGGATAATCCTCGAAAAGCGTCGGTGCATCGTCTTCGATTGCGGCTTCGGGGTCGGTGACCGACTCGAGTCGCTCGTAGTCGACTTCGATTCGGTCGACGGCGTCGTTTGCCGTGTACCGATCCTCGGCCAGTGCAATCGCGAGTGGTTCGCCCTGATAGTGGACGCGGTCGGACGCGATAACCGGCCTGAACAGCTCCGGTTCGACCTGGATATAATCCGTCGACATCGACGGAATCTTCCGCGGGGCCGACGTCTCGGCCTCCTCCATATCCTCGGCCGTATAGACGGCGATAACACCGTCTAACTCCTCGGCAGCGCTGGTATCGATGTCGTGTACCTTGGCGTGTGCGTGCTGACTCCGTAGGACGGCTGCGTGAGCCGCATTCGAGGTAGCGATGTCGTCCGTATACTCTGCCTGCCCAGTGACGAACTCGGCGTCTTCCGTTCGAGTGACGCGATCTCCAATGAGACCGTTAGTTGTGTCTCCGCTCATTTGTAATAGGCACTCTGTCGTCTTCTACCAAGCCTCTCACGGGATAAATAACTATGCAAATAATCTAGTCGGGGCCGTGGGGACAATTAAGATCGCATGACAGCGAGGTGATGTCCGTCGTTGGCCTCGCGTTGCTGTGGTCGCTTACGGGCTGGCCGTCCGTTCGTAGCCGAGGGGCTGTGTCCCGTCGTATCGCTCGAGTTGGGACGCAATCTCGCGGAGATCGGCCTCGTCTGCGAACCCGAACAACCCGTCGACGAACGGGAGTGCGGTTTCCATGCCGCGACAGGTCGGTTCGTACGTCGACGTCGTCGCCAGCGGGTTCCACCAGAGGACGATCCGGCCGCGACGGGAAAGCCAGTTCATTCCCGCTTCGAGTTCGCTCGTATCGCCCGTCTCGAGGCCGTCGCTGACGACCACCACTGCGGTTCGGCGGTCGACGGCGGTCGGATGTCTCTCCCTGATCTCGGTCAACGCGGTGCCGATCTGGGTTCCACCCCCCCACGTCGCCTCGAGTCGCTCGAGCGTGTCGTAGGCGTCAGCCGTCGTGCGCGTATCGATCGCGTCGGTGACCTCCTGGGCCGAGGTGTCGAAGAAAAACGTTCGCATCGATCGGCTCTCCTCCTGAAAACACGAGAGTGTTCGAACGAGGAAGTCGCGTTCGATCACGTCCAGTACCGATTTGCTCACGTCGACGATGAACAACAGCCTGCTGGCCGTTCGCTTCGGACCCTCCGTGGGCGTCGACACGACCACGCCACCAGTCTGGTGGCTCTCTCTGAGCGCACGACGCACGTCGATGCGCGTCGGATCGGCGTTCGACGTGTAGCCGCGGTCAGTCAGTCGTGCCAGGGCGTCGCTGAGACGGCTGACGGGGTCGACGAGGTCAACCTCGGATTCGAGGGCTCCTCGAGGGGAGACCGTCGACGATTCTCCGTGTCGACTGTATCCAGCGACGGTCTCTCGCTCGTCGTCCAGAAGGGGATCCTCCTCGGAGTCGGAATCGGAGCCAAACGCCAGCATCGAGCCGGCGTCGTCAATCTCCGCGTCGGGTTCGCTCGCATCCGCCGATGGTGTCGGATCGGCTTCGGGCAGGTCGAGGACTTCGGGGCGCTCGTCCGGTCGGACGGAGTCAGCGCCGTGGTCGTCCTCGATATCCGCGATGAGAGCACGCCAGAACGTCGCGAACAGCCGGTCGAACGTTCTGATATCGGACGGAGACGTAATCAGGGCCCCACGGAGTGCGGCTCTGGTCCGCGTCCGGTCGACGACGCCGATCTCTGCGAGGACCCGTGCCGCCTCGAGACTCCCCGTCGCCGGCACGTCGACGTCGGCCGCCCGCAACGCTCGCGTGAACTCGACGATGCGAAAGCGAACGCGTTCGTCCGTCGGGACGGTCGGTCCGTCGTCTGCCTGGTCGCTCATCGCTTCTGGTCGGTGTCGACAGCCGTCGAGTCGCGTGCGTCACGGGCGGCCGCCGTGAGATCGTCGGCCAGTTCGTCGATCCGGTCGATATCTTCGATCTCCTTCAGGAGGAATCCGGCCGTCGAGCGGATCCGGTCGGCGGTTATCTGGTCGTCCCCGTCGGCACCCAGGTCGACGAGTGCACGCGCCCAGTCGAGCGTCTCGGCGACACCCGGCTGCTTGAGTAGCGGATGGTCACGAAGCTCCTGGGTGACAGCGCACACCGCCGAGGCCGTGGCCTCGTCCAGTTCGGGAACCTTGCGCCGGAGAATCTCACGCTCTTTCTCGAACGACGGCGGCTCGACGTGGACGTAGAGACAGCGGCGCTTGAGTGCGTCGCTCAACCCCCGCGTCCGGTTGGACGTGATGACGACGATCGGTGGCACCGACGCCGTCACGGTTCCAAGCTCCGGAATCGACAGCTGGAAGTCGGACAACAACTCGAGTAACAGCGCCTCGAACTCCTCGTCGGCGCGGTCGACCTCGTCGATGAGGAGTACCTGTGGAGTGTCGTCGTCGGATCTGAGCGCGCGCAGGAGGGGGCGTTCGAGCAGATAGTCCTCGTCGAAGACGGAGCCGTCTCCGTCGACGCCGCGGTCGCCCGCCTGCACGGCCAGCAGCTGTTTCGTGTAGTTCCACTCGTAGAGCGCGTTCTCGGCGGCCAATCCCTCGTAACACTGCAGACGTATCAGCTCGGTGTCGAAGCCGTGGGCGAGAACCTTCGCCAGCTCCGTCTTTCCCGCGCCGGGCTCGCCCTCGATGAGCAGCGGTTTGCCGAGACGAAGACCGAGCAACACCGTCGTGATCAGGTCGTCGTCGGCGACGTACGACATCTCGTCGAACACGGAGCGAAGCTCTCGTTCGGTGACGTCCGAGAGAGCGGGGCCGGTGACTCGCTCCGTCCCACCCGGCGTGGCGAAGCCGTCGTCGCTCACTGTACATCACCATGCCGTGGGGCATCGATCGGGGCCTCGTCCGGCGAACTGTGTCGTGTCACTACCAGTCGTTCGCACTACGTGCTTGTAATGTCACCGGTTACCGGGGTCCGCTGTCGCTCGAGGGACGCTGCTCGTCGAAAAGTGGGATTGAACGCCGACGCGACCAACGTAACGGTCGATCGTCACCACGAAGCAGTGAGACAGACTGAAACAGCGTTCAGGCAGTCGGGAGCGACGCGTCGAGTCGATCCACCGCGTCGTTCAGTGCCTCCTCGGTGTAGACTTTCAGAAGCTGGGCGCGGAACTCGGCGGAGGCCTGGATGTCGTCCATCATCATGAACTCCTCGAGATCTTCGTCTGCGACCGCTGCGACGTCTTCGAAGGAGACGTCGTCGAGGCTCTCGCCGACGAGCCCGTCTTCGACCGGCTCGAGGCGAACGCCGTGGTCCATGATACCGTTGGCGGCGACGCGAGCGGACTCGATTCGTCCGTCGTCGACCTCGAGAGAAACAGCGACCCCGACCAGGGCGTAGCCGGAGGACGGGCTCGGTTTCTTGACGTACGCACCGGTGGTGGTCGCGTTCTCGGATCGAGGGAACTCGAGACCGGTCAAGATCTCGTCCTCGCCGAGTTCCGTCGCGTACATCCCGAGGAAGAAGTCGTCGACGTCGATCCGTCGCTCTCCGTCGGGACCCTGGACGACGACCGTCGCGTCGGCGGCGAGTACGGCCGCCGGTAGGTCCGAGGCCGGGTCGCCGTGTGCGACGTTCCCGCCGATCGTCCCGCGGTTTCGAACCTGAATATCGCCCACTTCGTGGGCGGCCTCTGCGAGAACCGGCAGTTCGTCCCAGAGCTCGTCGTCGTCGGCGATCGTCGCGTAGGTGGTGAGCGCGCCGACCGAGACGGTGTCGTCGTCCCACTCGATACCGGTCAGTTCGTCGATCTCGCCGATATCGACGAGCGTGCCGGGGTTGGCGAGTCCCGACTTCATCATCGGAATGAGACTGTGTCCACCCGAGATGATCTTCGCCTCTGGATCACCACTCAACAGCTCGAGTGCGTGGTCGACGGTTTCGGCCCGCTCGTAGTCGAATTCGGACGGGTACATCAGTCGTCACCCTCGGCGGTCGCCGTCGTACGCATTTTTTCGGCTGCCGACTCGACGGCTTTGACGATGTTCTGGTAGCCGGTACACCGACAGAGGTTCCCCTCGAGCGCTTCGCGGATCTCCTCTTCGTTCGGATCGGGGTTTCGCTCGAGCAGTTCCGAGGTCGTCATAATCATACCCGGCGTACAGTAGCCACACTGGAGCCCGTGTTCTTCCGAGAAACTCTCCTGGATCGGATGAAGCGAGTCACGGTCAGCGAAGTCTCCGACCGTCGTGACGTCGGAGCCATCGGCCTGTACCGCAAGAACGGTACACGATTTGACGGCCTCGCCGTCGAGGTGGATCGTACAGGCACCGCACATACTGCTCTCACAGCCGACGTTCGGGCCGGTGTAGCCGAGTTGGTCGCGAAGCGCGTGCACCAGTAGCGTCCGCGAGTCGACCGTCATTTCGTGGTCTGTTCCGTTAACTGTGATCTCTATGTCGTGTTCTGTCATGCGTATTGCTCAGGTATTGGTCCCCGATTGTCTACGGTCTCGTGTCGACGCCACTTACAACAACCCTTTGATCCTATCGCGGAGCCCGGACGAGTCGTCGCTGACGTCCGAGAGGTTGCTCTCGATCTGGTTGAAAAACCGATTGATGACCCGCTTTGCAACCGGTGAGATCACGCGCTGTCCCATCTGTGCGACGCGGCCGAAGACGTCGGTTTCGGCCCACCACTCGACGGTCACACCGCCGTCCGTTTCGACGAGTGTCATACCGGAATCCATCTCGAAGGAGCTGTCCGAGGCACTCCCCGTCGCGGAGGCGTCCATCCGTGGGAACTCGCGACTGTCGATCGAGACGACCGTCTCGAAGCGGGGGTTGACTCCGCCGACGTTCATCTGGACCAGCGTTGCGTACCGTCCGCCCTCAACGAACGCGCGGTCGGCGACCTCTTCCGGGTCGGCCTCGGGAAGCGTCGGTGGATCGTCGTCCGTCGCCTCGGCTTCGAGTTCGTCGAAATCGGGTTCGCCTTCGATCTCGGTGAGGAACTTACACCCGGGGAGTGCGTTCTTGATCATGACTGGATCGGACAGTGCCAGCCACACTTCTTCGCTCGTTACGCCCTCGAGGGTAAATTCACCGTCAAATTCCATAGTTTACCTCGGCTATGTGGTACATCGCGTCTGTCATACTCTATGCCTTGAGCTAACAAACGCATCACCACATTAAAAAACCTTGCACCGAGCGCGACGGTTGAAATTTGTTATACTGTACCAAGGAGGACGGCCGTTCAGGTGGCGACCGGCCCAGCGACCCCCCCTAACGCTCACTCGAACAGGAGCGAACGTGGTGTCTCGCCGGCCATCGTCCGAAACTCCGACTCGGAGAGACCCTCGGATCGCAGCGTTTCGCCGAGGATCCGCAGGCTCTCGGGAGAGCTTGGGTTGACCTGCTGGCCGACGTCGCTCGAGAGGACACACCGATCGACGCCGATCTCACGGATGTTTTCGTAGAGTTCTTCGCTAGAGATCCAGCTGTATTTCGGGCTGAGTCCCATAAACGGGAAGTTCAGGTAGGCACCTCGCTCGGCGAGAGTTCGCTGTTGGTCTATCGAGAGATCGGTGACGCCGTAGTTGGGATGGTCGACGACGATTCGCTCGTGGCCCGCCTCGGCGAGATAGTCGACGATCGCAACCGTCTCCTCGTAGGAGAGGTGGCCGAGACAGAAGACCACGTCGTGAGCGATCACCTTGTCCAGACACAGCCGAACGTCGGCGGTCAGATCGCCGTCTTCCAGCGCCGAGATACCGTCTCGGTCCTCGTACTCGGCTCCGGCGTCGACGCCGAGGAAGGCACCGAGTGAGCCCGTCTGTTCGGCGTGGTGGCGTGCGTCGATCGTCGGTCCCCAGATCACGTCGGCGCCGTAAGCGATCGCCGATTCGACGGCGAACGGATTGAATCCGCCGTTACAGTAGTTGAGGACCACGCTTCCGATCACGTCGACCTCGAGTCCGTCGCGCTCGAGCAAGCGGTCGATGTACGGAACGCCGTAAGCCGTCGGGAGGTGGTGTTCTTTCAGGACGACGGCGTCCATGCCAGCGTTAGCGGCCTCGCGTGCGCACTCGTATCCGTCAGTGCGTCGGTCGAACGGGGACGGGCCGCAGTGGACGTGTATATCTATCAGTCCAGATACATCGATCGGATCTGTCATACGACGTCTCTGTCCCCAGCGACAATAAAAACAGGTGTCGACTCACCGGCCAGGCGAGCCCCGGCCGGCTCGGCGACGGCGAGACAGACGTCGGCGGTCTCCGTCCGTCAGCTCCCGTGGCCCGTAAACTCCTGCGGTCACGCCGGGACGTCGGGACAGCGGTCCGTATCAGACGGGTTCTCGTCAGTGCCGGCGCACTCGCGACCTGGACGGCGGGTGGCCGGTCCATCTGGACGCCAATCCGTATCAGTGCTCGTCCGAGACGTCACCGTCGTCTCCCGCCGGCTTCGTCTGTGTATCCCCGAGATACTGTGCCAGCCACCGGTCCGTCTCTTCGGCGAACGCAGCGGCTCGGTCCGTTTCGTCGGCTACCTGGTTGATACTCGCCTTGGCCGCCGCAGCGGCGCCGTCCTCGGCGTTCTGGATCGCCGCGGTCACGGTATCGACGGTTTCCTCGAGTTCCTCCGCGGGCACGACGCGATTGACGAGACCTAACGTCCGTGCGCGGTCGGCGTCGATCCGATCACCGAGGAGGACGATTTCCTTCGCCCCGGCTTCCCCGACGAGTTCGACCAGTCGATACGTTACCCCGCCGCCGGGGATCTGGCCGATACGGGTCGTCGGAACGCCGAACTCGGCCGTCTCCGACGCGATTCGAAGATCACAGTACATCGCGAGCGTCAGTCCACCACCCAGACAGTAGCCGTCGATCCGCGCGATCGTCGGCGGGCGGACCGATCGCGCCTTCTTCACCATCTCGTAGCTCTGGCGACTCCGGGGGCGGTGATAGCGTTCGTCCGCAGTTTCGTACTCGGAGACGTCCGCACCGCTCGAGAATGCCCGGTCTCCGGCTCCAGTCAGCACGATCGCGTCGATCTCGGGGCGCAACGCCAGTTCGTCGAACGCGCGACCGAGATCGTTGACGGCCGCGGTGTCGAGGGCGTTGAGGACGTCCGGCCGATCGATCGTCACCGTCGCGATGCCGTCGTCGACGGCGACCGAGAGCGAGCGGTACGGACCGAGATCGCTCACGACTCCTCACCCGAATTCCGGTCAGCGGAGCGATCGACGGAGCCGATCACGCGATCGGCGGCGAGCGATTCGATCTCCTCGTCGTCGTACCCGCGTTCGGCGAGCAACTCCCGGGTGTCCTCGCCGAGCACCGGCGCGTGATCGTCGAAGCCGCTCTCGAGGCGGTCGAATCTGAGCGGGTGTTCGACGACCGGGACGTCGCCTGCGGTTGGATGATCGACTTCGGTCAACAGCCCGCGGGCCTCGACGTGTTCGTTCTCGAGTGCGTCGGCGACGTCGTTGATGGGACCCACTGGAAGGCCGTGCTCGTCGGACAGCAGCGAGACCCACTCCTCGACCGGGCGTTCCCGGAACGTCGCCTCGAGTTCGGCCTCGAGTTCGTCCATGTGGTCGACCCGGTCCGGGTTCGTTTCGAAGCGGTCGTCCGTCGCCAGGTCGGCGCGGTCGATCGCCGCACAGAACTCGGTCCAGAGTTTCTGGCTGCCGATCCCGACGGCGAGATAGCCGTCGGCGGCCTCGAAAACCTGGTACGGAGCGATGACCGGATCTCGAGATCCCATTCGTTCGGGGGATTCGCCAGCGAAGACGGCGCCCGCGTGTTTCGTGAGATACGGGAGGATCGCGTCGTACATCGCGAGTTCGATTCGGTCACCCTCGCCGGATCGTTCTCGTTCGTAGAGCCCGGCGAGAACGCCCTGTGCGACCCAGCTTCCGGTGACGAGATCGGACACCGGGACGCCGGCTTTCACCGGGGGCCGGTCGGGTTCACCGGTTACGGACATGAGCCCCGACATCCCCTGGATGAGGAGGTCGTACCCCGGTCGGTCCGTCCACGGTCCGTCCTCGCCGAACGCCGACACGGAGCAATAGAGGAGACTCTCGTTGACCTCGGCCAGCGACTCGTAATCGATTCCGAGCCGTTCGGCCGTTCCGGGACGGAAGTTCTCGACGAAGGCGTCGGCGTCCGCGACGAGCTCTCGGAGGATCGAGAGGCCCTCGTCGCTTTTCAGGTCCAGTTCGATGCTTCGCTTGCCGTAGTTCACCGACATGAAGTACGGCGATTCGCCGTCGATGAACGGGGGGCCGGCCGACCGGGCCGGGTCTCCGGCCTCCGGTCGTTCGACTTTGATTACTTCGGCGCCGAGATTCGCGAGAATCATCGTGCCGAACGATGCACTGACGTACGACGAGACGTCGATAACGGTGACGTCGTCGAGCGGTTTGCGTATCATCGTTTATTGGGTACGTGGAGGGACGGAGGCCGTTCTCAGGCCGCGTTCCGTCTGGCCTCGAGTTGGTTCTTGATCAGCGGACCGACCAGGACGAGCACCGTCAGCGCGAGCAGCAGTATCGACAGCGGGCGCTCGAGGAAAACCGGGAACCCGCCGAGTTCGATCGTCCGGTAGAGGTTCTCCTCGGCGATCGGGCCGAGGACGATACCGAGGACGAACGCGATGATCGAGTAGTTGTGCTTGACCATGTAGTAGCCGAGCACACCGAAGGCGACGACGAACGCGAGGTCGAGCCAGTTGTTCCGGATCGCAAACGAGCCGGTCACCGCGAGACAGATGACGAGTGGAATAATGTAGTCGGTGTTGATCCGGGTAAACCAGTGGCCGGTTCGGGTGACGATCAGGAGTCCGAACAGGAAGATGAAGACGTTCCCGACGATCAGTGCGATAAACGTCGCGTACGTAATGTGGAGTTCGGCTCCGAACAGCTCCGGACTCGGACGAATGCCGTGCATCAAGAGGCCGCCGAGCAAAATTGCCGTCGCACCGCTACCCGGAATTCCGAACGAGAGCGTCGGAATGAGCGAGCCCGCGACGGTGCCGTTGTTGGCAGCCTCCGACGCGATGACGCCTTTTGGATTTCCTTCGCCGTAGGTGTCGTCGCTATCGCTTCTGACCGCTTCGCCGTAGGAGATGAAGTTCGAGACCGATGCACCGGACCCGGGGACGGCACCGATTCCGAGCCCGATAAACGCCGATCTGATCGTCGAAATGGGATTTTTGATGACTTCCCAGAATCCGGAGGCGATGCTCCCACTAAGTTCGACGTCCTCTTTGACGATACCGCCTTGTTCGGCTGCCAGGCGCATCATCTCGCCAATCGCGAAGACGCCGATAAGTGCGACGACGAACGAGATACCGTCCTGAAGCTCGAGGATGCCGAACGTGTACCGTTGCTCGAAGGTCATCACGGGGATACCGACGGACGTGAGCAACAGTCCGAACGCGCCTGCGGTGATCCCCTTGACCATCGATCCGCGGGTCACCACCGTGATCAACACGAGACCGAACATGGCGATGAGGAAGTACTCGGGCGATCCGAACATGAGGACGAACTCGATTAGCAGTGGGGAAAGCAGGATAATCGTGACGATCGTCAACATGCCGCCGAGTGCCGATGCGGTCGCGGAGACGGCCAGTGCCTTTCGTGCTTGGCCGAGGCGGGTCATCGGATAGCCGTCGAAGGTCGTTGCCGCTGCGGCCGCGTTGCCGGGCGTGTTGATGAGGATCGCGGCGATACTCCCGCCGTACATCGCACCGCTGTAGATACTGATCAGGAGGATAATCGCGGTGATCCCATCGAGAGGCACCGTCAATGGAAGCACGACCGCCATCCCCAGGTTCGGGCCGACACCCGGGAGGGCGCCGACGAAGATGCCGAACAACATCCCCACCGCCAGCCAGAGTATCGCCGGCCACGAGAAGACAAGATCGATCGCGTGGAAGAGACTATCGATCATGGCTTAGAAGAGTGTGACCACGAATCCCTCGTGGAGGTCGACGTTCAGTATCACCATGAACGCGTAGACGATGGCGAACGCGATGACTGACAGTGCGAGGCGGGCGGGCCAGGACAGGCGAAACCACGTCGTGTATCCGAGGACGAAAAGCGGCGTCACCCAGAGGAGTCCAACGGCGTACGCACCGGCGACGTACGCGATGAGCGACGCGACGGTAAACGTCGTGGCCCCGATCGGCCTCCCGCGAGAGGCGTCGGTATCCGTATCCGTATCCTGTCCGTCCTCTTCCTCGACGTCGTCGCCGTAGTCGCTTAGCATGTCGGTCGATTCGGCGACGTATTCGTAAAGCGGACTCGGCAAGTACTCCCTGGTCAACAGTAAGACGACGCCGACGATCGTGATCGTCGCAGTAAACCGCGGGAACATCGCTGCGCTATCGGAGAAATCGTACGACCCGATCAGCATGTACGAGGCGACCGCGAGCATGGCGGCGAGCATCACGTGCTCGGACGTCAGGTCGGTTCGAAAGACACCGGATTTGTCGGTACTCATTGGATTTGTATGAACTGTGTGAAAGTCGTTGGTGACCGAAAGAGTCGACGCTAACCGCTCTCAGTTCCTGAACTCGTCGAGATCGATCTCGTCGCGAATGTTCCCAATCGACTCCGAGGTGAGGTCCTCGACGAACTCCGACCCACCCATAAACTCGAGGTGGAGACCGCCTTCGTCGGCCCACCCCTGAAGGTCGTCGCTCTCGATCGCTTCTTCGGCTGCATCCTCGAGCCACTCGATGTGCTCGTCGGGCGTCTCCGGCGGCGCGTAGGTCGCTCTGACCATCCCACCCAGGTAGCCGAGGTCCGGGTAGCCAAGATCGGTGAGGCTAGGAACGTCGGGGAACGCTGAGAGTTCGTGGTCGACCAGGCCGGTGACGACGTCGACTTGCTCGGACATGTCCTCCGCCGTCGAGACGGTGACGATACCGTTCGGAATCTCGCCGCTGGCGACTGCCTGTCCGACCTCACCGGAGCCGTCGTAGGGGATGTAGTTCTCCCACTGGACGTCGTAATCCGCGTTGTCTCTGAGGATCGTGGCGATGATGTTGAACTGGGTCCCCGGCTGCATCCCACCGAATGCATCGAACTCGCCGTCCGCGTAGCGGTCGACCATCTCGTCGAAGTCGCCGATCTCTTCGTCCGGGTTGCCGACGATGACGAACTCCTCTTCGGCGTGTGCGGCGACGCCCCGGAACTCCTCGAAGTCGAAGTCGACGTCCTGGATCAGCGCGGGAATGATGTCGCCGGGTGCGTTAAACGGTGCGATCGTGTGACCGCCCGAGTCCGAGGCCGCGAACTCGCTTGCCCCAGTCATTCCACCGGCACCGGGGACGTTGTCGAACTGGACGGAAACGTCCCGCTGTTCGGATACCTGCCCCCAGATCTGTCTGGCGTAGATGTCGGTACCGCCACCCTCTCCGAACGCGATGAGCGTCCGGATGGTGTCGGAAGGGAACTCCTCGGCCTCGTCCTCGTCGTCGGAGTCACCCATGCAGCCAGCCAGTCCGACCGCGACCCCACTTCCAGCGATCGAGAGCGCCTGGCGGCGAGTAATTGCACCACTATCGTTCCGGATATTGCTAACTCCCCTCATGGACTATCAGTGTCGAGGAGTAACAACTACATAAAACTTCCGCTATATGGAGGTGGTCGGGTACACCGACGAAGACAGCCACCCCTCGTCGGTCGTCGAATCGAACGATTACCCTCTCGAGGCAGATCGACGAGAGTCAGAAGACTGCGGTACGTCATCGACAGTGCAGCCGCGGGCACTCCTGCGATAGCACCGGTAAATCGTTACAGCAATCCGTATCAGTGCTCGATTCGGTACTCCTCGAGGACATCCCTGTCGAGTTCGATACCCAAGCCGGGTCGGTCCGGCGGGGAGATTTCACCGCCGTCGGCGACGGACAGTTCGTCCTGGTTCGCGACGAACGGGCTCGCGATAAACTCACCCGGATCGTCGATGTCGTCGCTCAACACGCAGAATTCGATGAGCGAACAGGCTGGACTGGCCGCGGCGAGGTGTAAGCTCGCGGTGTAGTTGACCGCGGGACCGAACGCGTGGGGGACGATGCGTTTGTTGAACGCTTCGGCGAGCACGGCGACGCGATGTGCCGCCGTGATGCCCCCGACGTTGTCCAGAGATGGCTGGTAGATGTCGAGTGCGCCCGCCTGGAGCATCTCGACGGCCGAGTAGTGGGGAGTGTGAGTCTGAAACCCTGCCAGCGGAGTCGGTGCCTGCCGGCGAAACTCGGCGTAGCCTTCGGTATCGGTGTGTGCGATCGGCTCCTCGAACCAGACGAGATCGTGTTCTTCGACCGCGTTCGCGAGTCGGAGGGCGTCGGTAAAGTCGTAGGAGGTGTTCGCGTCGATCGCGAGCCGGAACCCGTCCGGTAGATTCGACGCGATCGTCTCGATCCGCTCCCGATCTCGTTCGACGCCCAACCCGGCCGTTATCTTGAGCGACTCGAACCCCTTCTCGGCGAGCCAGTGAGCATCCTCGACCAGTTCGTCCGCTTCTTTCTGGATCGGGAACGTCGCGTACGCGCTGAGATCACCGTGGTAGCCACCGAGAAGTTCGTAGACCGGCAGCCCGGCCCGTTTGCCGGCGATATCCCACAGCGCTTCGTCGATCGCGGAGAGCGCTTTGTACGCCCCGGACCGTTTCACGTGGACGTACAGTTCCGACCACCGTTCGCTAATTTCGCGTGGATCCGTTCCGACGAGATACTGCTCGAGCGACTCGATCTCGTGGGCGAGGACGACGTTGTCCTCGACGCGCTGTCTGTGAAACGACTCCCCGTAGCCGGTGACGTCTTCGTCCGTGTGGACTTCGACGAGAACCGAGCCGACCTCGACCGCTCCGATCGACGGGATCGACGTCGAATCGACATCGCTCTTGAGTACGTGCGTCTCTATCGCTGTAATCTCCATCGCGGTTGTAATTGTCCCAGGGGTATTTTATTATTTCCCCCTCGAGCAAGAGGAGTCACCCGACCGCGACGTTCGGCAGGGGGCGGACGGAGACGTGTTCACCGACGTTCGTCACGGCGAAACCCTAGTCGGACGGGCTATCCGGTGTACTCGCGATCCTGCGGAGCAACCGAGTCGTGGTTCCGTCGGCACGTGGGTACGGGAGATCGATCAGGCTTGGCCCTCACGCTCGTGTTCCTCGAGTTTCGTTCGTTTGATCTTGCCGGTGACGGTGGTCGGCACCTCGTCGATGAACGTGATCTCTCGAGGATACTCGTACTTCGCGAGGTTGGTCTTGACGTGTGATCGAACCACTTCTTTGAGCTGGTCGTCGTCGGCCACCCCTTCGCTTGGTTCGATATACGCCTTGATGATCTCGCCGCGGCCGTCGTCTTCGACGCCGATGATTCCGACCTCACGCACCTGGTCGAGTTCGCGGATCGAATCCTCGACTTCCGCTGGCCCGACGCGGTAGCCGTTCGTGATGATGAGATCGTCGGCTCGAGATTTGAACCAGAGCTGTCCGTCTTCGTCGCAGTAGCCCAGGTCGTCGGTGTTCATCCACTCCCCGTCGGCGACGAACTTTCGTTCGGTGGCTTCGTCGTCGTTCCAGAGTTCGACGAGCATCGTCGGATCGGGGGATTTCAGGCCGATGATACCCGTCTCACCGGTCTCACACTCGGTCCCGTCTTCGTCGATGATTCGGACGTCGTGTCCGGGTGCGGGGTAGCCGAGACTTCCCGGATCGGCATCGAACCACTGCGAACACGAGGTTACGAGATGCATGGCCTCGGTTTGGCCGTACATCTCGTTTAGGTTCGCCCCCAACGTCTCCGTGACGTACTCGTGGAGCTGTTCGGAGACCGGTTCGGAGCCGGACATCACGACCTGCAACGCGTCGAGGTCGTACTGTGAGGCGTCGAGTTGGGACATCGGCTTGAGCATCCCCGGAACCAACACCGCGCGGGTCGGACCGTACCGGTCGATGTTCTCGAAGACCGTCTTCGGGTCGAATCCGGTCCGAGAGTCGTACCGGAACGCGGGGAACCCGTAGTGCCAGGAGCCAAGCACGAGGTTGATCCCACCGATCCACGCGAGGTCGGGGGTCGCGTACAGAAGCGGATCGCTGTCGTGCCAGGGCAACTCGAAACACATCTGAAAGCTCGGCAGCCAGCCGAGAAGCGACTGGTGGTCCTGGACGACGCCTTTCGGCCTGCCGGTCGTCCCGCTCGTATAGAGGATGAGCGCGGGATCGTCGGCCGCAGTCTCGACGGACTCGTAGCTCGTCTCGCCGTCCATCTCGTCGAAATCGGCCGTCTCGATGCCTTCGATATGTGACGTCGTCCCACCCATCTCGACGACGCACTCGACGGTGTCGATCGATTCCAGTGCGTCCGCGAGCGTCTCCGAGAGATCCTGATCCACGAAGACCGCACTCGCATCACAGTCGCTGAGCCGAAACTCGAGTGCGTCCGCACCGTACAGCGTCGAAAGCGGGACGCTGACCGCACCCAGTTTCCAGGCAGCGAGGTGAGCGAGCATCACCCGATCGCTTCGCGCACCGACGATAGCGATCCTGTCTCCCTGTCCGACACCGCGTGTCTCGAGGGCGTTCGCCAGGCGGTTCGATTCACGCTCGAGTTGCCAGAACGTGTACGTCTCCTCGCCTTCGTCCTCTATTCGCTGGAACAGAGCGACCTGTCCGCGTTTTTCGGCGTGGCGGGTGACGACGTCGGTCGCGATATTGAACGTCTCCGGAATATCCCACTCGAAGTTCGCACGCGCCTCTTCGTAACTATCGTACTGTCCAAGGTTGGGAACCGGTTCAGATTCCCAGTCGATCGAGATCGATCCGAACTGCGTGTTTCCAGATGACATGTGTCTACCTCTCAATTACGTACGCATTTTCGCGCCTTCTGATAAAGATTTCCGGTTTTGCTCTCGGCCACTCGATCGTCCGGACGCCGGTCGTGCTGTGTGCTATTCACAATCTATATTAACGAACTGGGTGAATTGAGACCGTATGGACGAACGCGATTATTCAGCAGAGCGGATCGAGCGTCTACTCGATCCCCAGTCGATCGCCATCGCCGGCGCGTCAGCCGACGAAAACAAACGCGGGTACATCGCGACCAAACGTCTGGTAGAATCCGAGTACGACGGAGAGGTATACCCGGTCAACCCCTCCTACGAGGGCGAGATTCTCGGGACCGAGGTGCACCCGTCGGTCTCGTCGATCCCCGACCGCGTCGACCTCGTCTACGTCGTGACTCCCGCCGGAGCCGTGCCGACGGTTCTCGAGGACGCTGGCGAGGCCGACGTCGCCGGAGCGGTGATTTTCTCGGCCGGATTCAGCGAGGTCGGCAACGAGGAGACCGAAGAGGAACTCATCCGGATCGCCAACGAACACGACATTCGCTTCCTCGGGCCGAAC
The DNA here is from genome assembly GCF_008245225.1 of Natrialba swarupiae. Classification (GTDB taxonomy): domain Archaea; phylum Halobacteriota; class Halobacteria; order Halobacteriales; family Natrialbaceae; genus Natrarchaeobius; species Natrarchaeobius swarupiae. The sequence goes on from NZ_VTAW01000007.1 coordinate 27,711, forward strand.
GTCATGGGGATGGTAAACGTGCCGAGTGACATCTGTCTGGGGATCGACGCGAGCTACGGGGAGGGCGGCCTCTCGGTGATTTCCCAGAGCGGAAACCTCGGGATGAATCTGGGCGTGGCGACGAACAAAGCACACAGTACCGGCCTCAGTCACTTCGTCTCGATCGGCAACGAGGCGGATCTGAAGTTCCACGAGCTGTTGCCGTATTTCGCGGCCGACGACTCGACCGAAGCGCTCGTCCTCTACGTCGAAGGGATGTCCGAGGGACGAGCGTTTCTGGAGGAAGCGCGGCGATTCACCCAGGAGAAACCACTCATCCTCCTGAAAGGGGGGCGGACCGGTGCCGGAAAGTCCTCCGCGGAGTCTCATACGGCCTCGCTGGCCGGGGACGCCGACGTGGTGGCGGACGTCTACTCGCAGGCCGGCGTCGTCACCGTCGACAGCTTCGACGACGTCGTTCCGGTCTACCAGGCGCTAACCGATGCACCGACGCTGTCCGGACGAAATATCGCGATCATGACCGAAGCGGGCGGAGTCGCGACGATTACCGCCGACTCGCTCGTCGAACACGGCATGAACGTTCCCGAGTTGACCGAGGAAACCCAGGAGAAACTCGCCGAGTTGTTCCCTTACTCGCCGAACCTCGAGAACCCGATCGACACGATGGTAACCGGGGACACGGCGTCGCTACACGGAGAGGCAGCGGAGATACTGCTCTCGGATCCGAACATCGACGGGCTGATGATCTGTGGCGGCTACGGCGGCTACGGCGTCGGCGGAACCGGGATCGAACTCCCGATGGACGACGCCTCCGCCCAGGCTCAGATCGAGTCGGCCCGCCGGATCACCGAGTTGCCCTCGGAGTACGACAAGCCGGTCGTCATCAAGAGCACCTTCACCCCCGAGGAGTCGGAGGCACTTGCGATCTGTCGCGACGGCAACGTTCCCGTCTACGACTCGTTCAGGGACGCATCGCTCGCGTTCCAGTCGCTGGCGGAGTACAGCGAGGCCGTCGAGTCGGCGGACGAACGAAGCGATTTCAACGCCGGATCGGGCGCTGACGGTCTCGAGACACTCGAGGAAGCGGCAGACGGCACCGTACTCGCCGAACACGAGGCGAAAGGGGTACTCGAGGAGTACGACATTCCCGTCGCCCCCTACGAACTGGTCTCCTCCGCCGAGGAGGCCGTCGAAGCCGCAAACCGGTTCGACGAGGAGCTCGCGATGAAGATCGTCTCCCCACAGATCCAGCACAAAACCGAAGCTGGCGGCGTCGCGCTCGGCGTCTCCGGCGAATCGGACGTCCGCGACACCTACGAGGAACTGGTGGCCAACGCAGAGGCCTACGATTCCGAGGCGACGATCGACGGCGTGTTGATCTCACCGATGCTCGAGGAGGGCGTCGAGGTGATCATCGGCGCCATACAGGACGAAGAGGTCGGGCCGGTCGTCATGTTCGGAGTCGGCGGCATCTTCGTCGAAGTTCTCGAGGACGTCACGTTCGGTGGCGTTCCGCTGACCGAACACGACGCCCGCCGGATGATCGAGGGAATCGACGGCAAGGAGATCCTCGAGGGCGCGAGAGACAACCCGGAGATCGACGAGGACGCACTCGTCGACCTGCTCGTCGACGTCTCGGAACTGGTCGCCGAGAACCCACGAATTTCGGAACTGGACCTCAACCCGGTCTTCTGTTACGAGGACAGTCTGTCGGTGATCGACGCGTCGATCACCCTGTAACGGCGCACCGACCGTTTTCCGCGATCGTCGGATTCGAAGTAACTGTGTTCCTCGATGCGGTATTCAACCCTGTACTGGAGTGCCAGTGCCGTATGGCGTTTTCAATAGAGCAGTTCGAACTAGCTCGCAAACACTTTGAGCGTCCTGAGTTCCTCGTCTATGTCAAAGAAGTCGTGTTCGACCCCTCCTTCGACGTAGATCACGTCTCCGGGGCTCACCTGACTCGTTTCGTCTCCAACCCTCATTTTTCCTGATCCAGCAGTGATATAATAAAATTCGTCTTCCGTATGTGTCTGGGCGTCTGTTTCCTCTGCTTTTTCGGCTCGATACCGACTCTGTTCGATTACCATCGCATCCTCATCGAACACTGTGGTGACGTCGCTGTCCTGGTTTTCCTGTCGTTCTGCCAAATCCTCTGCGGTAATATGTTTCATACCGTTAGCACTTCGCTCTGATCACATATAAACCCAATGTCGGCATTAGACGATACGTTCGGGCGTTCGATTTCGGTCATAGACACCCTGAAGTCGAGCGCCTCATCCTCTAACTTAACGCGATCGCATCAGAGATCTGCGGGCAGAGAATCTCTGAGACCTTGACAGGGGTATTCACGCTGCCGTTCCTCCTCCCCTCTTATACTGACTGTTATAAGTCCTTACCGGGGCAACCGCGCCTCGCCTTGCGGTTGCCCCGGTAAATAGTTACAGCAATCCGTATGAGACCTTTTGTATGACACGCATAGTTGATCCGTGGTCGGTGCTCCTACACCGATCCCACCGAAGATAGAGTCTTCGGGACTTTTCGCGTTCTATACGTTCTAAAGTGGTGTTTTCGATGCTCGAGGGTAAAGGGCTCAACCGGATAGAACCGGATTCCTCGAGCGACATAGGGCCATGTTTCGAGAGTGGTATCCGTTATCTCAATTCGTGATACTACATTTCAGCTAATTGGCCCAAACTGCAGCCCAATTCACGTTGGATTTGTCGAACCTACCATATCGACAGAGGGGTTTTTGCGGGGTTGCATAGGTTCGGTTCATCCGTGTGTCATAGAAACAATCACAGAGGGAGAGGCTTTTCACGATGGATCACACTCTATCGGTATGCCCGAACGAAATGTCCTTGGCGAGGAAATTGCCACCTGTAGTACTGATCCGAGGACTGGCTTCGACCGCGATGGCTGCTGTGGAACTCATCCCAACGATCGAGGTAGACACGAGCTTTGTGCAGTCATGACCGACGAATTCCTATCTTTCAGTAGAGAACAGGGCAACGACCTTGTGACGCCGCGTCCGGAGTTGGAGTTTCCCGGGCTTGATCCTGGTGATCGCTGGTGTCTCTGTCTCGGACGGTGGATCGAGGCACTTGAAGCCACACAAGCCAAACGTCTCCCGGAGACCACGGTCCCACCCGTAGTTCTCGAAGCAACCAATGAGGCAGTGTTGGATTCCGTGGATCTGGAGACGCTCGAAAGCCACTCCTACGACGTCTGAGCGCCCAACGGACATGAGATCGTGCGATTATCCTTGGTAACTTCGACTGCTCCCGCTTCGGATTTCCTCCTTACTGGTGTGATGACCGTTCTACGACACTCTTTATACTGAGTACCCTCCCAAGCGTCGACTGATGAGTCGAACCGATACCCGCCAACTGGTTCGACTCGTCAGTTCAGGCTTGGGAAGCCACTGAGTGAGACGTATTCTATGACAGGCTGAGAAGGTGAAAAGGGACGTCGTATCCGGACCCGTCAGGAACGGACGGACGTCAGTCGTCCGCGTCGCGAGTCCATCCCGACTCGGCGGCGGCCGATTCGGCCGGGTGGGGACGATCGTACTCCGTGAGGGCGACCATGACGCCCTCGAACGAAGATGGGTGGTAGAACACCTCGTGAAACCCCTCGAGTTCGACCTCGTCGACGGGGTCGACGCCGTTCGCCGCGAGTGATTCGCGCGCCTCGTCGACGTCGGCAACTTCGAACGACACCGCGTACAGCCCAGGGCCGTTTCGCTCGAGGAATCGCTGGACGGCCGAGCCGTCGTCGCCGGAGACGAACTCGACGCCGATGCGACTGGTTCGGTTTGCAATCGGCGCTGCCGGTGGATCGACGACCGCGCCGAACTCGAGTCCGAGCAGCTCGGTGAACTGACGCGTACTCGCCTCGAGGTCGGCCGTCGCGATGAGGACGCGGTCGAGGGAGACGACCTCGACGTCACTCATCGTCGAGTGTCTCCGCGAGCGCGAGCATCCGACTGTAGGTTTCGGTCTTTAGCTCCTCGGCGTCGACGTCCTCGCCGTAGTCGTAGTAGCCGGCACCGGTCTTCGGTCCGAGATCGTTCGCCTCCATCTTCTCGACGACGCTATCCGGGTTCTCGAACCGTTCCCCGAGCTCGTCCTCGAGGTACTCGTTGACGTAGTAGAGAATGTCGACGCCGCCGAGGTCGATGAACTCGATCAATCCGATCGCGGCCATCCGGAAGCCGACCCCGGTCCGAAGCGCGCGGTCGATCTCTTCGGGCGACGCCACGCCGTCCTCGTAGGCCCGGACCGCTTCGTTCATCGCAGCCGCCTGAATGCGCGAGCCGAGAAAGCCGGGACTGTCCGAACAGGTGACCGGCTCCTTGCCGACGGCCTCGAGGAGCGCGACCGTTCGATCGACCGCGTCGTCGTCGGTCCGTTCGTTGTGTGCGACCTCGACCAGCGGCACGATAAACGCCGGGTTGAGCCAGTGGGTGATCAGCAGTCGCTCGGGCGCGGGGGCGGCGTCCGCCAGTTCGTCGATGCTGATCGAGGAGGTCGTCGTCGCGACGACCGCGTCGCCGAGCGCGTCGGCCGACGAGGAGAGGAATTCTCGTTTGATCTCGGGATCCTCGGGGAGGGCCTCGAACACCCACTCTGCCGACTCGAGGGACGTCTCCGTCTCGCGAGTGACGGTGATCCGGTCGAGCACGTCGCTCGCGTCCCCATCGAAGTGACCGCGGGCTGCGAGAAACTCGAGGTTCGATCGGATCGTCTCGGAGACCGACTCGACTTTGTCCTCGAACTCAGAGTCCGTGCGCTCTTTCACGTCGAGGATGTGAACCGATCGCCCGTCCGTGGCGAACACTTGCGCGATACCGATACCCATTCGACCCGGTCCCACGACGACGATCGGCGGCTCCGAGTCCGTCATTGCTCGTCACCCTCCGCGAGGACCCGCTCGAACTCCCCACGCGAGAGATCGGCGAGGCCGAGTTGCTCGAGCGTTCGTCCCGTCTCGCTGTACTCCTCGTCCATGAGCGATTCCGCGATGTGGACGATGCTGTCGATCGTCGCCGTCTCGACGTCGAGGAACTCGCCGACGGAGGCCAACAACACCGTCGCGATGCTGATGTCCTCGTGGACGTACCGATCGTCGAGCGACGGTGGGTCTTCGCTGAAGGTGTCGGCGCTCATCAGCGCCTTGCGGGCATTTTCGCCGTAGAAGTGCCCACCGTCGGCCTCCCCCGGGCGGTAGTACTCGTCCTGGGTGAAGTGCGGTTCGTCGTATCCAAGCTCCTCTCGGATTCGAACGCGCTCCTCGTCGAGTGACATCAACGCGTTGTAGACGCCGTCACCGATCCCGTGGCGGTGGATGTTGAACGACTCGATCTCGTCGCTTTCGATCGCACCCGCGTTGAGTACCGTCGGCACGGCGTTGACACACGAGTTGCTGTTGTTCAACGCGCTGTCGAGTGCGTTTTCGGCCGGGATGGCCGACTCGTAGAGCCCTTCGACGACCGCGAGCGCCCGGTCGGTTTCGTCGCCGGGATAGGCACCGATCGGGAGCGCGACCGCGTCGAGGTTGATCGTCGACTCGGCGTCGTCGGACCGACGCGTCACGTACGGCAGCGTCGGCGTTTCGGCGACGGTGACGTTTTCCGGCGGGTCGTCGAGTTCGTCGATCGACTGCCGGAGGAGATACGAACCGAAGTTTCCGGGACAGAGCAACACGACTTGATCGTCCTCGAGAACCGGTGCGAGGTCGGAAAAGAGCCCCCGCTGTGCCGTCGTCGGGAGCGGGACTACGACCGCATCGGCTCCCGAGACTGCCTCGGCGAGATCCGTCGTTACCGTCGAGAGTGAGACGGTGGTCCGATCGTCCGCCGTTCGTCTCGTCCCCTCGTAACGAGGCGAAACTGCGAGCGTAACCGACTGCGAGTCGAGTACAGCCGCGTGATTATCCGGGGAGCGAACGTACCACTGAACCGTATGTCCTTGTTCGGCGAAGTCAGCAGCGGCGGCATACCCGCCGTTGCTGCCACCGATTACCGCTACAGTGTGCATAACCAGTCACACGTTAGAATCCAACATACGTAAATTGGATGGATCGTCACCTGCCCTGCGATAACGGACGTACGAACCGCATCCCCCAGGTAACGGTCGTACAATCCGCATCCCCCAGTTTGATGTGAGTACGCCCGCTTCGTACATACGGTATGTACGACGAACAAACAGTACTCGTCCTCTCTGGAACGTCAGATTCGGGTCGTGCGGTCGCAGAAACCGTCGCCGACGCCGGCGGCACCGTCGGATTCACGTACAACAGTGCATCCGACGACGCCGAGGCTTTACTCAACGAACTCGACGGAGACGGCCACGAGGCGTGGTCGTGTGACGTGACCGACCCCGAGGAAACCGAAGCGGTCATCGACGAGGCGTTCGACGCGATCGGACCGATCGACAGCCTGGTGTACACCGTCGGCGTCATCGCCCGAAGTTCGATCACGGACACCGACGTCGACGACTGGCAGCGCCACCTCGACGTCAACGTAACGGGGGCGTTCAATACGATCAAGGCTGCCGCTCCGAAGTTCGAAGAGCAGGGCCACGGTGCCATGGTCGCAGTCTCGGCGTGTGACGGCATCATGCGAAGCTCCGATCTCGCCGCCTACGACGCCAGCAAACAGGCACTGATCGCACTCGTCGAGGAAGCCGCACGGGAACTCGGCCCCTCCGGCGTCCGCGCAAACGTCGTCTCGCCGGGATTCATCCGGGATCCCGACGCGCTCTCGGAGGACGCAATCGACGGTCTCCTCGAGCAACAGCCGTACAAACAGTTGACGACGCCACAGGCGATCGCGAACGCGTGTCTGTTCCTCTGTTCTGATCTGGCATCGACGACGACCGGTGCCGTCTTGCCCGTCGATTCGGGACTCAGCCTCGAGTAAGCCGGCGACTCGCGTTTCGGGACGAACGAATTTTTTCAGCGCGAATCGTTCGGCGAGGAGTCCGGACCCAGATGTGTCACCTGTTCGCAGGTCGTACTAAAAGCGACGTTGCGACGAAAACGAGTACCGACCGTCGGGAAAGGGCTATGGGCCGACCGCGTCAGGCGGCCAGTTCGCTGCGACGTGACTCGGTCGCCGCCTCGTCGACGCGTAGGCCGTCCTCGTCGTCGTGGAAGACGACGCCGTAGACGTCGTGGGCCTCCTCGACCGTGATATACTCCTTCACGACGTCCTCTCGAACCGCCTCGGGATCGCGCTCGAGCGGGTCGCCGTAGCCGCCACCGCCCGAGAGCTGGAAGCTGACGGTGTCGCCGTACTCGAGTTCGAACTGTCCTTTGGGATGGAGTTCCTCGGCCTCGTCGTCGGGGTTGAGAACCGTTTGTCCGCTGTCACCGCCCTCGCCACCCTCGAGTCCCCACGGCTGGGACTCGGTGCGTTCTAACAGGTTGGTAAACGAGACGTTTTCGGCGAACAGCGTGAAGTCCTTCCGAAGACCCAGGCCGCCGCGGTGTCGACCGGCACCGCCGGAGTCAGGGATGAGCTCGAGTCGGTCGATGACCACGGGGTACCGCGTCTCGTGGAGTTCGACGGGGATGTTGGTCACGTTGAACGACGAACAGATTCCCTCCTCACCGTCCTTGCGCTCGGAGGCACCGACGCCCCCGATCATGAAGTCATAGAGGATGAACTGCTCGCCGGTCTCCGGATCCTCCCCGCTGAAGTTGGGGTTGCCGAAGTGACTGCTCGCAGCGATCACCTTGTCGGGGACTGCCTTGGCGACCGCACCGAGGTTCAGTTCGACGAGTCGCTGGTTGATGATCGGGCGAGCGTTCGCCGCCGTCGGTGGCTGGGGATTGAGGAACGATCCCTCCGGCGCACGGACGGTCATCGGTTTCATGATCCCTTCGTTCTGCGGGAGATACTTTTCGGTGATCGCCTTGAGGACGAACGCCGAGTACGCCCGGGTGTAGTTGATGTAGCTGTTGATCGCGCTCTGTGTCGCCGGATCGGTCCCATCGTAGTCGAAGATCAACTCGTCGTCGTCGATCTCGATCGTCACCTCGAGGTTGACCGGTCCGCTGTCGACGCGAACGTTGTCCATGACGTCCTCGAAGGAGTACTTGCCGTCGGGCATCTCCCGAAGGTCCTCCCGGACGCGGCGTTCGGACTGGGAGATGACCTCGTCGATACACGTGTAGATCGTCTCCCGGTCGTACTCCTCGATGATCTCCCGGAACAGGGTCGCACCGTGGTGGTTGGCGTTTTGCTGGGCCTTCAGATCGCCGATCACTTCGTCCGGCAGTCTGACGTTGGCCTCGATGAGGTCGACGAACCACCGCTCGAGTTCGCCCTCCGAGATCACCTTCGTCGGGAACAGCCTGAGCCCTTCCTGGTAGATTTCGGTCGCCTCGACCGCCTGCGATCCCGGTGCCATTCCGCCGACGTCGATGTGATGGGCGATCGTCACGGAGAACCCTTCGATCCGATCGTCGACGAACACCGGCGTGACGAGGAACATATCCGGCAGGTGTCCCGACCCCATGTAGGAGTCGTTCAACAGGATTCCGTCGCCGGGCTCTAGGTCGTCGTAATCGTACCGGTCTCGGACGTGCTGGACCGCATACGGCATCGATCCGAGGTGGCCGGGACTGAAGTTGCCCTGTGCGACCATTCGCCCTTCGCGGTCGAACAGTCCGGTGGAGAAGTCCTGGCCGAGCGAGACGGCCTCGCTCTTCCCGGTTCGCTGGAGGACTTTCCCCATCTCGTTGCACATCGCGACGAGTCGATCCCAGATAACCGTAAACGTGATCGGATCGAGTTCGTCGGCGTCGATACTGATCTCTGCATCCGAATCTGTCTCACTCATGATCGCTCACCTCGTTGATTTCGATGACGAGATTGCCGTACTCGTCGACGGTCAAGACGTCACCCGGCGGAACGACGGTCGTCGAGTTGACCTCTTCGATAACCGCGGGCCCGGTAAGTTCGGCACCGGGGGAGAGTTGCTCCCGGTCGTAGATCCCGGCATCGGTGAAGCCGCCGGCGCTCTTGAAGTACGCCTCCCGCGTTCCCTTTCTGGCGTCGCTCGCACGAGCCGATCCGCTCTCGGCCGTCTCGATAGACATCGACTCGGTCGGGCTTCGGACCGTAACTTTCCACGTGATCCCTTCGATCTCCTCGTCCTCGTCGCTGTAGCCGTACGTTCGCTCGTAGGTGTCGTGGAACCGCTGTTCGATCGTCTCGATATCATCGGAGCCAAGTGCTCCGGTCGGAAGTTCGACGCCGAGTTCGTGTGCCTGACCGACGTACTTCATGTCGGCTTCGCGCTCGACTTCGATCTGGGTGTCGTCGCCACCGGCTTCCTTGACGAGTTCACGGCCACGGGCCTCGAGGTCGTCGTAGATGTCGTTGACGTGTTCGAGGCCGTCGGGCGTGAGTTCGGTGATGTACGTCTGATCGAGGTGGAACTCGATGTCGGCGACGAGCAAGCCGCCGGCGCTCGCGACGCCCGCACCCGGAGGCACGATCACCTTCGGGACGTTGAGTTCGTGTGCGATGAACGCTGCGTGGGACGGACCGGCACCGCCGAAGGCGATCATGCCGAACTCGCGTGGGTCGATCCCGCGTTCGGAGGCGTGAATCTGGCTCGCGCGGGTCATCGCGTTGTCGACGATCTCTTTGACACCCCACGCTGCGTCGTAGGTATCCATGCCGAGCGGTTCGGCGATGTCCCGATCGATGCCGGCGAGTGCGTCGTCGACGTCGATGTCCATCCGCCCTCCGAGGAAGTAATCCGGGTTGAGATAGCCAAGCGCGAGGTCGGCGTCCGTGACGGTCGGCTGGGTACCACCGCGACCGTAACAGATCGGCCCCGGTTCCGCACCGGAGCTCTCCGGCCCGACGGTGATTCGGCCGGTGTCACTCGCCGCGGCGATGGAACCGCCGCCGGCACTGATCTCGATCATGTCGATGACCGTCAGGTTGATCGGGAGGCCACTGCCCTCTTTCATCTCGGCCTCGTCGACTTCGAAGACGTCCGTTCGTTTGGGTTGGCCGTCGATGATAAAGCAGATCTTCGCCGTCGTCCCACCCATGTCGAACGAGAACACGTTCTCGTGACCGACGTGTTCGCCGATGTGGGCCGCGTTGAGCGCACCGGCGACCGGCCCAGACTCGATGATCTGAACCGGCGACTGCTGGATCATCTTCGGCGTCGCAACGCCACCGCTCGATTTCATCATGAAGAACGAGCCGTCGTACCCCTGCCCGTCAAGGTCGTCTTCGATCTTGCTCAGATACTGCTGGACGGTCGGTTTGACGTAGGCGTCGACCAGCGCAGTGTTCGTCCGCTCGTACTCGCGGTATTGTTTCGAAATGCCCGACGCGCGCGTCGTATACAGATCCGGCGCGACGTCCTCGATAACCTCCGCCGCCGCACGCTCGTGTCTGTCGTCTTCGTAGGAGTGAAGGAAGCTAACCGCGACCGACTCGTAGTCGTCTTCGATATCCTCGACCAGCGACGCGAGTTCGTCCTCGTCGAGTGGCGTCACAACACCCTCTCGAGGGTGGAGACGCTCGTCAACCTCGTAGATGTTCTCCCGGTCGACGATCGGATCGGGCTTCTCGATGAAAAGATCGTACAGATCGTAGCGTTTCTGTCGGCCCAGAATCGGTACGTCCCGGAATCCCTCCGTCGTCAACAGCGCCGTGTCCGCACCGTCACGCTCGAGAACGGTGTTCGTCGCGAGCGTCGTGGCGTGGATGAGCTGCTCGAGGTCGTCGATCTCCGAGTCGACTTCGGTGAGAAATTCGTCGAGTCCCGTCAGCACACCCTGAGACGGGTCGTCGACAGTCGTCGGATACTTGTACACGTCGAGTTCACCGGTCTCCTCGTCTTTCAGTACAAAATCGGTGAACGTTCCACCGACATCGAAGCCTATTCGCTTGGGCATTAGGTGGTATATGTCCCGGCATGTGTAATAAATTCCCACGGTTTTTCGCTCTCAGACGGCGAGAAAACGTTTCCGGAGTGACACTGATTCGCCACAACGTCAGTAAGCCAGGTCGGCCCCTCGGTGAGAAACTATGCGATGTCGAGTGTTCATACGGACTGCTGTAACTGATTACTGTCGGACCCGGAGAACCGATCCCGGATGCGACGGTAACGACTTCCAGTAGCCCGTCTCGAGACGCGGCCATCCAGAATGGGTAGTGAAAACGAGGATTTATTTCGTGTGCATATCTATACATTGCCATGCCACAAGAACTCGACGGGCTGGACGAGATCGACCGCACTATTCTCCGTATTCTCGTTCAAAACCCGCGGACGCCGTACTCGGATATCGCCGAGCAACTCGAGGACGAAGGGTTCGAAATGAGTGGTGAGGGGATCCGATACCGCGTCTCGAAGCTGTTCGAGACGACGTCGATTCTCCTTCTGACGGCTCCGAAACAGCACGGATGGGAGGTGATCCGGCTGTTTATCGCAGTCGAAGACAACGAGGATGCAAAAGAAGAGACGTTCGAAGCACTGGCGGAGATGGGGTTCTGGATGAACTGTCGCGGGCTCGGTTCGTTCGATCTGTACGCCGTCGCAACCGTCTCCTCGAATCGAGACGCCGACGATCTGATCGACACTGTCCGGACCCTCGAGAACGTCTCGAACGTGGAGTATATGGTCGAGACAGACCGGATGACGACGATCGAAAACTACCTCGCACAGTAGTAACGCTCCCGCCATCGAGACAGACGCCGCCGAATATATTCGTCTTCACCCCGCTCACGATTCGAGTCGACTGGTCGTTCGCTTCGGTCACGGTCTACTCCTCCTGATTTTCGTACAGGTGTCTCATACGGATTGCTGGAACGATGTCCCGGCGAACCCGCAGACTGGTCGCGGATTCGCCGGTGATGATTGGCAGTAAACCGTATCAAAAACTCCCGCCAGACCAGGTTCGAGAGCGCGGCGAAACGACGGCGAGAGCTGAGCAAACGACGAGATCACACAGCCTTCCCAACACCAGTACGTTCTTTGCTTTAGCAAATATCAACGAGTACACTTTTGTTTCACGGGGGTATATGGCCGGATATGGGAACAGAATATGGATGTAAAGTTTGCCGAGTTCTCGAAGACCACGACCTCGAACACTACGACGAACGGTTACTCGAGGAGTGGCGCGGTGACGGTTCGCAGCGAAAGGGGTACAGACAGCTCGCCCGGTGGTTGAACGTCACCCTCCTGCGCCGGGAGATGGACAAAGTGGGACTGTCGACACTCGGTGACGAGGCCGAATCGAAGTACGACAGGCTTCGCGAGGAGGGAACGACGAGCAGCGAGGTCGCCGCCATGCTCGAGCGTGAAGGGATCGACGTCGAGCGCCTGCAGGACGATTTCGTCTCCTACGGCGTCGTTCGAACGCATCTCCTCGACTGTCTCGACGCCGAATACGAAAAAGAAGAGTCCAGCGAGTGGGAACGTGAGGCGATCGAAATCGCGCGCAATCACGCCAAAGAGAAGATCGTCTCAGCCGTCCGGTCGCTCGAGCGAAAGGGAAAGCTCCGCGGCGGCGAGGACATTACCGTCCACGTCGACGTCGACCTCGAGTGTGAATCCTGCCAGACGCGCGTTCCGCTCCGACGTGCGATCTACCGCGGCGAACTCTGTGACTGTGCGACCATGGAGGTCCACCAATGAGCGAGTTAACGATCTCCATCGAGAACGTCGGCGGAATCGACTCGGTCGACTGTACGCTCTCCGACGAACTCAACGTCGTCACCGGACCGAACTCCTCGAACAAGACGTCGTTTCTCGAGGCGGTCGCGTTCGGCCTCGGTCGATCGACGGTGCCGATCAAAAACGACGCCGATACTGCACGCGTCGAACTCTCGTTGGACGGGGAAACGATCGTTCGGACGGCAACGGAGACGGGTCACGGAATCGAAATCGACGGCGACTGCTGGATCGACGACGGCGACGATATCGAGTTGTTCGAACAGTTCGCCTGCCTGTTCGAATTCAGCACCGTCCGCTCGGCGGTGAGAAACAACGAGAACTTCGAAGACGTTCTCAAAGGCCCGATGGATATCGACGCACTCGAGGCCGAACGCGAAGGGAAGATCGTCGAGAAAAACGAACTGCAAACGGAAATCGAGGCCCAGGCGGACGTCGAAACGCGACTGGAGGACCGAAAACGGGAACTCGAGACGAAACGCGAAACCGCCGTCGAACTCGAGGCGACACTCGACGAGTTGCGGGACAAACAGCGGACGATCACCGACGACGAGGAACTCGAGGAGCTTCAGGAAACGCGATCGCAACTCGTCACCAGACGACGGGATTATCGCTCGCAGATCGAAAATTACGAGGACGCGATCGATCGTCTCACCGACCAGATCGCGGAGGTCGAAGCCGAACTCGAGGAGGCCCGTGAGACCGTCGCGGGGTACGACGTCGAGTCACTCGAGGCCGAGAAGGCCTCGATCAGGGACGATCTCGACGAGATCACCAACCGTCTCGATATCCTCCAATCAGTGCTGACCGCAAACCGGGAGATGCAATCGTCGCCATACACCGGCGTCCTCGGGCAACAACACGGACTAACCGGTGATACAGTGACGTGCTGGGCGTGTGGCACCGAATCGACCGCCGAGGAGTTCGACGAGACGATAACACAACTCACCGAGCTCATCGAAGCGGACAAGGACCGACGCGCCGAGTACGAGCCACGACTTGAGGAGATCAACGCACAACTCGACGCCATCGACGAGGCCCACAGACGGGTCGACACCCTCGAGTCGAAGAAACGCTCCCTCGAAGAGCAACTCGAAGAGCGGCGGGATTCCCTCGAGACCAACCGCGAACAGATCGCGGATCTCGAAGACGAGATCGACCGCGTCGAGGATCAGATTGCCCAGAAGGAAGCCGAGCAAGAGAGCGAAACGAGTGATCTGACCGACGAGATCGAGTCGACGCGAATCGAGTTACACTCGGTTCAGACAGACATCGAGCGCCTCGAATCGACGATCGACGACCTCGAAGCGGCTCGTCAGGACCGCGAACGGAACCGCGAACGGATCGAGTCGCTCCGCGACGAGATCCGCACGCTCACTGAACGCATCGAGAACCTCGAACAACGCCTCCAGACGCAGTTCAACGAGGCGATGGACGAGTTGATCGAGTTGCTCGAGTACGAGGCGATCGAACGCGTCTGGTTGGACGGCAACTTCGATCTGATCGTCGCCCGGGAAGAAAATGGCGTCACTCGTCAGGACACGATTTACAACCTCTCGGAGAGCGAGCGTGAGATGGTTGGGCTCGTACTCGCGCTTGCCGGGTACATCGCCTACGACGTCGCCGACACCGTTCCAGTCCTCGTCATCGACACGCTCGGCGCGTTCGACGCCGAACGAGCGACGGGGCTGCTCGAGTACTTTGCCGACGAGTCACCGCTTTTGGTTACCGCCTTGCTCCCCGACAACGAGGCTGTACTCGCCGGCTCGGAACTGGAATACGGTTCCGTCAATCCGAAACAGCTCACGCCGTAGGAACACTGTCAACGCGTCGAATCCACACTCGAGTCGATCGCAGTCGGTCCGTTTTCTCGTCGGAAAAACGGTGAGATGTCGACGTCGGCGACCCCACGAACCGTCCATGGATGAGATGGTTTACTGTCAGTCGGTACCGCCGAACCCGCGACCCGTCTGCGGGTTCGCCGGTACAGTGGTACAACAATCCGTATGAAGCGAACGGCGGTGGGCTTTCCGCGTTAGTTGCCGCCGGCGAGGGTCAGATCGTCACTGAACTCGATGTTGATGTTTTTCACGCGGGTGTGATCGAGCAGTTCCGAGATATCCTCTTTGTTCCCGATGCCGCTCTGTTTGTAACCGCCAAACGGCGCGCCGATGTAGTGGCGTCCGTGCTGGTTGATCCAGATGTAACCCGACTCGATATCGTCCGCAGCCCGGTGTGCCGTGTTGAGGTCGTTCGTCCAGACGCTTGCAGTCAGGCCGTAGTCGGTGCTGTTGGCGATCTCGATCATCTCGTCGTACTCGCTCCAGGTCATCACCGAGAGCACCGGCCCGAACGTCTCCTCGTGAGCGATCGTCATATCCGGCTCGACTTCGAAGACGGTTGGCTCGAGGTAGTATCCACGGTCGTACTCGTCGACCGTCTCGCCGCCGAACAGCACGTCCGCGCCTTCCTCTTTGGCGATATCGATGTACTTGCAGACTTTCTCGAACTGTGGCTCGGAGACGACCGACCCCATCGTGTTCGACTCGTCGAACGGATCCCCGATCGTCACCGATTCGAGTCGGTCGATCAGCGGCGGAACGACGTCGTCGTAGGCGTCCTCGTGGACGAGTAGCCGGGTGCCGCTGCCACAGGACTGGCCCTGCCAGGGTAACGCCATCGCCCCCTTGAGGCCGTCGAGAACGCGGTCCATGTCGGCGTCGGGATAGACGATAAACGGATTCTTGCCACCCAACTCGAGCAAGACGGGTGAGAGGTTCTTCGAGGCACCCTGCATGATCTTCTTTCCGGTTGCGGGGCTGCCGACCATCGAGACGAGCCTGACGTCGTCGTGTTCGACGAGGTTCGCGCCCGTTTCGCCGAAGCCGGTGACGATGTTGATCAGGCCGTCCGGGAAGAGATCACACTCGTCGATGAGACGTCCGATGTACAGCGCCGAAAGCGGGGTGAACTCCGATGGTTTGACGACGATGCCGTTGCCGGCGACGATCGCGGGCGCGACCTTCTCGGCGACGAACATCGTCGGGTGGTTGAACGGGATGATGCCGGCGACGACGCCGTAGGGTTCACGCTGGGTGAAGTTGTGATTGTTCGGCCCGGTCGGGATCGTCTCCCCTTTGAGCTCGGTCGCCAGCCCGGCGTTGTATTTGAGGTTGCGAGCGCCCTTCTCCGTGTCGAATTTCATCCGGGAGATACTGCTCCCGTTGTCGGCGACGTCGAGTTTCGTCAGTTCGTCCTGGTGCTCGAGGAGGAAATCGGCGAAGGCTTCGACGCGCTCGCGGCGTTCGAAGACGTCGAGTTCCCGCCACTCCTGGCTGGCTCGGTCGGCAGCCTGGACGGCCTGGTCGACCTGGTCTTCGGTCGCGATCGGAACGTCGGCGAGGATCTCACCAGTCGATGGACACTCGTTTTCGAACGTCTCCTCGCTGGAGACGAACTCGCCGTCGATGTACATTCGGTCCTCTATCTCGAGGGAGACGTGTTTTCCGGACAACGTCTCTAGATCGTACTCGAACATGCTATATGAGCATATGTCTCGCGCCTCTTATATAGCCGTTGTGACTGACGAACGGTGGCTGCAGCCGTCCTACGGAAACAGCCGTTCGTCGGCGATCGGCGGCCGTTCGAATACGCCGTAGCGGTCGGCGTACTCCATCCAATCACGGACGTTCTCCCGCTGGTCGGACTCGAGAACGAACGGACAGTCGACGCCGTCGGTGACCTGCCGGAGCGCCTCGACCGTCCGCTCACCCTCCCACTCGCCGGTGTCCGTCTCCTCGAGAAACGCGGTGAGGACGGCTTCGTAGTTTTCGTTTCGGTACGCACGCGAGCGGCCGAGCGCGTCGACGAACGCCGTGACGCGCTCGGTGTGTGCGTCGTACACCGACCGGTCGACACAGACGAGGTGGACCAGCGGCCGATAGCCGGTCAGTTCGTCCCACTCGACACCCATGTCGTAGAGCAGTTCGTAGTCCGGATCCTCCTCGAGGCCCCAGTACCAGTCGTTGATCCGTTCGACGGCGTCGAGACGACCCGATTCCATCCGTTCGGCAAGTCCCTGATGGGTATCGACGACCCACTCGACGTCGTCGGGGCCGACGTCGAATCGATCCTCGAGAATCGCCTTGTGGTAGGTCATCGCGAGCGAGCGGTCGTGGATACCGACTCGCTTCCCGACGAGATCTTGTGGGTCGTCGATGCCGGATTCGGCGCGGACGAACATGCCGTTGCCGCGCTGATACGTCAACCCAGCGGCGACTGCGAGCGGATCGGTCGGGACGACGTCGGTGTGACTGACGAGCTTCGACGTGACGTACTTCCCCATCGACATCGTCGTGGCGTCGAGCTCTCCGGTAAGCAAGAGCTGATCCTTTCTCGGCGAGTGGTTGTGTTCGACGCTGACGTCGCCGAGAGTCGGCGTCACTTCCCCGGTCTCGAGTGCGTAGTAGAACTGTCTTGTGTTGTAAAACGGCGTCGTACTGAATTTGAGCGTCTCCGTCATCACCGATGCATGAGTGGCGACCAGCAAAAATCTGCTGACTACTTACGGGCGGACTCCCCGGGGCTGGGTGGCCAGGTGTCGCTCTAGCGATTCGTCCCGTCGTCCGCAGTGAGCAGAAATCGACGTACAGCGACCCGGTATCGGGGACCACCGACTCGGCGGATGCCTACTCCGTTGTTATTAATTATTATATTACGGTCGATAATCACGTGAACACCTGTCCCACATACAAGATGAATCCCCCGTCGAGTGCAGGGGAGGCAATTGGTGATTTTTTATATCGGATTCTATCGTATAGGAATAATGCACTAAGTCCGTTATTTTGCCGTTTTATTTGTATATGTACACGGTCCGGCAATGCAGGACCCCCGACGCACGACCCCTAGGATTTGGCAAGCCTACACTGCAGGGTCGAATGCGGTGGTGTGGTTCGATTCGACCCTGCAGTCGACGCGTGTCCTAATGGCGTTCCAAACCTGAACTGGTGGGTGGAACCGATGGCGGTCGTCTCGTTTCACCCATCAGTCGACGTTTGGAACGGTACTAGATGTCCGATCCGACCGCAGAAGTCACAAGGTATATTATTGTAGCAGGTATTGTATTCGGATGTATGTCAGTAGACCTCGTGGTCAGAGACTGTACAATCGTTACCCCTGAAGGGCAGATAGGCCCGGACGCAGGGGTTGCGGTTGACGACGGGAAGATCGTTGCGATCGGATCGAGCGAAAATCTGCCGGACGCCGATGAGGTCGTCGAGGCAGACGGTAACTACCTCGCCCCCGGCGTCATCGACTGCCACATTCACAACCGGACCCCCGGTCTCGAGTACAAAGAAGACTGGAAAACGGCCACCCAGGCCGCGGCTGCCGGCGGTGTAACCACCGTCATGGGTATGCCCAACACGGACCCGGTCATCGACCAGCCAGAACACATCGAGACGAAAGCCAATCTCGGTGACGAGAACGCGCTCGTCGACTTCCAGTTCTACGCGGTCATCACGTCCAACAACTACGATCAGGTCCACGACCTCGCCGAGACGGGCGTCGTCGGCTACAAGGTGTTCCTGGGCACCACGATCGGTGCGATTCCCCCACCGAACGACGGCGAACTTCTCGAGGCGATGGAACAGGTCGCCGAGACCAACCGCCGGCTCGGATTCCACGAAGAGAACGACGAGATTCTCTCACACCTTGCCGAGAAGTTCCAGGAAGAAGGCAAAAACGACCCGATCTACCACACGTGGTCGCGACCGCCGATCACGGAACGAGAGGCGATCAGCCGAACGATCCTCTTCGCAGAGGAGACCGGTGCGAAGATCCACATGTTCCACCTCTCGTGTGGCTCGGGCGCGGAGCTCGTCGCCGAGGGGAAAGACCGCGGCATCGACGTGACCGCCGAGACGATGCCCCACTATCTGTGGTTCACCGAGGACGTCATGCGAGAGAAAGGAAACGTCGCTCGCATCCAGCCTCCGATCCGCGATCAGGAAGAGCAGGATCTCCTCTGGGAACAGGTCCAGGGCGACGGCATCGACTGTATCGCAACCGACCACTCGCCGCACACGGACGAAGAGAAGGGCATGGACGATCCCTTCAAGAACACCTGGGAGGTTATCTCCGGGTTCGTCGGCCTCGAGACCGAGGTCCCGGCCATGCTCTCGTTCGTCAACGAGGGTCGTATGAGCCTCGAGCAGTGGATCAACATGCACTCGACCCAGCCGGCGAAGATCTGGGGCATGTATCCCGAGAAGGGATCGCTGCAGGTCGGTACCGACGCCGACTTCACCATCTTCGATCTCGAAGAAGAGTGGACCCTCGAGGATCGCCACTCGCTGCACTCGAAGAACACGGTGACGCCGTTCGAGGGAGAATCGTTCACCGGTAGCGTCGAGACGACGATCGTCAGAGGCAACGTCGTCTACGAAGACGGCGAAGTCGTCGGCGAATCCGGTTACGGGAACCAGGTCGACGTCGACGAAATCGACAACGATTACGGAAACTAATGAGCGAAGACGCATACGAGCGCGGCCGAGAGACGGGAACGCGGCTCCGAGAGGCCATCGAGCACAACCTCGAGGGCTTCTGGCAGGCAGTCGCCAACCGCGGACTCGACCGCGAGACGGTACACGAGGAAGCACGTGCCAACCGAGAGCGGCTCACGGAGTCGACGCGTTCCAAGATCCACGGGATGGCCGACGCAGCGGGCGTTCCCCACCGTGATCTGCTCGCGTACAACCTCTTCGAGGAGACGCTCGTCACCGACGGCTGTACGACGGCCATCGCCGCCGGAGAGGCATCGGCGACCGGCGAGACGATCTTCTTCAAGCAAAGCGATAAGAAAGGTGCTGACGAGTTCGAGGGCGAGAACTACCACAAGCACAACCAGATCAACGTCGTCAGCGTCGAAGACCCCGACGACAAGAACAAGGTCATCGGCGTCACTGCCGCCGGTTCGACGGCGGTCAAGATGGGGATGAACGACCAGGGCGTCGCCATCGGCTCGAACATCTCCCGGACGGTTACCTTCGACGAGGACGGGAAAGATTCGAAAGACTGGGCAGCCGCCTCTCGGGGCGCGTACATGCGCGAAGGGCTGCTCCACGGCGACACCGCAGAGGAGGTCGCCCAGCACATCACCCCGATGCTGTTCTCGGATCCGATGTCCTCACCCGGCAACATCCCGATCGCCGACGCCGAGAAAGCGATCATCCTCGAAGGCGAGTTCACCCACCTCGCGAGCGAGTGGGTCGAAGACGACGTCATCGGTCGCGGGAACAAGTTCGAAGTGCTCTCCGATCTGGCGCGTTCACGCGAGGAGATCCCCTCGAGCTACTCGCGCCACGAGCGAGTAATGGAGGTCCTCGAGGCCGAAAACGGCGACGTGACCGCCGAGACGATGCGTGATCTGTCGATGGATCACGAAAACGGTCCGGGCCTCGAGTCGATCTGTCGCTACCAGGAGAACGACTATACGGACGAAACGTCGCTTTCAGCGGCGATCTTCGAACTCGACGGCGACGAGCCGGAAAACAGCACGATCTACATCGCGCTCGGTAAGCCAAGTTACGCTTGGCGAACCGAGGAAGGCGACGGCTGGCTCGCCCTCGAGGCAGGCGCTTCCGAGGACGACGTACCGGAGCGATTCCTCACGGGAGACGCCTGGTTCGACCACTACACGGAAGAACCCTACGAAGGCGAAGCCGAACCGCCGGCGCTCGACTGAACTTTCGTTCGTTTTTTCGACTGGACGCCGTCGACAGCGTCGATAGCAGTCGGTGGCCGTAACGAGGGCGAGTCGACAGTCACCTCACTCTCGCCACGGCGAACGTATTCGTCCAGTTATTCACCGACAAATACACCACATATTATTCTAGATATTTTTTCACCAGTTTAAGTTTTTCGCCAGATTTAAGTGTGATAAAGAATAGTGTGAGACGTATGCCACCAGTCAGCAGACGCAGCTTTCTCGCGAGTGGGAGTGTTGTCGGTGCCGGCCTCGTCGCCGGTTGTCTCGGGGGGGACGACGATAGCGTTCACCTTCAGGTCGATACGGCGGCAGAGGGCGCATCGCACTACAACATGTCCGCGCCCTGGGTCGAGCTACTGCCCGATCACTCGGAGGACCCCGCCCTCAACGCGACGGTGAGTTCGTCGGACGGGTCGGTCGCGAACATGCGTGCACTCGACGACGGCGAAATCGACGTTGGAACGTCCGTCGACCAGATCGGACACCTGGCCTACAACGGACAGGGGCCGTTCGACGGAAACGAGATCGACATTCGCTGCATCATGCGCGGCGAGCTCGTCCCGCAGTACTACGTGGTCCAGGCCGATTCGGACATCGATTCGATCTGGGATCTCGACGGCCGGAGCGTCACCCCCGGTCCGGAGGGTGGCGGAACGACTGGACAACACGAGGCGCTGATGGACCAGTACGGTCTCGAGACCGACGACGTCTATCTGAGCTACGGAGAGGGTGGGCGTGCGCTCCGTGACGGCGACGTCGACGCGTGGTTCGTCTTCCACGGGTCGGACGCCATCAACGCGTTTGCGACCGACGGCGACGAACTCGAGCTCCTCGAGTTCGACGACGAAGCGATGGAGGGACTCCAGGAGGTGTTCCCGTGGACGGTCGAAGCGGATGTGACGCCGGATATGCTCGAAAACTACGAGGAGACCACGGGCGTGATGGGGACACACGGCTACTGGATGACGACGCCGGAGATGGACGACGACGTCGTCTACGAGCTGTGTCGCGTCGTGACGAGCAATCCGGAGCCGATTCGGGACAGTAACGTCAACTCCGAGGAGTTCGGACTCGAGTTCGCCCACTACGACTTCGGCGTCCCGTATCACGACGCCGCAATCGAGTTCTTCGAAGACGAGGGCGTACTCTAATCGTCATGAGTACATCTGTCGAGGGAGAAGTAGCAGTTCCAATCGACGACGATACGACGCGGCTACAGAAGCTTTTGGCCGTTTTGATTGCAGCGTTTACCGTATACGTCGCCCTGACGCTGGAGTTCAGCACGTTCCAGCGGCTGGGCACGTTTTTGATGCTGACGCTCGTCTACCTGTTTCTTCGCTTCCCGCTTCGGGAAACGATCGAGCGGGAGTTGAGCGATCGACAGATACGACTCTGTAACTGGTTCGATATCGCAATGATCGTCGGGTCGACGGTCACGTACGGCTATCTGATACTCAACTCAGCGCAGATTATCGAACAGGCAGGTCGCGTACAGACGTTCGAGATTCCGCTCGGATTCCTCGCGATGTTCGTCGTCCTGGAAGCGACGCGACGGACGATCGGCTGGACGATCCCGCTGTTCGCCACCGGGTTCCTCGTCTACGTCTATCTCGGTCCGGCGTTTCCGGGGATATTCAGCCACCCCGGCTACTCGACCAATCAGCTGATCGTACAAATGTACGTCAGTACGAGGGGGCTGTTCTCGTTCCCGCTCGCCGTGATGTTCGACTACGTGTTCCTGTTCGTTCTGTTCGGGGCGTTACTGGAGGTATCCGGCGGTGGGAAGATGTTCCTGGATCTCGCGAAGGTCCTGTTCGGAAAGGTCACCGGCGGACCGGCAAAGCTCTCGGTGTTCGCGAGTGGCTCGATGGGGATGATATCCGGCAGCGCAGTCGCAAACGCCCTGACGACGGGCGCATTTACGATCCCGACGATGAAAGATCAGGGATACGATCGGGACTTCGCGGCCGGCGTCGAAAGCGCCGCGAGTACTGGCGGGCAGCTACTGCCACCGGTCATGGGCGCTGCCGTATTCATCATGATGGACATCACGGGCATCGATTACGTGACGATCATCACGAGAGCGCTCATTCCGGGGATCTTGATGTTCCTCTGTATCTACATGGTCGTCCACTTTCAGAGCGTCAAATCCGGACAGGTCGGTCTGCCCGACGAGGCGATTCCGGACCGACGCTCGGTACTCAAGCGACTGTACTATTTCATCCCGGTCGTGATCCTGGTGTACCTGCTGTACGATGGTATCAGCGTTCGCCGATCGGTCATCTACGGGATCGGTGTTCTGCTCATCGTGACGACCCTCGTCTACGACGCACGGCTGTACGATCCTCGACGGGAATCTCACGAACTCGCTTCGAACCCGTTCGTCGACGCCATCGAACTGACCGCGAAACGTGCAGCACCGATCGTCGTCGCTGCAACCTGTATCGGGATCATTCTGGGCGTTATCGGTATGACTGGGGTCGGCCTCGCGATCTCCTCGGTCGTAATGGATCTCGCATCGATTCACCTGATGGTCGCGCTCGTGGTCGTTATGCTTTTGAGCATTATGTTCGGGATGGCAACCGACACCGTCACGGTGTACATCCTCCTCGCAGTCCTCGTCGCACCCGGACTCGTCGACATCGGCGTTCCCGAGCTCACCGCACACCTCTTTATTTTCTACTTCGGGCTGATGGCGATGGTCACCCCGCCGGTCTGTATCGCCGCGTACGCGGCGTCGACGATCGCCGAGAGCGATCCGCTCAGAAGTGGCTTCTGGGCCTGGCGACTCTCGCTTGCGGCGTTCTTGCTTCCGTTCGCGTTCGTCTTCGACGAGAATCTGCTAATGATCGGGTCGGCCGACGCAATCGCATTGTCGATCCTGACGACGATCGTCGCGCTCACTGCCCTCGCAGGAGCGATCGTCGGCCACGCGTACACGGGCCTCTCCCGGATCGAACGAGCTACGCTCCTCGGTGCGTCCGTCCTGTTGATCGCGCCGAACCTGACCATAAACGCCGTCGGTCTCGGCCTGCTCGTAATCGGCGGATTCCGGCAGTTCCGCAGTATGGTGACCGAACGTCGGCTGACACCGCAGCCAACCGAAGCCGACTGAGGTCGGCTACGGCCGACCGATCAACCGATTTCCCGATACATGTTATCGTTGTGTTAGGAAACGCAGCCACAGATAGTGGGCTACAACCGCCGATTTCCCGGGATCTGTTGACATTCCAGCAACAACTTATCACTCAGTTACGAAAGGGAATTTTTATGTGAATGTAGATGTATCCGTTTAGCATGGTACTAGCCAACAGGCGACAGTTCCTAACGAGTGGTCTGGCGGTCGGAACAGGATTGGTTGCCGGATGTCTCGGTGGCGATGACGACGCGAGAGATCTTTCGATACACACTGCCGGTGAAGGAGCCTCTCATTACACGAAATCAGCGCCACTCGTGGAGTTGTTACCGGAACACACCGAAGATCCACCGCTGTCGGCAACCGTGAGTACGTCGGACGGTTCCGTGGCAAATATCCGAAATTTGGACAACGGTGAGATCGATATCGGAACGACCGTCGACCAGATCGGACATCTGGCGTACAACGGCGAGGTACCCTTCGAAGACGAAATCGATATACGGTGTATCATGCGCTCGGAGGTCGTCGCACAGTACTACGTCGTGCGAGACGACTCGGAGATCGAAACGATTTCCGACTTAGACGGCGTGACGATGACCTCGGGACCGGAGGGAAGTGGCACGCACGGTCAACACGACACACTGATGGACCACTACGGTCTCGAAACGGACGATCAGTATATGGGCTACGGCGAGGGGCTTCGGGCCCTTCGTGACGGGGACCTGGATGCGTTCTTCGGACACCACGGATCCGACACGATGAACGCCTTTGCGACGGACGGTGACGAGCTCCGAGTCCTCGGATGGACCGAAGATGAGTTCGACAGTATGCAAGAAGTGTTCCCGTGGACGGCGAGAGCGGAAGTGACGCCGGATATGCTCGAAAACTACGAGGAGACCGAGCTGGCGATGGGGACGAACAGTTTCTGGGTGACGATGCCGGAGATGGACGACGACGTCGTCTACGAGATGACGAGAGCGATTCTGGAAAATCCGGAACCGATCCAGGAATCCAACGTCAATTCGGAGAATCTCGAAACGGAATGGGCGTACTACGACTTCGGTGTCCCCTATCACGACGGGTCACTCGAGTACTTCGAAGAACACGGTCTGATCTGACCGGCCATGGACACTGCCCTGAATTCGGCGGACGAACAGCGAGTTGGCGGGGAGGCGACCATACTCCAGCGGATAATCGCAGTGGGAGTAACGCTATTTACCCTGTACGTAGCCCTGACGCTGCAGTTTAACTCGTACCAACAGCTGGGAACCTTTCTCCTGTTGACGTTGGTATATCTGTTTGTGAAATTTCCGCTGAGAGAGGAGATCAGTTACGATGTCTTGCCAAGCGACAGCTACTACGACTGGATAGATCGCGCCTTGATCGCACTCTCTGTGGTGTCGTACGGCTACTTGATCGTGTTTTCACAGCAGGTGATCGAACAGGCAGGGACAGCGACGCCGACGGAGATCGTCCTGGGGATATTCGCAATAATCGTGGTGGTAGAAGCGACGAGGCGGACGATCGGATGGGCGATACCGATCCTCGCGGTGTTCTCTCTGTTGTACCTGTTTATTGGTCCGCTGTTTCCCGGCGTGTTCAGACACTCGGGGTACTCCTTAGAGCAGATGGCGACGCAGATCTACGTGAGCTCACAAGGGCTGTTTTCGTTCCCACTGGCGGTCATGTTCGACTACGTGTTCGTATTCGTCTTGTTCGGGGCGCTGTTGGAGATCTCAGGCGGCGGAAAGATGTTTTTGGATCTCGCGAAGGTGCTGTTCGGAAAGGTAACCGGCGGACCCGCAAAGCTCACCGTGTTCGCCAGTGGCTCCATGGGGATGATCTCCGGAAGTGCGGTTGCGAACGCGCTAACGACGGGAGCCTTTACGATTCCGACGATGAAAGACCAGGGGTACGAACGAAACTTCGCGGCGGGAGTCGAAAGCGCTGCCAGTGCTGGCGGTCAGTTGCTCCCTCCCGTTATGGGCGCTGCTATTTTTATTATGATGGATATCACTGCGATCGACTACGTAACGATCATTGAACGGGCACTCGTTCCAGGATTGCTGACGTTCTTCTGTGTATACATGGTCGTTCATTTCCAGAGCGTCAAGATGAATCTGGTCGGACTGCCTGACGAGATGATCCCGGATCGCAGGTCGGTTATCTCACGATTGTATTACTTCGTTCCGCTGGTTATACTGGTCTATCTCCTATACACGGGAATGAGTGTCCGCCGGTCGATCGTCTACTCGCTGGCGATCCTGCTGTTTATCACGTTCATTCCGAAAGACGCGAGGCTGTACGACCCGAGATCCGAATCCGATACGCTGATGTCAAACTCGTTAGTTGATGGGATAGAGCTCGCCTGTAAGCGTGCCGCGCCGATCATCGTGGCTGCGACCTGTATTGGTATCGTACTCGGCGTTATCGGATTGACGGGGCTCGGACTCGCCATTTCATCGGTGGTGATGGATCTAGCGGGGACACACCTGATGATGGCCCTGCTCGTGACGATGGTACTCTGTATCATATTCGGAATGGCAACCGATACGGTAACCGTCTACATTCTACTGGCGATTCTCGTCGCACCGTCGCTGGTCCGAATCGGCCTACCGGAGTTGACGGCGCACCTCTTTATCTTCTATTTCGGTATGATGGCGATGGTCACACCGCCAGTTTGTATCGCCGCATACGCCGCATCAACGATTGCAGAGAGCCATCCGCTCAAGACCGGCTTCTGGGCCTGGAAGCTCTCACTGGGTGCGTTCTTGCTGCCGTTTGCGTTCGTTTACGACGAACGGCTTCTCCTGATTGGGTCGGCCGACGGAATTGCCATTGCGATACTCACTACATCGATCGGGTTCGTTGCTCTCGCCGCGGCAATCGTTGGACACATCTACACGGGAATATCTCGCATCGAACGCGGGATGTTAGTTGGATCCGCACTGTTGCTCATCCATCCGAGTCTCACGTTGAACGCCGTCGGTCTGCTCGTCGGATTGGTCGGCGGATATCGCCAGATCAGAAGCCGGCTGAAAGACGAACACCTCCGTTCGACGCCAGCAAAAAGTGATTAAAGCTCGTCGATCACGCAGGCGAACCGAGTTCACTAATCGCTCACCGGTCCACACAGGCTACGACCATGCCGACGAAGACGCGAGACCGGTTACGCTGTGCCGGCGATAACGACCGGAACCGGGCTATCCAGCGTCACGTTTTGGGTCACGCTGCCGAAGAGAGCCTTGCCGACCGGCGTGCGCTTTCGAGCGCTCATGACGATCGTATCGACATCGTCGTTTTCTGCAACCGCCAAAATAGTCTCTGCCGGATCGCCGTGTTCCCGACGTGTCGAAACGGACACACCGTTCTCGGTGAGATACGCCGCCGTCGCTTCGAGGCTCTCCGGTGGCTCCGAATTCTCGAACAGTTCCTCGGACTCGAGGCGACCACCGTCGAGATCCTGTACGTCCCGCTCCGCGAACACACTCAGGACGGTTACGTCGATCTCGTCGGTCACACTAGGTAATGAAAGGACTGCATCCGCCGCTGCGCTCGCTCGGTCCATGTCCGGATCGACCGGGATAAGAACACGATACATGTCCTCATACTGTACGTCGAAGGCCTTGAACTAACTGGTCCAGAAGAATAGTTAGTTATCTGTCAATTCTTCGCTCTGACTCGACATCTCTCGGTCGGAAAGCAATATCGAGCATCGCCCACTGGGCCGTGACACAGGCCGTTTCCGGTGAAAATACCCTCGAGCGGTCGTGAAACAGCTTTGAGCCCGCGAATCACTATCGGGTACGGCCGCCGCCGGTCACTCGGAGACGAGCGGGAAAATCGGTTCACCGACGACGATAACCTCGAGTCGGAGTTATTGCAGTGATTGGCCTTTCGTCTCCGTCCCCCACGTGAGGATGAGCACGGCACCCGCTGCCATCCCGATGGCAAAGGGAGTCAGCGCGACGAAATAGCCCCACGTGACGAGGAGGCCGGCCACGATCGGACCGCTGATCGACGCGATCTTACCGATACCGCTTGCGAATCCAAACCCAGTTCCACGCACTTCGGTCGGGAACAGTTCTGCGGTATAGGCGAGCATCGGTCCCCACGCCCCAATCAGGAAGAAACTCGCCAGAAAGAGACTCAACAGCGGGTGTACGACCTCGAGTCCGGCGATCGACCAGCCGGCCAGTTCGGTTGCGAAGGTAAACGTAAAGACGCCAGCCAACAGCAGGTAGCCACCGATCGTGTACATTCGGCCGATCCTGTCGATCAGATACGCCGCACTGAGGATTCCGGGCAGTTGCGCGATGGCGACAAGAAACAGTTGCCCGTAGAGATCGCCGCCGACGTTTGCCGCCTCGAGCGTGTCGGGAAGCCAGATGAAAATACCGTAGAATCCGAAGTTGATGCCGAACCACGAGAGTGACGCAAGAATCGTCCGTCGACGCAGTCCCGGTTCGAACAGTCGAGCGAAACTGGCACTATTACCCCGATCGGATCGCGTTGCAGTAATTGCCGATGCGGAATCCCCGTTTTCGCCCGCGATATCCTGGACACGTGCGTTCGCATCGTCGAGACGATCGTCCGAGGCGAGATAGTACGGCGTCTCCTCGAGTCTGCGAATTACCAGGACGAGCACGGCCGGAAGCGCCGCACCGAGGAAGACGAACCGCCAGGAAGCGACGCCGAGGATCGTTCCATCGGTGGCGAGAACGTCGAGACAGATCCACGCGAGGACGACCGCCAAAATCGTCCCGATCGGCCAGAACATTTCGAAATAGACGATATACCGACCGCGATGGCGCGTCGGAAGGTGTTCGCTGAGATAGGAGACAGTGATGGTCGTCGCCCACCCGACGCCGAACCCGGTGAGGAGTCGAAAGGCGAACAGTGAGTAGAACCCGAGCGAAAGCGCAGTCAATCCAGCGAACAGTGAGTAACAGAGAACTGCCCACTGGAGGCCGGAAACGCGTCCGACCCGGTCGGCATACCAGCCGCCGAACCAGCTTCCGAACATGATGCCAACAAGGGCGCTGCTTCCGAGTAATCCGGCTGCAACGCCCGAAAGAGACCAACTATCTATCAGGGCCGGGAGGACGAACGAGATAGAGAGGATTTCGACGGCCGTAAAGCACAGGGCACAACCGGTAATGAGCAGCAATCGCCGGTGAAACGACCCCGTCGAGAGATCGTCGACGACGTCGCTGACGGTCGTTTCATCAGACATCGTCGAACGAACTCTGCGTTGGTCGGTCCCGTCGGAACCCATCGTTGTCCATTCGGTCCATCCGGTTCCATCGGTAGCTGGCGGTACTGGCCGGTCCGCTAGTGCTTTGGCAAGCCCGCACTGCAGGGTCGAATTCGGTGGTGTGGTCCGAGTCGACCCTGCAGTCGACGCGTGTCGGAGTACTAGAGACGACCCGAGTTTCGAGCAGTCGGATACAGCAGGGAAGACTGGTGGCGTTCATCGATAGGACAGTGGTTTAGACAAGAGGAAAGTAACATTTTCTATCGCCGGTTGACAAGAGATAGCATCGGTGCGAGCGTTTCGACGGAACGTCCGGGCGAAAACGAGTGATGAACTACGTTAGGCCGTGAGGACCGGCATCGAAACCGAGCTTCGGCGGGAGTTGTCCGATTCAGCGTATGATACGGTTTGCGATGACTGATTGCCGGTCAGTCGTCCGTCGATGTGCGATCAGTTGTCGGTATCGCGGAGGTCGGACGCGAGTTGGCGCCACTCGCGACCGGATTCGCGGGCCATCTCGACGAGTTCCTCGGGGGCAACGTGGTATGGCGGTCGAACCGGGCCGGGGTCGATATACCCAGCACCCTCGATTCGGGCCTTCTGTAGCGGAATCGTGTACAGCCCGTAGAGGTCGTCGTGGCGGACGTTCATCGTTTCCGGGTAGACCGCTTCCGGACCGACCTGTGGATAGAACTTCTCGTTCGTCTTGTTGATCCGGTAGTTCAGTTCGCGTGCGGTCTCGTCGTCGCCCTCGGTGATGGCGTCCCGAAGTCTGAGCGCCGGCAGGGGATCACACGATGCACTCCCCGACCAGGCCGCGTTCGCGTGTTCGGGCGCGAGTTCGTTCGCGATGTACCACTTTCGCTCGATCGGCATCAGCTGAACCGAATCGCCGACGGAGCTGACGGCGTCGCGCCATCCCGCGTCGACTGCACCGTATTTCGCACCGACGACTTGTGGGATCTCGGCGAGTTCCTCCCAGAGTTTCGGCGTCAGCCGATTCTTGAACGCCGGCGGGTTGTGGTAGACGATGATTCCGAGCTCCGGGACTGCCTCCGCGACGTGGCGATGGAACTCGACGGTCGCCTCCGGCGAGAGCTCGAGCCACATCGGCCGGCCGAGCAAGACGCCGTCGGCACCGACGTCGCGGGCGTACTTCATACGTCGGATCGTCGATCGGGTGTTCAGCGTGGTCGGACCGGCGATAACCGGCACGTCCCCGTCGACAGCCTCGACGACGATTCGAGTGAAGTCCTTCCACTCCTCTTCGGTGAGCGTCGCCGCTTCACCGAACGTCCCGTTGATCATGATGGCGTCTACGCCGTCGTCGGCGAGTTGCCGAGCGCCGCGTTCTGCTTCCTCACGGTCGAGCGTGTACTCGGCCGCTGGATCGCTCGCGTCGGCCGTCGCCGGCGTTGGCATGATCGAAAAGATACCCTCTACGTCTTCGTACTCTAATCGCTGACTTCCCATACACCCCTAGTGGAGTAACTAAGGCTATAATAATTTGGATACGCGAGCGAGACCGATCCGGAGATGGGTTCGATCGGGACCGATCGCCAGTCGTTCCCGATGACGACGCTGGTCTTCGGGGTGGAATCAGTCAGTGGCTGGCGCGAATCGATCCGTTTCGACCGACACGACGGCCGAACCGGTCACCGCAACCGACCCGTCTCCCGTGTGTGCCGCTAGGTCGAGTTCGACCGCCGACGTCTCGTGGTCGACGGCCGAAAGCGTCGCGGTCACGGTGACGGTATCGGTTTCGAATACGAACGACTCGTACCGAACGTCCAGCGTCCGGAGGTCGGCCGACGAATCAGCGATCTCGAGTGCCGTCTGTGCCAGATACTCCGCGTTGATCGGTCCCTGGTTCACCCGGCCGGGGTAGCCACACCGTTCCGTGTAGGCAGGATCGAAGTGAATCGGGTTTGGATCCCGGAGGACCGCAGAGAGCAGTTGCATGGACGACGGATCCACGTCGAACACCCGTCGTGCGATCGTCTCGCCGACCGAGCACTCGTTCAGATTCGTCGAACCGTCCGCCTCACTCCGGTGAGATTCAGCCTCGTCGCCACTCGAGGGGCTCGACTCGTCGGCGGCGAAACCGGTGCCCTCATCGCCGTCGTCGGAAGCGTCACCCTCGTCGTCGCGGACGATCAGATCCGTCTCGAGTTCGTACGCCGGCTCTCCGTCCTCGGTCGTTACGTCGTACGTGATCGTGACGACGTGAAAGGAGCCCTGACCACCGGTGATGTGGGAGACGTTCGTCACCGACGCCTGCGCTCGATACGTCTCGCCGACGCGTATCGGGCGCGCAAACGAGAATCGATGGCCACCGAGAAACACCGAGAGGTCGCTCCAGTCGCCGCCCCGGAGCGTCTCCTCGATCGTCGAGAGCGATGTGGCTTCGCGAGCGATAGCGACGCCGGTACTCGGTGGCGCGGCCCAGCCGGTCTCGTCTGCCGCCGCCCCAGTCCCGGGCGCAGTCGCTTTGGACCAGAGGTACGCAAGCCACGGCTCGAGTGTCGTCGAACCGCCCTCGAACGTCCGGCCCTCGAGCTGCGCTGGGTCGACGCTCATCGGTCGAGATAGTAGAGGTCGCCGTGCATGAGCTCCCTCGCGGTCCGATCGACGGAGACGGCCTCGACGGACTCTCCGTCGCGTTCGACGCCGACCCACATCGTCCCCTTCGGGTGTGCGATGGTGACCTCGCCGTCGGTCGACGCCTGGCAGAACTCGTTGGGGATCGTTCCCTCGAACACTCCCGCCGTCGCAGTACACATCGCTCCGGTGACGGCGTAGGCGTGGTGGGCCTTTTGCATCGACATGATTCGGGCGAGCAGGTCGTACTCCTCGGTCTCGATCGTCTCTCCGCCGACCGTCTCGTACGACTGGGGCTCGCCGACGATCGTCATCTTCGGAATCCCGGGACTCTCAGCGGTCGCGTCGGCGGCGTCGTCGACGAATCCGAGTCGCTCACACGCGGCGCTTCGGACGCGTTCGAGGCGCTCGAGGACGGCCTCGTCGCTGTCGATCGTCGCTGGCGTTTCCGCAGCCGTCAACGAGAGATCCGACGCGCGGGCGAACACACACGGGTTCGACACGTCGACGAGCGAGACCTCGAGCGATCCGACGCCGGGGACGTCGAGGGTGTCGATCCGGTTCCCCGTCGGGAAGACGGCGTCGGTGACGGAGCCGCCGGGGTCGAGAAACCGCGAGCGAATCCGTGCGCCGGTTCCCGGAACGCCGTTGACGGTAAACTCGCCGCGATACCGGGGATTGCCCTCCTCGTCGACCGGAAGCGTCTGCTCGACGACCGTTCCGGTGTTCTCGTTTCGAAGTCGGAGCGTCGCTTTCCCGTCCGAGTCAGGCTCTGCGGTCGCGACGCCGCGCTCGAGGGCGAACGGACCGATCGCAAACGAGAGATTCCCGCAGTTGCCACCCCAGTCGACGACCGGTTTCTCGATCCCCACCTGTCCGAACAGGTACTCGACGTCGATGTCGTCGTCGCCGGGTGAGATAATCATCGCCTTGCTCGCAGTCGAGTGTGAGCCGCCGACGCCGTCGACCTGTTTCGGGTCGGGGCTACCGAACGTCTGTAACAAGAGATCGTCCCACCGGTCTCTGTCCGCCGGCAACTCACGTTCTCTGATGTATACGCCCTTACTCGTCCCGCCGCGAAACAGACTCGCCGGGAAGTACTGTTGTGCCATCATACTGGGATTGCTTCGCATAGATAATAATAACGACGGACTCACCCTGTGTCTCGAGTTCGCTCGGTAGGGCTACTGAATCCGGTGGGCCGTGCCGATCCATCGGTCGAACCCGGTGGCGAGTTTCGATCCGTCGACCGGTCGGTCCGTCAGTGAACGAACGGGACAATACATATGATGGGAGAGCGTGATACCGACCCATGACCGACGACACGAGCCGAAAACGCGAGGCCGCAGCGGCGTTCGACGAGAGCGCATCCGAGTATCTAGAGAGCGACGTCCACCGGGCTGGCGATGACCTAGCCCAGCTCGCGTCGTGGTGTAGCGAGGCGAACCGGGCGCTCGACGTCGCAACCGGTGCCGGCCACACCGCCGGCGCCATCGCTGACCAGGGCGTCGAACACGTAGTCGCCACCGACGCGGCACCGAAGATGGTCGAGACGGCGACGACCGAGTTCCCCATCGCTGGCGTCGTCTCCGACGCCGAACGACTCCCGTTTGCCGACGGCAGTTTCGACGCCGTCGCCTGTCGGATCGCCGCCCATCACTTCCCCAACCCCGAAGCGTTCGTCGAGGACGTCGCCCGCGTGACCGCTGACGGCGGGGTCTTCGCGTTGGAGGACAACGTCGCTCCCGCGGAGTCCGAACTGGATGGGTTCCTCAACGAGGTCGAACGGCTTCGGGACCCGACGCACGTCCGCTCTTACACCGAATCCGAGTGGCGTCAGTGGCTCACCGAGGCCGGGTTCGACGTCGAAGAACGGCTGTTACTCTCGAAAGAGATCGACTACCGTGACTGGGTTCGCCAACTCGAGACGCCGGCCGAAAACCGGGCACAGCTACGCGAGGCGTTCGCCGATCCGCCAGCGGGAGCGTCGGAACTGTTCGATATTACGTACGAGGACGGAGAACTGGTCTCCTTTTCGAATCTGAAACTACTCGTTCTCGCCAGACGTTAGGGCCTGGATTCACTCGAGGTCTGCACCGATGGCCTCCTCGAGCGAGTCGAAGCCGTCCCGGCGGAGCAACTCGACGAGCCCGCGGTTGATCTCGCGGGCGAGCGACGGACCGCGGTAGACGAATCCGGTGTACACCTGCACGAGTGACGCGCCGGCCCGGATCTTCCGGTATGCACCCTCAGCGTCGTCGACGCCGCCGACGCCGACGATCGGCAGCTCCGTCAGCTCCGCCAGCGTCGCGACGGTTTCCGTCGCCGCGGACTCGAGTGGCTCGCCGCTGACCCCTCCCCACTCGTTTCGGTGGGTGTCGGTCAACTCGTCGTGGTCGGTCGTCGTGTTCGTCGCGACGATGCCATCGATCGCGAACTCTTCGACGATCTCGACGAGGTCGGCGAGGCTGTCCCGGGTCGAATCGGGGCCGACTTTCACCAGCAGTGGCTTGTCGTTCTCGTTTTCGTCCTCGAGCGTCGAGAACACCTCGCGGAGGTGGTCGGGGCTTTGTTCGTCGTAGTCCTCGGGCGTGTTCGGACAGGAGACGTTGAGGACGAAGTAATCCGCCTGTTCGGAGAAGCGATCGAGCACGCGTCGGTAGTCCTCGATCGCCTCGTGTTCGTCCGAGCTGTTCATCTTCCCGATGTTGACCGCGACCGGAACCTGTGGCGTTCCGTGCGTCTCGAGTCGGTTCGCAACACGGTCTGCACCCTGGCTGTTGAACGCCAGCCGATTGATCATCGCCTCGTCGTCGGGAAGCCGGAACAGGCGAGGACGTTCGTTCCCCGGTTGCGGATACGGCGTGACGGTCCCGACCTCGGCGAATCCGAAGCCGAGATCGGACAGACAGTGCATCACCTCGCCGTTCTTGTCGAAGCCAGCGGCCACCCCCACCGGCGACTCGAAGGGCAACCCGAACCGTTCGATCTCGAGCATCGGGTGGCGATAGCGGTAGTTGTACCGGATTGCTCGTCTGAGCGTTCCCGACGACTGTGCCGACGCCATCGCTCGCTTGCCGAGATTGTGCGCCGTCTCGGCCGGCAACGCGAACAGGAGCGGGCGGGCAGATTCGTAGAGCGTCATTGTCCCTCCCTTCGCAGCCACGAACAAAACTCGTTCGACTTTGACGGACCGGACAGCGCGTGTGACCATCAACCACGCCTGCGAGCACGGGCACTGAAAACGTTATATAGCCGACAGATATGTCAACGAATAATGGAAACTATTAATCCGCTGTTCTCCGAACCTTCGACTGACCATGGCAGAGTTTGGTATTAACATCAACAATCGCGAACCACTTCTGGTCGAGAGCTATACGGTCGAACGTATGCTCGACCTGGGCGAAGCGGCAGGTGAAAACGGCTTCGACTCGGTCTGGGTCGGCGACAGCCTCCTCGACAGACCGCGTCTCGAGCCGATCAGTCTTCTCGGGAATCTCGCGGCACGCACGGACGACGTCAAACTCGGGACCGGGTGTATGATCACCCCCCTGCGTCACCCAGTGCAGTTCCTGCAGGCCTGGAACAGCCTCGAGATGATCTCCGACGGGCGGATGGAGCTCGGTGCCTGTATGGGTCCACCGACGCCCGGCTGTAAGGAACAGTACGAGGTCCTCGACCTCGATTACCGCAAGCGCGCGAAGATGCTCGAAGAGCAACTCGAGATCTTCAAGCAGTTCTGGCGTGAAGGCGAGTTGAACTACGACGGCGATATCTATCAGTTCGACGACGTCGACTTCCGACGCGGGCCGGAGATCCGGGATCTGGCCCCCGTCCAGGAAGAGCCACCGATCCTCGTCGTGAGCAATCCGGCACACCACGACTCGGGCTCCGACGACGTCATCAACCGCGCAGCCAAACGAATCGTCGAACTCGGCGACGGATGGATGGCGGCTGGCCTCTCCGACGCACCGGAGGAGTACGCACGACAGTGGCAGAGCATCGTCGATTACGCCGAAGCGAACGGTCACGACCCCGACGACGTCCACACGACGTTCCAGGTGACGATGACCATCGACGACGACACTGACGCTGCCGACGAGAAGATGGACGAGTACATCCAGACGTACTACCCACAGCTCTACAAGGGCAAGGACCCAGCCGAATGGGGACCAAGCGGTGACGCCAACGACCTCATCGAGTGGATCGAGGAGTTCCACGAGAGCGGCTGTGAGGAGTTCATCATCCGATTCGGTGGCGAAGACCAGTTCGAGCAGATGGAGAAGTTCGCCGACGAAGTCCTTCCCGCGTTCTAAGACGCGGACACGACGACTCAGTCGCCGCGGTTTTCTTCCTAAGAGTGTGCGCCTCGCGAGCGGTGGTGTTGAACGTCGCGATCACCGTCGCCCCCTGGTGCGTTCGAACGGTCGGACGCGGAATCAGTCGGCGTCGACGAGCGCGTCGATTTCGGCCTCGCTGTAGCCCGCCGCCGCGAGGACTTCCCGCGTGTGTTCGCCGAGAGCCGGCGGCCCGTCTGTTGCCGGCTCGACCGGCGGCTCCGTCTGCGCCGGAAATCCGATCCGGCCGTCGACCACCAGTTCGCGTTCGCGTGCGTGATCGCTTTCGAGCGCCTCCTCGAGCGTGTTCACGGCAGCGATGGGGGTTTCTTCGTCGGCGGCCTCGAGCCACGCCGACTGACTCCGCGCCGCGAAGATGTCGACGACCTCCTCTCGGAGTGCGTCCCGTACCGCCGGGTCGGGCGAACAATGTTTCTCGCGGAGGTCCGGGCGATCGATGAGGTCGCAGAACCGGTCCCAGAACTGCGGTTCGACCGCTGCCAGCGTCACGTACCGACCGTCTGCAGTTTCGTAGACGTCGTAGCACGGATACAGCCCGGTAAACGGTTCGGGTGGGCGCGGGTCGGTACCCGCGAGCGCTGACGGTGCGTACGACTGGCTGAACGACAGGAGGACGTCGAGCATACTGACGTCGATGTAGGATCCGTCGCCAGTTCGTTCCCGAGAGAGCAACGCGGTGACGATCGAAAACGCGGCGAACAGCCCGCCACCGATATCCGAGACGCTGAACGGTGGCGGCGTCGGTCGCTGTTCTGTCGACCGGCGCGAGAGGTCGACCAGTCCGCTCAGTCCGGCAAACGTCAGGTCGTGGCCCGGTCGGTCGCTGTACGGCCCGGACTGTCCGAACCCGGAGAGCGAACAGTAGACGAGGTTCGGTGCGATCGATCGAAGCGTCTCCTCGTCAGCACCGAGACGCGACGCCACGCCGGGGCGATACCCCTCGATGACGACGTCGACGTCCGTGACGATGCTGTGTAACGCCTCCTGTCCCTCATCGGTTTTCAAATCCAGCGTGACACTTCGTTTCCCTCGAGAAAGCCCATCGAAGACGCCGTCGTCGGGCTCGACGAGCGGAACGGAGCGCAGCGGATCGCCATCCGGTGGTTCGACTTTCAGGACCGTCGCACCGAGGTCGGCGAGCAACTGCGTCGTGTAGGCACCGGGCAACAGCTGTGTGAGATCGAGGACGGTATACTCGTCGAGATGCATGTCACTCGTACTCGTCTACGTCGTGTTAGAGGTAACGCTACCGGCGTTGGAACCCGGACTGATACGGACCGATAGCAGCCACGGAACGTCACTGTACACCCGACCGGGATCGTCTGCTCGAGGACCGGAGAGTGGCCCGTTCGCCGGGCGCTGCCCACAAGCGGTGTGTTACTCGTTCAGATGTTACGATACTGCCGTGAGCGGACATACTTGACAGTTTGTGTATAAATACGTCCGATTAAAGAGTACAAAGCTGTGACCAATATATTTATTCTCTTGCTATAGTATACCAGTCGTATGGATATCGGAAGCATGGTCGGTCAAGCAGCCGACCGTTTCGGTGACCGCCTCGCAGTTGCCTGTCAGTCGGACGGTGAAACGCGAACGCGTACCTTCGACGAGCTAAACGCCGAGAGTAACCAGATCGCAAACGGGTTGCTCGATATCGGCATCGGGACGGGTGACGTGGTCAGTATCTACGCGCAAAACTCGATCGAGTTCGTCGAGACGTTCTTTGCGGCACAAAAACTCGGTGCGATCGTCATGCCGATCAACATCAGGTTGGACGCATCCGACGTGGAGTACGTTCTCGAGGACGCCTCCCCATCGTGTCTTCTCGCCGATTCGTCGCTTCTCGAGGAGCGCAAACAGGCAGAAGAGATACTCGCAGCCTACGACGCCCCGCTCTATACGTTCGGTGAATCCGAATACGTCTCCCACGAGGAACTGGTACACGGATCGACACAGAAGCCCGGACTCCCGGTCGACGGCGAAACGATCGACGGCTACTTCTACACGTCTGGCAGCACGGGGAATCCGAAGGGAGTGATTCACACGCACTCGGACCGCGTGATGGTCAACATGAACGTGATCAGTGAGCTTGGCCTTCGCCACAGCGACGTCAACGTCTTGCCCCTCCCGCTGTATCACAGCGGCCCACTGTACTCCGGATTCGTCCCGTTCCTCCAGTTTGGAATCCCGACGATCATCTTCGAGCAGTTCGATCCCGAAGCAACCCTCGAGGCGATCGACGAGTGGGACGCAACGGTACTCGGCGGCGTTCCAGCCCAGTACGACCGCCTTACGAAAGTCGACGACATCGACGACTACGATCTCGACTCGTTGCGGTTCTGGTGGTACTCCGGGGCACCGATGACCGAAGGGGTACTCGAGCGCTGTCGAACGCACCTCTGTGATCGTCACTCGGTCATCTACGGTGCGACGGAGGTCGGTCCGCCGGTTTCGATCCTTCCCCCGGAGAAAAGCCACGAGTATCCGGAGTCCTGTGGGACCGGACTCAGCCATCAGCGGATTCGGATCGTCGAACCGGACGGAGAGCCGGATCCGGACGCGACGGTCCCACCGGGGACGACGGGAGAACTCATCTGCAAGGGCGAGTCGGTGATGAACGAGTATCTGAACCTGGCGGAGAAAACGGAGAACTCGCTCGTCGACGACTGGTACTTCACCGGCGACCTCGCGATGCGAAACGAAGACGGCTACATCTGGGTCAAAGGCCGGAAAGACGGCATGATCATAAGCGGCGGCGAGAACATCTATCCGTCAGAGATCGAAAACGTCGTCCTCGAACACGAACGGGTCGACGACGTCGCAGTTCTCGGCGTCGAGCACGACGAGTGGGGTCAGACGCCCAAGGCGTACATCGTTCCGGTAAACGGCGATTCGATCGATCGGGAGACGATCATCGACTACTGTCGGAACAGTTCGCTCGCGGATTACAAGCGACCACGGGAAGTCGCGGTCGTTCCGGAGATCCCACGGAACTCGAGCGGTGGCAGCGTTCTGAAAGACGAACTTCGCTCACTCGAGTAACCCGGACCCTGCAGGGAGACGACGACCGCGAAACGCTTTGCAAGCGGCGTGTTTCGTACGGGTTGGGGTCCCCACGTACTGATGCACCCGCCCGGGGGTCGCAGGTGGACCGAAACTGACGGAGAATAAATCTATCACTCGATGCGATAGCCTCGGACCCGAAACATCGCGATCTGCGTTCCGTCTTCCTTCTCGACGACCACCCGCGTCCCGTTCAGTTGGGAGCTCTCGTGGATGATCCGGGCCGTCGCGATCAACGTGTCGCCCGGTTCGGCGGCCGAGAGAAAGGACGTGTTCGTCTCGATGCCGACGACCGTCTGTCCGTCTGCCTGCGTTGCGGCCGCTGCAGCAGCATCCGCGAGTGCGAAGATCACCGCCCCGTGGAGTTTCCCGTTGAAATTCACTACGTCTTCGGTGACGGTGAGCGTCGTCTCGGCGTACCCAGGTTCGATGGTGGCGAAGTCGATACCGAGCGTCCCGCAGAACGGATCCGCCCGGATGTGCTCTCGAGCGGCGTCTACGTCGTCTGTCATCCCCTGCGTGTTCTCTGAGCGACCAGTTGAATGTTTGGTCGGACCATACGACCCCGGACTCGAGAGTGACCACTGTTTATGACTCGAGGACGGTCCGATTCGGTGATGGTTGAACGATGGTAGCCGAGCGGAGTAAACCGACACTGTGTTGGGTCGATACCGTGATATTCGGGCGTACTGATCGAACACGATCCGTGGGGCCGTATTCGTCGGATACCCCCCATATAACGGCTGAGAGTACGGGAACGTTCGGGCAAAGGTAAATAACTAAGAGCATGGAGTCACATATGTGAATCTATGGCAACAGAGGAAGACTCCTGTCCACACGGCGACGTGGATAGATCAGCAGCCATGACGGACGATGTGACGACATCGTCCCGGGTTGAACGAATTCTCGACACTCATCGCGAGGCACTCCAAGACGGTCAGCTGCCGATGACCGTATACAACGACGAGGAGATCTTCGAGACCGAACTACACCGTATCTTCGGGCAGTGCTGGATGTTTATCGGTCACGAAACCGAAGTCCCCGAGCCCGGCGACTACGCCAAACGCTACATCGGCAAGGACCCGTTCATTTTCATCCGCGGCGAGGACGGTCAGATCCGGGTTCTGTTCGACAGCTGTACCCACCACGGCAGTCAACTCTGCAAGGCCGAACAGGGTAACAGCTCCCACTTCCGGTGTCCGTACCACGGCTGGACGTTCAAAAACACCGGCGACCTCGCCGGGATCCCCCTCCGCGACCAGGCCTTCGAGGGGCTCGATCCCGACGAGTGGGGACTCCACGAAGCGCCCCGCGTCGAAAACTACAAGGGCCTCGTCTTCGCGTCCATCGCCGACGAGGGCCCCTCCCTCGAGGAGTATCTGGGCGACTTCAAGTGGTATCTCGACGTCCACCTCGACATCGCGAAAGGCGGGATGGAAGTCATCGGCGAACCCCACCGCTGGCGAGCAGACAGCGACTGGAAGTCGGGATCCGACAACTTCTCGGCCGACAGCTACCACACCGGCGTCGCTCACCGGTCGGTGTTCGAAGTCGGCTTCGGTGACGAAGATATCTCGGGAACCGCCGGTCAGGAGACCCAGCGCCACGTCACCCACGCCGATTCGGGTTCGACGAGTCTCCGGCTGCTCGATCCCGAAGAGGAGATCTTCTTCGGCTACCCCGAGGAGTATATCACCGACGAGAACCTAAGCGACGAACAGTACGAGGTCGCCGCCGCCTGCGGAGCGGCGACGGGGACGATCTTCCCGAACCTCTCGTTTATCCACCTCGCTGCGACCAACGATCCGGACAAACCCCTCGACGGCTTCTTCAGC
Source organism: Natrialba swarupiae (assembly GCF_008245225.1). Taxonomy (GTDB): domain Archaea; phylum Halobacteriota; class Halobacteria; order Halobacteriales; family Natrialbaceae; genus Natrarchaeobius; species Natrarchaeobius swarupiae. The sequence goes on from NZ_VTAW01000007.1 coordinate 68,445, forward strand.
CTTCGTCAGTGGCAGCCGGTCGCCCCCGGCGAGATGGAAGCCTGGAGCTGGGTGCTCGTGCCGGCCGAAGCCTCCGAGGAGTACAAACAGCGGGCATACGACGTTGCCCTCGGGACGTTTAGCCCGTCGGGTAACTTCGAACAGGACGACTTCGCCGTCTGGGACGGTATCGCCGAGGCCGCCGGCACGGTGTTCGCCGACAAGCAAGACGTCCAGATGAACTACCAGATGGGGATGCCCGGCATCGGTAAAGCCGAAATCGACGAGGACTGGGACGGTCCCGGCACCGCCTGGGACGACAACCTCGAGGAGGGGACCTGTCGGACGTTCCACGGTAACTGGCAGAAAGCAATGAACGGCGAAGAAGTCGGGATGCGCTACCCGCGAGACCACATCTAAGCAAGATCCATGACCAACCAGATGACACACCAATCGGAACTCGAACGACACTACGAGTGCGTGTCGTTTTACAACCGCGAGGCCGAGTTGCTCGACGAGAAAGAACTCGAGCACTGGCTGGAGCTGTTGACCGAAGACATCAGATACGACATGCCGCTGCGAGTCACACGTGACCGTGGCTCGGACCGCTCGGAGTTCAGCGAGGAGGGCTTTAACTACCGAGAGGATCGGAGCACGCTCGAAGCACGGGTCGAGCGGTTTCAATCGGAGTTCGCGTGGTCGGAAGATCCGCCGACGCGAACCCGTCACTTCGTAACGAACGTTCGGGTAGCGGACGTCGACGGTGACGAGCTCTCGGTGAAGAACAACCTGCTGTTGTTCATGGCCCAGGGTGAAGAGGCCGACGGAACGACGGTGTCGGCCGAACGTCACGACGTGTTGCGACGTGTCGACGGCGAGCTCAAACTTGCCGAACGGGATATCCGCCTCGACCACACCGTCCTTCCGATGAAAAACATCTCGGTGTTCTTCTAATCATGTCCCGAACACGTACTACAGGAAACCCACTGTACGTGACCGCACACGACAACAGAGGCGTCGCCATTCAGAAGGTCCACACGCCACGCGGGGAACGGCTCAGGTTCGAAGCGCCTCGTCTGGGCGAAACGAACCATCTGGACGCGGTCGCCCTCGAAAGCGTGACGTGGCAGGACGCCGACGAGATGGCCGATCGCGCCCGCTCGGTCGACGCCGACGAGTCGATCGGGAGCGACACCGACTGGAACGACGGTACGTCCGAGCTAATGGTCGCAAACGAGTACGGGCAGGTCGTCCTCGAAAAGGAGGGCGATAGCGGTGTACACCTCACCGCACCCAAACTCGGCTACGACATAACGCTCGGTGTCGACGAACTCGAGTGGCTCACGGTACAGGACCACGAGACGTTCACCGAGTTCCTCGAACAGCCGTTCGGACCCGGTGACGAACACGACCACCACTAACGGGGTCTGTCGTACCGACATCCCGATACAATCGCAGATCGGTCGCGGGCACGCCGGGAGGAGTGGACGACAGACCGCCTGACCCGAGTTCGCTTGGGTCGCGTTCGCTCTCTACGAGCGATCTACGTGCCGCCACGCTGTGTGGAGGCCACCCAACGGTTACGGCTATCACGGCCGATCGCTCTGATCGAACGGAAACCAACCAGTTTACGAACATCGAAGCACCTACGAACCTACAGAGGAAAGAGAAACTATGTCAGGAGTTAAGAAAATAGAACACGCTGTACTGGAAGTAACTGATCTGGACGAAGCGGTCGAGTTCTACACCGACGTCGTCGGCCTCGTCGAACTCGAGCGCGCGGACGATGTCGTCTATCTCGGCTGTGGTCTGGACGAAAACTACGACCTCGGCCTGGTCGAGGGCCAGACCGGCGTCGAACACTTCGCACTGCGCGTCACGGCCGAGGAGATCGAGGAATACGAGAGTCGCCTCGACGATGCGGGCGTCGAGACCGAACGAGTCAGCGACGAACCGGGTCAGACCGACGGGCTCCGGTTTTCACTTCCCAGCGACGTCGAGATGGAGCTCGTGACCGTCGCCGACTCCTCGTATCATCATCCGGTCAAACCGGAGGGCGACCGTAACGCCGTCACCCCACGTGACCTCGACCACATCAACCTCATGACCCACGACGCCGACGCCGACCTGGAGTTCCTCGAGGAGCACCTCGATTTCGCCGTCTCGGACAAGATCGTCGGCGAGTCCGGGTTTACGATCCAGGCGTGGCTGCGCCACGGCCGATTCCACCACGACGTGGGCCTGTCGAACGGTAACGACGTCGTCCGGACGCTCCATCACCTCGCGTTCCAGATGGACTCCTTCGATCACATGAAGAAATTCTGTGACCGCCTGGCGAGCAAGGGCCACCGACTCGAACTCGGCCCGAGCCGCCACAACGCCGGTGGCAACCTCTTCGCGTACTTCTGGGCTCCCGGCGGAAACCGGATCGAGCTCACCGCGGAGATGGCGACGGTCGATCCCGACGCCGAGACCGGCATCCGCGAAATCGACCGCGAGACGAACACGGTCTCGACGTGGGGTGGGGTGGTCCCCACCAAAGAGTTCCTCGAGGAGGGATCGTAGATGGGCTGGCTCGACGGAAAAACCGCGCTCATCACTGGCGGTGGTTCCGGCATCGGTCGGGCCGTCGTGGACCGCTACGTCGAAGAGGGCGCGACAGTCGGAGTACTCGAACTCGACGGCGACCGAGTCACCGCGTTGAACGAGGAGTACGGCGACACAGTCCACGCCGTCCAGGGCGACGTCTCCGAGTGGGAAGACAACGAGCGTGCCGTCGCGGAGACGGTCTCGGAGTTCGGCAAGTTAGATATCTTCGTCGGCAACGCCGGCATCTTCGATAAGGTCGTCCAGTTGGCCGACCTCGAGCCGGACGAACTGGAGACGGCGTTCGAGGAGGTGTTCCGGGTAAACGTACTCGGCTACATGCTCGGCGCGAAAGCGGCACTTCCGGAATTGCTGAAGACGGAGGGCTGTATGGTGTTTACGGCGTCGTACTCGAGTTTCTATCCGGCGACGGGCGGCATGGTCTACACGCCCTCGAAACACGCGATCGCGGGGATTATTCGGGAGCTGGCGTACGAGCTCGCTCCGAAGATTCGCGTCAACGGGGTCGCACCGGGGTACAGTCCGACGAACCTCTCGGGCGTCGAGGCCCTCGGGCAGGGAGAGAGCGCAGCAGATCCCGACGAGATCGACGAGCGGTATCCACTGCGTATCCCTGAAGCCGAGGAGTACGCCGGCTACTACGTACTGCTCGGGTCGGAAGAAAACAGCCGCGCGTCGACGGGAGCGATTATCGAGGCCGACAGCGGCCTCTCGATCCGCGGTGCGGACGAACCGGCGGGCGGAACCGATCTATAGCGACGGGCGATCCACTCGCCTCGGTTTTCGAAAGGACGGTTACTCGACTCGGTCGTCAACAGCGGATTCTACTGCGCGTCGACCCATCACGAGCGCGTTCGCGAGTCCGCCCATGTAGTGACGGTTGTTTACGTTCCCGATGTCCACGCCAGCCGCATACAGACCTGTGATCGGTTCGCTTTCGACCGATTCGTCGTGGCCCTCGTCGACGAAAAGCGTCGACGGACTCCTGCGTTCGTCGAGGACGCGACCGCCCTCGTCGACGTGGAGTCCGCCCATCGTAAACGTAATGCCGGGCTGGACGGCCACGGCGTAAAACGGCGGCGTGTCGACGGGACGCTGGTAATCCGTTCGCGGCGGATCGAGTCGGTCGCCACACCCCGTCCGAACTGCCTCGTTGTACTCGTCGAGCGTTTCGACCGCGTTCGTACCGTCGACGCCTGCAGCGTACAGTTTCTCCTCGAACGCCTCGAGGGAGTCGGCGCGGATCACCTCGGCTCCTCGATCGGCCGATCGCTCGACGATCGTCCCGATGTGACCCATGCTAAACACCTCGTCGTCGTAGAGGTCGCTATCGAAGACGTAGTACGCGCGGCCGTCGGCCTCGTGTGCCGTATCCTGTGCCAGCGTGTGCTCGAGGTCTGACTCCGACTCGTCGGTAAATCGCTCGCCGCGTTCGTCGATCGCGACGGCGAAGGGTCCGTAGTACTGGGTCAACTCGAGATACCGGTCCGGTGTGACGTTCGCCGGTGGCGCGGCGAGGTTGTGACCGTAAAATGTCTCCATTCCGCCGGTCGTCTTCGCACCGACGTCTCGTGCGGCCGTCAGCCCGTCGCCTGTGCTCCACGGATTCGCTCGGAGCCAGAGGTTTTCGATCGCCGGCGTCACGTACTCCTGAAGAAGCCGTTCGTTCCCCTGGAACCCGCCAGTAGCGAGGACGACGGCGTCGGCCTCGATCTCGAGATCTTCACCGTCAGCGGTCGTCGCGTCGACACCGACTACCGTGTTCCCGTCGGTTCGAAGCGACCGCATCGGCGTTTCGACGAGAACCTCGCCGCCGCCGTCTTCGATCCGCGTTCGCAGGCGGTCCGTGAACGCTTCCGGCTCGATCTTTCCGCAGTTAGCGCCGGGAGTCGGTGCGACGACCGTCTCGCCAGTCGGTAACTCGACCGGCGGTTCGCGAACGGTCACACCCAGAGACTCGAGCCAGTCGAAGGCTGGATCGAGCCCCTCGACGATGGTTCGTTGGAGTTCGGGATCGCCACGAGGAACGTTCTCTCGTGCGTCGTCGATCGTCTCGTACGACCAGATCAGACCGGCAGAGAGATACATCGATCCACCTGGACGCGTTCCCTTCTCGAGGACGCATACGTCGGCACCGAGTTCTGTCGCACGAACACCGGCGACGAGCCCGGCCATGCCGGCCCCGACGATAACGACGTCACGCTGTCGTATCTCAGTTGTCATCGAGCGGATGTTCGGGGGCCTCGGATTTACGTTTTTTCAGTGAGCTCACGTTGTGGCCAGCCCAGTACTTCGACGGTCGAGACCAACGGATCGCAGCCGTGGCCATAGCGTGTTGTTGGTGTGCCCTTTACGGAGCCCGTGAGTGGACTCATACTGCTCGCTGTACCGACGTACAGTAGACCGTATCGGGTCTTCAGACTGGGTGCCGAGACCATCATAAATATTGTTCAGACAGCACCCAACAAACGGAAAAATATTCCGCTATTATCCAGACAGGGAGTTTTGATATCTTCAGGGGAACGGATGTAATAACAGACTTAGTGTGTTATATCCCTACTGGGACTTACTCGAGATTTGCCAGGAACCACCGAATATAACCGAATCAAACATCCCATGTATTATCCCCCGGATTTATATTGGTGGGAAACTACCGAACGCGTATGCGTCCAAATGACTCACATGGGGAACGGGCTGAGATAGACGGCCGTAACGTCAGCAGGCGGCGTCTCCTGCAAGCTACCGGGGTTGCTGGTGTCGCCGGATTCGCAGGATGTGTCTCGGAAACTGAAGACAACGGTAACGGTGGCGGAAACGGGAATGGTGGCGACGACGGTGAGATCGGAACGGTCACGTTCGGAGTGCTCTCTCCGGTCAGTGGCGGGTTCAGTCCACAGGGCGGACCACAGCGACAGGGTGCCGAAACGGCAGTCGAGTACATCAACGAATCCGACGAGTTCGATTTCGAAATCGAAGCGGTGTACGAAGACACCGAAACCGAACCGTCGGTCGGTCGAAGACGTGCCCAGCGCGTGGTCGAAGAAGACGAAGCCGAGTATATCGTCGGTGCAGTCAACTCGGCTGTCGCCCTCGCGATTTCGGAGTACGCCGCCAGCCAAGAGGTTATTTACACGTCAGGCGGTGCTGCGATGGAACTCACCGAAGAGGAGTGCAACGCGTACACGTTCAGAAACGAGACGAACACCGCCCAACAGGCGAGTGGTCTCTCCGAGTGGATTCTCGAGGAAGGGTACGAGAACGTCTGGATCCATACCGCGGACTACGCGTACGGTAACTCGGCAGTCGAAGAGATCGAAGCGAGTCTCGAGGGAGAGGACGTCGAGATTATCGGCGCAACGGTTCCATCACTGGGGACCGACGATTTCGGCCCGTACATCAGTCAGATCTCGAATTCCGACGCGGACGTCCTCGCAATTCCACTGACCGGAGGCGACCTGATCGACTTCATCGGGCAGGCGGACAGCGCCGGCCTCAAAGACGACGTCGACATCATCGGCACGGCGAACTTCGCCAGGGTCGTTCGGAACGCCCTCGGACCCGCCGTCGCCGACACGTACAGCGCGGCGCTGTACGATGCCGACCTCGAAGTCGGGGACAACGAGCAGTTCGTCTCCCACTACGAGGAGATGCACGACGAACTGCCCGACGCGTTCTCTCGAGTCGGATACGAAGCGGTCCGAATGACTGCCCGCGGTATTCAGGAAGCCGGGACGTCGAACCCCAGCGAGGTCAAAGACGTTCTCCCCGATGTGGAGATGGAGACGATCCTCGGAACGACTCACTTCCGAGACTGCGATCACCAGTCGGCAAACCCCGTGTGGCCGTCGGAAATCGTTCTTCCGGACGAGGACGCCGAGATGACCGAACTCAACATCCTGAGCGAAATTCCGCCTGAAGAGACCACGCCGGACTGTTCCGGCAACTGTGAGATGTAATGTTCGTCGATCGCTCACGTCAGCCAACACCCCCCGAGCGGACGGCCGCATAGATCACGAACCAATACCATCAATGACCACAGAAGGATAATACATGATATCAGTCTCGTTGTTATTTGAAATGATGTTGAACGGTATCGTTATCGGAATGATCTACGTGTTAGCTGCTGCTGGGCTGTCCATCATCTTTGGCGTGATGGACGTCCTCAATCTCAGCCACGGGGAAGTCTTCGCACTCGGTGCGTATCTGGCCTTCTCGATTATCGTCGCGCTCGGAACGGGGACGGGGTTTTGGATCGCGTTACTCCTCGCCCCGATCGTGGTCGGCCTGATCGGGATGCTCATAGAGCGATTCGCGCTCCGTCCGCTGTATGGTCGTGGCCACCTCGATCAAGCGCTGGTGACTTTCGGGTTTCTCCTGATCATCTACGACGCGCGGCGACTGATCTGGGGAACGGATAGTAAGTTCGTGCCACCACCGCCGTCGCTGTCTGGAACCGTCGAGATACTCGGGTTCAGCTATTCGATGTACAACCTCTTCGTCATCGCGTTCGGTGCCGTCCTCGTCGCTGCGACCTGGGCACTGCTGAACTACACGAAGTTCGGGCTGATTATCCGGGCCGGATCGCAGGACAGAAAGATGGTCGGTGATCTGGGAATCGACATCAACCGATACTACACCCTGCTGTTCGGGTTCGGGATGGCACTCGCCGGTATCGGTGGCGTCACACTCGGTGCATACCAGAGCGTCGACCTCGATATGGGTCACTCCATCATCATTCCGGCGTTCGTCATCGTGGTTATCGGCGGTCTCGGAAGCTTCAAAGGCGCCGTCATCGGTGCGTTGCTCGTCGGTATCTTACAGAGCTTCATGTCGACGTACCTCCCGTTTCTCTCCGGCGTCGAAATCTTCCTGATCATGATCGCCGTCTTGCTCCTCAAACCACAGGGGCTGTTCGGAAACCCACACTGGGAAGTTCCAAGCGGTGACACTGACTTCCTCTCTGGCATTCGCGGTGGCGTGTTAGAGCCCCAGACTAGACGGTATCTAGGGATCGGCGCAGTCGCAGTGTTAGCACTCGTTCCGTTCGGGGCTGACACTCTTTACTCGGCGTACTACGTTTCCCTCATGCAAGAGCTGATGATCTGGGCGTTGCTCGCGCTGAGCTTAGATCTCGTGATGGGATATACGGGTCTCATCTCGCTTGGACACGCCCTATTCTACGGGCTCGGGGCGTACACCTCGATGCTCATCTTCATCCACGTGACGCCCTCGATATTCGTCGCACTCGCAGCGACGATACTCCTCTGTACGCTCGTCGCAATCGTCGTCGGCCACCTCTCGATCAAAGTCACTGGACCGTACTTCATCCTGATCACGCTCGGATTCGCCGAGCTGTTCTACGAAGGCGTCTACAAGTTCGACTTCACCGGCGGTTCCAACGGCCTATTCGGTGCCGAACGCGAGTTCGGTCTCGCAGGGGTGGGCGTCAACTTCGACAACATTCAGGTCGGCGTCGAGCCATTGCTTCTCACCGGTAACGACCTCTACTTCTACTTCGTCCTGATACTGGTCGTCGTCTCGTATCTCCTGGCGCGAACGCTGATGAACGCACCGTTCGGAAGCGTCCTGCGTTCGGTCAAAGAGAGCGAAAAACGGACCGAGTTCATGGGATACGACGTTCGCGGATACAAACTCCGCGCCTTCACGATCAGCGGTGCGCTGGCCGGACTCGCAGGCGGCCTGTACGCAGTCGTTCAGGGATACGCCGCACCCGCGTTGTTCCACTGGCTCGTCTCCGGGGAGTTGATCCTGATGGTCGTCCTCGGTGGAACCGGAACGCTGTACGGTCCGATGATCGGAGCCGGCGTGTTCGTTGGTTTCTCCGACTGGCTTTCGGGATACATCGAGTCCTGGCGGCTCCTGCTCGGTGCGTTGTTCATCCTCTTCGTCATCTTCATCCCGCGCGGACTGGTATCCATCCCGGCGAGCCTCCAGGCATACTGGGGCCGGTACCAGAGCGATTCGCCCGGCACAGGGGACAGCACTGCACAGACCGACGTTTCAACGAAAGGTGAAGACTGATGGCAGCGACAGATCAATCAGAGACCGATCGATCCGCGGCGAGTACCGACACCACAGCACGATCAGCGATCCTCCGAACCGAGGGACTCGCGAAGTTGTACGGTGAACTGGTCGCCGTCGACTACGTCGACCTCTCCGTCAGTGAGGGGGATTTCCACAGCATCATCGGCCCGAACGGGGCCGGAAAGACGACCCTCCTGGACCTGATCACCGGCGGTCGCGAACCGACTGCAGGATCGATATACTTCGAGGACGAGGATATCACCGACCTCGAGTCCGACGAGCTCGTCCACGAAGGAATCGCCCGATCGTTCCAGATCACGAGCGTCCTCGATGGCCTCACGGTCTTCGAAAACGTCCGACTCGCTACCCAGGCCATCCAGTATGGCTCGCTCTCGAAGGTCGATACTCTCATCCGAAAAGCAGGATCGCACGGATCGATCGACGAACAGACGAGGGAGATTCTCGAACAGATCGGCCTCGAGGACCAGGCTCAGATCCCCGCACAGAACTTATCCTACGGAGACCGTCGCAAACTCGAGATCGGAATCGTCCTCGCAACCGATCCAAAACTCGTGTTGCTCGACGAGCCCACCGCCGGGATGAGTATCGACAAAAAACACGAGACGATCGAGCTCATCGAGGACGTTCTGGCGGACGCAACCGTGATCCTCGTCGAACACGACGTCGAACTCGTGATGCAGCTTTCGGATCAGATAACCGTTCTCCATCAGGGACAGATCCTCGCAGACGGAACGCCGGACGAAATCGCGGACAATCAAGAGGTTCAAGATGCCTACCTCGGAGGGCACACCGATGAGTGAATCCAGTCACGACCGACGGGAGTCAGACCGGACAGACGGCGAGGTGTTGCTGTCGGTCGAAGACCTCGTCGCCGGATACGGTCTCGGACAGGTCCTTCGGGGGATCGACTTCGAGGTCGGTCGGGGCGAAGTCGTCTCGCTAATCGGACGCAACGGCGCTGGAAAGACGACGACACTCGAGAGTATTCTCGGGAACGTCCCCGAGATCGCCGGCACCATCCAGTTCGACGGAACCGATGTCACGGAGCTCAGCAACGACGAAACCATCAGCCAGGGGATCGCGTACGTCCCCGAAGAACGTCGCGTATTCCCGGGACTCACAGTCCGAGAGAACCTCGAGGTCGCACAGGTCGCCGCCGGGAACGACCGGGCTCGAGATATCGACACCATCATCGGGATGTTCGAAAACCTCCAGGAGAACGAACAGAGCCTCGGCAGCGAGATGAGCGGCGGTGAGCAACAGATGCTCGCGATAGCCCGTGCGCTCGTCAGCGGTGCAGAGCTCCTGATGCTCGACGAACCGACCGAAGGCCTCGCACCGTACATCGTTCGATCAGTCGAGGAGACGATAAAGGAATTAAACGAGAGCGGAATCACGATCTTGCTCGTCGAACAGAACGTACAGGTCGCGATGGAGGTCTCGGACACCCACTACGTAATCAACCAGGGGGAAGTCGTCTACGAGGGCTCCTCCGCCGACCTCGAAGAGAATCAACAGATTCTCGATCAGTATCTCGGTATCAGTTCCTGATACCGACACCCGGTTTCGTCGTTCGACCGATCCGTTCGACCAGACGATTCTCGTCGAGCCGATCGGTCAGTAGCCCATCCTGCCGCAACCGCCCGTTTTTTTGGCTCGAGGTCCTAACGGTAGCCATGGACGTTTCAGACATCGACCACGTCAACATCCGGATTCCGACCGGGAGCGTCGACGAAGCGGTCGCGTTCTATCGAGACGGATTGGGATTCGAGCCGGAGAACCTCGATCGGTACAGAGACGGCGAGCGAACCATCTTCTCGTTCCGGCTGAACGAGCGGTGCATTCTGCACGTTCGACCCGTGGAATCGTTTTCCCCACCCGACGGAAAAGGGTTCGACCACTTCGCGATCGTCGTCGAGGAATCGATCGAGGAGGTCAGAGAACGACTCGAGGAGGCCGACATCGAAATCGAGCGCGACGGGAATCCCCTCGGTGCGACTGGGCGAGCGCCAGCCGTCTACGTCCGTGATCCGTTCGACTATCTCATCGAGATCAAAACGGCCCAGCAGTCCTGACACGACGGCACAACTGTTATAATACGACAGAAAAGGTTGACAACAGGTCAACCAGAAAGTACCTCCACGGCGACATTTCGGCTCGCAATCAATCCGAAGACGAGGCACGCTCCGCGATCATCGCCTCCGCTTTGTCCGCCCAGCCGCCCCACAGGAAGCCAACAGAGACGACGAGTGCCCACCAGACGTAGGTAAGCGCCATTCCTGCGTAGACGCCGTACAGGCCGTAGCCGAGAACGATGCTCGTGATGTAGGAAAACCCAAGCATGAACCCGAACGACCCGGTGAGGCGGGCGTAAAACGGCGTTCTGGTATCGCCGGCCCCGCGTAACGCGCCGGCGATCGGGAAAAAGATCCCGACGAAAAACAGCATCACACCGAACACCCGCGTGAAGTCTGTTGCGTACTCGATAGTCGTCGGATCGTTCGAGAACAGCGTCGCGAGGTATTCGGCGAAGCCGATCAATCCGAGCCCAGCCGCACCGAGAGTTAACACGCCAAACGCCGCGATCGAAAGTCCCGAAAACCGGGCTCGCTCTGGATCGCCTTCACCGAGTTGTTGGCCGACGATGATACTCGACGCGACGCTGTACGACCGGTACAGCGGCCCGGTCGTCTGGTGGTAGATTCGCCGCGCGATGTGGTAGGCGGCGTTCACCTCCGTCCCGAAGGTCAAAAGCAACGCGTTGAACGGATAGCTCACGATCGACGTCGTCATTCCTTCCGCGATATTTGGGACGGAAACCGCGACGAGCTGAGTTGCAATCGTCGAATCCGTCGACCACGCGTAGCCGACAGTCGTCCGGTCGCTCGCGATTGCGAGAACCATCAACAACGCCTCGCCCGTCCGACTGATCGCCGTCGCCAGTGCGACGCCGACGACACCGAACTGGGGAACGACCCAGAAACCGAGGCCGAGCACGACCGAAAGCAGAATGTTCGACGCGTTCGACACGCCGTTTATGTACATCGGCGTAACTGTGTCGCCAGTCCCCTGGAGCGCACGCGATCCCGTCAGTGCAACGATTCGCATCGGCGACGCCGCGAAGACGATCATCAGGTAGAGACCCCCAATCTGGACGACGTCGGGGGCAGACCCGAGGATAGCGATGGCGAGATCGCCGAACAGATACCCCAGAAGCACAAGCGGCAGTCCGGTCGCGAACCCGAGTGCAACCGCCTGCGTGACGGCTTTGTCACGCGTCAGTTCCGCCCCGCGTCCCGTATCCTGACTCGAGAGGGCGATCGCACCAGCCCCCAACCCCGACCCGATCCGCATCGGGATCTGCGCGTACAGGTCAGCGATACCGACTGCTGCGACCGCTGCTGGAGAAAAGAGTCCAGTTATGATAATGTCGACAGTCCGCATCAGCGTCGAAAGCGTCTCCTGGATCGCGACGGGCCACGAAAGCGAGAACGTTTCACGCCACACAGCGAAGAGACGACGACGCAACGAAGACATGTAACCCAGGTAAGCCGACCCCACAAATCAGGCTGTCGATACGGACACCTCCATGAAATTCGATATCACGAGACGGGCTCACAGACACCCACAGGACCTTGTCAGCACCGGAAGCTTACGTGAGGTAACTCATCGGTCCATTTCGTCGGCAAAGTCGCCGATACGCGTCTGTATCTGTTGGGCCGTCTCCGCTTGCGTCTCGGCGACCCGCCTCGTCGTTTCGACGGCCTCGAGTGCCGCCTCGGAGTGTTCCGCGTACGACTCCGCCATCGTCACCATCGCATCGACGCTGTCGGCCTGTTTGTCGTTAGCCGCTGCGATCGCCTCGACCTCGTCGGCAGCCTCCTCGACGGCAGACGCGATTTCCTCGAACGACTCGAACGCCGCCTCGACGTTCTCGCTCGCTTCGGTGACTCGGTCGGTCGTTTTGCCGGCCTCACTGGCGGTTTCGTCGGCCTGTTGTTTGACCTCCTCGATCTGAGCTCTGACCTGCTTCGTATGATTTTTCGTCTCGGTGGCCAGCGACTGGACTTCGTCCGCGACGACCGCGAACCCGTCGCCAGCGTCACCGGCGTGTGCCGCTTCGATGTTCGCGTTCAGCGCCAGAATATTGGTCTGGTCGGCGATGTCGTTGATGACGTCGACGATGTCGTCGATTTCAGCGGTCCGGTCGGACAACTGCTCTGCCGTCTCCAGTAACTCGTCGACGCTCTGTACGACGGCATCCATTCCATCTTTCGCGTCCGAACTCGTCTCGAGACCTGATCGAGCGAGCCGCTGTGACTCTCTGGCAGCCGCTGCGACCTCCTCTGCACTGGCCGCGACATCGTCCATAGTCGCGCTGTACTCCTGGAGTTCCTCTTTCATCTCGTTTGCCATCTCGACTTGCTCGGTGACACGCTCCTCGAGGTCGTCCATGGTCTCTGTCAATTCATCCGACGTCGTCACCTGATCGCGAGCGAGCGAGTTGACCTCGTTGGTCACTCGTTCGCGAGTCTCCGACAGCTCTCGTTCCTTCTCTCGGAGTTCAGTAACATCCCGGAACACGCCCACAGCGCCCTGCAAGTCCCCGTTTTCGTCGTACATTGGAACGCTTGCCGAATTAACGTCGAGCGTTTCACCCCGATGGTTTTCGATCTGCGTTTCGAGATCCCGTACCGGCTCGCCGGTCTCGAGAACGGATTCGATGACCGTTTCTTTCGTTCCGTGGGTCTCGTTCGTCCGAAAGATTTCCCACATCTCCATCCGTTCTGCCTCCTGTTTCGAAATTCCCAGTAAGTCCTCTATTGCATCGTTGAACACCAGCACCTCGCTTTCCTCGTCGATCACGATCACCGGGTTGATCATTTCGTTGAGTGCATCGACCCAGATGCTCTTGGCCTCACTCTCGAAGTACGTGTCCATCGCAACCTGGAGGTCGAGGTTCGTGATCCGAAGTACGGAGAGAATGTTCTCTCGAAGCTCCATCGACCGATCTGTCACCGCCGCTGTGTCGGGATCGTCTACCTCGAGATCCTCGAGGAATCGGTCGAACAACTCCGTGATGAGCACCTCGTGGTAGAGCATGTACGTGCCGATGTAGTGTTTCTGTGGCATCTCGAGCATGCTGTGAAGTTTGCCGACCACTGCTCGCTGGCGAAAATAGTCACCCCCGTAGCCCGGATCGGCACCAGTATCGTACGCGTTCGCACCCAGACTCCGAAGATACTGAGCTTGCGTCTCTTTCAGTTGTTCGAGCGAACGGTCGGACCGCCCGAGGACGTCCGTCGTCTCGTCGTACGACGTGAGGTGCTCGTAGAACGTCCTGGTAAACTCGTCTGCGATCGTCTCGAACAACTCAGTCAATTCCGTCAAATTCGCTTCATCGTCCCCGTCGAATCCGACGAATTCTTTTCGCCACGCCCACTCCTCGTCGTCGAGCCCGATCGCCTCCACGAGTTCGTCTTCCTCGAGTTCTGATCGAAGTCCGATAGACGATCGTCGAGTTTCCTGTTCGGACATATGTACGTCGTATTCAAACTCAACCGTCTTAGTTCCATGGCAACATTTAACATCCATAGATATTATTGAATTAAGGTTAGAGAGTAGAATTAAACGCCACCCAACAGTGGAGAGTGCAGACAAAACAGAGTATAGAATGCTCTGTTGAACGCAAGAAGGCGACAGTATTGAATTTATGATATTCGTCTTAATGCCGCTAGATGGCCTGAGAGTCCTGTTTTGAAATTCGGACGATGGAGATAGAGCAAGGATCGTTGAGCCTGCAACCATCAGCATTATGTTACTTTGCGAGAATCCGTAGGTGGATGACGGCGATGCCTCTGGCAGATATGTCCAGAGAAGGAGCTGGCGGCGAGCTCTAACTCGCTGCCTGCGACAGGTTATGTACGATGCACTTTCGGGTCAGCTCCCGGAACTGGCCGTGCCAGCTCCGGAAGCGTAACTTCTCACCGTCATCCTTCAGCAACGAGAAAGCTGTCTCACTCATTGTCCGTTGGTGGTAGACGTCATCGTCAAGTCGGGCGTTGTGGGCCTTCTTCAGGCCATTGTGCTCCTTGTGCTTGATTACTGGTCGTGTCGCGCCAGCGCGACACTCCTCTCGAAGGTCAGACCACGAATAGTTCGCATCCGCAAGGAATGCTTGCAGGTCTTCGGCGTTGCGCCGATAGACCTGCAACCCGACATGTCCATCCCACTTGCGCTTGGTTGTGTAATGGACATCTCTGATCGCTAGTGAGTCCGTATCGACCAAAATCGTGGTCTTCAGCTTGTGGAACGAGAATCCCGCACGGTTGCGGTAGTGGTAGCTGGTCTGATCACGCTGGAAGCCACTCGCGTCAATGGCGGCGACACCACTCCAGCCAGCCTGCTCCGCGCTGCGGCGGAGCAGGCTGCGAAGCTCACGCATCTCGAATTTCTGTTCCCACCGACAGAGTGTGGTATGATCGGGAGCGCTGTCAAGATTGAGCTCTTCGCAGACGGCTTTAGAGTCGTTAAACCACGCTTCAGTCTCGCGGAGGTTTTTGTCGAGTTCCGCATGCAGGAGGATCAACGCGATCTGAGCCCACTCGGCGAACCCGCTGGCGCCGTCGGGCGCAGCGGGTTCGTCCGGGTCGTCTACGTGCTGCTTGGCAAGATTCTTACACTGCCGTACGGTCGGTCGCTTTGACTTCATATCGCAAGACGGCGTCCAATTCCCTACAAGTCTCACGAAGAACAGTGGAGTGAACGCCTGAGAGGAGGATTAGATGACCTCGCAACGGAGCAGTATAGAAGCAATTCAGTTTACCCGGATACGACACTGAACCGCTATCACATCGATCTCATAGCAGTCATACGATTGGATGCACACAGACATTCAGTAGATACGATGAATCAACCGCACCCTTATATGGATAAGTTGATGAACTTGAAAGTGCCAGAAGCTTTTTATTATACTATGAGAGAATGTAATGCATGCGGAAAGGTAACAATACCTATACTAGACGTCGCGCACTTCAAAAAGCAAGTGGAATAGCTGGAATTTCTACCATTGGTGCCCTAGCAGGATGTCTAGGAGATAGTGATGGAACTGTTGAAGGTATTATTGGAACGAGTTTCGCACCTGGACACGTTCTTAATGAGCGGTTCATCGAGTGGTCCGAGAGTATATACGACGAGACAGATGGTGACGTTGATTTAGTTATTGAAGAGCAGTTGGATGGGGAGATGGAGCTGCTAGAACAAACCGAAATTCAGGCAATCGATGGAATGCTCATCGGTTCAATGTGGATTGTTCAACACGCACCACAAGCATTTTGGGTAGAATGTCCATTTCTCTTCGAAGACTGGGATCAACAAGAAGAAGCATTTTTTTCAGATACAATTGAAGGGGTTCAAGAAGAGTACAGGGAAGAATATAGCTCATTAGTGTTGAGTGGGCCAATTTATCGTGGACAACGGCTAATGACTGCAAATAATCCCATCGAAACGCCAAGCGACTTAGCGGGATTAGATATGCGATTACCTGAAGTCGAGGAATGGGTTCGTATTTTTTCTGAGTTTGATGTGAACCCTACTACCGTTGCTTTTAACGAAATATATAGTGCCCTTGAACAAGGCATTGTGACTGCACAAGAAAACCCCGTTCACGATATATCAGCCCTACAACTACACGAAGTTCAAGATTATCTTATGACTTCAGCACACGTTGCTCAATCGGCATGGTTTGTCGTAAATACTGAGTTCTGGAACGAGATCTCCGAGACCGACCAAGAGGTTGTAGCAGATGAGACAGCACAGGCAGTGTCCGATCTAAATGAACAAATTCAGGCAGAAGAAGAACAAATAATTGATGAATTAGAGGACGAGGGGATGACTCTCGTAGAACCAGAGTATGATGAGATGAGACAAATAGCCCTTGACGAAATTAATGAGATGTTCAATGACGGGACATATGACGGAGATTTCGATGAAATCACAAGCATATAATTAACTACTTATTCATATTATTTAATAAAAATAACCTACATAAAGTTAAGATATGAGAAATAGAGCATATAAAGTGAAAAGAGGCATTGATTTATCAATACAGTCAGTCAGTATGGTTTTGTTCGGACTGATGTGCGCATCAGTTGGACTCCAAGTCTTCAATAGGTTGATACTGACTGAAATTGGAATGAACTTTATTTGGACCGCAAGCCTTGGACAATTCCTTATGATAATTACAACATTTATTGGTGCAGGGTTAGCCAGTCGAGATCGGGAACATGTTCGTATCAATTACGTTCTAAAAAGATTGCCAAAGTCAATAACAAAATTGCTCGCTATAGTTTCTCGAGTTCTCATCCTTATTTTCTTATTCGTTCTGATCGTAGGAGGTGTCCAATCTTTCACGTACAATATCGGATCACAGTTCCACATTTTACCACAATATCCACCGTTTACACGAGAGTGGCTAGCCCTCTCAGGTATAGTTGGCGCAGGCATGATGAGCCTCTATGTTCTCCGGGACCTATATATAATCATGATTAAAAAGGAGCTTGACACGGTAGTCTTCGTGAATATTGCATCAGAGGGAGATCAATAATATGTCGCCGGACCTCCTTCTAGCACTCTTATTCATCGGTATCTTACTAGCTCTCTATATTATTGGTGTACCAGTAGCGTTCGCTATGGGGCTTACCTGTCTTCTATTGATGTTCTCTCCTCTAATCTCGTTCGAGCCTCAATTAATTATGCACCAGATGGTAACTAGCTTAGACAATTTCATCATACTTGCCGTCCCATTATTCCTCATGACTGGTTTGTACATGAATATGTTCGGTATGACTACCTCCATATTTGATTTCTCAGAAGCTCTGGTTGGGTCGATTCGTGGAGGGATTGCACACGTTAATGTTGTAGCGAGCGTAATTTTTTCCGGTATGTCTGGAGCAGCACAAGCAGATGCTGCTGGGCTTGGTGTGATTGAATTCAATGCAATGAAGGAGAGAGGTTATGACGAGGGGTACAGCGTTGCAGTAACTGGATCTTCTTCGATTATTGGTCCAATTATCCCACCAAGTATACCAGTAATATTTTATGGGATTATGGCAGAAGAGTCAATTGGTGCTTTATTTATTGCTGGAGTTGTGCCAGGACTTATACTAGCATCAGTTTTGTTATTAATGTGTACATATTATGCACACAAGAAGGGGTTCGAAAGAGGCGAATCGTGGTCGATCAATCGGATTCTGGAGACATTTAAGCGAGCAGCACCCGCCTTGGGGGCTCCAATTCTGATTATCGGTGGTATTATGCTGGGACTATTCACTGCAACCGAAGCAGGGGCTGTGGCCCTGTTCTATACGCTACTTATTGGCTTCGTATTTTACGACTCGCCGTCTCTCAAAGAATTTCTTCAGGTGAGTTACGAGGGGTTTGTAACAACTGCGGCCCTTCTTTTCATCATAACCGCCGCATTTCTATACAGTTTCATGGTTCGACGAGCACAGATACCACACGTTCTTTCAGATTTTGTAACCGGGATAACCACTAATCCATTACCAACACTTCTGCTCCTAGTTGCGATTTTATTAATCATAGGGCTGATGATGGAAACAATTGCAGCCATTACAATCCTCGTACCTGTTTTACTCCCCATTATTCATTCTGCTGGTATCGACCCGATTCATTTTGGTATTATAATGATACTTACATTGATGATCGGGTTGCTCACTCCACCATTTGGGATTATTCTGTTTATTCTACAAAAGGTTACAGGAGTCCCACTATCCGAAATTATGCGTAGTATTCTACCATTTTATTTCCCATTAGTGGGAGTGCTTATTCTCTTAATACTCTTTCCAGAAATCACATTGTCCCTACCTCGATTATCGGGCTTAGTTTGAATATCTTTCATATTTGGGGCCCTCTAGTGAATCACTAGACGGCGGCGACTTACCGTGTAGAATCCTGTCGCTCGAAGCGTCATGATGGAACAATCGTGAGTGCCTCCTCGAGGAATCCGACGGAAACAAATCGATTAACCGATATCAGGACGACTTCGAGACACTTCATCCCGACGCTGTACAGCGGTTCACTAAAGCCATATTTAGTGGCTATCAACCTCTCAAATTCTGTTGGAGATTCCAATCAGGCTGATGAGTTACTAAGTGGATTAGTGTACATTCAAATAAGATATAGTTGAAAAAATATCGCATAAACTCTTCTATAGTACCCGTCTGTGTCGTCCAAAAGACAAGTATAAGTAATTGGAGGCGAGCGAGTCACCCAATGTACGTTCCGGACGTCGTTCCCGAGGAGGACCGACAGACGATGGTCGACAAGGCAGAGTTCGGTGGCGAGATAGGTCTCGGCGAAGACATCGCCGTTCTCGTCGTCGACATGACCCGCGAGTTCGTCGAGGACGACTATCCCAACGGCTACGCAGAGACCGGACAGCCCGCAGCGAGTGCAATCGCTCGACTGATGGAGGAAGCGAGCGAGCGTGGGGTCCGCGGATACTACTCGCGGTCTCTCAAGGGAGAGCACCGCGTCGAGGCAGGCCAGTGGGGCGAAGCGAACCAGACCGAGGAGATGACCGAGCTCACCACCGAACTCTCACCCACCGAAGACGACGTCGTCTTCGAGAAGTACAAGCCGAGTGTCTTCTTCGGGACGCAACTCGAGAGTATGCTCAACTACTCGAACGTCGACACCGTGATCGTGACCGGCATGACAACCTCCGGATGCGTTCGCGCGACGGTCGTCGACGCGTTCTCGCTCAACTATCGAGTGATCGTTCCCGAGGAGTGTGTGGCCGACCGGTCACAGGTCTCTCACGAGGTCTCGCTGTTCGATATGGACATGAAGTACGCCGACGTGGTCAGCCTCGATGACCTGATCGAGGCTCTGAACGAGGCGTCGTAAAGCATACTCCCGGGAAAGCGTAACCGCGTCGATTCGAAGAAGAGTTCAGGGAAAACGGACGATGGTAGTAGGTCGTTAGTCGTCGAGACTAACACGTGGGTCAATGACGCTGTAGAAGATGTCAATAACGAAATTAGCCACGATAACGAATGCCGCGATAACGAAAAATACGAATTGAACTGTCGCGAAGTCACGCGCGAGAACCGCCTGAACCAGTGCATACCCCATCCCTGGCCAATTGAACACGGTTTCGATGAGTACGAGCCCACCGATAGCACGTGCCATCGAGATCGGGTACAGCGTTATTACTGGTAGGCTGGAGTGTTTTGCAATTGATTTTAGACGTGCGCTCTTCGGAAGGCCAGTAACTCGTTTGTAGAATATGAAGTCCTGACCAAGTACCTCAACGACGCTCGTCCGCATGATGAGCGATGGGAGGAAGAGATAGCGCAAAACGACTGTCGTGAACGGGAGTACAAAGTGCATCGCGAACGACTGGGTAAAGTAGATTCGCCACCACGGATCGTCGCTGTACTGATTCGCAACAGCCGGGTCGATCATCGAGGAGGTCGGGAACCATCCCAAAAAGCCGGCGAAGACAATAATCATCAAAATTGCCAGGAAGAACTCCGGAATGGCGCCAATCGTGAGTAATGGAACGGGGACGAACTTTTCCAATTTTCCGCCGCGTTTGGTTCCAGTTACCGTCCCAATGACCGCGCCCAGGATATATGCAAGCGTAATTGCAGGAGCCGCAAGGATGAACGTGTTGAAGATATTCATCTTTACGAAGTCCCAGACGGGTTCGTTCGTCTGTACTGAATATCCTGGTTCTAGCAGGATGAAATTGTAGATATATTGGAAGTACTGGACGTAGAGCGGATCGTTCAAACCCCACGACTCTTCAAATTCGGCAACCGTATCCGGGTCCGCACCCTGATACAGGAGTATATCGGAAATATCACCCGGCATCAAGCGGAAGAGGAAGAAGAGAAACGTCAGTACGAGCCACAGCAGGAAAACGGTCTGCGTAATTCGCTTTAAGAAGAATCGAACTTTGCTCACAGTTCGTCACCCCCTTCGCCAGCAGAGATGGACTGGCCGTTCGCTACGTCGCCACTCGATGAAACCGCATTCAGGTCGCCTTGGTCGTCGTGCTCGGAGTGGAGGTGACAGGCAACGTGATGATCTGTCGATAGAGCATACGATTCCGGTGTCTTGTCACACAGTTCCATTCGGTCCGGACACCGATCCCTGAATCGACATCCGTTCCCTATATTGATCGGGTCACCGGGTGTTCCAGGGAGCTCGGTGCGTTCGCGTTCAGCCTCCGAATCGGGAATCGGAATTGCAGAGAGGAGTGCTCTCGTATACGGGTGTTTGGGCTCGTTCAAGACAACCTCCGTTGCTCCCGATTCGACGACTCTCCCCAGATACATGACCTGCAACTGATGACAAACGTACGAGACCGTCGAAAGGTCGTGGGAGATGTATACCATCGAAACCCCAAAGTCGTCGATCAGATCAGAGAGCAACTGAAGAATCGCCGCCTGCGTCGAAACGTCCAGCATCGACACAGGTTCGTCAGCGAGGATGAGTTCCGGTTCAACGATCAGTGCACGAGCAATCGATACTCGTTGCTTCTGTCCACCACTCAACTGCTTCGGTAGCCTATCGAGGTAGTTATCTACGGGAGAGAGTTCAACCTGTTCAAGTACGTCTCGTATTCGTCTGTCCCTCTCGTCGATATCGTGGATTTTTAACTGCTCCTCGAGTGTTTCACGAACCGATAGTTTTGGATCGAGCGCGTTAAACGGATCCTGGAAAATCATCTGGACCTCACGTCGGAACTGTTTCCAGTCGCCTTTGTCGAACGTAGAAACGTCCGTCCCTTTAAATAAGATCTCACCACTCGTCGGTTCGTGTAGCCCAATGAGGGTTTCGATCAGTGTCGTTTTCCCGCATCCACTCTCACCGATGACTCCCAGACTCTCATTTTCGTCCAGACGGAAAGAGACGCCGTCAACCGCCTGAACCGGGTCAGAATCTTTTCGAAGGATCCAGTCGACGATCCCAGCCTGCTGATCGTAGTACTTTTCTAGGTTTTTCACCTGCAATAGAGGCATGTCACTCGTCATTTGCTAAACTCCCGCTTTTTTGATTGGGTGCTTTCCGGTCGTCGGTTCCCTGTTCGTTCTCTTCGCGAACGTCGTCCTTTCTGAAACAGGAGACGAAGTGATCGGAACGATCAGCCTCAGCCCTCTCGAGAGGTGGAGGCGCTTCTCGACACTCCTCTGTTGCCCATGGACAGCGATCGACGAACGTACAATAATCGGTTTCACCGATCTGTCGGGGCGGTTTCCCCTCGATCACGCTCAAATCTCGGTTCGGTTCACGGATGTCAGGAAATGCCTCCTGTAACAGCGTAGAATACGGGTGGTGGGGCTCGTTGTCTATCCGCGTAACTGGACCAACTTCTGCAATCTGTCCACCATGCATAACAGCCATCCGATCACAGGATTCGAATACGACAGCGATATCGTGAGTGATCAACATGATACTCGTCCCAACTCGGTCGACAATATCGTCGATGTGCTTGAAGATCTGGTCCTGCATAATCACATCGAGTGCTGTCGTCGGTTCGTCAGCGATAATGAGAGAGGGCTCGAGAAACAGTGCAAGCGCGATAATTGCTCGCTGTTTCATTCCACCCGAGAATTGATGAGGATAATCGTGGATTCGTTCCGGATCGATCCCCACGATTTCGAACATCTCCTCGAATTTCGTTAGTGCCTCTTCCTCGTTCAGGTCGGAATGAAGGCCGGCGAGTTGTACAGCCTGTGTACTAATTCTTTCAAGCGGGTCGAGACTGTTCATCGACCCCTGGGGGATGTAGGCTATCTCTTTCCATCGAATGCGCTGATTCAGTTCCTGTTCAGACAGATCCTGGATTTCTTCCCCCTTGTAACGGATCACTCCGTTCGTCACTTGACCGTTCGAATCGAGTGCGTTGAGTATCGACAGTAACAACGTGCTCTTTCCACAGCCGGATTCGCCAACGACACCGAAGTACTCTCCTTCGGATACTGCAAAGGATGCGTCTGAAACAGCTGTTAGCATTCCTTCCTTCGTCTTGTACTGTACGGTGAGGTTTTCGACTTCGAGTAGTGGGTCATCAGACATGTTATCCTGCCTCAGCGATCATGGACTCCTCATTCTGTGTGATTTGTGACTCTAATCGACGGCCAAGCATGAACAGCGAAAGGACTGTTATAGAGATCAAAAAGCCAGGCGGTAGCGACCACCACAGTGCCGACGACATCATGCCCGACTCGTAGGCGTTACGGACCATAATCCCCCACGACGGGACGAACGGGTCCGTTACACCAAGAAAAGCAAGTCCAGCTTGGATGACGATCGCGTATCCGGTACCCAGGGCAAGAAATAGAATTCCCATGGGCGCAACGTTCGGAAGGACGTGTTTGAAAATTATATACGGGGTGCTCGCGCCAGACGTTTTTGCCGCGAGGATAAACGGACGCTCCTTGATTTGGAGCACCTGTGATCGGATAACGCGAGCGAGTCCTCTCCACAGAACCGCACCAATGATCACTATCGAAACGTAAAACCCGCTACCGAATATCGCGACGACAACCAGTGCAAACGGGATAAGCGGAATACTGTACGTCAAGTCGGTAAAACGCATAAGAATGTTTCCGACCCGACCACCAACGTATCCAGAGACAACTCCGATAGTCATCCCGATCGAGAATATCATAAATCCACTGACCATTCCAGTGACAACCGTCGGTCTCGCACCATACACGATACGCGAGAGTACGTCATACCCAGAGTCGGTCGTGCCCAGCGGGTGCGCTAAGGTAGGTGCAGCGGAAAACAGTATTTCGCCGTCAGGGCCGTATATTCGTTCGTTGTATCCGTAAGGGACGATCAGTGGTCCAATGACAGCGAGAAGTAGTACGAACGATATAAAACCCAAATAGATCATCGTTAGTTTATCAGATATCAGAATTCGTACACCTCCAATCAAACTTCGGAAGAAGCGTCTATCTCTCATAGAACTCATTCGGTTTGTGATGTTATTTCCGACCATCAGTTATCACCCCCTTGTGTGAAAGTTCGATTTTTTCCACGAAGGCACCAGTTCCATCCGAGGATACTGCCAGTTGAACCAAGATCGGTTCTGGCTACATTGGTTCGATACGGAATCGTAGTTATTCTGCATGCTTTCCGGCAAGGAATTGCGTACCACACCGGGCAGTGTATTTTTCATCATATACTTAATCGATAGTTTCTATCAGTAGCTATTAAGTCGTGTAACCAACAAATTCTCGTCTGTGTCGTTTATTGGCACATGGCAGACCAATGAGTAGCACTGGTAATATAACTTGCCCCGTTATACAAGTACAATGAAACGAATAGATACCGACCAACAGTTATCACCTATATAATATGGAGTGAGTATACCGGTTCGGTGCCTGGACGAGTCGAGATTCCACTATAGTACCAACTGCAACGTTTTAGACACTGATCACACAGCTCACGAGACGTTCCCCACGGTCGCCGTCCGCGGTTCTCGCGTCACTCGAACCGCGCTTCTGTCCGGCGATCAGGTGTGTAATGACGTTCAGTGGCTACTATAGAGAACTGATAGGCAGCAGTTCGGATGAACGAACCCCGAAGTCGTCAGGGTAAGCACCGACAGCTTAGGGATCCTCGGTCTGTCGGTAAGAGTTCGGTCTCACTTGATATCAAGAGGTCTTCGGGAGTCTCGAACGACATGGCCTCGAGCAGTGTACCAGAGGAAACGCTATAGTTGGGATCTAGACTAGTATCGGGGATACATTTAACAAAGGGAAAGATAGTCATTGGTAGTATGGTTGTGAGCAAATCACAAGACGAGGAATCGTCTATCGACCGGCGAAAGTTACTTTCCGCACTTGGCGCGACCGCAGTCACGGGAATAGCCGGCTGTACTGGAGACAGCGAAGATGAAGACCTGGGTGAGCGAGTGCCAACCATCGTTTTCGAATGGTGGAGCGGTCTTGGTGGCTTCAGCCAGATACAGGAGAATGCTGCACCCGTCATCCAGGAGAATATCGAAGAGCTCGGCGTAGACGTCGAACTAGAGGGGACCGAGGGAGTAACTGCCTGGGTAAACATTATTAACGATGAACGGAACGCAAACCTGGCATTCGTTCATACAGGAAACAATCCAAACCGGCTCGATCCCCACGAAACCACACGCCGGTTCGCCGCCGACTATGCAGGACCCGAAGCAGGAGCCAATCCAGGTAACTATACCAACTGTGAGTATACCGATGTGGCCGTCGAGCAAGAAACAGTCGAAACCGTAGAAGGGCGAGAAGAACTCATCAACCAAGCACAGTCCATTGTGAGTGAAGATGCAATGGTCTATCCGATGTATGCTACTCCTTCGTTTGGGGCAATTCGGACCGACGAAGTAGATCCAGATGGTATTGGGGCCGGCGGTGTCGACTTCACGATGCCTCACGCCTACATCCGGTCAACTCCGAGAACGGGAGATCAAATATCGGGCAATATGCACGCAGACGGAGCACAGTCACTGAACTATCTCGCGATGCCGAATGCGGAAACACTCGCGTTCTGGAGTCAGATACCGCACTCGCCACTCGTTGGATATAACGAAGATTACGAGATAGAGAACGTTCTGGCAGAAGACTACGAGGTGACAAACGGTGGCCAAACATTTACAGTCGAACTTCGTGATGGAACGTTCCATAACGGTGACCCAATCACTGCAGAGGACGTACAGTTTACCTACGAGACACTCGACGAGAACACGGATGTATTCCCCCACGCCAGTAGTATTCCGTTCGAGTCAATCGAGATAATCGACGAGACGACAGTGGAGTTCAATACCACTGAACCGTTCCTTCCGTTGACTACGAGCGAATGGCCCCGATGGGGTATCATTCATAAAGATAGTTGGCAAGACGCCGGGGTTGAAGAGACACCGACGTCACTCGACTTCGACGAGTTTATCGGATCAGGGCCGTTCCAGATCGAAGATTTCCGACCGAACGAGAGCATTTACTTCTCACCTCACACGGACCACCCAGTCTACAGTCCCGATCACGATCTCATACTGAGCGTATACGCCGACGCCCAATCGGCACAGCAAGCGTTCGAGAACAACGAGATACAGATCATCAGTCAAATCGGCCCGGGGGCTGCTGACCAGATTGAAGAATCCATGGGCGATGAAGCCGACATCATCGTCACTGAAGGGCATATGACGCAGTCCGTATACCCACAGTATTCGTTCGGACCAACTAAATTCCACGCGTTCCGGGATGCAGTCGGAAAGTGTTTCGATAGGGAACTCATCGCTGAAGTCGCGCTACGTGGTCGAGGAGAACCGGATACACATGCCTCGTACCTCGGTCAACCCCATCCGTGGCGAGCGCCAGACGACATGCTATACGAATACACCGACGACATATCCGGAGATATCGATGCAGCTCGAGAAGCGCTGTCAGAAGCGGGATGGGAATGGGACAGCAACGGAAACCTTCGATATCCCAACGATGCTGATCTTTCACCTCGATGGCCCGAGGGTGAGGCACCTGACCCGGAAGACTTTCCCTGCCTAGACGATCTCTAGTCGAAAAGTGAATCAGAGTACTTGAGACATTCGACTAGATTATCGGGAAGGGGCCACCACACTACAAAGTGGATCGTGGAAACAGGACATGTGTTACCAAGCAGTGATCGGGTAAACTGGAATATCCAGTATGGAGACATCGCCGGTAGATCATTCACAAAACCAGACTTTGCTGATCTATCGTGAGTCACTCATCAGCTTTTCCATCTCTTTCTCCACACTACTTTTGTACTGATTGCCGATCAACCGGGAATGGATATTGTTCCCAGCGGCAAATAGAGTGGTCGGGGCACCAACGACATCATAGTTATCTCGAAGGAACTCCACCCAGTTCGGGCCATACACGCCAACCAACAGGATATCGTCCGGTGAACTGGAGAAAATATCATCGAAAGTGGACGCAACGGAATCACAGGGCTTGCAGTCTCGACGCCAAATATAGACGACAGTTTGCTCGTAGCACTGCAGTACTAGGGGAAGACGGTTTCCACGAATTGGGAGAAACTCCGGCGTTAGACCATCGTTAGGTGGAGGGGGTTGACGAAACTGGTCCAAGATCGTTGTGAGCCTGATGACATCAGATGGTGGCTCAATCTGTTCAGCAATCGCACAAAATTCCGCGAGGACACCCCGATCAATATCACGGACATTAGTAAGGAACGGCAATTCCCTACCGGTGAGGTTCTCCACCTGGTCTACACTACACTCGTCTAGCTTGCGGATCTTCTCCTCATACTCGGAAATAGTGTTCTCGAACGCATTCGAAAGCTGAAACGTGTCACCGGTACTGCGTGCAAGTACATCTGCTTTAGCTGCACGCTTTAGCACGACATTGTGCTGCACAACAGTGATATACAGACAGGACTCCATAATAATATCCGAAAATATCGTTACAGGTCTCCCGAAATATTATTTCTCAGAATGAGGAGTTTGCACTTGCAGTGGAGAGTGCAACCGGTAGCGTCAGAAACGGCCGACGTCGACGTGCACAGTCGGGCAGACCTACAATACATAGAAACCAAGGGTGAATAATATAATCTCATATAGAAGTATATAACGAGCGTATGGTGAGCGAAAATGTTTTTAACTAATCAAAGAAAGTGGATAAGTGTGTCAACAATCAACATCTCACAGGCACAGATACCGGAAGGTGAATCAGAGTGGGTCGAAATCGACGTCGGTGTCGACTCCGACCTCTCGACTGTCACGTTACATCTCTACGTCATCAACGGTGAGCGAGAGGGACCGACACTCTGGCTGCAGGGTGGGATTCACGGAAACGAACAGGGTGGGTCCCTGGCCGTAAGAGACCTCGCCCTCGAGCTCGATCCCAGCGAGATTTCGGGAGCGGTAATCGCTCTTCCGGTGTCGAATCCATCCGGGTTCGCGAACAAACGTCGCGGGTCACAAATCAATCACGTCGGTCCGAGGGACGTCAACAGCCTCTTTCCAGGAGATCCAGACGGGACGTTTCCCGAACGGCTCGCAGACGAAATTTTCTCGCTGATTCGGTCACATGCGGATGCCGTTATCAATGCCCACAGTGCAGATGGAGAGACGATAATGCACACCGAGTTTGCGTACGTTCCAATGAGCGATACCACGACTGACGAACGGACGAGTAAACTCGGATCTGCCTCCGGAATTACACATCTCGTCGAGTTGGATACCACGGAAATGAGCGGCTGGATGACCGCCGAACTCGTCGAACGTGGCATTCCGTCGATCATCGTCGAGTCCGGGTCCGGGACTCACGTATACGAGTGGGCATACGAAACCTACCGGCGGAGCATACAAAATGTCGCCCGGCATCTGGACATTCTCGACGGCAAACCGGAGGAAACCGACTCGTCCCAGACGGTGTACTCCGATCTCGTGTTTCTAAACGCAGGTGAAGGCGGGTTCGTCGAAACGTTCGTTCGCGGCGGAGACGAAGTCGAATCCGGAGAGTCACTCGCCGAAATTACGGATCTCAAAGGTCGGCAACGTGAACTGATCACGTCACCGTGTGATGGAACGGTGTTTGCGATTCGGTCGTTTCCCACCGCCAGACCCGGTGACCTCGTCATCGAGATGGCCCCCGCACCGACTCCAACCGACGACGCAGAGTGACTCGTAACGGGACACCGGAAACGAACGCTGTTATCCTGCGTCGAGATCCGTTATCGAGACGCCACGACGGCGTAAAAACGCACCAGCATCTGTTTTCGCTCGAGGATGAGTGATTCTCGGTCGCGTCGTGAGCCTAACAAAACGATTATCACTCCACTAACTCTCGGTGGGAGTATGATCGACGTTGGGACGGAAGAACTACTCGAGGAGACCCCCCAGATCGTGACGGTCGAGGGGAACCGATACGTACTCCACGAACGTGAAAACGGAGACGTTGCGCTGTACAGTGCCATCTGTCCCCATCAGCGCGGGCGAATCACGGCTCGAGAGGAGATACTCTTGTGCCCAAACCACCGGTGGAAGTTCGACCCCGAGACCGGCGAGTGTCTGACCGTAGACGACGAACGACTTCCGGCAGTCCCCGTCAGCCGAGAGGACGGGTCGCTCGTGGTTGAGACGTTACCCAGCAAAATTGCGTAATCTCCCGGTGAGTTTTTAGTACTCCGCCACGCGTCGACTACAGGGTCAAATTCGGTGGTGTGGGCCGTTCGACCCTCCTGTTTAGGCTTACCAAAGCAGTAAATCGCGTGACGCGGACCGCAATGAGTCGATCCCGGTCGATCGAAGACCGCCGGGTGATCGACCGGCAATCAGGTATCACAGACCGTACGAGACAATCGACAGTAATCGATTTTCTTGTTGCACGCTCGCTCGTGAATCGGGTGTCAGTGCCATCGGTGATGGCCACTCGAGTGCACGCAGTGAGCAGATCGTTACAACGGGTACGAAAGTCCGGGAGGGCATCCGGTCGTAGTACGAATCCACAAGTAATTCGACGTGTCCTGCAAGGATTGTTGATTAGCTATGTGGACAGACAATCAATAGGAACAGGTGAATCGTTTTACGTAATTCAAACCACTCCCCAGTTACCGACAGTATCTATAATACCCTTAGTCAATTATTCCATATCTTCTTGATAAGAAATAAAAGCTAGCGGTTTGATAATCCATGGTGACACACCGCACAGTATTCCGTAACACATTCCGACGGAGAACAGATCAGGGCCAAAGCCGCCCAGATTTGACACCCACTCGGGGCCGGAAAACGGGAGGGTTCGACGGGTAACGGGTATCGGGACCCGTGCGGAGAGTATCCGCTCGTGGAATTGATGTTACAGGCATATACTCGGTGGTGAAGCTATACGGGTGCTACTCTACTATAGTAGCCACTGATGCGGACGACGATGGGTCTATACCGACCAATCACACGATGGAGAGCGACCGACCGGCAACCAGATATGGGTTAGTCGACGCAGGGTGAGTCCGTACACGGGACCGAGCGACGTGAGCGAGTCGGAGACCACGAAACATCCGGTTAGCGACGGTCATCGCTAACTCATTGCTGATCGTACCAGTTGGGACGATAGGATACAGCAAGGTGGCGAAACGCAGAACAGCCACTCATACGGTTTACTGTCCCAGTGGACCAGCGCAACCGCCACTTGATTCGCGGACGTATAAAAAGTATCTGACAGGAAACGGTATCAGAGTGGGAGTGATTATATAACAGGAACACCGATACGATACGGTAAGATGGGGTTCACACACTCGCACTCGGAAGTAGTTCCGGCGTCGACTGCTCGAGCGTATCAGGTGGCCGCACATCAGCGGTTTCGGATCGTAGCACACGAGGGCGCACAGGTTTGTGACGCAGCCTTCGTTGGTGCCGACAACCACTCCGTCACTTATAGCTCGGACCTATCCGTGCTGTTCAACCAGCTCGAGGGGACAGGCGATATCCACAGCCTCGAGACGCTGTATTCTCGCCCACCGGACACGGAGCCAATGGTACGTGTGACTGAAGATACGATCGGTCACCATTTCCCGTGGGCCGGGGGGATGTGCTGTTCGTACTTATACGAGATACGTGACGACGAACCATCTCACGAGAACTGCGCGGACAACCTGCTTACGGCCCTCAACGAGCGTGGTCTTTCGCTAGAGAAGGTACCGGAAGTGTTCAACATCGGAATGCACGTTACCGTCGAGGACGATCAAATCCAGTACCTACCTCCGGAGTTTGGCCGGGGAGATTACATCGAACTCGAACCCCAGATCGATCTGATCGTCGGGATTTCCTCGTGTCCAAACGATACGACAATCATGAACGAATCCGAGCCGAAATCACTGGAGATCCAGTTCGAGGACCCGCCGCGGTAAGTCGTACGTCCGACAAGCGTAGGACCTCTCCGAAACCAAGCATTCAGTGTCCCACGTCAGTAGTGAGAAAGCCAGCATGAGATTCGGACGCTATCTCACGAACTCGAGCGACAATCAGTCATCGCAGACCGTATGAGTGCTGTCGATCGATTGCATAGGCCTGCTGTAACCGAAGAGAGATCGTTGGTGGGTATCCATTGCGACACAAACCTTAATATTCTCGTAGACCATTCTGAATCATGAAAATAGGGTACGCAATCGACGCCTTCCAGTCGCTCGACAGTGACTCGGCCAGTGCAGGCGATGACGTCGTCTCAGGTGCACAGGCCGCATACGATAGTGATTTCGATTACGTGGAGTGTCCCGATCACCACATCAGTGACGACCGCCACTTCTTCCAACATCTTCCGACCGCATCCCGGCTATCCGCGACGTTCGACCACGTCGCGGTCATGTGTCTCCTTCCACTATACGACCCGGTGTATCTCGCCGAACGACTCGGTACGCTCGATTGCTTCGTCGACCAGCTCGACCTGTGGTGTGCAGTTGGGGGGCACGAACCGGCCTTCGATGCGTTCGACGTGTCGTTCGAGAACCGTGCCGAACTGTTCGATGAACATCTCTCCGTCATCGAATCGCTGACAGCTGACGACGAGCCCGTCTTTTTTGACGGAGAGCACGTCAGCCTCGACGGCGTACTCATCAACCCACGGCCGGATCTCCGGGTCTGTATCGGCGGAATCGCAAAACCGGCGGTCAGACGTGCCGGACGGCGCGGCGATGCCTGGGTCGTCTCCGTCCAAGAAACCGACGACGACCTCGAGCGAAAGCTCGAGTGGTTCAACGACGCCGGCGGGGGCGACGTCGTGCTTCGTCGCGATGCCCTGATCCGCGACGATGCCACCGCGGCGGCGGCCGACGTCGAGTCGCTCATCCAGAACGGCTACCGCGGCTGGGACGATCCAGCCGGTCGGATTCTGTCCGGCGATCCAGCAACTGTCGCTGACCGACTCGAGCAGTACGAATCGCTCGGGGTAGACGAAGTCGTCATCAGCCCAGTCGACGACGCGGGCGAGACTGTCGACCGGTTTCGCGACGTCCGGAAATATCTGGGCTGATTGTACTCGTCGGGAACAGTTTCCGCAGTTGATCCGGGAGACGTCAGATCCGTCTCTCCGTCTGTGAGGTGTTGCCGGTTGAGCGTCGCTGGGCGCTCGAGCCGATCGTGTGACCCGATCTTGCCGCCGACTCCATCGATTTTGGGGTGAGCGCGCCGAAATCAGTGAGGCGGAGTCGCCCACACGGGCGGAAACGACGTCCAGTAACTCGGCGATTGCCTCGGCTACTCGCCATCGCTTAGAGTCACAACTGCAAACGGGACACTGATCGCCGATCCGTCCGCCGAGCAGGCGTAGAAGACGTGCAGTGGCGACTGTAGCCGATTGATCGAAGAGACACACGATCACAGACAGCGTCACACGAGACGCTTGTCACCGCTACTCACCCGGGGTGGGTATCCGTGGCCAACGACGAATTACGAACGGCTACAGAAATATCGGACCGGCACACCGTGATTTGACTTATACGGGTTCCTGTCGGTCAGTTCCGGTGCACCCGCGAACCCTGGGGCAGTTGTGTCGGGACAGTGGGACAGAAATCCGTATTAGTCGACTGTCATCGACTGCTCGAATCCAATCTGAGCCTCGGATTTCAGGGCTTCCCACAGATCGTCGGTGATTTCGTTGAATCTATCCGACGTCATGATCGACTCGTCTCGTGGTCGTTCGATGTCGACTTCGACTAGTTCTTTGATCTCGCCAGGGCGTGCGCTCATCACGAACACTCTGTCGGAGAGAAATGCAGCCTCAGTAATCGAGTGTGTAATGAACATCGTCGTTTGATTGGTTTCCTGACATATTCGGAGTAGTTCGCCACCGAGAATGAGTCGGGTTTGCTCGTCCAGCGCACCGAAGGGTTCGTCCATCAACATCAGATCCGGATTGAGCGCCAGCGTTCGAGCAATTGCAACGCGCTGTCTCATTCCGCCGGAAAGTTCCGATGGATAATTGTCTTCGAACCCCGAGAGACCAACTAACTCGAGAATATCGTGTGCACGGTCACGTCGCTCCTGTTTGCCCACACCCCTCATTTCCAGACCGAATTCGACGTTCTCGAGCGTAGAACGCCACGGGAACGTCGAATCCTCCTGAAAAACGACCCCGATGTCTTCTCGCGGTCCTGTAATTGACTCACCGTCTAACGTGATTTCACCTTCGGTCGGTTCGATCAGCCCAGCCACCATTTTCATCAGCGTGCTTTTACCGCACCCTGTCGGACCGATGACGGAGAAGAACTCCCCTTCATCGAGTTCACAGCTGACGTCACGAACGGCTTCGACACTGTTCGGTTTGTTCGCGTTGTACGTCTTGGAAACGTTGTTTATTTCTAATTTTGCCATTGTTAGATCCCCATCTGTTCGTCGGAGGTCATATTCCAGCGTTCCTCAAGCAGTTGTTGAGCGCCGTAGAAGATAATGTTGATTACAAAGGCGATCACGGCTAACACGGTAACGACGATTAGAATCTCTTCGCTGTTAAACGTTCCCATAGCATGCTGTAAGACCAGGCCAAGGCCGGATCTGGCAGCGAATAGTTCGACGAGAATAACCGCCAGGAAAGCACTATTGAACGTAAGTCGAAGAGCGACGACTAACTGGACGAGAATGTACGGGAGCACGATGTGGCGGAACATCTGATACCGCGAGACCTGAAGCGACTTTCCAACGTTGATGTAGACGTCGTCGATCGAGCGTACCGCCCCCATTGTAATGATCAGCATCGGGAAAAACGACGAAAACGTTGCAAACCCAACTTTCGTATTCAACCCGACACCGAAAATAAAGAGGAATATCGGGTACATCGTAATCTTTGGGACGGAGTAAAACGAGAGGAAAAACGGTTCAACGATGTCGTAGGCGGGTTTGTTAAACCCGAGGATCAACCCAGTGACACCGCCAATGACGGTCGCGATGAGAAATGAAATAACGACAGCCTGCATCGTCACGTTCGTGTTCGGGATAACCCATCCTGATTGGATTCCCTCATAGAGGGCTGAGAAGGTGTGGACTGGCCCTGGAAGAACACGTGGCCCAATCCACCGACTCAACAGCTCCCAGAGACCGACGATAACGAAGGGAACGAGCAGCCGGTAGAGCGCGATCGATGACGGTGTCCGATCCAATATGTCTTGAGTGCGTGTTGTTTTGGTACTCATTTCACGTCCTCCGGTGAAGTCTGTCTTCGATTCGGATCAGTCCGAGATTCACAACGACTGCTAGCGTTATCACTATCAGTAATACGGCGTACATATCTGCAGTCTGAAACTGCTGATAGTACCAAGAGATCTGGTATCCGAGTCCCGAATTCGAGAGAATGAACTCGCTTGCGATAACGCCGATAAATGCGTACACGAATCCAAGCTTTAAGCCAGTGAAGATATAGGGGACCGCTGCGGGGAAAATCACGTGACGAAACTGTTCTCGACGCGAAAGACCCATCGAGCGTCCGACGTCGATGAGGACGTCCGGAACCTTTGCCAAGCCGTTCGCAGTGCTAATAATGATGATCGTGACGCTCATCGCGAAGGCGATGAGAACGATAGGGAACACGTTCAGCCCGAAAACGATGATGAACATCGGGTAAAAGACGAATATTGGCATGGCGTACAGTACAATCAAGTACGGGTCCAACACCTGCTTGACCTTGTCGTGTCGCCACAGGAACCAGCCTATGACCAACGCGACCAGTGTCGCCGACACAAACGAGACGAACACGAGACCGATCGTCGTAATGATATCGTCCGTGAGTTCTCCCGATACGAGAAGACCGTACGCTGTTTCCACCATTGTGGAGAGTGGAACGTACGTTAGTTGGTCGAACCATTCAGCACGACCAACTAGTTCGAGCGTCGCCAATATCGCAACCAACAACGTTGCTCTACCGAGCCGTATCTGTTTACTATAGGGTAACGATGAAAGTCCTGTTAAACTCATATGTATGTGGTCGGATAGGTGTTCAAGTTCTGTTGTGTACAGCAGAACTCGTTAGAGCCAGTCACTCTGATACTCTTCGGGCAAGTACTCGTCCCGGAAGAGTTCCTCACGCTCTAATTCCTCGTCTTCCTCTAAGGTTCCGTCGAACTGAAGGACACGCTCTAAATTATCCGCGAACTCTTCGGACATCCCAATTTGGAAGAACGCCTCCGGTTGCGTGTCCTCTAAACCAGCGATGGCGAGTTCTTCGTCGAAGTCGGCTTCAGCAGCCCACAAACGCCCTGCTTCATCGACGTTGTCGTGAATCCATTCGGACGAGTCGATCCAGCCCTGGAGGAACCCTCGAGCCAGTTCTGGCTCCTGGTCGAGGATGATGTTACCCATCGAAAGGATGTCCTCGGTGTACTCCTCGACGTAGTCTCTGGTGTGCCATACACGACGTGTTTCTTCATTCCTGAGCATCTCCGTTGACGTCGGGTTCGTGTTGAGACCCACGTCGGCGATCCCTTCTCTCACCGCGGACATCACTTCGCCCAGCCCACCGGTATACAGGAACTCGATATCATCCAGCGAGATACCATCCGCTGCTTCTATCGATAACACTGCATTGGCTTCACCGGACGACGCAGGGTCAGTTACAGCAATCGTTTCCACGTCCTGGATCTCTTCGATGTCCGAGTCGACGCGTGTCTGGTAATCGATGTCCGGAACGGCTGTTGCCATACCGACAATGTGAAGCGGTGCTCCCTGGTTGAACGCTTGCGCCGTTGCGTTCGGAGGTGACATACCGACCTCGATGTCCCCCGTCGTGATCGTCCGAACTCCACCACCACCCCCATCAGTTGAGACGATATCGTCTACGCTAACCCCGTTGTCCTCGAAAAACCCCTCCTCCATACCAACGGTGAGTGGGAGACCGTGCGGAATAACAGGATAATGAGAGAACCCCACAGAGAGACTGTCGGTCCCTCCGTTACCCCCATTTCCGTTCGCCGACGTACCATTACCGTCGTCGTCGTCCGAATCCGGAGTCGGCGTATCTTCCTCACCCAGACAGCCTGTGACACCGATCGATAATGCCACTCCTGCGGTACCTGATGCTTTCATGAACGAGCGTCTGTTGGAACTGTGTTTAACCATGTGAGTTTTCAACACACTATATGTGTACATCTACAACGCAACTCCACCGTATTAAATCCAACCCATCCGGAAAATTTCAGCAGCCAGGTCAGAGAGAGTAGTGGTGGGAAAAGTTAT
This sequence comes from Natrialba swarupiae, assembly GCF_008245225.1. Lineage (GTDB taxonomy): Archaea > Halobacteriota > Halobacteria > Halobacteriales > Natrialbaceae > Natrarchaeobius > Natrarchaeobius swarupiae. Next base: position 104,335 of record NZ_VTAW01000007.1, read on the forward strand.
ATGCGAACCACCTGGTATCGTACACTGGATGTACATTCCAGAACTCGTTCCAGAGGACGACAAGGAAGTTCTGCTCGAGAAGGCTGGGTATGCCGGATCAGTCGGTTTCGGTGAGACACCAGCAGTCCTCATCGTTGACATGACTAACGCGTTTGTCGAAGACGACTATCCAAACGGATACGCCGAGACCGGCAAACCTGCAGTGGAAGCCATTTCACGATTGATGGACGACGCACGAAAGCACGGAATCAGAGGATACTATGCGAAAGCAAAGACGGAAGGAAGCCCAGTCGAACTCGGTAGATGGACGGAGTCGACGGGCCTGGGCGAAGACGACCAGGGCCACGAACCGACCGATGGCAATCCTGACGAGTTGGCCGACGGTATCGAGCCAGGCCCACAGGACGTCGTTATCGACGAGAAATACAAACCGAGCATGTTCTTCGGAACGCAACTCGAGAGTATGCTGAGTTACGACGGTGTGGACACACTGATCGTGACAGGAATGACGACATCGGGATGTGTCCGCGCAACAGTCGTCGATGCGTTCTCGTACAACTACCGGATCATCGTACCGGAAGAGTGCGTTGCCGACCGCTCACAGATTTCACACGAAACGACGCTATTCGATATCGACATGAAATACGGTGACGTTCGGCCACTCGACGACGTCCTCGAACAGTTATGAGGGTTCTGTCGGCAGCGAGTTACACTGCTGTCATCGGTCCCAGGGCCAGGTAACCGAGGGACGCACCTCTCGTCACAGATACGGGCTGTCATGAGTCGGTACGGGCCGACCATAGAGCAGCGGGCGATCGACCAGCAATCCGTATCAGTCGTGGCAGATCGTATGCGCCAAGTGAAGCTGACGAAGACCGAAAGAGCGCAATCGTATCCACGCCGAAACGATGTCTGAAGACACGGTCAGCCGGTAACCAATGAAAAGACACAACAATCATTGCAGTTCGCACGTACGGTAGTGGTATGGAATACGAGGACTTCGTTACTGGCGTTCGTGACATTACACCCGCTATTCCGCCGAACATTCCCTTCGGTATGCTCTTCGGCGCGACGGCAGTCGAGGTTGGCATCGCACCACTCGAGGCGGTTGGGATGTCGTTGTTCATGTTTGCTGGTGCTGGCCAGCTTGCCGCAGTCGACCTTCTCAGAACGGATACTGCCCTCCCAATCGTGCTGATAACGGTAATGGTGATAAACGTTCGATACATGATCTACAGCGCATCAATAGCCCCGCTCGTACGGGACTTATCCAGGCGATGGCGAGCAGTCATGGGATATGCCCTCTTCGATATAAACTTCGCAATACTCACGAGCAAATTTCAGATCGACGGGGAAACAAAGGAGTCGTCATCCAGGGTGTCGAATATACACCGGGGATGGTACTACCTGGGGCTTACGGTACCAGCGGTCGGTTCGTTCGTTATCGCCACGTATATCGGGGCACTCGCCGGCGGCGCCATCGGCGATGGATTGAATTTAGAGTTCGCGATACCGCTGATCTTTATCGCGTTGCTGGCACCCTCTATCGAAAATTTTGGGACGTTGATGACGGTGATCGCCGCGACAGTCGTTTCCGTCACAACAGTGGGACTGCCCTTCAACACCGGTCTGCTCGTAGCCATCATCTGTGGCGTTCTCGCCGGCGTTTCTGTCGATAATTACGATCGAATCCGAACCCGGGTGAGTCCCTGATGGAAAACCTCTCTTCACCGATGATGTGGACAGTGATCGCACTGTTGAGCATCGCCACCTACCTTCTGAGAGCATCGTTCGTTCTGGGAATCGAACTGATAGGTGAGTTACCGCCTTCCGTCAGAAGCGTCCTCCCCTTCGTTCCATTAGCGGTGCTTGCGGCACTCGCTGCACCGGATCTCGCATTCGCCGACGGTTCGCTCTCGATCAGTCTCCACAACGAATACCTCGTCGCTGGACTCGTGGCGTTCGGAATCGCTCGAAAGACCGAGAGCCTCATACTGACGGTAGTAGCCGGGATGGGTCTTCTCTGGCTACTACAACTGCTGTGAACTCCCGACGGACCCTCACGTCTCACAACAGAGGTCGACCATGGCCCGCGCGTACAACTTCGCCCCCGCTACGAGATCGTCGAGATGCATACACGGGTGCGTCGTCCCCTCGAATTCACGCGTGGTACGCGGTGGCCCACACGTGACCGCAGGCACGCCCACTTCGTTGAAGACGTTGATGTCACGCCACATACTCGTTATCATTGGTTGTGGGTCGGGTGGAGTTTCGTCGAACAGATCGTAGTGAGCGTCCGAGAGGGTCGTAGTGAGTGGTGAAACCGCCTCGTCGTCGGCGATATATCCACGGCGGAAGAGATACGGCTCGACCGTTGCGTCGATTCCTTCGCTCATCAGGACACGATCGATTTCATCTCTGACGAGTTCCGGACCGGCTTCGGGAGGGAGCCGGACATCGAGATACAGAGTTGCCGTCCCTGGTGCGACAATCGGCGCGTTCGGGTTCCCGGACTCGATCGCGCCGACACCTGCTGAGGGGCGCATCGTTCCGTGATCGTACTCTTTTGTCTCCGAGTTCGAATACTCACTCCCCCACTGCTCGAGGACGCGCACAGCCTTGGACGCCGCCGGTAAGGCCCCGGGGTGTTCGTCCATGACAGTGTCTGGCTCGTAGGCAGCCAGGCGAGGCTGATAGGTCGGCGATCCGGTTATCGTGATCTCGAACCAGACGACACCACACTCCATCCGTGCGATCGCATAATCCGTCGTCTCTGCAACGATCGCGTAATCACCGGTGATACCGCCGTCGACCAACCGACGCGTCCCAATTCCGCTTCCAACCGTACGGGGATCCCAGGACTCGTCGGTCGTCGTTCCTCCGATCTCACCGGCACTTGCAGTAAGATAGATGTCTCCAGCAGGGCTCACGTTCGACGCCTCGACTGCCAGTGCAGCCCACAGAAACGCTGTCATCGGTCCCTTGTCGTTGATGACGCCGACTCCGAACAGATCGTCCTCGTCCCGCCAGGCAGACGTATGGCTTCGGAGACGGTCGGGAAGGACCCGGTCGTCTTCCTCGGCGTTTCCGTATGCAGTATCGAGGTGACCGTTGAAAACCACTCGAGAGGCCGATTCGTTCTGAGATCCCGGGAGTTTCCCGACGACGTTTACTCTGTCACCGACGACAGGTTGCAAACGCGTCTCGATTCCGTTGGACTGTAGCCACGAGGAGAGGTATTCGGCCGCTTCTCGTTCGTATCCTCTGGGGCTGGAGACGGTAGCGAACTCGAGAAGAAACGTAGCGAGGTCCTCGCGGTGGTCTTCGATCCAGTCGTCGATCTGCTGTTGTGGCTCCATCGTTCCCTGAAGGTTTTCCGTGACCGGTATTGGTTGTTGGGATTGTCGAACTTTTGTGACTGGTACTGGGTGTTGGGATTGTCGAACACTCACGTTCCAACTGAACCAACGTTTAATACGGTCGAGTCAGAGGTACTCGTATGACTCGCGAAGCACCTGGTACTGATTCGTCTAGATCGATCCAGGCCAGCAGGGAGACAGCGGAGCAGCCTCCGTCGAAACGAGGTGTCGGGACAGCAACGAAGCGAACCGATATCGCATCGAAAGTCCGGGGAACGGCAATCTACGGATCAGACGTCTCTCGGCCATCGACGCTCCATGCGGCCGTCTTGCGCGCAGAAACGCCGCATGGAACGCTCAGAACCGTCGACACGACCGCGGCGACAGACTGTGACGGCGTCGTTGCGGCGTGTTCCCGATCGGAGCTTCGCGGATTTTTCGACGACAGGATTCGCCACGTCGGCGACGTCATCGCTGCGGTCGCTGCGACTGATCGAGAGACGGCATACCGTGCTCTCGAGGAGATCGAGTACGACGTGATCGAGCACGAGCCAGTTTTCGACGCGGCGACCGCCGTGCAGGCCGGTGCACCGATCGTACACGAAAACCAGCCAGACCTCAAGCAACACCGTCAACATCCGATCGAGGTCACCAACGAGGAGTACGTCAACAACATCGACGATTACCATGCGTACCAACACGGAGACGTCGACGAGGCTCTCAATACCGCTGACCACGTGATCGAACGGAGCTACACGACTCCGCGTGTCAGTCACTGTAACTTAGATACCCACTGCTGTATCGCATCGTGGACCGACGACCAACTCCACGTCGAAACGACTCTGGGAAATATCACGCAAGCCCAGGAAGAACTCGGAGACTTCCTCGAGATCGACCACGATAGCGTCGAGATCACCGTTCCGCCGACACCGTCTTCTAGCTTCGGCGGCAGATCGCTTCCAAAGTTCACCTTCGAACCGGTTGCAGCGTCGCTTTCCGAACGTACTGGTCGGCCCGTCCGTCTCGAGTTCCCACGTGATGTGGAGTTTTTGGCCGGCGAAACACGTCACAAAACGGAGTGGGAGCTAACCATGGGCGTTACTGACGACGGTGAGATCACGGCGCTCCAAACGAGTGTTATCGCGGACACCGGAGGGTATCCGAACGGGGTCGGCCACATCGTTCTTTCGAACGGTCGTGATAGACCGCTCGATATGTATCGAATCCCCAACTACGAGTACGAAGGGGTCTCAGTCTTCACGAACAACGTGCCAGCGGGAGAATATCGCGGAATCGGTGTGACACAGGGGACGTTCGCACTCGAGTCCCACATCGACGAGGTAGCACGAACCGTCGGAATGGATCCACTCACGTTCCGATCCCGCAACCTATTGGAAGAAGGTGAAGACCGCTCGAACGGTCGTGGGCCGATCGATACCAGTGGTGTGACGGAGTGTCTCGAGCGAGGGCAACGGACGTTCGAACGGATAACCGACGATCGATCATCGTCCAGCAACGAACTCGTTGGCCGAGGCGTCGCGCTCGGGACTCACACGACCGGATCCGGCGCTGGCGACGGGAGAGACGTTTCGGAGGCGGAACTGACGATGCGGACCGATGGGACGGTCACCGCGAAGACGGCGGGAGTCGAACTCGGCCAGGGGTCGGATACCGTCATGTCTCAAATCGTCGCACACGAAGTCGGTGTTCCGCCCGAAGCCGTACGAGTCGAACGATTCCCTGCGTCGGCAGCGCTCGATGATTCGCTGGGTGCAGTTGCATCCCGTTCGACGTACCTCATCGGTGGGGCAGTCAGAGATGCCGGTACCCAGCTCAGTTCGACACTGGTCGACCGGATCTCGACGGCGCTCGACTGTTCACCGGCTGATGTCCGAATCGACGATGGAACCGTACACACCGATCGATCGACAGTTTCGATCAGTGATCTCTTAGAAGAGGAGATTACAGTCGTGGGCCGAGCCACGGCCGACGACGCACCGGCCTCCTACGGTGCACACTTCGCCGAGGTGGTGGTCGACCCCGGGACGGGTCACGTCGACGTACGCACGTTCGTCGCCGCACAGGACGTTGGGTTTGCGATCAACCCCAAAATGGTAGAGGGACAACTCGAAGGTGCCGTTCTCCACGGCGTCGAGTTTGCGATATGTTCCGAACTTCGTGCCGATAACGGCATCCCGGAGAATTCGTCGTTGGCCGACTACTCCGTCGCATCTCCAGTCGAGATGCCGAACCAACTCGAGTGTGAGATTATCGAATCGGCGGAACGCAGCGGTCCGTACGGGGCAAAAGGGCTCGGGACACCGTCGCTACCACCGGTTGCACCCGCAATCGGAAACGCGATTCGTGATGCAATCGGAAACAGAATCACGAATCCGCCAGCGACCGCAGAACGCGTGTTTTTCGCGATGGCAGGGCGAGATTTCGACGAGGAGGTGCCAGTCGATGAGTGATCAGTCCTACAGGTTTCCAGACAGCATCGAAGAGGTAAAGCGAATACTCGATCGTCACAACGATGAAGTGACGATCGTCAGCGGTGGCCAAACGCTTCTCCCCCTGGTGAGAGACGGCACCGTCGAACTCGATCACGCTGTCGATATTTCGCGGATTCCGGCGTTGACGCGCATCGAACGGACGGCGGAGAAAACGGTGATCGGGAGTGCTGTCACGTACCGTGATATTCTCGCGAGTGAGAAGAGTGATCGCCACCCGATGCTCCTCGAGGCCATCGACGGGATCGGTGATCGTCAGGTTCGCTCGCTGGGAACTATCGGTGGCGCACTCGCATCAGGTGAGCCTGCACTCGATATTATCCCGGTGCTCTACTGTCTCGACGCCACGGTCGTGATCGGGTCCAGCGACGGGACACGACGAGTAGACGTCGACGCTCTGTACCGAAATGCGACGAAAGAAACCGAATTACGCGGCCCACGGGAAGACTATATTGGCTTGGCACCGGTCGAGATCGACGCCAGCGAGATCATCGAAGCGATCGAAATTCCAGCGATCGACGACGACGGCCATCACGGAGAAGACTACCGAAAACAGACGAACGTTGCGGGCGGATGGACGATCAGTGGCGTGGGAACGTCAGTTTCACTCTCCGCAACTCGCGACCGGATCGACTCAGCACGGGTCGGCCTTGCTGCGGTCGGTCAGACTGGCGCGTCTGCCCCAACGGTAGAGACAGCACTCGAAGGAACACCGACAACCATGCAAGAAATTACCAAATCTGTCGAACAGCTTGGAGCGGACATCGAGCCGACGACGACGCTCGTCACGAGCCAGTACCGGTTACAGGTTGCAAAGACGCTCGCATCTCGCAGCATTGCCGAAGCAGTAACTCGAGCGGGAGGTGAACTCGAATGACGGTCACAGTTACGTTCGAACTCGACGGAGAGAGCGTGACCGTCGAGACGAGACCCGATCAACCGCTTCGCGAGTTGCTCCGCGAGTCACTCGACGCCAAGCAGGTCAAATCCGGCTGTGAGAGCGGACGGTGTGGGGTTTGTACGGTCTTACTCGACGATACCGTTGTCAAGTCGTGTCTCACACCGGCACCCAAAGTCGATGGCCGCCGTGTCCGGACGATCGCAGATATCGGCACGGACGAGGACCTGCACCCGGTCCAGACGAAGTTCGTCGACAACTTCGCCGCACAGTGTGGGTACTGTACCCCCGGGTTCGTACTAGCGACGGTAGATTTCCTCGAGAACACCGACGAGTTCGATCGCGAAGACGCAAAGAAGGCGATCAAGGGCAACGTCTGTCGGTGTACCGGATACGAGAAGATCCTCGACGCGATCGAGACACTCGACGAGGAAACTGACGCCGATCGTGATTCTCCCCTCGGCACAGAGTAATCGTACACTGGGGAACCACAGCGTCACAATCTATATCTTGGTGGAGTCTAAGACCCATAGCAATGGCAAACCAACCATCCTTTGGGATAGTGCTCCCTCACTTCGGCCCACACTGTAACCGTGATTTTATCGTCGACACGGCAAAGCAGGCGGAAACTCTTGGGTTCGATTCAGTGTGGGCACGAGACCACCTGTACGTTCCACCGGAGAACAAAGAACACGGCGGCATCGTCGAACAACGTTTCGCCGAGGCGATGCAGGTGCTGTCACATCTCGCTGCGGTGACGGACGATCTAACCCTGGCCACAGGGAGTCTGAATCCCCACCGACACCCGCTGAAGCTTAGTCAGTGCATTGGTTCCCTCGAGTATCTCTCGACAGGCGACGTCCTCTGTGCAATCGGTGCCGGGACGTTCAAAGGGGAGTTCGATGCCGTCGATCTGCCGTTCGACGAACGGGGCCGCCTCGTCGAGGAGAATCTCGAAATCCTGCGACGAACGTTCCGCGAAGAGAACGTCGATTACGAGGGCGATCACTTCGCGTTCGAAAACGTAACGATCGATCCTCGGCCCGGCGATTCAGTACCACTCTGGTACGGAGGTCTCTCACCGTTCGCGGTTCGACGTGCTGTGGAGTACGCTGACGGCTGGTATCCCGGTCGAATGACCCTCGAGAAGTTAGATCAACGCCTCGAACAGCTTCACTCACTCGAAGCCGAACACGATCGCTCGCTGGATCTCGGCTATCTGTCGATATACAGCGTTGCACCGGAGACCGACGAAGCCATCTCACATCTGAATACTGAGGAACTCGTCCACGATGTGAACACGATTTTGCGAACGGACCACAGCTCACTCGACGATATCGAAGGGAGCTATATCGCGGGTGATCCGGAGACGTGTATCGAACAGATCCAGGCCCTGGTCGATCGTGGCTTCGATCACATCGTTTTGGATATGCGAAACTCGTTCGACGAACTCGAGTCGATGATGGAGTTGACCGCCGACGAGGTACTCCCAGCGTTCAGATAACCCTCGAGAAATCCAACAGCGGTTACCCCTTCGAACGACCAGCGTGGGTCCAGAGAGCGACCACATAGAGCGGTAACGCGGTCTCGCTCGGACACAGAACGATGGATCTCGACTGTACACAGATATATGACGGGGGTGTGTCTACTGAGAGTATACAGAAAAGTCATCATGGTTGATCTAAGCCATCTATTCGCGATTACGCTAACGCTTGGGGCAGCAGTCGCTAATGCGTCACAGAACGTCTTCGTTAGAAAGGGGACCGACGAAGGGAAAGCCTTCGATGCGGTGATGATCGTGATGCTCATCAACTCCGCCGTTCTCATCCCCGGGGTGGTACTGTTGTACTATCCGGAGTATCACCTCACTCGGTTTTCGTGGATATCGTTTATCGGCGCGGGACTTTTCGGGACACTGCTCGGGCGGATGCTCACGTACACGAGTATCGATACAATTGGGGCGAGTCGAACCGCACCAATCGTCGCATCACAAGCACTGTTTGCCACCGTTTTCGGCATACTCGTCCTCGGTGAGTCACTGACACCGATTCACGGGCTCGGGATCGTTCTAATCGTCAGTGGGGTAAGTCTCATCACGTGGGAGACCAGCCACAACAGCCTGAACAACATCCCCCGACGGGAACTGTTGATAGGGCTGGTAATTCCATTCGGAGCCGCAATTGCCTACGGAGCGGAACCGATCTTCGCTTCAACGGGTTTCAACGAGGGAACACCAGCACCGGTTGGCCTCGCGATCAAAACCGCCTCAGCCACGCTCGGGTTCACGCTCTACCTTCGATGGAAGGGAACATTGCCGGCGATGTCGGGACTCTACACGAAAAACAGCCGTTGGTTCGTTCTCGCGGGAATCTCGAACACCCTCTTTCTCGTCGGCTACTATGTGGCACTCGAGATTGCACCAGTGAACGTCGTCGTTCCAGTGTTAATAACGAATACGTTGTTCACCGTGTTCCTCTCGGCTGCGTTCCTGCCAAAACGGTTAGAGAACGTCACGTGGAAGATCGTTGCCGCAGCGACGATCGTCGTCGTCGGCGTCGTAACAGTGACCCTCCAGGGATAACCCACGGATATCGGTCCGAAGAAAAGCCCTCGGTTCTGGTAGCGCGAAAGGGGTAGTCGTCACCGAAACCAGAGAGTATTTTTAGTGGCCGCAACTCTGTGTGGTATGGACGAGACTGAAGCGTTAGCCACTTTTATTAGTGACTGCGCAATCGACGATCTCCCGGAAGAGGTCCGCGAACGCGCCAGAACGACGATCAGGGACACGCTTGGGGTCGCGCTGTATGCTTCGACGGAACCGTTTGGAGATCAAATCACCGAGTACATATCCGATACGGCACCGGGTGAGGAAGCGACCATCCTCGGGGGTGAAACGGCGAGTGCCTCCGGCGCTGCCTTCGCAAATGGGGCGTTTGCCCACGCACAGGATTACGACGATACGTTCGAGTCCGTGATTATCCATCCCAGTGCTTCGACGTTGCCGGCGACACTGGCGGCAGCTGAGAAGGTAAATGCAACGGGAGAAGAGGTACTGACGGGGTACGCTGTCGGCGTTGAAACGACGTTCCGAATCGGACACGCAGTCTATCCGTCCCACTACACGCACGGATTTCACAGCACCGGGACCGTTGGCTCGTTCGGTGCGACTGCTGGTGTAGCGTCGGTTCTCGGGTTGTCCGACGTGGAGATACGAAGGGCGTTTGGAATCGTTGCATCGTGTTCCTCGTCACTCCTGGCAAACGCTGGAACGATGACGAAGGCATTACATGCCGGACACGCCGCCCGAACTGGACTGGACGCAGCGTTGCTCGCACGGAACGGGATTACGTCGAACGAATCGATTCTGTCCGGGGAACGTGGATACGGTGAAGTAATGACACCAGGAAACAGCTACGACTCGTCTTCGATTACCGACGACCTCGGAGAGACGTGGGCAATCATGGACCTTGGAATCAAACCGTATCCGTGTGGCCGGATCACCCATACTGCGATCGAAGCCATGCGTGAACTCGTCGAAACTGAGTCGCTGACACCGGAGGATATCGAGTGTATTCACGTTACACTCGAGAAAGCAGCGGAAGATCTCATGACCTACGATCGTCCATCGACACCGGAGGAAGGGAGAGCGTCGATCGAGATGGGACTCGTGGCAACGCTTCGCGATGGCGACGTACGGCCAGAGCAGTTTTCATATGACTTTTTACAGGAATCGGAAACACAGGAGCTATTCGACCGTATCGAGCGTGATTTCGAACCAAACCTGTTCGGTGACGGATTCGCGAATTACGGTGCACAGCTACGTGTCCAAACGATTTCGGGCGAGGAGTATCAGATCGAACGGAGTCACGCACCAGGAAGTCCCAGTAACCCACTGAGTGAAGAACGTCTTCGGACGAAATTCTACGAGTGCGCCTCTCCATCAGTCCCAGAGCCATTAGTCGATGACCTCTACGATGTTGCCGGGGCGATCGACGAGCCAGGGAACGTCGGACGGTTCCTCGAGATAGCCAGTGGCGTCCCGAGCACTACCAGCTAGTGGGTGTTCTCTACACTCAGTCGAGTGGGCAGCCGAGCGTTCTCACGAGTATGACGATAGTAGACCGCTACTTACAGTATTACGTCCAATACTGGGTATAATCGCGACAACACGTGGTGGCAACCGATAACACACCCTGGAGGAAGAACGGACCGACAGTCGTTCTACGTGAGGAAACTTTATATACGCAACCCACAAACCCATAGAGTGAACCATGATAACGAACGACAAAGAAACTAAAACGATCAAATCAGACGTAACGGTGTTAGATATTATCGAATACCTCAGAGAGGTCGACAGCGCGAGAATCACAGAGATCTCTGCGGAAGTCGGTATCTCGAAGAGTTCCGTCCACGCCCACCTCGCAACGCTCGAACAACGCGGATATGCGGCCAAAGAAGGGGACCAGTATAAGTTAGGGATGTGCTTTCTGAATTTAGGGGCATCCACGAGGAATAAAGTTCCACACTTCGATTCGGTTCGTGAACGCGTCGAACGATTAGCCAACCAGACGGATGAACGGACACAGTTCGTAATCGAGGAACACGGTCAAGCATACGTGATATTTCGCTCGTTCGGCCAGTACGCCGTCAGGGCCCGGCCGAGAATCGGACAGCCAACCCACTTACACACGAGTGCGTCCGGTAAAGCGATCCTCTCTGGGCTTCCTCGAGAGCGTGTTCGCGAAATAATCGACTACTGGGGATTGCCACAGAAGACGGAAAATACGATCACCGATAGAGAAACACTGTTCGAAGAACTCGACGAAGTACGCGATCAGGGATACGCAGTAAACACGGGAGAATCCCAAGGAAGGTTCCTCTCGGTCGGTGCTCCGATCCGTACCGACGAGTCAATTCTGGGTGCGATCACGATCTCCGGTCCAGAAAAGCGGATGCACGACCGCTTAGACGACGAGATAATCGATTTACTCCTCGGCGTTACCAACGAACTCGAGTTGAACCTAACTAATTGAACGGAGCGCACCGAATTCTAAACAGTCCATCTGGTTGAGAGGTGACGATCGCCAACAAGCCGTTCTACTACATCGAACAACAGGGGCGTCGAGATCGGTTATACTGACTCGAAAAGAGTGATGAGTTAGCACGCATACACGAAAACTAGGCCCAGATACTCATTATTTCCTCCGCTTAAACCACAAAAAGTCAGAAAAGTCGAGCTCCACTGAACGAATTGTCGATCCCCGAGTGGGATTACACAGGTACAGTTGTAATAGATTTCGAGCTGTGCCGGCTGACCGTGAGTGTGTTCTACCATATCAAACAGCGTGTGGGTAGATACAGCATACCACTCGAGAAGCCAGGTACACTGCCCATCTCCGGAGAAATCGGACGGCGTATTAACTCGATTGATAACACCAGTATCCGTATGTTGATGAAATACTAGATGATATCGCTCGAGAACTGTGTCCCACCGTGGGTTCCGTTTGCATAATACGGTTGATTTCAGCCCCCCAAGTTTGTTTGATGCTGTGAACGGCGTAGTTCACCGAATATCCACCCCTGTGTCAGGGGTACGAGCACTATGGACGTCTGTGAACGGATACCAGAAGCGATGTTCGCTCACATCTCATCGAATACGACTGACAGCGACCAGCCGATCTTGTGAAGAGTCACCGATTGACAACAATTATTAGTAGGACTATCGATATGGCAGTCATGGCCGATATCGAGACGGTTGCAGTGATCGGAGTTGGAACGATGGGCGAAGCGATGGTCGGACACATCGACGAAGGGGGGTACGACGTCTATGCATACGACGTCGATTGTGAAAAGGCCAAAGAAGCCGTCGAATCCCGGGCGACCGTGACCGACACTCTTGAAAGAGCCGTTCGCCCTGCAGAGATGATCATCATCGCTGTTGGAACGTACGAGCAAGCAAAGTCGGTCGTCTATGATACGGGTGGGATCCTCGAGAGTGCGACTGCGGGAGATGTCGTAGCGATCAGTAGCACCCTCTCCCCCGGACAGTGTATTTCCCTCAGCGAGGACCTCAGAGACGAGGAGATCGAGCCCATCGGTGCACCGACGTGTCGGGGAGAAAAAGCGGCTCGACGCGGAGATCTACTCGTATTCGTCGGTAGCGACCGATCAGTGTACGACAAGGCACGTCTCGTCCTCGAGCAGTTTAGCTCGCCAGAAAACGTCGTCCACCTCGGGCCAGTCGGTTCCGGACAGGCTGCGAAAGCAGCGAACAATGCACTACTTTGGTCATCAGTCGTTGCAAATCAGGAAGTGCTTCTCCTCGCCGAGGCGTACGAGCTCGATCTCGACCTCGTGAGAGAGTTACTCCAGAAATCGACGGGCAGCAACTGGGCGCTCGGAGGGTGGGATTGGATGCACACGAAGTGGGCGCACAAAGACATGGATATTATTTCGGACATGGCGAAACGACAGGATGTTCGAATACCTTCGCTGGCGCTTACGGAGCAGTTAGTTCAGGAGATAGATCAAGACGAGCTGGATCGAACGCGTTGATACGCGGTAGCCTGGAAAGAGGAAGGCGACTCGAGTGAAATGGATCTCGCTATCGAACAGACGCGCCGATCCCGCTAGTGGCGTCCCAAGCCTGCACTGATAGGTGAAACCGTGTGTGGGTGACTGGTTTCACCCATCAGTCGACGTTTGGAACGGTACCAGCGATAAGATGTGCAGTGACTCGACGGCACCCCGCCAGCCTCAACGGATACTCTCTACCACCGAGGTGAGCACGTCTGAGAAGCAGACCACCTTCGATCAGGGTCGTATTACTGGTATTCCGAAATTCGATTTACGGTATCACTAACTGATTCGACGTCACCAAATTTCATATCGATATTAAATAGCGTAACTTCGTGTGAGATCTCAGATCGATCCCCAACACATTCCGCTGGAACAATCGGTCTGATATTGTGGCAGTTCGCGTCGACGACAGACGAACGAACACCGCCACTCGTACTCAACCCGACGATGACGAGGGTATCGATGCCCTCGAGACGAAGGACGTTTGCGAGGTGGGTGTCGAAGAACGCGCTTAGCTTTGGCTTCTCGAGGACGACGTCGCCGTCTTCAGGCGTCAGTTCCGGATGGATCGTACTCGCCGCGTCGATATCGACGTTATCGAACGCACCGTCTTTCTTCTCATCGATGATCCCACGGTGATTCCGAAGTGTGGTTTCATCGTCGGCAAGCCTCGTATAGAAAACCGGCAGATCCGCCTCACGGGCGGCCGACAGCAAGCGCTTTGTTTCTGAAATAGTGCTACCCGACGATTCAGACCGCCCGAGGTGGTCACTACTCGCAAATATCTCTAACATGTCGACGACGAGAACCGCTGGACGTTCTCCCCACCCCATCCGCGCACCGTACCCACCCTGGTCCATGTAGTCGAGATCGTCTTTCGGAATGATATCCGGAATGTAGGCATCGTCGAATCGTTCTGCAACCATAGTCACTCCAACGAGGGAGAGAATAAAAAGTGTAGTGGTATTATCGGTCAGATTAGTTAGAGAAGGGGGTCCAGGGAAGCGTTCGCTGGAACGGTTACCGCCGTATTTCCACCCGAACAACAGGAACGGGAGCTACCGGAGAGACAATTATTATCTCCACCCAGTGGAATGCGTGAGTATGCACGATGTCGCGATCATCGGTGCCGGATTAGTTGGATGTTCAACTGCGTATGCGCTTCTCGAGCACGATCCAGGCCTTGACGTCGTCATCCTCGAGAAGGAATATCATCTCGGTCAACACCAGTCAGGGCGAAACTCGGGCGTTCTTCAACCAGGGTACGGAGCGGGATTGAGTGAGCGTGAGTCAACAGTTCGAACGGAAGGTGTCGAACGGGCTTCGGCGTTCTGTCGCCAACACGACATCCAACTCCAGGAATCAGGAGCAACGATCGTTGCCACGACCGACCAAGAGGCGGAGAGGCTGGGTAAGATCGAAGAGAGTGCCTCGTCGGCCGGTATCAGTGTCGAGCGACTGGACACCACCGGCATTCAAGAGTACGAACCGCATGCGGCTGGAACGGCCGGGCTATTCGTTCCGAACGAAAGGGTCGTCGATAGCCAGCAGTACCTCCACGAACTCGCTAAACAGTGTAAAAATATTGGTGGGATACTTCAGAAGGGAACAGAAGTCGAGCAGATAGACGATACTGGTTCCGCAGTCCGTCTTCAGACATCCGTCGGGACCATTTCGGCCCAAACAGTTCTGAACTCGGCGGGCCTTCACGCCTGCCGGCTGGCACACGAGTTCGGCCTCGCCCAGGACGTGAGCGTTGTACCATTTCGGTGTCAGTATTACGAACTAACCCCATCGAGCTCCGAACTATGTCGATCACTGCTCTATCCAACCCCAAACCCGAGTTCACCCTCTCCCGGCGTCAAATTCGTCCGTCGACCGGACGGAACGGTCATCCTCGGTCCGACTGTGAGCCCGGCGCTTGGCTACGAGTCGTACGAGTCGACCTTCGATTCCCCACAAATACGCCAAATCGCTTCCAATGCGGGGTTCTGGAAGTTCCTCGCCAGCGCCGGAACGCTCCGTATGGCGAAACAGGAACTATCCAAAACGTACCGACCAACGACGTTTCTCGAGGAGGCCCGGAAATTGATTCCAACGCTCGACGAGGAAGATCTCGTCAAGTCGTTCGTCGCAGTCGCACTCAGGTTACTCACCCGCGATGGTGAAATGGCCTCGTCAGAGCTAGACGTTCGTACGACCAAGCGAACCGTTCACGTACTCAACCCGATGTCGGCTGGCGTCACGGTCTCGCTTCCATTAGGAGACTATCTGGCCGACCACATTCTCGAAAGGTTGTGACGGGCACCGAATGTTGTCTCCGGGGAGCGGTAGCTTCCCGTCCGACCTGAGCGGTAACTCGTTCAGTCGACGGCGTCCGCCATGACTTCCTCGTACTCCAGCCACCCTTCGTAGAACTCACCGACGAAGTCCTGGAACTCGTCGCCGTGGACCGGTTCGATCGGCAGGTTTTGTTCTTCGGCATCGGCCTGTACCGCGTCATCCTGGAGCGTGTCGTACAGTGAATCCCGGAGAATCTCGGTCACGTCGTCAGGTGTATCCGGTGGAGCGTACAGCCCATATGGCGTTGTGAACTGGTCTCCGAGCGTTTCCGCCGCATCGGAAGGCATACCAAACTCCGCCGCTGTCGTCCACTCGTCGGACTCACCCATAATGAAGTAGAAGCCAATATCGTCTTCGTCCTCGATAATGTCTTCAGTCGTTGAGTGGGTCGCTGCGCCGACATGCTGATCACCACGGATCAACGGCGCAGTCATCTCTCCGGTCCCGCTGTAGTGGACGAAGTCGAGATCGTCCGCCGAATAGTCACCAGTGAGGTCCCCCGCAACGATGCCAATGATATGGCCAGTCGCTCCAGCCCCCTGCGTCGCAAACAGGAGTTCACCATTCGTCATTCCCTCGACCAGCGCATCCCACGAATCGTACTCATCCGTGGCATCCGCATTACCAAACCACGATCGTGGCGTTGCACCGATCTGGCCGAGGTGAGTGAACTCGGTGAGTTCGTACATCGGGTCATAGAGAATCTGACCGGTCGTATGTGCCTCGAGGTGGCCGAGACAGAGCGTATAGCCGTCGGGTTCTGCCTGGTATACCTCGTCCGCACCGACTCGCGCCGCGGCACCGGCGACGTTCGAGACAGTCACGTTGACGTCGTTGGGCAAGTGATCGGCGAGGTGACCCGCAACCAGTCGTGCATACAGGTCGATCGAACCGCCAGGATCTGCCGGTGCAACGATTTCGATATCCCGTTCCGGGAACTCGGATCCCGAACCCCCGTTGCCGTCATCAGTGCCGTTTCCGTTGCCAGCACCGTTTCCGTTACCATTGCCGTTTTCATCACCCATACATCCTGCGAGACCAACAACACCTGCTCCACCAAGGTACCGAAGCATCTTGCGACGCCCGGCGGATGGTTTACTGTTAACCATTCTCAGCCCAACAGAGACAGTATCAGTATATATAACTACTCCATTATTCCGAATTGTATTGGTAAAGATAAAAACGACACAGCCAGGTACGGTGTCTACCCACTGTCAATAGGTGCGCGTCGTCTACCGACTGAAACCGAGAGTTAGAATTCAGTTGGAGGGGACACTCGAGAAGTATCGTGTTTTGTCGGGATCAAGTTGGTACTCGATACTGTTTCACACTCGTGTAAATCAGCGGAAGCAGGGTGAACGCGACGGCCAGGACGATCAGGCCAAGCGATATCGGTCGCTCGAGGAAGATCATATGGCTTCCTCGTGAGGTCATCAGCGATTGATGGTACGCGTTTTCCGCGATCGGGCCGAGGATCATCGCGATGATAAACGCGATTCGAGAGATGTTAGCGCGGATAAACACGTAGCCGATTACGCCGAACAAGAGGGCGATAAGCATATCCGTCGGGTTGTTGTTGATAGCGTACGCTCCCGGGATCGAGAGACACAGAATCCCCATGACGATTGTCCCGGTATCCAGCTGTGTAAGACGGGTCAGCGGCTTGAGTAGCGCGAGCCCTAATACACTGGAAATGATATTTGCAATGATCAGTGCGAAGAATATCGCATACGCAATATCGATATGGTCGATGAGGAATCGTGGTCCAGGCTGGAGCCCGTGAAGAATAAACGCACCGAGGAGAATTGCCGCGCTTGCACTCCCAGGAATACCGAGTGCAAGCGTCGGGACGAGATCACCGGCGTCTTTTGCGTCGTTTGCAGCCTCTGTCGAAATGACACCCTCTATCCACCCAGTTCCGAACTTCTCGGGGTGGCTGCTGATGTTTTTCCCCTGAATGTAGGAAATGAATCCCGCGATGACACCGCCAACGGCGGGAATCGCACCGACGAGCAACCCGATCATTGCACTCTGTACGAACAGAATTTTGTTCCGGAAGACGGCAAGTCCACCGGCAAGTCGCCCTTCGCCGAACTGGATATCTGCGTCGTCGGTTGCGATCTGGTCCTGGCCCATCAGTTTGATGGCCTCTGCGATAGCGAACAGACCGATGATAACCGGGATAATATTGAACCCGTCGTAGAGATACTGGATATCGAACGTGAATCGAGCAGACCCGGTGACTGGATTGAATCCGTGAAATGCGATTAACAGTCCAAAGCACGCACCAACCAGCCCCGACAGAATTGCACCTTTGACGGCGACCGAAATGGCGACTAGCCCGACGATCGTCAAAATGAAGAACTCGGGCGGGCCGAACATAACCATCAGTGGACGAATAAACGGCAACAAGAGGACGAGAATAATGACCCCGAGCACAGCCCCAAGCGCACTCGCAACGGCACTCGCACCGATCGCGACGTTCCCCTCCCCCTTCTGTGCCATCGGATGGCCATCGAGTAAGGTTGCCGTGTTAACCGGCGAGCCAGGAATGTTTAACAGAATTGCAGTAATGGATCCCGAGAACGTGACACCTCCCTTGGCTGCGGCGAGAAAGGCCAACGCAGCAATCGGGTCGAGACCGTACGTGAGTGGTATGAGAAGCGTAAGTGCAACGACCCCACCGAGTCCAGGAATCACACCGATCACCATTCCAATCAGCGTCCCAAGAACGATGTACAACATCACAGTGGGATCTAACAACATCTCGAGTGCAGCCAACAAGAAATCAACCGGCATTACGTATCATCCTCTGTGTTAGGTATACTCATTCTTCTCCCCCCTTTTTTACTTTCGGTTTCAAATCTGTGCGATATCGTCGGTACTCGGCCATACGGTCGGATCGACCAGTACATCCAGTAATGCAGGTCCATCGTGGTCTAACACCTCCCCGAGAGCGGGGCGAAGCTCCGACGGATCGGAGACCGTCGCCCCGTACATGCCGAACTGGTCGGCGACACCAGCGAACGACGGGTTCTCGACGTCCGTTCCGAGATACCGTTCGTCGAACAGGCGAGCCTGACGCAGTTTTTGCGTTCCGTGTGAGAAGTTATTGTAGACGACGATCTTTACGTCAATGTCGTATCGGACCGCGGTTTCGAGATCCTGCATCACCATGCTGAATCCACCATCACCCTCGACGCAGATAACCTGGCGATCGGGGGCACCGAGTTTTGCTCCCAACGCAAACGGAAATCCGTATCCCATTCCGCCGAAGCTGATTGCGTGCAGATGGGAGTGGGGATCGGCCGCAGGTTGACGGGCGTTGAAACTTGCGTGGACACCGCCACCTTGCGTAACGATTGCGTCGTCGTCTTTCTCCTCGAGTATCGTCGCAAAGAGACGCTGTGGGCCGATCGATTCTGCGTCTGTCTCGTAGGCGAAAAACGCCGCTCGTTCCGTTCTAACCCGGTCTCTGTATTCGCTAATCACTTCCTCCTCCCAGGAGAGGTCGATGTTACCGGCACGATCGGTGATCGATTCGAGAAACGCCCGCGCGTCGGCAGTGACCGGACACTCGACTGGATACTGGCTCGCCAACTCGGCTGAATCGATGTCGACCTGGACGAGTGTCGTCTCCGGATCCGGACGCGTCCAGTTTGACGTTGTCAAGCCGGAGAATCTCGCACCGATTCCGAGGACGAGATCCGCTTGTCCGAGCGCTTCGTTAGCACCGTCCGATCCACGGCGCCCGACCACACCCAGAGACCAAGAACTCGTCTCGTCGAGGATTCCGCGGCCAGAGTTCGAGGTTACGACTGGGATACCCGTGTTCTCGACGAACGTTTTGAGGGCGTCACCCGAACCGCTTCGAACGCATCCACCACCGGCAAGAACGAGCGGCTTTGTGGCATCCTCGAGCAAGTGGAGTGTGCACTCGACGTCCGCCGAATGTGGTTCCGGGCGAGAGAACGGAACTGAAAGCTCGTTGTGATCGTAAAACGACCGCTGGGCATCGGAGTATGTCGATTTTTCACGCGAGACATCCTTGGGCAGGTCGATAAACACCGGCCCGGGCGTTTCAGAGACGGATTTAACGAGACCGGTTCGAACGATCCGGGCTGCGTCGTCGCCACGTCGAACCTGACCCGTCCACTTGGTGATCGGGTCGAGTACGTTCTCGACATCCCATTCGTGCCAGATATCGCGACCCAGTCGTTCCAGGTCTTCGTTTCCAGCGATAGCAACGATCGGCGATGCGTCCCGATACGCTGCTCCAAGTCCGACAACTTGGTTAGCCGCTCCAGGTCCGACGTGTACGAGCGTTACCCCTGGGCGGCCGGTGACTCTCGCATATCCATCGGCCATCGACGTCGCTACCTGTTCGTGCCGAGTCGAGACGAACTCGACGTTAGACTCGTGGAACTTATCAATCACGTTCATGATGACCGAACCCGGGAGTCCGAACACGTACTCAATTCCAGCGTCGTCGAGCGATTGGACGATCGCCTCAGCAGCGTCCATGAAACCATATGGTTATCGAAGAACTATAACAATTTCTAGGGCACCAGTGTCATTATCGACGGGTTCCGCGTATCGAGAAAGCAGACAGATAGCTTTTTACTTTGTTGATCGAAATCGTTCGAACGATCCATGGCACCGACAATCATTAGTGAGGAGAGGGCAAGCGAATTGTTGTCAATGAGCACAGCAATCGATCGGACCGAAACAGCGTTCCGCCAGTACGCAACCGGGACACTCGTCTCCCAACCGCGTTCGAGTTTCGATACTGATTCCGGTTCGCTCGTGTTCACGCCGGGAGAAAACACGGACGACAGCGTCATCGGGACACGTATCTCCGGCAAGTTCACCATCGGCGGTTCCGAGCAAGCGGACTACGACGTGGAAACCCCGGTCAAAAGCGACCTAGTCGTCGTATTCGACACCGAGAACGGGGAGCTGAAAGGAGCTGTTGCGGGGAGTCGAACGCCGGACGTCAGGACTGGAGCGCTTGGGGGAGTTGCAATCAAACACCTCGCTCGCCCCGATTCGAAAACGCTTGGAATCATTGGGACTGGCCGGCAGGCACGAACACAACTCGAGGCCGCCGTCGCCGTCACAGCGTTCGACGAGATCCGTGCGTTCAGCCGCACGGAAGAAAATCGTGAGCGCTTTGCACGGGAAATGGGCTCCGAACTGGAAATCGATATCGAAGCCGTCGACAGTGCGGAAGCTGCTGTCACAGGTGCCGACGTTCTCGTCTGTGCGACGACCAGCCCCTCGCCCGTCTTCGATCCCGACCTGCTCGAGGAAGGAACGCACGTCCATACGATCGGGCCTGCCTGGAAGGATGCTCACGAGCTGGACATGGACGTCGTGGAAATGGCCGACGTTATCGTAACCGACTCGAAAGAACAAGTGCGCGAGTACGCCGATCGGTACTTCCTCGCCGGAACCAAACACGAAGAGCAGATGGTCGAACTGGCAGACGTCGTTCTCGAGAACCACCCTGGACGGACGAGTTCAGACGCGATCACGCTCTTTTCTCCGATGGGATTACCGGGTACAGAGGTTATTCTTGCGAACGAGATCCTCAACGCGTCGACAACGGTGTAATGTATGCCCGCGTAAATCCAGAACTATCGTCGAAATACTCCCGCAGAACGTAAAATGGTGCTACGGCGGGAACCATCGACAGATACCGCGACAACCACAATCGTTATAACGGAGATGCAGTGTATAGCACACATGAACATCGTCACAGAGGAGCTACGATTTAAAGTCCCCGTGTTTCTACTACTCCTTTGTTACTTTCTCGTCATTTTTTATTTGTCATTAGAGTTACCGTCGGAGCCACGGCTGGTTCCAATGCTGATCGTCGTCCCCGCGATAGTTCTAACGGTAGTTCGAATCGTCACACTGCTATTCCCTGATCTATTTGGTAAATACGCGGAGACCTTCGACATGTCGAAATTCGCCGAGGACGTTGATACCGGGATCAAGGAGAGTTTCGCTTCACCGAGTGAGACGGCAGTCATCGTTGGCTGGTTTCTGCTCTATCTAGCGTTGATCTATTTGTTCGGATTTATCGCCAGTACAATTGCGTTCTCGTTTATGTTTCTCTACGTTCAGGCAGACCAGTCGCTGTTGCGAAGCGGGATCTCGGCGGTAACGACCGGCGTCGCGATCTATTTGGTCTTTATCGTCTTGATCAACGTTCGTCCGCTCAATCCCGTCTTTCCAATCTTCCCGGCATAGGAGTCGGTCCCACGAACGGTATCTTCACCGACGGGAACACTTAGGTGCGTTCTCGAACGATACCATCGTATGACGGAGTTTTCACAGTACGTCCCGGAGTTCGTTTCGGACTCCGACCGTGAGGCGTTTGCGAAAGGGCAGTACGGCGAACGAATTGGATGGGGGCACTCGCCTGCAGTCATCGTCGTCGATATCACCAACCAATTCACTCAGGACGAGTACGCGCTCGGAAGTTCGGCCACAACGGAGTCGTTACTCGACGCGAACGAACGGTTGCTGAATGCCGCGAGACAGGCGGAATTACCGATCTTCTACACACGAGGACCGTCCGACGAGGAAATCGCACACGTCGCGATGGAGCTTCGGAAGGGAGGTGAGGCCTACGAAGTCGGCGACGCAAACGAGATCTGCGAAGATCTAGAGCCCAGAGACGACGAAATCGTCATCGAAAAGACGAAGCCGAGCGCGTTTTTCGACACCCATCTTGCGGGGATGCTCACCCACCACGACATCGATACCGCCATCGTAACCGGCGTCAGTACGAGTGGATGCGTCAGAGCAACTGTCGTCGACGCGAGTTCGCACAACTTTCGAACGATCGTTCCGGCAGAATGCGTCGCTGACCGGGCAACGGCATCCCACGAGATGGCACTGTTCGAGATGCAGATGAAATACGCCGATATCTTGCCCACCGACGAGGTCGTCGGCGAGGTTCGAACGCTCTCCTGACGTTACTGGGCGGAGTTCATTAACGTCACTACTGGTACCTTCGTTTCGAGGAGAACCGACTGCGTAACGCTTCCGAAAACCGCTTTTCCGACAGGTGTCCGTTTCCGACCACCGATCACGACGTAGCTCACCTCGTTATTGTTCGCATACTGACTGATTTCGCTGGCGACGTTTCCGAACTCACCAACTGGAACGTACTCAGATTCGGTTTCACTGGCGATCTCATCGGCAATCGACTCTGCAGTCTGGCGGACTTGGTCGATACTCGCTGGTCCGCCAGTTTCGTCTACACTCGTTCGCTCGAGATCGACAAACTCCTTTCTGGAGAGGACGTGAATCACGTGTAGTTCTTCGTTCGTCAAGTCGGCGAGGTATCGAGCCTCTTCGACGACACCGTGTGCCTGATTCGATCGATCTACCGCAGCAAGTACGACCATATACGCAGTTTAATTTGCAGGATTATATCGTTACCCTTTGGACAGACACCTGACCGGTTTCTACGAGCGGTCGTGCAACCAACCACTCGGCCTTCGCTCCCCTTAGTATGCTCCACAGACGCGAATCTCGATCGAACGGACACTCCAAACAACACAGTCATGGGAAACTATTTGTTCTATGAGGTAAACACCCACACATGGCTTGGAAAAGCTTGCGAGAGTGGAGTGAAGATCTCAAAGATCGCGGAGATCTCGTCGTTGTCGACGAACCGGTTTCTCCGGAGTATGAAATCGCAGCATACGTGAAGAAATCCTGCGAAGAGGAAGGACCAGCGTTCCGATTTACGAACGTCGAAGGCCACGATATGGACGTCCACGCTGGGTTCTTTGCGGCGAAACGACGTATTCTCGAGGCACTGGGCGGCGAAACGAAAAAGGAGGCTGAAACGAATATGGTCGAAGCCTCGTCCGATCGAATCGAACCAACCCTCGTCGACGACGGACCGGTCAAAGAAGTAATCGATACGGAACCGAACCTCGATGAAATCCCGATCGTTACCCACAACGAGAAGGACGTCGGACCCTACATCACGTCCGGCGTCCAGGTTGCGAACCTTCCTCACACAGGCACCCGAGGTCAAGGCATCTACCGGCAACTTGTCACTGGGAAACGCGAGCTTTCGCTGTGGTCACCAGAAGAGCGACGCGTTGGCTACGCATATCGCGTCAACGCAGAGGAAGGGGAACCGACCGAGATGGCGATCGTCATCGGTGCTTCCCCATCTGTTATCTTCGGAAGTATCGCCAACGTCGGTCACGACATCGACAAGTACAGCGTTGCTGGCGGGCTGATGAACGAATCCGTCGAACTCGTTCCCGGCGAAACGATCGACGTCGACGTTCCAGCTCACGCGGAGATCGTTATCGAAACCCTCATTCACGGCGACGAGAAGAACCCGGAAGCACCGTTCGGAGAGTATCCGGGAGTCTATTCGGAACAAAACGAGAATACGCCGCGTGTCGAAGTAACTGGAATTATGCGTCGCGAAGACGCGATCTACGATACGGTTCTGACTGGACTCCCGCCGAACGAAGATGGGATGATGAACTGGATCCCCCGCTGTGCGTCGGTACGCGCCTCCGCCCAACAAGCAGTTCCGAACGTAAATCAGGTCGACGTCAAGATCGGTCCTTCCGGCGGTAACGGCGTCTTCCAGGCTCGCGTCGCCATCGACAAACGACTCGATGGTGACCCGTGGAACGTCATCTCGAGTGTACTCGGCGGGCGAAGCCAAGCGAAGTACTGTATGGTCGTCGACGACGATATCGACCTCGACGAAGAAGCTGAGGTCGACTGGGCGTGGGAAACTCGCGTTCAGCCACAGCGCGACGTCTACACCTTCCCAACGATGACCGGTGCACCGCTCGATCCCTCTGGACCGAAGCGACAGGCACAGAAGATGGGTATCGACGCAACAATTCCCATGGACGAAGACTCCGAACGGTACGAACCGACGCGAGTTCCTGGGAAAGACGACGTCGAGTGGTAACCGGTCCGGTGGCTCACAGTCGCATAGCCATCTCACTCGAGCGGACGAGAGATTTCGAGAACGTACCCGTCCGGATCCTCGACGAGTAATAGTTTTCTCCCCCAACTGACTTTACGTGGTGGTGAAAGGACGGTTGCATCCGCGGATTGTAGCGATTCGTGAATGTCGTCGACACTCTCTACCTCCAGAACGACGATGACTCCGTCACCTCGAGTATCGCCAACCGGATCGAGTCCAAACTCCTCGAGAACGTCCGGTTCGAACTCTTCTTCAAGCACTAACGTACATGCTCCCGTCTCGAACTTTGCTCGACCCTCTGATTCGGACGTGAGCGAGAGTCCGAGTGCATCACGGTAGAACTGGATCGAGTTCTCGATTTCCGAAACCATCAAATACACCTGTTCGACAGATGTCATAGGCGACTATTCACGGTCGGGGTATATATTCACCAGTGTAGGGATAGTTATAAGAACCGGTACAGAGAGCCCTGGGGACACCAGCAGCCACTCGCAACTATTATGCTATTAGACAGCAATACCAAAGTATGTCGAACCGCGTTGTCGTAGCCTTTACCGGAGCGACTGGACAACTGTTTGGGGTTAAAGCCCTCGAGCTACTCGACGAAACACCGTATGAATCCCATCTCATCCTGTCACGAGCAGCCAAGATGAACCTCGAGCAGGAGTCAGACCAGTCGGTCGAGGAGGTCCGAGAGCTCGCAGACACGGCCTACAACGTTCAAAACGTCGGTGCACCGCCTGCGAGCGGCTCGTTTCGGACTCAGGGGACGCTCGTTTGTCCGTGCTCGATGAAGACGTTGTCGAACATCGCACACGGGAACGCCGGGAACCTGATAACGCGGACAGCAGATGTCTCGCTCAAGGAGCGACAGCCGCTCGTACTGATGCCACGTGAAAAACCGTTAAATCGAATCCACATACAGAACATGCTCGATGTAACGGATGCAGGTGGAATTATCTACCCGCCGTTTCTCTCCTTCTATCAGCGCCCAGATTCCCTCGAGGAGGCAGTCACAAGAACAATGGCACGGGCACTCTCTTTCCTAGGTGTTGATGTTTCCTTCGACGAGTGGGACGGCATGAGCATCAATGAGTAATTCCCATACGGATTGCTGTAGCGTTTTACCCTGGAACCGCGACCGGTCTTCGGTCTCTCCGGTATATCGGTACAGCAATCCGTCTCAACAGGCCAACACTGACTGCTCGAATGGGATCAGTGCGTAGACCGACTCAGCGATTTCGATAGCTAGATCGAAAAACTCCGGTACTCGCGTTATCGAACCGACTCGAGTGCATCACGCGTTAACTCGCCAACTAAGTGAGACTTGTACGCTGCGGTTGCGACTTCGTCGTCGGTCGCGTCGACGTTCTCCCTGGCAGTCTCTGCAGCCTCGTCGATGATATCGTCCGTGAGCACAGAGTCGTCGAGAGAGTCTTCGACTGACGACAAACGCGTGGGCCCGTGAGTTGCCGCGCCCACGACGACTCGAGGATCAGTCATCGTCTCGTCGTTCGACAGCGAAGTTGAGAGGGCAACCGCCGCAATCGCGTAGTCACCCATCCGTCGCGTGAACGACTGGTACGTCGAAATCTCGTTATCCTCAGAAAGCGGCACTTCGACGTGTGTGATGAGTTCACCCTGATTTAGATCGGTTTCGAATAGACCAGCGTAGAACTCCGAAGCGGAGACCGTTCGAGTCCCGTCGACACTAGCGATGTGAAACTCCGCATCGAGTGCCGTCGCAATGATCGGTGGATCTCCCTGTGGATCCGCGTGTGCAATGCCCCCAACGAACGTTCCACGACAGCGGATCTGGTGGTCGCCAATCGTCTCGATAGCTTCTGCGAGACCGGGGATTTGCGATCGAGCGACGGGGTGTTGCACGATGTCGACGTACGGCACTGCTGCCCCGATCCGAAACGACTCATCCGATTTGCCCAGCTCGTGTAAGTCGTCGATTGCCGTGATATCGACGACGTAATCCGCCTGAACGAGTCGTCGTTTCAAAATCTGAAGGAGACTCTGTCCCCCTGCGAGGACAACGGCATCGTGCCCGTGCCGATCGAGTTGTTCACACGCTTCGTCTACCGTTTCAGGCTCTAGGTACGTTATCGGTTTCATCTATCGATCACCGCCAGACTCGTCTGCACTGCGACAAAGCTGATAGACGGTTTCCGGGTCGAGTGGCATTTCAGTTACCGTCGACGAAACGAACTCGTCGTACAGCGCGTCATTTACGGCGTTCAGTATCACGACCGGTGCTAGTATGGAGCCACTCTCTCCGACACCCTTCGTTCCGAGCGGAGCGCGTTCGGATGTCGTATCTGCCTCCCGGATCTTCGTAATCATTGGCATTTCGTTGATCAATGGAAGTTGATAATCCTCCATCATCGCATTGACAGGCTGTCCGCTTGCGTCGTACTCCAGGTCTTCACCCAATGCCATGCCAAGTCCCTGTACAATTCCGCCCTGAATTTGTCCCTCGACGATCATCGGATTGATTACTTCACCGATGTCGTCAGCTGCCGCGTAATCGAGAATGTCGATCGTGCCAGTTCTCGTATCGATTTCGACGATCGAGGCATGGACGTTGCTCGGGTAATTGACCGCGATATCCGCTTTTCCGCTTTCATCCAGGATGCCCGGTGCTGGACTGTCGAACGATTCCGTAACGGTCACTGCCCCAGCAGTGATTTCCTCGGGCAGTTTGCGACCATTGTAGTGTGCGTCGTAGGCAATCTCCTCCAGCGGCCGTGAACGTGATGGATCGGATTCGACGAAGAACCGACCTTCTTCGAGAACGATATCCGATGGTGCAGCCTCGAGCTGGTGGGCCGCAATCGTTGTCAGCCGTTCTCTCAGTGACCGTCCGGCCTCGTAGGCCGCACTTCCGGCGACGGTGATTGCTCGGCTTCCCCACGATCCGAGTCCGAATGGAGACGTTTCTGTGTCTGCAAAATCGAAGTTGATATTCGATGGGGGTATCCCCAACTCGTCGGCAACAATTTGTGCGAACGACGTTTCGAGTCCAGTCCCCATCGGACACTGATCGCTCGTCACCGTCACCGAACCGTCTTCGTCCATCCTGATCGTGACCGAGCTGTTATCCGACGTATACGCAGGGCGTTGTGCACTGCTGACGTGCATCGCGGATGCAACACCGAGGCCGCGGACGATTTCGTCGTCGGTTTTTTCTTCCAGTAACGAAAGATCGATATCTTCTCTAACGAGACCCAGACACTCCTCCGTCCCACACGAGTCCAAATAGAACCCCATCGGATGCGTCGTCGGACACTCCTCGTTTCCGATCAGGTTCTTCCGGCGTACCTCCCAGGGATCGAGATCGAGTTCCTTTGATACCTTCTCGATGAGGGATTCACGGGCTGTCGCAGCCTGGGTCATACCGAACCCCCGATATGCACCTGATGGGACGGTATTCGTAAAGACACATCGACCGTTTACCTCGATGTTATCGATTCGGTAGGGCGTAGCAACGAGGTTACAAGAGACCCACAGACCGGGTTTCGTGAGTGCAGCATAGGCACCAGCGACAGCCGTAATGTCGTCCCGAATGCCGAGGAACGATCCGTCATCGTCGACAGCTAACTCGAGTTCGTGTCGTTGTGGTTGTCGTGCTCGTGTCCCCTGGAACTCCTCAATGCGGTCGAGTACAACCTTGACCGGACGTTCCGTCCGGATCGACAAGAGTGCCGCGACGATCTCGTTTTCATGTAGCTCCAGTTTGTGTCCAAATCCACCGCCCATGTTTTCTGGCTGAACTACCCGGATTGAATTGACCGGCCTATCTAGAGTATCAGCAAGATCCCTCCGTACCTGATGGGCCTCTTGTGTCGACGTATAGAGGGTCAGTACGTCATCAGCGGGGTCGTAGTCGGCAACTGCACCGTGGGGTTCCAGCGGAACTGCTGTTGGCCGACTGGTCTCTATTTCGTGTGAAACGATAGTGTCAGCCTCGTCGAAGGCCGCCTCTACATCACCAATATCGATCGAATACGAGCCCCAGACGTTCCCCGAAACGTCTTCGTCTGCTTCGTCGAGTTCTGGGTGGACGAGTTCGTCTTCGGACTCCGGGTCCAGCGCATCATCGAGTTCGACCATCGACGGAAGTGGGTCGTAGCTTACGCTCACTGTACTTGCTGCGTCTTTAGCAAGATAGTGAGACTCTGCAGCAACGGCAACGACCCCTTCACCAGCAAACCGTACCTTCTCCTGTGCCAGCGGTGGATGGTCATCCATCATTCCAGAGCGACGACTTCCGTACCGGTTCGCCATTTCAGCAGCTTCCTCCCCGGTAAGAGTGTCAACGACACCGTCCATTTCCTCAGCCTCACTCGTGTCGATCTCTTCGATTAGAGCGTGAGAGCGCATGCTCCGAACAACGGTCGCATGCAACATCCCCGGAAGCTCGATGTCATCGACGTACCGACTGTTTCCAGAGAGAATCCGATCGTCTTCCAGTCGCTGGATCGATCGACCCTTGTACTGGGTGTCTTCGTCCGTGTCAGTCTGTGATTTTGTTTTTCCTTCCATAACGATCACTCGGGGTCGTATCTCACAGCAGCGTCTTCGACGGCCTCGATGATTCGCGTGTATCCCGTACACCGGCAGATGTTTCCTTGAAGACGCTCGCGGATTTCATCTCTCGATGGATCGGAGACGTCTTCAAGCAGAGATTTCGTCGACAACAGGAATCCAGATGTGCAAAATCCACACTGCAGACCGTGATTCCGCGAATAGGCATTCTTTATGATTTCACCGAGTTCATCGTCTAATCCCTCAATCGTCTCGATTCCCGTGCCATCCGCTTGAGCAGCGAGGACACTACACGATTTAACCGGATCTCCGTCCATCAGTACGGTACAGGCACCGCACTTGCCTGTTTCACACCCACGTTTAACACTCGTAATATCGAGTTCACGTCGAAGCAGATCCGACAACAGATACCGCGACGGAACTGTCGCATCAATCTCACTATCATTGATGGTGGCCGTAACTGTAGTCGTTGGGTTTTGCTGACTCATTCGAGTATACCAGAGCGACCAACTACAAAATATGTTTTGGAACGATTAGTGGCTCCCAGGCCGGTAGCGGAGAATATTCACAACAAAATGAGAGAGCAGAGAAATCGTATCCACCAGGCGAACTTTTTTCGAGACCCGAGCGCGACAGTGTCACGACCCCCGGGACAGCAGCGAGTTCACAGCTGCCTCCTCACCGACTCCTATCGGACAACGTGAATGTTAGTCCAGCAATAGAGACGAGTGGGCGTACGATTATAACGGGCTCTCCAGATATATTAGATAGGAATGGGTGTCATTCCATCCGTTCTAGTTTAACAGATCAGGGTATCCAGAGACGCCAAGCTAGAATCGTCAGTAACTAGGAATGTGAGAATCCGGTGGGAAGTGTGTACAAACCACCGGATTCAGTAGTTGTGAACCGAATTCAAAGAGCGTTTCCATCCGATGAGTTGCGCGAGCGTGCTCGCGCAACGAATCTCATCCAGCGAGAGCGGAAACTCGACGTCGTCGCCCTGTTTTACACACTTTTACTCGGCTTCGCTGCCGGTTCTGATCGGTCCATTCAGGCGTTTCTCGAACGCTACGTCGAGATGGCTGACTGTGACGAACTCTCGTATGCGACGTTTCACGGCTGGTTCAAACCGGGATTCGTTGCACTCCTTCGAGAGATTCTCGATGACGCCATCGAGAATCTCGACACGGGCCAAACCGAGCTGACCGGACGTCTCGAACGATTTCGAGACGTCCTCATCGTCGACGCTACGATCATCTCGCTCTATCAAGACGCCAAAGACGTCTACGCACTCGATGACGACCGAGCCGGGGCGAAACTCCACCTCACCGAATCGCTCTCGACCGGCCTCCCGACACGATTCCAGACAACCGACGCAAGCACTCACGAACGGAGCCAGCTACCCACCGGCGAGTGGGTAGCTGGCGCCCTCATCCTGTTCGATCTTGGCTACTACGATTTCTGGCTGTTCGACCGCATTGACGCCAATGACGGCTGGTTCGTCTCTCGCGTCAAAGATAACGCAGACTTCGAGATCGTCGAAGAACTCCGTACGTGGCGCGGGAACAGCATTCCGCTGAAAGGACAGTCGCTGCAGGCCGTCCTCGACGACCTGCAGCGACAGGAAATTGACGTGCAGATCACGCTCTCGTTCGACCGCAAGCGAGGGTCGGGCGCCAGCGCGACCCGAACCTTCCGATTGGTCGGCGTTCGCAACGACGACAGCGGCGAGTATCATCTCTACCTGACGAACCTCGACAGAGAGGACTACCGCGCGCCCGATATCGCACAGCTCTATCGGGCGCGCTGGGAGATCGAACTGCTGTTCAAAGAACTGAAATCACAGTTCGGTTTGGACGAGATCAACACGACAGACGCCTACATCATCGAGGCGCTGGTCATCATGGCAGCACTCTCGTTGCTGATGAGCCGGGCTATTGTCCACGAACTCCAGAAACTGGACGCAGAACGGCGAGGCTGCGCCGACGACGCCGCGGCGTCGTCGACGCGGCTTCCTCGACGACGATGTTCACACGCCGTCGAACGGCACGCGCATCTGATCCAGTTGTACCTGATGCTGGATCTGGGGTACGAACTACCGGATCTCGATTCGTTGTTGCTGTGGTCGTCACGAGATCCAAATCCACATCGTCCGAGGTTACGTGAACAGGTAGAGTCTGGCGAGTTCTGGTAACGAACTCGCCTGACGGAACGGGCTGGATCGCCCAGACTGGTCAGCGATGGCTCTGGAACGGCGGCGCACTCACGACCGCGATTGCACCGCCTTTGACGGGAGACTTGGTCGTACAGTAGCTGGTCTGCCGGAGCAGCAGTGATCTCGGTATGATTGTGATCAGACTCGACGCAATTTCGGCGTGACCTTCGACTCAGGAGGCCACTAAGCTAGAACGGATGGGTGTCATTCCAATCTAAAATAATAACAACCTCAGTGGATTATTTTTTTAATTTTTAGAAAAGATATAAAAGAGTCGATTTTGGATATGGTGAGAAGATCTATCATAGACACTAATAAAGAAAGCCACACACTGTCGTGGCGACAAAAGATAGAACGCCCACACGACCAACGGTGAGTACAGCACGCCAAGTGGTACTGATAAAGAGTGGATCGAGTATCGGAGCCACTCACCGCTGTCCGATAGAACGTTCATCCGTCTATCAAAAAGAACGATAAATTCCAAGATCGTATGGTTAACTAGGAGTATTACGGATAGTATATAACGATGTTCGGCCTCAGTCGGTACGAGCTTCGCTTTGCGCTGGTAATTAGTACAGCGCACCTCACACAACACTTTCTTATGAGGTTACTTCCACCGTTGATACCAGTTCTCGCTGTAGCTCTGGATTATCCACTTTGGCAGCTAGGGCTACTAATTAGCATTTATTCGGTGGGTGGAGGGATAGCACAAGCACCGCTGGGCATTCTGTCAGATCGGTACGATCGGTTGTACATTCTCCCGACAGGAATCGTCATCGCTAGCCTCTCGTATCTCATATTTGCTCTTTCACCAACGATAGGTAGTACAATTCCAGAGATATATCTACTGGGGCACAACTTTGCGGGCGGATTTATAGTGATGGTGGTGTCGATGCTCGGAGTCGGAATTGGTGCTGCAGTTGTCCATCCCACTGCATACCCGTTGATAACGGATAATATCGATAGAGAAAATAAAGGAAAAGTAATCGGCGGGTTTGGAAGTTTCGCAAAAATTGGAGATGCACTCTCGCCAACAATAATTGGGGTGTTGATATTAGTCCTCGTGTGGGAACAGATTATACTTGTACTCGGTACAATCGGCGTACTGGTTGGGATCGCTCTATATTTATTACTACGTGGAGACGAATTCACGACGAACCCAGTCGCAGAAGACCATCCACAGGGAGTAGTGTCGGATACCACTTCTGAAAATATATGGCAGGCAGATAATCGGACGTACTTATACCCATTGTTAGTAATCTACGTGTTTATCATAACCAAGATGATCCCTAGCAACGGGCTCAATACATTTCTCCCGGTGTTCATCGTCGGGGTCTACGGGTATTCGACGGAACTGGTTGGAGTTTCAATGGGGGCGGAATCTATCGCAAATTTTTATTTCGCTACGCTTCTGTTTTCCGCTGCGTTCTTGCAGCTAATTCTTGGTGCTGTTACGGATCGGTACGATCCCAGAACGGTAATTTTAATTTGTTTAGGTATATCGACGATAGGCCTTCTCGTACTGGCACTTTTTGATCTTTCGAAATTCCCGCTACTAGTAGTTATCATAGTACTTGGAGGGAGTTTATGGGGGACAAACCCAGCACGAGATACGCTTATCAGTAACATTACGCCCCCTGACAGAGAGGGGCGAACGTTCGGATATATTTGGACGTTCGTTCAGCTAACTGGCGCACTAATTCCGGTTCTCGTCGGGTACATAATCGACCTATTTGGATACAGAGAGGGGTTTCTACTGCTTACTGGAGGAGCAGTACTGTCATTTGTTTCAGTTAGCCTTCTATTCAGTAGCCGTTTCTATGTAACTAACTCCATGTAGATCAGGGCGAGCACTTGCACAAGCGAGGTTTATGTTAGTTGACGGGGTTCAATACTCCCCGTCGGATCGTGAATACAGTTGTGGATGGTTTATTTGCTATTGGACAAAATATTAGATGTTCGTTAGGTGAGGTGGTTTGCACACACTCATCAGTAACCGAAATGGGATAGTTTACGGTACAGTGTCGAGAAGCTAGGAAACGGATTTAATGGAACTGAGACAGACCCTCCGGGAATCACCAGCCGTAGCGGTGATTTTCTCGAGTACTCTCGTCGCGGTGATGGGAGTCTCACTTATCAGCCCTGCACTCCCGACAGTACAGATGGCCTGGGATATTTCGGAGTCGGAGGCCAGCTTGTTGCTGTCTGCGTTCACGCTCCCGGGAATATTTCTCACGATACCGATCGGACTGGCAGCCGACCGCATCGGCCGAAAGCCGATACTAATCCCATCACTCGTCGTATTCGGGTTCAGTGGGAGCAGTATTATTTTCATCTCCGATTTTACCCTAATTCTCGCCCTCCGTGCGATTCAGGGGGCAGCAGGTAGCGCGGTCGTCATGCTCACGGTGACACTCCTCGGGGATCTCTATACTGGCGAGCAGCGACGAATGTTGATCGGCACTAACGCGGCCATTCTCGCGATTGGAGCTGCTGGATATCCGTTGCTCGGCGGCGCCCTCGCGTCGATCGCCTGGTCGGCACCGTTTGCGTGTTTTTTCCTTGCCGTCTTCGTCGCCATCTCGGGAATCCCCCTGCTGGAAGAACCGGACTGGGACGAAAGCGAGTCGAACTCGAGTATTCGAGGATTTCTCACCGGACCGACGCCGATGACGCCGTTCGCCGTGCTTTACCTCGCGATTTTTGGCATATTCTTTATCCTTTACGGGGCACAACTCACCGCAGTTCCCTTCTTACTCGCCAACGAATTTGAGCTGTCATCCGGCGGAATAGGCGTTCTCCTTGGAATACCTGCAGTCGTAATGGGGCTGACTGCGATGCAAGGGAATCGAGTACTTAGGTTGTTGACGAGTTTTCAGTCGATTGCATTAGGGTTCGTGAGCTATGGGATTGGGCTTGCCATCGTCGCAGTTGCGGACTCCATCTACGTAGTCGCCGGTGCGCTTCTCCTGTTCGGTCTTGGCCAGGGTCTCGCTGAACCAATTACGGACACCGCACTGACGGAACGAGCACCAGACGAGTTTCGTGGTAGTATCATGAGTATTCGGACAAGTATTATCAGACTCGGTACAACGGTCGGTCCGCCGCTTACGGTCGGAGCTGCAACGGTGTTCGGATACCGACATACGTTACTGTTCTCCGGGTTAGGTATCGTTATTTTTGGACTGATATGGTTTACGACACAACGGCTCCTAACGCCTACACCAATGCCATAACCCAAATCGGCGGAATCCAGTCACGTATAATCGTTCCAAATCGGCGGAATCCAGTCACGTACAATCGTTCCACTCAGCCCAGTATTCGTCTTCAGTGTAGAGCAAAACCAGCAGACAGCCGTTACCTATCGGCGTTTATTTCTGGAAGAAATGAGGTGACTCCGTGCGTATTTAAACGGTGGAGGTTCTCGAGATACGCCGTCAGAACTCACGACACTTGTGCCCACACTCGACGCAGGTTAACAACCGAACCTCGTAGGAACCGCCCGGCTTCGGCATCATCTCGTAGTAGGCCCGGCCGCTTCGCAGTCGTCCGCTGGACAGGCCTCCTGCATCGCCTCAGTGGAAACTTGGGTCGCGTCGGCCACAGCAGGTGCCCCGTCGTCCCGCTGGCCCTCCTTGGTCGCCATCACCGCTTCCGCTTGCGAGTCCCTTCTGGTTCTCGTTCTCACAAGAGCGACACACCCACGTGTCGCCCTCCGTGTGCATCATCGAACCACACTCGTCGCAGAAATGCATTGGAAATGAATCTACGCACCTGTCAGATATAGGTATTTAGTTCAACTCCGTTCAGAAATCAGTGGGCTGTAACGGCCATTCAGTAAGAGCGTCAAAATCAGCCTCGCATTGCGGTACGTAGTACCGAGTCGAAGAACCTCCCTCGAGCATCTCAGCAGTGTTCTTATTCACTTTCCTGAGACGGGTTACGACGACTGACTACAGATTGATCGCGGAGCGACGAGCGATCGGCCGATACCGACTCACCGTGGTCCGTATGAGGGAGGGACGCGGTGTATTTTGGGGAACTGGAACGGACACCAGGTTTCCGGTGAACAATAGAAAGTCACCAGAGACACCCATGCTTTAGCAAGCCTGCACTGCAGGCTCGAATCGGACCACACCACCGAATTCGACCCTACGGTCGACGCTTGTCGGAATACTAGATTTCCGGTGTAACCACAACTGCCACATACTCAATGTGATCCCGTGGCTAGATAGGGGATCGATACCCAGCGATACGAACGCGTTCCTCACCTCCCTACCGCTCGCTTGCGGAAGGGGAGGTCGCTTCGTTGAAACGGACACCAGATTTCCGGTGAAAATATTACTCGGGATCGAATATAAACACTGGATATCCGGTGGACACAGGGATATCGATGTTCAGCCAAATGAGAGCTAGGAGACACCACATTTCCTGTGAAATTGGATGGACAGGCACGATAAATCACTTCGAGATTACGCCTCAAAGTGTTCACTCGAGGTGAAAGACAACAGGGATTCGAAAGCGGATATTCGAGTGGACACACACCGGGTTTCCGGTGAAATTGGAGGGAAGGGGCTACTCATCCACAGATCAAGGACAGCAACCCGTATCAAGTAGTGTATGAAAGAGTTACTACTTGAATCGTCTCGTTGATACCCCACCAGATATCTAAAGGGACAAAAGCACTTTACAATAACCAAATGTGGAGGTAGCTGAATAACGTAGCTGAACACAGATCGAGGACACACACACCGAATTTCCGGTGAAAGTGGGGCATGAGAGAGATCACCTGGCAACGGCAACTGGCGGAGATCTGGATGATCAGATGCCTGGATTACAAGGGATAAACAGGATGATTCGCTCTTTTGAGGGGTGAAGTCCGATCCGAACCAAGGTGGTCTAGCCGTGATCACCACCGATACCATAAAGCCTTTTAGCCTATGCGATAAAAAGTCCACTGACTGGAAGAAGAATAGATTAGCTCCTGCTAAAATCAGCCCAGACGAACTGTATCCTTGTCTCACTAATATCATTCGAGACGAGATCCACGATATCCATCCAGTTGACTGCCTGTACAGTGGCACGACCATCCTTCTGATGAATTCAACCCACCGTTTCATCTGCACCCTCTCCCCGTTCTCACCCTCTTTCACCGGAAACCCGGTGTGTGTGTCTCGGCGAAACAATCAAGATGATTCACCGGAAACACGGTGTCCAAGCACATGTCCCAGTCCGATGATCTGTTCATTCGCGAGGATCCTATCTTCGTCAACAAGGAACTCCTCGAGATCAGTCACCTCCCCGATGAGGGTCGAATTGTCGGTCGTGACGAGGAAATCGGCCAACTCGCGAACGCGGTCAATCCCGCGATATTCGGGCAGAGTCCGAGCAACGTACTCATCTACGGAAAAACTGGGACCGGAAAGTCCCTGTGTGCAAAGTACGTCTCGAGACGACTCGTCAGCACAGCCGAGGAGGAAGGTGTAGATGCCGTTTTTGCGTACGTCGATTGTGCACAGGATACGACGGAAACGCAGACAGCACAGACGATCGCGAGTGCGGTCAACACGGACGAGACCGATATCTACATTCCCGATAAGGGAATTAGCACGGCAACGTACTACAAGCGACTCTGGCGAATTCTCGATAAGGAGTACGATGTTGCGTTGATTATCTTGGACGAAATCGACAAACTCGAGGACGATGCGATCTTGATGCAACTCTCGCGTGCGGGCGAAGCCGGCAAAGTGACGAACTGCAAGATCGGGGTTATCGGGATCAGTAACAAGATCAAATACAAGGATCGAATGGACGAACGGGTCAAGTCGAGTCTCTGTGAACGCGAGTTCGTGTTTCCGCCGTACAATGCGAGTCAACTCAACGAAATCATGGTTGCACGAAACGATGCGTTCCGAGACGGAGTACTGGAGGACGGCGTTATTCCACGTGCTGCAGCGCTGGCTGCTCGCGAACACGGTGATGCTCGGAAAGCAATCGATATCCTCAGATACGCAGGGGAAATCGCACAGACGAAAGGTGCCGATACCGTCCGCGAGGCGTTCGTCGTCCAGGCTCGAGAACGAGCTGAAGTCGATCGGTTCCGAGAACTGATCCGTGGATCGACACCCCACTCACGATACGCACTTCAGGCGTTGACCCTTCTCTCGCTCAGAGATCGACCTGCCGATTCGATCGAGGAAAACGAGGGGTTCAGAACGACTCGCGTCTACGACGTCTACGAGCAGATCTGTCGTCAGGAGGGGACTGATGCGCTGTCCCTTCGTCGCGTTCGTGATCTCCTAAAAGAGCACGCGTTTCTCGACGTGATCGAACAGTCACGTCACAGCGGCGGAAGCGCTGAGGGGAGTTACACCGAACACACGCTATTGGAGGATCCAGAAGTGGTCAAGGATGTGCTCGCTGATACGGTCGACTGATTCGATGTTTAGCGGTAAGGTCGACTGATTCGATGTTTAGAAACGTCGGTAAACGCCGGGGAATTCCCTCAAAGATGTCGAATTCTTCCGCTAATCAAAGATGTAGAAACAACTGTTCGACCGGCAAATCGGTCATCGCAGACCGTATAAATCGGTGCAGTTGTTCCTATCGTTTCACCGATTAAATCCGATTCGAACACCGTGTTTCTGGTGAATATGACTCTCGTCCCGGCATTGTTTACGGACACGTTCATCTCGAGAATTCACCGGAAACCTGGTGTGCGGCCAGCATTTTGCGTCGTCGAAAATCTGGTGTACAATCTGCCGAACAGAGCCCGTACCAATCTACACTGGTCTCCACTGGCGGGGGACTCATACGGTCTGCGATGAGTCTGTTCCGATCGTCGAACGGTCGGCGAACGACCGGCAATCAGTCATCGTAAATCGTCTCGAGCGGAGAGATGGATATCCGCAATCGTCCTTGGAACCGGGTCGCGACGAAATGGGTGATACGTCAACCCGTCACGTAGCCTCCCCTAATCAGCATATTTATCTCTCTATCCCAATCACTGATGTACTGTGTCCAGTGACGATTCGTTCGAACTTCTTCTCGAGTATATGGAAACGGAGCTATCGTTCGCAACGAGTCACTACAACGACAGTTATCTCGATCGACGAATTACGGCTCGCATGCGACGCACGGAGTGTGAAACGTACGGAGAGTACTACGAACACGTCCGCTCCAACCCCGACGAGCAGCGTGCGTTGCTGGATTCTCTGAGTATCAACGTCACCGGATTTTTCCGTAATCCGGAGGTGTGGGACGGTGTCCGTGACGTGCTTCGATCGCTTGCTGGCGAGACCGATCGGATCGATATCTGGAGTGCAGCCTGTGCAGACGGCCGAGAGCCGTACTCGCTATCGATGATCGTCCACGACGAACCACAGGTCGATCCCTCTACTGTTCGAATTTTGGGGACAGACATCAGCAACGAAGCACTCCAGGTCGCTCGCGAGGGTGTCTACCAGGAGTCGAGAACGACGAGTATCGGCGGTGAACTCGAGTACATCGATGAGTATAGTCAGTTCATCGAATACGACTCGGGTGAGAATTCGTATCGGGTACGTGACACCATCAAACAGCCAGTCGAGTTTCAGCGTCACGATCTTATCAACGGCGATCCAAAGTCCGGATTCGATCTCGTGACGTGTAGAAACTTATTCATCTATATTGACACCGAATACAAACAGTCGATGTTACAGACAATATCGGAATCGATATCACAGGGCGGATATCTCATTATTGGAAAAAGTGAGACGATTCCTCCGGAGATGAAGCCCGTCTTTTCCCCAGTTGATAACCGGAACAGAATCTATCAGAAACAAGATTAGATTCAAGAATATATCAGATAGAATACTGTGTTGGATATAGGATAATATGGTGGTCATTAGTATACGCCAACTGTTTTCATAGTGTAGGTCTGTAGTGGGTGATTTGTTTCATCTGTCAGCTGTCGGGATACTTTTGCCAGGGCCGAACTGCTTTTGCCGCGATTGCTGTTTTGACATGTAGTCGGGGATACCCACATCTGATGCGAAAAGTGGTCGGTTAGCGAACGCGGGGAGCTGTACAGACCGGCACACTCATCTGCGTGCTTTTCGTACGGTCGGTTCACGCGCAGGTGACTGTTAATGGACACTGATTTCGATATTCACGACCATCGCCATCGGATGAAACTGCTTCGGGATACGGGTGGACTGTCGATATTCGAGAATAGAGACGATGTTCGGTGTCCTGCATGCGCGGATCCGTTCGAACGACTGATACTCATCGAGCGACAGTCGACGTCGTTTCCAGAACATACCGGGGCTCCGTTCTGTCTGGTTCGTCGGGAGAACGATATCGCGCTTTTTAGACACTGACGTGGTCGAATGTCGTCTCGCCGTCGCCTGGTGGCCATAACGTATTTACAGTGGTATGTCCGTAAATGGCCGTAATGTATTTACAGGGGTATGGTCGTAAACC
Source organism: Natrialba swarupiae (assembly GCF_008245225.1). Classification (GTDB taxonomy): domain Archaea; phylum Halobacteriota; class Halobacteria; order Halobacteriales; family Natrialbaceae; genus Natrarchaeobius; species Natrarchaeobius swarupiae. Next base: position 144,251 of record NZ_VTAW01000007.1, read on the forward strand.
GTATCTCGAGTTGATTTAATATTGGCGTGGGCGGTCAGAATCCGGGTTTGTGCTACCCGTTCACGATCGGTACGAAATCGGAGTGGCCGAATCCACTCGAGGTAACTGACAGTGGGTCCGACGGAACACCCGTGCTCAGAACAGGTCGTCGGGATCGACGCGCGTATTACCCGAATTTTCGATGAGGAGGTCGTCCAGTGCTTGTTCTAACTCGTCACGCCGCGGTAACGCGAGCATCTGGCAGGTAAAGACTTTGTCGCTGTTCGTCTGAATGCTCGAGTCGAGCAGAAACGCATGGTCGTCGCTTTGGGCGATCTGTGTCGTGATTGGCGTTAGTACGCCGGAACCAGTATCGGCGACGAACTCGGGTGGTGAGTGCTTGATTTCGGCGTTCAACACGTTGGCCCATCCGTCGATAAAGCCGCTGGTCATGATGTTCCCGAGTTCTTTGAGCGCGCCCTGTTCGATATCGCCCCACTGCTCGTCGGTCTCCATCGGTACGAGGGAGTCGACGACCGCCCGACCTGAGGGTTGGTCGAAGAGAATAACCAGGTAGCCGCTGAACTTCCCTTTGAACTTCATCACTGTTCCGACGAACCGTTTGTTGCCGACCTCGGTCGGAATATCTTCGATCGGAACCAGGCTCAGCCGGCTAATGTTGACCGTCGTTTCGATACCGGTCATCGAGGTAATGTTCGTCGCAGCTTTTTTCGCTCCCTCTTTGGTCATCTCGTTGAACACTTCGAGTTTCTCGAGTGAGATGATCTTGTCGGTTTGGGGCTCGAGCGAGCGCTCGAGGGAGGTCGAATCCGGAACGAGGAGGATACGGAAGTCGATCGGTTCGTTGACGGAGTCTTGGGATGCCTCAACGCGACTGCGGAAGACGAACAGGTGGCGTTCGTCCTCGGTTGTGGACGTCGGCAGAATGTCGGTCCCGGTCCCCTGGATGTACGTCGGTGGTGAGCTTTTGATCTTCGCCTCGAGGTAGTTGGCCCACCCGTCGACGAATCCGCTTGTCATGATGTTGCCGACTTCCTCGATGCTGCTTTTTTTCTTCTCGGGATCGTCGGCTGGGACGAGCGTATCGGTGATCGCCGACCGCCCCTGTTCGTCGAATGCGAGCACTATCTCGCCGCTCATTTCGCCGCTCAGATCGATGTTGACGCCGGCAAACTCGTCACCGATGAACTCGTACTCGAGATCCGTCGAGTTCATCAGTGAGACGTCAGTGACCTGTACCCGCGTGCTGATCCCGGTCAGCTGTGAGAGTGATTTGGCAGCCGATTGGGCTCCGTCGTGAGCGAGCTCCTGGTAGGTTTCGAGCTCCCGAATATCGATTTCCATGGCGAGAGTCACTCGGCAGCGATGCTGTTGAGTTCTTCGAGAACGCTTTCCTTCTGAAACGGCTTCGTGATGTAGCCTTCGGCACCGGCTTTGATCGAGTCTTTCATCTGCTCGGCTTGCTCGACGCTGGTACACATCACGACCTTCGCGTTCGGGTCCATATCGGTGATCTCACCGGTTGCCTCGATACCGTCTTTGATCGGCATAACGATGTCCATGAAGACGATATCGGGTTGCTCTTCGCGGTAGAGCTCGACGGCCTCGACGCCGTTTTCGGCCTCACCAACGATGTTGTGGTCTTCTTCGAGGATTTCCCGGAGGAGGTCCCTCATGAACCCAGAATCGTCCGTGATCAGCACATCCATAGGGGGATCAATACACCCGGATAACTTAACGATGTTGACCAAAATTGTGACATACATCTCGAAGATCTGCTGGACAAACTGATCGGTACCGTCTATTGGTTCTAGCTTCCGACTCCGTTAATTCCTAACCCCTAGTTCTGAATAGTACCCTCCGCTTGAACAGGGCTCCACTCGATCTCGAAGGAGGTCCTTCGGTCTCGAACGCCGTTCGTGTCGGTTCATACGGACCGCAATGAGGCTGTCTCGGTCGATCGCAGACCGGCGGGCGAACGACCGGCGATCAGTCATCGCAGACCGTATCACGCGTTGACGTCTTCGATCCGCTGGCTGACGATGATACGCCCCTTCGGGGTCAACGAGATGCTGTCTTCGTGTTCGACGATTAGTTCCTTGTTCTGAACCGAGTTCAGGACGTTCGTCACGTACGTCGGATCTCCATCGAGCATGTTCGTAAAATCGATATCTCCCCCGGTTGCGTGAACGCTGACCAGAACGCGTTTCTCCGGATCGGTCAGTTCAATCTCCTCGACCTCGTCGCGGAGTTCGTCGAACTCGAGTCGGAGGTATCGCGCGAGCAAGTTCACGTACTGTCCCTTCGTCGGCGAGATCAACGACGTTTTCGTACGTCCGGAATCGTCGTCGATGTATTTCACGACGAGTGTCACCCGGTCGTTTCGCTTGCCGAGTTTGTTCGACCGTTCGATCTTCATGACGGTTTCGACGTCGATCTCGAACGCTCCCCTGTCCGTCTTGACTTCGATCGCACGGCTCTTGACTCGGAGTGTTCCCGAGCGGACGGGAGTGTCTTTCACTCGCCCACCGACTCTCGCCGGGTGTTTTACGGCGAGCGAGCGACCGTTGAGGAGACACCGAAACAGGATCGCGACGAACTTCGTGACGGTCTCGCTTTTGCTCTCGATTACTGCACTCTGGACGCCGTGTTCCGACTCGTAGCCGATCGTAACGGTATCGTCGAAGAACTGTCTGACGTGGTTGGGAACGCTACCGACGTTTACGTCGATGACCCTCGAGAGGGGAACGGTGGTCTTTTCGTCGTTCGTCGCGAGGACCAGCCGTTTTTTCGTCGTAATTATCCGGCCACTGGAGGGTGTACCACCGCCTTCCTCACCTCGATTGAGAATAAATCGAGCCGTGAAGTCGGCGACGATCTCTTCGGTCATGTACATGTCTATGAGACCGGACTCTCTTAGCCCTTTAGGGCCGCGACGAACGCGAGGCCTCCTTGTTCTCAGACGTGTCGCTCTCATTGGCGTCCAATCGCGGGCTCCACTCCTCTGCGTCTCCAACGTATCCGGCGGTCACGTTCGCCTGTCTGCGGCCAGTCGCTGTATCTCCGCGTCGATGTCGTCGACGAGGGTCTCGAGTTGGTCGTTGATGGCGACGATTCCGTCGATTTCGGTGGAGACGTTCTGTGAGTGTTCCATGGCGGTGTCGGTCATGCTGGCGACCTCTTCGGTGGTGGCGGCCTGGTCGTCGGTGGCGACGGCGACCTCCTCGATGCCGGTGCTCGCTTCCGCGATCGAGGCTTTGATCTCCGTTAGGTTCTCGACGGTTTCTTCGACGAGGGTGACGCCGTCCGCGATCTCTTCGTTGGCCGTCTCGAGGCTGTCGACGGTTTCCTCGGTGTTCTCCTGGATCTGTTCGACCATCTTCTCGATGGTGGCGGCTTCGTCTTGGGACTCCTCGGCGAGCGATTTGACCTCGTTTGCGACGACGGCGAAGCCGTCGCCGGCCTCGCCGGCGGTGGCGGCTTCGATGGAGGCGTTGAGCGCCAGCAGGTTGGTCTGGTCGGCGATGTCGTTGATGACGTCGACGATTTCGTCGATGCGCTGGACGCCCTCGCGGAGGGCTTCGACGTCGTCGGTGACGTCGTCGGCAGCGTCTTCGACGCGTTCCATCTTTTCGATCGCCTCCTGGGCGGTGTCGGTGGTGTCGTCGGTGAGTTCCTCGGCGCGTTCGCTGGTGGCGCTTACCTCCTCGGCGTTAGCGGCGATCTCTTCGACGGTCGCCGAGAGGCCGGAGACCTCGCCTGCGATCTCGCTCGTCGAATCGAACTGGTCGTCAGTGAGCGTTGCGATCTCCTCGGAGCGTTCGGCCACAGTCTCCGTCCTCGATCGGAGTTCGGACACCGACTCCTGAACGTTTTTCGAGACGTCGATTCGGCGCTCGAGTTCGGCTTCGACGTCGGCGTAGGCGTCGATGTACGTATCCATCACGACCTGCTGGTCGAGGTTCATCAGTTTGAGCATCGAGAGCGCGCGACCGACGACGGTCTCGACGGCATCTTGGGCCTCCGAGACGGGGACTACTGCTTCCACCGCCGGTGATTCGGGATCCGTCTCCGCCTCAACTGCTGTCTCTGGTTTCGCCTCGGTCCGCCGATCCGTTGCCGTCTCTTCTAACTGATCGTTCGCGTCGTCGGCGATCGCGTTCAGGATACCGTCGTAGTAAACCGTCGAACTGCCGAGATAGAGTTTCGGATCGAGGTCGAGTAGTTCGTGAATCTTCCCGATTCTGGCGCGTCGCGAGAAGTACTGTTCATCGTATTCGCCGCTCGTGAGGTCGGTGAGATACTGCCGTTGGGTTCGTTTGAGTGAGTCGATTTCCTTGGAGGACGTCTCGAGTATTTTCGCCGTCCTCGGATGAGAGTGGAGCTGATCGTAAAACTCGTCGACGAGATCGTCGGCAACGCCGTCGATCATCCCGTCGATCGCTTCCAGACGGTCGGCGTCCTCCTCGTCGAACCGGGTAAATTCCTTCCGCCATTCGATTTCCTCGCGGTCGATCCCGAGATCGGAAATGAGGGTACGACCGTCGACCGCGCGTCTCGTTCGTTCGTCAATCTTGTACGCTCGCTCGTGTTCTGCCACGGTCCACCATTCTGGTGGCTGTTATATGAGCGTTTTTGCTGTTCTCGAATTTCGCTGTCAGTTCGGACTAAACCCGGACGTTGGTCGGATCGATCCAGAGAACGAAGTTGTCCTCTCGCCGGACGATGCCAGCGATCCCCGATCCGCTGACCGACGTATCGACGTTAGCCGTTTCCAACTCCTGGACTTGGTGAACTTCGTCCGCGAGCCAGCCGACTCGCTCGGTGGAGTCGCGTTTTCGTTTGAACACGATAATCCGTTCTCCCAGTTCGCCGCCGTCGTCATCGCCAAAGATCGTTCGCAGGTTGACGATCTTCGTCGTCTCCCCGCGGAGATCCATGACGCCTTCGATGTGTGCCGGCGTGTTCGGCACTGCCGTCAGTTCGTCGGTGTTTACGATCTCTGCGACGTATCCGATATCGACGCAGTAGCGGTTCTCTCCGAGGTCGAACTCCAGGACGTGGGTGCTCGATTGCTCCGGTAGGTGGTTCGTTGTTGCCATTGTGTCGTAGTGTTACTGTTCGGTCAGTCTGCGGATTTCGGCGTCGATGTCGTCGACGAGGGTCTCGAGTTGGTCGTTGATGGCGACGATTTCGTCGATTTCGGTGGAGACGTTCTGTGAGTGTTCCATGGCGGTGTCGGTCATGCTGGCGACCTCTTCGGTGGTGGCGGCCTGGTCGTCGGTGGCGACGGCAACCTCCTCGATGCCGGTGCTCGCTTCGGTGATCGAGGCTTTGATCTCCGTTAGGTTCTCGACGGTTTCTTCGACGAGGGTGACGCCGTCTGCGATCTCCTCGTTTGCGGTCTCGAGGCTGTCGACGGTTTCCTCGGTGTTCTCCTGGATCTGTTCGACCATCTTCTCGATGGTGGCGGCTTCGTCTTGGGACTCCTCGGCGAGCGATTTGACCTCGTTTGCGACGACGGCGAAGCCGTCGCCGGCCTCGCCGGCGGTGGCGGCTTCGATGGAGGCGTTGAGCGCCAGCAGGTTGGTCTGGTCGGCGATGTCGTTGATGACTTCGACGATTTCGTCGATGCGCTGGACGCCCTCGCGGAGGGCTTCGACGTCGTCGGTGACGTCGTCGGCGGCGTCTTCGACGCGTTCCATCTTTTCGATCGCCTCCTGGGCGGTGTCGGTGGTGTCGTCGGTGAGTTCCTCGGCGCGTTCGCTGGTGGCGCTTACCTCCTCGGCGTT
>NZ_VTAW01000077.1 GCF_008245225.1 Natrialba swarupiae
GAGTGGTTGGCGCTATGTTTGAATCTGCAGGGTGCGTATAGACTCTGATGAAGACAACCCGTCGGACTGAAATGGTGAAGCATCTGTCGGAAACACAGCTTGATGAAGCGATCAATGAAGCCCAGAAGGCGGACGAGACCCGTCTCGTCCGACGACTCTGCTTCATCAAGAACGTCTCTCTCGGCGACACTGACAAAATGGCTGCACGACGTGTCGGTGCGTCCCAACCAACCGGTGGACGCTGGCTCAAAGCCTGGAACGAAGGTGGAGTCGATGGACTTCGACCGAGCTTCGCGGGCGGCCGCCCCGCGAAGCTCTCCTCTGAACAGTTTGACGAGTTCTTTACACTCCTCGAAGACGGTCAACCGTGGACACCACAGGAGATCGACGATCTTCTTTGGGACCGATACGGCGTGACGTACGATCGATCCCACCTTGCTCGAATTCTCCGTGGTGATGGAATGCAGTACGCAAAACCACGACCGATGGACCCGCGACAATCACCGGATGCTGAGAAGGATTTTCGTGAGCGCCTGGGGGAGGCGCTCACGAAAGAAAATGGTGATGAACCACTCGTTCTCGGCTTCTTCGACGCATCGTGGCCACAACCGTTCGAGAACTCCCAGCGAATGTGGTCGTACGATCGAACCGTGGAAATTGACAAACCACTGGTGACAGTCCCCTGGAAAACGCTTGGCTTCTACGCATTACTCGGCAAGAGTACGCTCATCTTTCGGAAACGAACGACGAAAGAGAGTATTTGCACAGCGTTAGAGGCAATTCGTGAGCAGAATCCGGTTGGGCGGATTCTGCTCATCGCAGACAACGATGGCGGTCATCATGCGAAACTCACCCAGCAACGGGCCGACGAACTCGGCATCGAGTTCGTCTTTCTCCCGCCGTACTCGCCAATGTTCAATGCCATCGAACCGCTCTGGAAGACGCTCAAACGGAAGATTTCGCCAGAAGTCTTCGAAGGAAAGGACCACTTCAAGCAGTTCGTTACTAACACCTTCCTAGACCTATCCAAACGCGTCAGCTTCGCCGACAACTGGATCAAAACATTCCTCCCGGATATTCAAAAGTTATGCTGACCACTC
>NZ_VTAW01000078.1 GCF_008245225.1 Natrialba swarupiae
GAGCGTGTCATAGAAACGTTCTCAACGAAGGCAGCAGGGTGTGGAAACTGTGTCCAGCAGCGCCACAACCCTGCAAGGCGTAGCTTCGGTTGACGACTTCTTGAATGTCGCGGCTACGGAGACAGCACCGCTATTCGAGTACTTAGAGTTCGAGTTTCTGCTGGAGTACGACGTGTTCGCCCCCGCTTCGAGGGGGCGAACACGAGTCCACAACCCACCAGAACTCTTCAAAGGCTTCCTGCACTGCTACTACAAAGGCATCTACGGCACACGACCAGTCACACGAGAACTCCACAATACACTCACTTGGCTCTCCTGCGGTTTCGAGAAGCCGCCCTCACGAGACACTGTTGATCGGTTTCTCACTGATCTTGAATTGGTGGTGGATGATGTCTTCGACCGCCTCGTCGAGCAGGCCGCCTGCCGGGGCCTGCTCGACTCCACATACCGCATCGATTCGACTCACGTCACTGCAATCCAGTACAACGATGAAGCGACGTGGAACTATGACTCAACGGCTGAGGAACACTACTACGGATTCGGCTGTGTGATTGTGTCGGCCGGGCCAAAGATTCCGATTGCTGCAGAGTTTACACAACGAAAGCAGATCGATGCTGAGACGGCGATGCGCGTCACGAAGGACGCGCTCGCCGTCGATACACCGATCTGGATGCTCGGAGACAGCGCTTACGACGTGCTGGAGTGGCACGACTTCCTGCTGTCGCAGGGAGTCGTGCCGATTGCGCCGTACAACCCACGCAATACGGACGATCCACTTGACATCGAATACAGGGTCGAAGACCGCATTGACGAACACGCCGAAGACATCAGTCTCAAACAGTCAGTACTCGCCGGGACGTACGATCATCGGACGCAAGTGGAACGAACAAACGAAGCCTGCAAGGACTGCGGCCTCGGGCACGTCCGCGCCCGAGGCCGCGTACATGCACGAACACAGGTGTTCCTTGCACTGTGTCTCCGCGTAATCGTCGCAGTCACCAACTACGAAAGAGGACACAATCCCGGACGTACGAAGCTCAAAACCCTGTGATCGATTCTATGACACGCTC
>NZ_VTAW01000079.1 GCF_008245225.1 Natrialba swarupiae
TGGCCTCGACGAGGTCGCTGTCCCTGACACTGTTGACGCCGATATCGACCGCTTCAGGGACGTGATGATTGCTGATGGAACCGTCCTGCGGTTGCACGAGTTTCTCTCCGATGAGTACGAAGCCCGGAAAGAGGAGCAGGCTGGAGCGAAGCTCCACCTGCTCCACAATGCCACCGAGCAGACGATAGAACAGCTCGATGTGACTGACGAGAAAACGCACGACAGCACGTTGTTTAACACAGGATCGTGGCTTGAAGATCGGCTTGTTCTGTTCGACCGAGCCTACTTCAAGTACCGCCGCTTCGCGTTGATCGATGAGAACGACGGCTACTTCATAAGTCGGCTGAAAGAGAGCGCAGACCCGGTCGTAAAGGAGGAGTTACGGGAATGGCGCGGGCGCGCCATTCCCTTGGCAGGTGAGCAGATCCACGATGTTGTAGATGATCTGCACCGTGAGTACATCGACGTGGAAGTCGAAGCCGAGTTCGACCGAAGACCGTACGGAGGGACGCAATCACGCGATACAAAGCGGTTTCGCGTCGTCGGCGTCCGCAAAGAGGACGCCGACGACTACCACCTGTATATCACGAATCTGCCGAGAGAGGAGTTCCTGCCGTCAGATCTAGGGACAATCTATCGCTGTCGGTGGGAAGTAGAGTTACTGTTTCGGGAGTTGAAGACGCAGTACGAACTGGATGAGTTCGACACGACGAAGGAGCATGTTGTCGAAATTCTGTTGTACGCGGCGTTGCTGTCACTGCTCGTGAGTCGTGAATTGCTTGATCTGGCCACCGAACAGGCGGACGATGAGATCGTGTTTCCGCCGGAACGCTGGGCGGCGACCTTCCGGTCGCACGCCCAGCTCATCCTCCACGAACTTGGCGAATACCTCGGCTACTCGCCGCCACCGCTGCTCGATCGACTGATCGAAGACGCACAGAAGATACACCAGCAACGGCCAGTGTTACAAGAGACGCTCGCTACCGCTACGCAACCGAGGTGTGAGTCTTAGCTAAAGACGAATA
>NZ_VTAW01000008.1 GCF_008245225.1 Natrialba swarupiae
CATGTGACGGAACGACGGCGAACCAGTGAATGGATCGGCTGTATGCAAGCGATTGCCGACGACTACCCGGATGCGGACTGCATCCGGGTAGTCTTGGACAACCTCAGCACGCACAATCCCGCCGCATTCTATCGATTTCACCCACCAGAGAAAGCACGCGACTATCTCGACCGGTTTGAGTTCTATTACACCCCCACACACGGAAGCTGGCTGAATATGGCCGAACTCGTCTGGAGTACGCTTCAGACACAGTGTCTCAACCGCCGAATTCCCGACGCAGCGACCCTCCGGTCGGAGGTCGCTGCGTGGGAAGCCGAGCGTAATGAAACGAACGTCACGATCAACTGGCAATTCACGAATGAGAACGCTCGAACGAAGCTCCACCGCCTCTATCCGACTCTCGAAGAGGTCGAGAACTAGTCACTCGACGCTTGGGAAGGTACTAGTACTCCGACAAGCGTCGACTGCAGGCTTGCCAAAGCACTAGGACGAGACACTGCCGTGCCGGAAACAGGAGAACGACACACTGACCTGGCGAAACCCACCGGTCGGACGGAGCGCTACCGAAAACACCCTTCATCTCCGGCAACCGGAGCGTCGCAACCACTAACACGATCGGCGACGACCCACCGTGTATGACGGATCTCGCCGACCGCCGATGGCGGCTCGTCGTCGACGACGCTCGCGACGGCGCGACCCAGATGGCACTCGAGGAAGTCGCCGCCCGGACTACAATCGCGGACGACCGCCGGACGGTCAGGGTTTACTCGTGGGAGCCGAGTACGCTCTCGCTGGGCTATCGTCAGGACCCAGACACTGTCGACTGGAACTACTGCGACCGTGAGGGAATCGACGTCACGCGACGCCAAACCGGTGGCGGCGGGATCTATCACGACCGGTACGCCGACATCTCCTATACGATCGTCGCGCCGGCTGACGAGGTTCCAGGGGACCTGATGGACTGTTACGCGCTGTTTTGCGAGCCGATCCTCGAGGGGCTCCGACGGATGGGGGTCGACGCGGATTTCGCAGCGGCCGAACAGGCGTCGATCTACCAACCATCGTGTTATCTCCGTGATATCAATCCAGCCCACGACGTCGTCGCGCCCGCATCGGGCGATCGCCCCGGAAAGATCAGCGGTAACGCCCAGTACCGCCAGCGTGACGTCGTTATTCAGCACGGATCGATCAGCTACGACCTCGAGCCCGAACGCCACGTCGGCGTCTTCGCGGGCGACCTCGAGCCCGAGACGTTCACCGACCGGGTGACGAGCATCCGCGAGCAGACTGGGATCGACCGTGAGGAAGCCGTTTCGACGCTCGCCCAAGCGTTGGGCGATTGGTGTGGCGCGGACGAGGGGTCGTGGCGGGAAGACGAACTCGAGGCCGCCGCGGACCTCGCAGAGGCGAAATACGGGTCGGACGCGTGGATCCGCAACCGGGAGCTCCGAGAGCAGGATGGCGGCCGACCGTGACCGGTGGGCGAGCGGATCGGGAGACGGTCGACATCGTCGAGGGCTGGGACGTTTGCGGTGCAACTCGAGACGTCGGGATCGTGCCCACCGAGTAACGCACCGGTGCTCGAGACGCTCCGGTATACCTATCACGAACCAGTACTGACGGGAGTTTATGACCATGAAAGTCGGCGCACACGTCTCGATCTCCGGCTCGCGCGTCTCCTCCGACGAGGAAACGCCGCCGTACGACGACATCCGCAACGCGGTTCACCGCCAGCTCGCCTTTGGCGGCAACTGCGGACAGGTGTTTACCACCTCGCCGCAGGTCTGGGCCCAGCCCGAGATCAGCGACGAAGCCGTCGAGGGCTTTCAGGACGAAACCGACGAGCAACTCGAGGGGCCGTGGGTGATCCACTCGGCGTACCTCGTCAACCTCTGTACGCCCAAAGAGGATCTCCGGCGCAAGTCGAAAGAGAGTATGCAGGCAGAACTCGACGCCGCCGAAACACTGGGAATTCCGTACGTCAACGTCCACCTCGGCGCGCACACCGGCGCGGGCGTCGAGGGTGGCCTCGATAACGCCGCGAGCGTCATCGACGACCTAGAGGTGCCCGACGGCGTCGAAATCCTCATCGAGTCCGACGCGGGCAGCGGCACCAAACTCGGCGGCGAGTTCGAGCACCTCGCGGGGATCATCGAGCGCACCGAGACGGACATCGGCATCTGCATCGACACCGCCCACACGCTCGTCGCGGGCAACGACCTCACGACGCCCGAAGCCGTCGACGAGACCGTCGGGCGCTTCGACGACGTTGTCGGACTCGAGTACCTCGAGTACATCCACCTCAACGACTCGAAACACGACGTCGGCACGCACAAGGACGAACACGCTCACATCGGCGAGGGGTACATCGGTGAGGACGGTATGGAGGCGATCGTGAATCATCCGGATCTGCGGGATCTGCCGTTCGCACTCGAGACGCCAACCGAGGACGGGCGCGGCTTCGCCTGGAACATCGAGACGGTCAAGGAACTCCGCGACCCGTAGAGACTCGAGCGTTCTCGAGGGCGAGCGTGGCCGAATTGGGGGATGTGCGCTCGCACCGAACCTGGATACTGTCCAGACGACAGTATATGTGTCTCCAGTGGCAACTCATCACCCATGACGCGAATCGACGCAGCCGAGTTGTTGCCGGCAGAACGGATTAGACGGAAAGCACTTCGCGGCGACATCACACAGTTGCATCGCGGGGATCCACACGCGACCGAGGGAGATACCTTCGTTATCGAGGAGACGACCTTCGAGGTCACGAACGTAGAACACCGGAAATTGGGTGAACTCACCGACGAGGACGCCCGTGCAGAGGGATCGCCGAACCTCGAAGCGTACAAGCGTCGCATCGAGGCAACGCATGACACCGAGTGGGACGACGAGAGCGAGGCAGTGTTACACGAGTTCGAGCCGCGGTCGTGACCAGTTATTTCGTACTCTCCGAAGCACCGACTGACGAGCGAAATCGACTCGTTTTTACTCGAGATGCGTGTATCGTCGTTCGTGCGCGAATTCTCCGAGGACTACCTCGAGCGAACCCGCGAGGGAATGTGGGACGACTCCCGCGAGGCCCTCGAAGCGCTGGCACTCGACTCCCACGAGCGCATCCTCGACGTCGGCTGTGGCACCGGCGAGTTGAGCCGCGTCCTCGCCGAGGAGACCCCGGAGACGACCGATGTGGTCGGCTGCGACGCCGATCCGACCCTGCTCGCGGTCGCGAGCGCCGGCGACGATCCCGTTACCGCGGTCGCCGGCGACGCCCTTCGCCTCCCGTTTCCCGACGACAGCTTCGATCTGGTCGTCTGTCAGGCGCTGCTGATCAACCTCCCCGATCCCGCCACGGCGGTCGCGGAGTTCGCTCGCGTCTCGTCGGATCTCGTCGCCGCCGTCGAACCGGACAACGCCGCCGTCGAGATCGACTCGAGCGTCGAAAGCGAGGGCAACCTCGAGCGACGGGCGCGGCGGGCGTACCTAGACGGCGTCGGGACCGACGTCTCGCTCGGCGCCGATGCCCGCGACGCCTTCGAGGAGGCCGATATCGCGGTGGTCGAGACCCGCCAGTACGATCACGTCCGAACGATCGAACCGCCGTACTGCGAGGGGGCTCTGGAGGCGGCGCGTCGGAAGGCGACGGGTGCCGGACTGGCCGACGACCGGGAGACGATGCTCGAGGGCGAGTTGACCGAGACGGAGTACGACGATCTCCGGAGCGCGTGGCGGACGATGGGCCGGGACGTGATCGACCAGATGGGGGCACGGGAGTACCAGCGCGAGGAGACGGTCCCGTTTTTCGTCACTGTCGGTCGCGTTCGAAGCACTGATCGAACCAGTTGGGTCGACGGTTCAACCTCGACGCCCAACGATGTTTGACAGTTTCGGGAGTAGCCGAAATAAAAACCGATTTCGTTCGGATCCCGCGAAAGACAGAGGTTCCTACTCCACGTCGTAGCCGTGGTCTTGGAGCAACTCGGGGAGGCGGTCGCGGTGGTCTCCCTGTAGTTCGATCGTATCGTCGGAGACCGTGCCCCCGGCCGCCAGCGATGACTTGAGAGATGACGCGAGCGATTCTATCTTCGATTCCGGAATATCAAGCCCTGACACCAGTGTGACAGCCTTTCCGTACCGCCGTTCATCAACAGTAATCGATACCTGTTGCTGGGCTTTGTCGAGCGCATCGTGGCCGTCAAGTTCATCCAGCAACTCGTCCAGGGAGTCATCCTCTCTCACGATGTTAACTCCAAGTCCCAAATTAATATATTTTTGTGATAGCACTGTGTGACGCTACAGAACATCATCTTCGGGACACTCTTTGTCCACGAACTCCGAGAGTTCTCGATTGCTCACTACCGGCGCTGTCGAAACGGTTGCCCGAAGATACCCAGAAAAGCCACCAACGACGTCCGATTTCACGAGGAAAACTTGCTATCGCCACTCAACCGAGGTGTGAGTCTTAGTTGAAGACGAATACCCACGTCGGCATCGTCTTACACAACACCACGACCCGATCGTGAGACGTCTCCGCCGCCTTCGGCGTCTCCACGGCCAGTTCATACGTTCTGCTGACCGCAGTTCAAGCGTAACCGCCGTCCGTGTCGCGGGTGCGCCGGAACTGACTGACAGCAAGCCGTATCAGACCACGTCGCCGCGAACCGTCGTCCCCTCCTGGTCGGCACGCCAGGTGTGAAGTTGCTGGGCCGCCTCGGTCGCCTCCTCGCCGTCCATTCCGAGCATCTCGAGGGCATCAGAGAGCGTCGGCAGGGCAAGTTCACTCTCGCGAAGCTTTCGGAACGCCTCGTCGCTTCGGGTGCCGTCGACCCAGAGACAGACCCCGCGGGGGTCGAGCAACTGAGTGTAATCCTCGCGCAGTTTCGCCCCGCGCAGGCGCTGGGTGACGTTGTCCTCGAAGGAGGCGTTACAGACCTCGAGGTGGACCGGTTCGTCCGTCTCGAGCAAGTGAGCCGCGAGGCACTTTTCGGGGGCAGCGTGCCCGTTCGCGTTCGCACGGAGATACTCGGGGTACGCTGTGGCCCAGTCGGCCCGGACCGACTTGCCGACGCCTTCGACCCCGTGGGAGTCCCGGAACGCGGCGTCGGGATCCTCGTTCGTCCGGCTCGAGTCGATCCCGTCGCCGACGTCCCCGCTACCGGTTGTCGCGCTGTCGTCTCGCACGAGAATGTCCTTCGTGAGGTAGACGTCGAGCCGGTCGACGGGGTCGAGTCCCAGCGCAACGTCACCGAACGCCCACACCTCCCGGACGGGAACGGGCATCCGCTCGTTCTCGACGGCGTCGACGATCTCTTCGAGCCGATCGACCGCCTCGGCGCGACCAAGGTCGCTCATTGGCGGACGTGGGGGCTCGATGTGCAAAACCGTTTCTCAGCGCGGCGGCGAACGGAGACCGTGGCGTTTACGCCGCCTTCGAGCCGTCGGTCGTCACGTACACCGTCTTCCGGACGGTCGCGTGGACGGTGCCGTCGGCGTCGACGAGGTCGACCGTGTAGTGGCGGTCGACCGACTCCGTCCCCTCGGTCTCGAGTTCGGAACGGATCGCGGCTATCTCCTCGTCGGTGATCGTAAACCGTGCGTACAGCGTGTCTCGCCCCGGCTTCTTGAACCGGATCTCCGCTTCCTTGTCCCAGACGACGTACTCGTCCCCGAGCGTTTTCAGGAGCATCATCATGTAAAACGGATCCACAGCCCCGTAGATGCTCCCGCCGAAGGTCGTCCCCACGTAGTTTCGAGTGCGCCAGTTCAACGGCAGTTTGATCCGGATTTCCTGCCAGTCGGGTGCGACGTACGTGACGCGACCGCCGGTTCGGCGGTACGCCGGAAAGAGGTTAAACCCGATCCGGTAGAGCCGAGAACGCAGGGACGAGAGCATACGCTCGGTACGACAACCCCCCTCGAAAGTGTTGGTAAACGGGGCGTCGGTGGCCAGGCGTTTTCCTCAAACGAGTTCCCCGGGTCGTTCCCACGGGAGATATCGAGACTGCGCCGGCTCCTGTCAAGAGATCAGGTTTTTATCGCTACCGGTCGAAGGGAGAACTATGAGACACCGCGTGTTCAACGAGGACGGCAACGAAGAACTCGTCTTCGTCATGGGCTGGGGCAACCGCTGGACCCACGAGAACGTCAGTTGGCTGATCGGGAAGCTGACCGAGGCCGGCTACCGGGTCCACGCGTTCGAACTCCCGACGACCATCGAGGACTTCAAAGCCGACTGGCTCGAGCCGGTCGCCGAGTACGTCCTCGATCTCGAGGAGTACCAGCTACTCGGGCACAGCGCGGGCGCGCTCGTTGCTCAAGCGCTAGACGGCGCGGACAACCACGTCTACCTGAGCCCGTGGTGGGGGTACGGCGACGACTACCCGGATCGGCTGCTCGAGGCCGTCTCCACCGTGCCGACGACGCTCCCGTGTCTCCCGGTCGGCGAGATGGACGAGTACACGCTCGGTGAGTTGGCGACCGACCACCAGATCGCGACGACGCCGCGGTGGGTCTCGCCCGCGTTCGTCCGTGAGACCCGCCACGCCCAGCGAGAATTGCTCGCCATCGATCACGACGCCGTCGTCTTCTGTTCGCTTCGGGACCCGATGATCGACCTTCGACCTATCGGCGAACGCGTCCCTGCCGAACACGTCGTTCTCTACGACGGCGGCCACGAACTGTTTTCCTCACCGAGCAGGGACCGGTACGTCGATCTCCTCCTCGAGTCGCTCGAGGGTGGCGCAGCGATCGTCGAAGAGCAGGCTCGAGTTCCGGCCCGCTACAGTAACAACTGAAACGATGTACATACCGATCGCCGATCCCTCTGGCGATCGGGTGTGCAATGACGTTCAGTGGCTACTATCGTGCTTTGGCACGCCTGCACTGCAGGGTCGAATTCGGTGGTGTGGTTCGATTCGACCCTGCAGTCGACGCCTGTCGAAGTACTATACTCCCGGGCGGTGTTCGAACGCCGAGATCGCGACGACCGAACAGTGTCCGACGGAGAGACGAAACGGTGATCCGTTCCGGTCGACAAGGACCCGTCGATGGAGTGTAACCGGTGTGACGGAGAGGCGATCATGCACGCCGCCTACTCCGGTGCCCACCTCTGTGCCGATCACTTTCGTGAGTCCCTCGAGAAACGGGTCCGCCGGCGGGTTCGACGCGACGATCTGGTCCCCCACGACGCGACGCCCGACGATCCGCAGACGTGGGTTATCGGCCTCTCGGGCGGGAAAGACAGCGTCGTACTCACGCGAATCCTCCACGACACGTTCGTCGACGATCCTCGCATCGAACTCGTCGGACTGACGATCCACGAGGGGATCGAAGGCTATCGCGACAAGAGCCTCGAGGCCTGCGTCGAACTCACGGACGACCTCGAGATTCGCCACGAGGTCGTCAGCTACGAGGAGGAGTTCGGGATTCGGATGGACGACGTCGTCGAAGACGATCCCGAAAATATGGCTGCCTGCGCCTATTGCGGGGTGTTCAGACGTGACGTCCTCTCGCGATACGCCGAGACACTCGAGGCCGATCTGCTGTTGACCGGCCACAATCTCGACGACGAAGCCCAGACGGCGATGATGAACGTCCTCGAGGGAGACGTCGCCCAGATGGCCAAACACTTCGATGCGAGCCTGGGTCCGCTCACCGAACGCGAGGAAACCGACGAGTTCGTTCCGCGAGCGAAACCACTGCGTGACGTCCCCGAGAAGGAGGTCGCTCTCTACGCCCACGTCGAGGACCTGCCCGCCCACATCACCGAGTGTCCACACGCGAGCGAGGCCTACCGCGGCGAGATCCAGCAACTGCTCTACAACCTCGAGGAGAACCATCCCGGAACGCGACACTCGATCCTCTCGGGTTACGAGGAACTCGCGTCGATCGTCGCCCGCGAGTACAGCGGCGAGGACGGGGCAGAACTTCGCGAGTGTGCCGAGTGCGGTTCGACGACGACGCGTGAAATCTGTCGCAAGTGCTCGTTGCTCGAGTCCCTCGCCTGATACTGACGGTCTTTCTCCCGTCGGACAGCCGATCCGATCGTCGAGAACGGCAGTAGTCGCCGTCGAGTCGATCGTGTACGACGTGTCTTACACGACAGACACAACCGAGATCCGACCAGCCGTCGGACTCGCTATCCGTATCCGAACAAGCGGGCGGCACCGAGCAGGCCCCACGCCGCCGCGAGCAAGAGTGCGACGTACAGGCCGTTGCCGACGCCGGAGGCGATCAAGAATCGGCGAACGGGGTACGCGCTTACTCCCGCGACCACGGTCATCAGTCCGCGGATTCCGGGGATCGCGTTCGTCGCACAGATCGCCCAGCCGCCGTAGGCGTCGAACTGACGTTCGACGAATTCGAGCCGACGCTCGCTGATACGTCCCTGGACGACGTCCGGAAGCCGCTCGAGGTAGGGCACCGTCCGACGGAGGCCGAACAGTTCCGGCGACTCCTCGTTGAATCCGCGATAGAGCGTCCACTGGCCGACGGTCGCGGCGAGGACGCAACCGAGGACTGTCGCCGTCGTCGCCGTCCGCCCCGGATCGGCCACCGTCACGTAGCCGACGAAAACGACCGGCGGCTGGAGGAGTTTTCCGACGACGAGCCCCTCGAGATAGAAGAGGGCAACGAGTACCGGGACGCCAATCGACACCACGAGCGTCACGAGGTCCATCCATCACCACGTCGCATAGTTCATCGATACGACTAATCGCGTATGTCACCTCCGATGATCGACTGGAACTCGAAGACGCCAGGGGCGGTCGACCCTCGAGTCGTTTGCACGGTTTCGAGAGCAGTATCGCCACTTCCCCTCCGAGCCAGCGCAAAAACGGACGTCAGATGTAAACTTCGTCCAACGGTGTCCGAAGTTACCGGATGACGTCGACGCCGTTTTGCTTCTCGAGTTCCTCGCGGCCGCCGTCGCTCTGGGCACCGAATTCGGGTCCTGACTCGACGTTGTTACTCGCGTCGAAGTCGGACTCGTTCAGTCCCTCGATACTCGCACGGGACTTGTCGGCCTGTTTCTGGGTCGTCGGTCCAAGAACCTGCGCGCTCTGGACGCCGGTCATAATCGCCATCACGCGGACCTTGCCCTTGTAGTTCTCCTGGATGCGCGCGCCCCAGATGACGTTCGCCGACGCCTCGAGACGTTCGGTGATGTTGTCGGCGATCCCTTCGGCCTCTTTGAGAGTGAGATCCGGTCCGCCGGTGATGTGGACGAGTCCGCCACTCGCGCCACGATAGTCGACGTCCAACAGCGGATGGTTCATCGCGTCTTTGACGACCTCGTCGGTCTTGTTCTTATCCTGTGTCTCCCCGACGAGCATCACCGCGACGCCGCCCTGATTCATGATCGTGGACATGTCCGCGTAGTCCAGGTTGATCAGTGACGGCTGGGTGATCGTCTCCGAGATTCCTTTGACGGTTTCGGCGATGATCTGGTCCATCACCGAGAACGCCTTGCCGATCGGGAGGTTCGGGACGTAATCGAGCAGCCGGTTGTTGTCGAGGACGATGATCGAGTCGGCCTGTTCGCGCAGTTTCTCGAGACCTTCCTCGGCTTTCACGGTTCGTGCCCGCTCGACGTTGAACGGCGTCGAGACCATGCCGACGACGATCGCGCCCTGTTCTTTGGCGATCTTCGAGACGACCGGAGCGGCACCGGTACCGGTCCCGCCGCCCATCCCTGCTGTAACGAAGACGAGGTCCGCATCCCCGAGGACCTCTTTGATGGTGCTCTGGGCCATCTCGGTGGCACGCTCTCCCATCGATGGATCTCCGCCTGCGCCGAGTCCGTTCGTCAGCGACTTGCCGACGAGGACCTTTGTGTCGGCTTCGATCATCTTGAGGTGCTGTTTGTCCGTGTTGACCGCCACGGTGTCGGCACCGTCGACGCCGATGTTGTACAGCCGGTTGATCGTGTTGTTACCGGCACCGCCACAGCCGACGATGACGATCCGCGGATCGCCGAACTCGTCGCCGTCCATGTCGGCGTCCATCTCGCGGGCTTCCTGTTCTGCGTTCTCGAGTGCGTCCTGAACGATATCCTGCATGATTACACCTTCGCCCACGTTCGTTTACCGGCCTGTTCGGTCTGCCCCTCGTACTGTTCGTTGATCATCTCTCGGACGGCCGACCGAATCGCCTCGCTTCGGTTCGGGAACTCGCCCGAGTCGACGAGCTGTTCTACCTCCTCGATCTGCTGTTTCGGAATTCGCAGTGTCACACGCTCCATGGTTGTATTCCCCAGTGGGTAAGACGTCGCGCGCCCCTGTCAGACGCAGCGTGTCTTACGCCAGAGATGCCCTTTTACGGGGTTTTTCGCCGCTTTTTCTCCTTTGTAAGACAACCGTCTTACGCGAGTAAACGGAATGTCTGCATAGGTAATAAAACTATCGTCAGACACGAGTGTTCGTGTCTTACGAAGGTCACATATTTCGACTGTCCGACTCGAGAACGTCCGCCGCGGGCGTTCGTCGACCACAGCTCGGACAGAACGCCCAGTCGGATCGAAGCTCGTCGCCACACTCACAGAACGACCGGTGTGTGGCCTTCTCGCCACAGTTCGGGCAGTATACGTGGTCTGCATCCACGTGTTCGCCACACTGGTTGCACTGCGTTCCGTCCGGCTCCGGTGTCGATCCCCCCCTCGCCCGGTCCGCGTCCGACGTCGTCGCATGGGTTCGCTCGTCGGACGCGTCGGTCCTCCGAGCCTCCGTCCCTTCGAGGGAGACCGTGACGTTGACATCTTGGGGCTCTCGCGTATGCGCGGGAGACTGCAAACGGGGAGCAACCGAGTCCAGTCGCTCGGCGAGCAACTCGTCGATCCGATCCTGTACGAGATCGTCGATTGCTGTCTCCGCGCGGTCACGTTCCGCCGAGTCCTGCCCGTCGGACGAGCCGCCGAGATACGATCGAAGCGCCTTGCGCATCGCTTCGCTCTTGGAGATCTCGAGCGCCTCGAGTTCCTCGACGAGGTCGTCGTCGGCGCGGAACGTGATCTTACTCATGCGGTTAGGATACTCCCATGTTAACAGTCATCCTATATCAATCATTCTTCCGTTCATCGATCCGTACACGTTCGCCACCGTCGGGAATGATAACCCTTATGTTTGCCAGCGGGTCTACGTTGAGGTGTAACCGCCCTTAGCTCAGACTGGTAGAGCAGTCGACTGTAGATCGACTTGCCCCCCGTTCAAATCGGGGAGGGCGGACTTCTTCCCAAGCCGATACCCATTCGCGGTACGGCGCTGACTTGCTTTTATACCTCTCCCACGCTCCGCGTGAGAGTTGGGCTTGTGACAAGCCACGCCCGTCCCCGTCATGCACTCCTAAGAGTTGAGAGCGCGGCATACGTCTTAGCTCTATGCGTCCCGCCAGAGCCTCCCTGAGCTACCCAAAGAGATTACTCAACCCTCCACTTACGAACGGGAGGAGCTGTATGCAAGACGGAAACGAACTTGCTCCGTGTCCCCGGTGTGGAGGCCGCTACAAGCGGATTGACCACACCAAGGCGGGGAACCTGTACATCCACCTCACAAAGGAGGGGGAGGAGCGGCGTTGTCTTGTTTCCAGATAATAGCCTCTCTCAGGTAATACTATCATGCACCCCGGAGCCCGGGTAAACTCCGTGGAGCGTCCCGGGGAGACGGGGACTCTCTACTACTCAGAAAAACAGGAACGCGCTCAGAGCGCAAATACGGCGCTCTGGTTGGACGTGGGAGGGAGGGCTACTCCTCCACGGCCTCCCGGAGGGCCCGCGTCACTTGTCCGCGGTAGTGGTCATACCACACTCCGTCAATAGCGGTCCGGCGGTGAGGGACGTAGATACCGGTGGCCTCCATGAGGTCTCCGCGGAGGGCTTGGATTCTTGCGGGACGCATACCGGCCTCCCACTCCTCCAAGAGGGCTCTGGCGTCGGTCTTGGGACTCTGTTTGGCGGTCATATCCAAGATACCTTTTATATACTTTTAATAGGTTGACTACCCCCGGAGGAGGCGGTTCAACTCCTCCGTCCGGCTTTCACGTCGGGGAGGAACGGGCGCGGGGTCTCCAAACAAGTAGTCCGGGAGGTCCTCACCACAAGAGGAGCACGTCTTACTCAGAGGGCTCTTGGCTGTGGTGGAGAACGACCCTCTCATGGGGACGCTGGCCCGACACTCCGGGCATTTGGGGACAGTCATAGATTGGCGTCGTCAATGTGGGTGAGTGTTGGGTGGTCCGGCTTGCCCTTGCCGTCAGACTTGCTCACGGCCTCCGTGGGCGTTCCAAGCTCAGCGTCCAAATGTTTCAACAGCATGTCCCCGGGGGAGTCCTCAGCGCCCTCCTCCGGCTCATAGGACGGCTCACTGTCAGACTTGGAGACCGGAGCCGTGGGGTTGCCACGGACACGGTTGAGAGTTGACCCACTCTCCGTAATAGCGGAGTTGACGGCTTTCTCCACGTCTCCACCGGGCTCAGAGCCCTCTACGTCGTCCGGGAGGTTGGACCCGTCCCCGGCCAGATACGTCCGAACGACCTCCCACACCTCCTCCGGGAGTAGCTCTTGGAGGTCTTGTGGGTCGTAGGTGTTGGCCTCCGCCTTGGTCTCCTCCACATCCTCAATGGAGCCGACACCGCCCTCCTCCGCCTTGGAGAGTTTGGTGTCAATCATGGCCTCCACATCGGACTTGGATACTACCTCAAAGTCCTCAAGGACCTCAGAGAACGTATCCACAAGCTCTCCCATAGTAAAGTCGGTGGAGTTGGACTTGTTGAGCTTGTGGCGGCTCATGCGTCCACCCCAAGGCGCTCCGTAACGGCCTCCGAAAACTCCTCCGCGGGAGCAACGCCAGCGTCCTCCGCCAGCTTGGCAACGGCCTCAATGGCCCGCTCTGTGTCCTCCCGGTTGAGGTCTCCCTCAAGGCCAAGGACCTCCCGGAAAAAGGCGTCCCACGGCGTTCCTCTTGGACGTTCAGCGTCCATCATAGCTTTCGTATCGGATTTTAGGGAGATAGTCGTATAGTCAGACATTGTAATCACTCTATGATTAGTGCTCCAATTAGATAAGCAAGAGGCGTACAAAAATCCACACATAGGGCATCTACTCTCCGTTTGCGGGCCAATTCCCTCTTGCCCCACGTCCAATCTGGGGGCCGTGTGCGCGTTCTCAGAGCGTTTGTGTTCGTCTCCGTATGATTGGCCTCCCGGAGTCTCCAATACTACACGGAGCGTTATCGGAACTCTCCTTGGGAGCATAGGGTGGGCACTCTCCGCACCACCTACGGGGTAAGAAAATCTGAGGGGTTGGACATAAGATACACAGAGGGAGGAGAGAGATAGTATAGTAGTAAAGAATAGAGTATAGTATTACAGACTATCAGGGATGTATAGGTCACTCAACCCAGTATCCACGTATTGAGTAGGGAACCCCGGAGATTTTCTGTCCTCAAGGGCTCCCGTTCGGACAAGGAGATGGAGAGCCCTCCTCACCCGGCGCTTTACGCTGGCCCCTTTGGCGTATCCGCGGGCTACCATATCGGTCTCCATTATATCTTGAACGGTGTATTGCTCCCGGTCTATGAGTATGAGGACGTTGTAGACCTCCCGGACTGACTCCAAGCTTACCGTTGGCCGTCCCCCGTTCTCTCTGGCGTCCTCCATGAACGCCCGCATGAGGTCCCGGTCAAAGGCCTCCACGTCAAGGAGCGCGGTCTTGCGGACTGTGGTGGCCACGTAGTCCTTTCTCCGCATTTTGGACTCAGAGCCCTCTACACGTCCCTCCCGGTCACGGTAGGCTTGGAGGAGCGCTCCCGTGGTGGCCTCATCAAATCGCCACAAGAGGAGGAGCCGGGCGGTGGCCATGTCGGCCTCACTCACGGAGTGATAGTCGTAGTCCCGGGGGAGGAGGTCAGAGAGGAGCCGGTCCAATTTCTCAGAGCGCTCACGTACCTCTTTGAGCGTCATACCTACGTCGTTTGTAGTCTCCGCGGGGTCGTCGGGGAGGCCAGCAACTTGGAGCGGCTCCACCTGTTGTCCTCCTTTCACTGTAGAGCCCTCTGAGTTGGAGCCGGGGAGTAGCTCCTTTGGGAGGTCCTCCTCACTCAGAGGAGCTATTGGGGTGTCCTTCGTGAGGTGGTACACTCCACCGGAGGGGTGTACGCTCCCCGGGAGAACAACATACCAGTTGGAGGCGCGGACCTCTCCCGCTCCATGGAGGTCTCCCGTCGCCTTGCTGTTGGCCACCTCCCCGTCATTACGGTAGGTGAGGTGATAGCCCCGGGCGGAGCCGGAGGTCACGGTGAGAGTCTCCGGGAGGTCCTCTGGCGGGAGTCGTTCGGGGTCGTCAATGTCCACAAAGAGGAGTCCCTCCGTCCCGTGCTCCTCCCGTCCGGCGTAGAGACAAAATCCCCGCTCACCTCCCGTGGAGAGGGCTCTTACCGCCTCCTCTGGCGTGTGGAGGAGAGCCCTCCCCGGAGGGGAGTCCAACTTAATCCCGCGGGAGGCTATGGCCGGGAGCTTGCCCTCTTGGTCCAAAGGCATGAGCCGGAGGTCTGACCACCCCTCTACGGCCAGTCGGTCAAGGTAGTCCTCCAAGAGAACCGCCCGGTCCTCCGCGGAGGTGTTACAGGTGCAAACGGGGTTGGAGTGGCTACAACCCTCAGAGACGCCCGCATTTGTCCCGTGGAGGCCTCCCGGTATGGTAGTGGTATGATTGGTCTCTTGCCTCCCGAAAATGCTCTCCGGGGACGTAGGGGCGTCTACGGGGCTATCAGGTTCCGTGTGTGAATTGTCGGTCATATCTCATTGGAGGAGTCAACCAATGAGACACGGAGGAGAGCCCGTTCAGCTTATGCTTGAGCGTCCCGTAAGGAGGAGTGAGGTTCCAAGGCCTCCTCAACAGGGTTTTCCGGGGCCCCCACCCCGGGTCTCATTGGATTGACTTGGTAGAGCTACGGGCTCCGTTGTATTTAGCATAACCGGCGGTGTAGAGGGCTCTACATCCATAATATGTAGAAATTGGTGTCGCAGTTGGCGATACCCTCTTGCTGATTGACCTCTAAGGGTAGAGTACGGGTCACGGACCCTCCAAGGCCCCTCCCGGAGCAAAATACACAGGTACAATGGCCCGGTGGGAAAGGAGACGGGCAAGAATCCGTCCCCGGTGGCCTTGGAGGGTTCTGGAGACCCGTATGCTTTCACTCCAAGCCAACACCGGCCCGTTGGAAAGGTTGTTTTGCATGGCTGGCAACGTCGTCGGAGCCTCCCGGGGTTGATACACCGGGTCCCCCGCTCCGGTCGTTGCCTCTATACAATGAATACCCGCCAGTGTTCCCTCAGAGCGCCGTATCCGGCCCGTATTGAGCCGGGAGTGACTCCAAGAGTGATTAGTCGTCCCTACCCGGCATGTGAAATTTTAAATAATCTGAATACCGTTCTCTGGGCATGGTCTCCACAGCCACAAAAATCACTGGCGTATTCATTGTTATCGCCGTGATACTATGGTATGCCTCCCTGTCAGTGACAGAGAACACCATTGTGCAAGCGGCGGTATTACTTGGAGTCGGAGTAGTGATACCGACGCTTATCAACGAAATAAGGAGTGAGTAAGCTCCCTCCAAATTAGGGTCCCGGGAACGCCCGGCGTTCAAGGGGGTTGGGTCCCGGTCGTTGCTAAACGGGGATAGATAATAAAGATATTTGATACCTTAGAGGGCTCTACACGTGCTCAAGCCATGAGCGGCGTTGCTCCATTTTCTCCTCCTCCGTCATTTCGTTGTAGTGCTTATCTAAGATGTCCCTTGAGGCGTTTACCCGGTCACTCACCACGTCTACAGGGACCTCCTCCCGGAGCATGTGTGTGATAGCTCCACGCCTCACGTCGTGAGGAGAGACCGCGGAGGGACACTTGCTTGCTACAACTCCCTTGGAGGCGGGTTCACATTCAGAGGGGTCTCTACCGATTGGACACTCTCCCCACTCACATGGACGGGTGGACCGGTAGGTGATACCCCGCATTGAGGACTTTGCCAGCCTCCCGTTGGACGTAGCAAGTAGGGGCTCACGTCCGTATTCGTCCGTCACGTCCGGGCGGGAGTGTTCTATCCAATCCTCTACTACCTCACACACTTGAGGGGAGAGTGCTACGAACCGCTCCCCCTTTTTGCGGTTCTTGAGATTGGTTCCGTCCTCTGGCCGGTGACGGACCTCAAGAGCCTCCTTGTCGGGATAATAGTCCTCCACGTCAAGGGAGTGGAGGCTCCCCATGCGGAGGCCCGTATGCCACATTAGCTCCAAGAGGACGTGCTTGAGAGAGGCGTACTCAAATCGGCGGAGGCGGGCCAGCATATCCCGGGCGTCCTCCGTCTCAAGGAGACGCTCCCGTTGGTCCTCCCCTTCCGACAAATTGGGTATGAGGAGCTTGTCGTGGAGACCGGGCTCCACCGCGTCAATCCGCTCAAGGAACTTGAGGAAAACACGGAGTGTCTGTAGTTGAGTCCGCAAGGAGACGTTGTTGAGGTCTCCGTCGTCACGTCGCCAGAGGCGGAATTGGTGGAGCTTGCGCCCCGTGAGGTCGTTGAGGTTGTCTATCCGCTCCTCCTCCTCACACCAACGGAGGAAATGCACAAGGCGGTAGTAGTGGGCGTCAAGGGTGTTTTGCGATACGTCGGTGCTACGCTCCCGGAGATAGAGGTCAACAGCCTCCTCCGGGCGGATTGGTTCAAGGTCCGTGGTTGTCATGGTTGGTTCTCCACGGAGCACATGCGGAGACTGTAGGTCGGCTTGTGAGCCGCCGTAAGGCGGCGAAAGAGCCAAGCGGAGCTTGGCGCGCCCCCCGTTCAAATCGGGGAGGGCGGACTCGTTTTCCAGCCGATTTGTGGTCGACTGTAGATCGACTTGTCCCCCGTCCTCGTGAGCGAAGCGAACGAGGGCTCGGAAGTCGCAGGCCCACGCAGCCGAGCGAAGCGAGGTGAGTGGGAACGCCTTCCATCTGTCCAAATCGGGAAGGGGATATCTACCTTCCTGTCGAAGTATAGCAAACACCAATAGTGGCGTTTACAGGCGCGAAAAGGCGTCAAATGGCTCTTTCGCGTTCGTGCGGGTAGGACAAATTCGGAGTGGAGTGTGGTTCAAGTCGCGGGTGTACGCCTGCTGGCGAACTCGAGAAATCCGTCCGAGCCACACTGCTTGGCGATCGAGCGCAAGGTTCCGGTGGGGTCCTCGGATTTCATCCGGACGGTTACGATACGGACTCGTCGGTTTCCGGGCGTTCGTACCGGTGTTTCAGGTGACTCCCCGTCCGCCCAGCTCGTCGAAACCCGTGGTTCTGCAGGACGTTCGCAATTTCACGTCCGGAAAACGACGTCCGGGTTCTCCCATTGGTCGACGTTTAGCGGAGTACTAGTTGGTGTTGATCCGGGACATGATCTCCCCGAGGAAGGTGTCGTAATCACGCGTCTGCAGGTAGACGGTTCCGGGTCCGGTAAACGTCACGACGTACCCTTCACCGCTCAACATCGTCTTCTTCAGTCCGCCGACGCGGTGTGCGTTGAACTCGACCGATTCGTCCCACGCGACGGAGTGACCGGCGTCGACGGTCAGCCGCTCTCCGGGCTCTAGCTCCTGCTCGAGGATGCCGCCGTAGCTCCCGATGAACAGTTCGCCCGTGCCGCTGGCCTCGAGGAAGAAGAGTCCTTTTCCACCGAGTATCGAATCGAGTCCTCCCGAGGCTGAATCGGTGGAAATACCCGTTTCGTTCGCGACGTACGACCCCGACTGGACGTAGACGGATTCCGAATCCAGGCTGACTCCCGTGACGTCTCCCGGTTGCGTGTGTGCAAAGCGGACCGTCTGCCCGTTGGCGGTCGCAGTGAACGTGTTCCGGAACAGCGTTTCACCGCTGAGGACGGAGTTTTTCACCGACGAGAGCAGCCCGTCGGAACTGCTGTGGGTTTCCATCTCGACGTGCTCGCTGTAAGACATCATGGAGCCGGCTTCGACAGTTATCCGTTCACCAGAGTCGAGGTTCGCCGAGACGATGGTGTAGGACGGGTCGTGTGTGAATTCATACTTCATTTGACTAATATCCATTTAGAATACAATACCAAATACATTTCTGTCGTGAGTGGTAGCCAGATCGTCTCGTACCTGCCGACGTCGTTCGTGGACGAGCGGGGTCAGTAGCGCGTAAACGTCATCATACCAACGCCATCAAGATTCGCCGATAGTATAGCAGCCACTGAACTCGTTGTACACCGATCGCTGAGCCACCACGAAAGCCGACTGCACATGCTGGCCAGTTTCTTTTGACGCGCTGTTGATAGACGGGGTGTGAGCGAGGAGAATCCGACCGTCGACCGCACACAGGACCGGGCCGAACGGCGAAGAGTCGACGCGCGGGTCACGCCGAATCGATTCTCGAGGACCGTCTCGGCGATCTCGAGTATCCCATCAGAAGCGAAGAGATCCCGGCGGAGTACGGCAACGAGCCGATCGACTTCCCGAACGAAACGGAGTCGTTCGGAAGCGTCTTCGATCGATTCGCCGGCGAGCAATACGATAGTCCAGCGGAGGTCCGCGAGGCGGTCTACGGGGAGATCACGGGCGAGGCGGGCGATCACCACGAGGCGAACCCGGAACGCGAATCGAGCACCTCGACGAGGAGAAGCAGGTGTCGCTCGGCGAGAGCGGGAGCGACACGCTCTAAGGGGCCAGAGGAGCGGTCCGCGGCGTCGGACGATCCCCGCGTCATCCCCTGGATTGTGAGAGCAGAACCGATTTACGTCAGCGACGTCTGTCCTCGCATATGGATTACGAGTCGAGTCTCGACCGAGCGATGGACGACGTCCCCGACATCGGGGGCGACGAACAACGGTTACAGATCCCCGACGCGCAGATGCAGAAAGACGGCGCGTTTACGCGGTTTACAAACCTCGACGAGATCGCCGACGTCCTCTCACGGGAGGACGAACACCTTCACCGGTTCGTCCAGCGTGAGATGGGGACTAGCGGGAAACTCGAGGACGGACGTGGGCGGTACAACGGGACGTTCTCCGAGTCAGACTTCGACGCGGCGATCGACGCCTACGTCGACGAATACGTCCTCTGTTCGGAGTGTGGGCTGCCCGACACCCGTCTCGTTCGCGAGGACCGAACGCCGATGCTTCGCTGTGACGCCTGTGGTGCGTTCCGACCGGTGACCAAGCGGTCGACGAGCAGCCAGCAACAACAACAGGCCGACGCCGTCGAGGAGGGCAAAACCTACACCGTCGAGATCACCGGCACCGGACGAAAGGGCGACGGGGTCGCGGAGAAGGGGAGCTACACGATTTTCGTCCCCGGTGCCGACGAGGGCGACGTCGTCGAAATCTACATCAAGAACATCTCCGGCAACCTCGCGTTCGCTCGACTCGCTTGAACGAGTATCAAAGCGCTGCCCCCTGAGGCGGACTTCCGTCCGTCAGGGCGAACATACCCGCGATCCGTCTCCAGGTGCGCCGGTTGGGGCGGTCGTCCGCACGAATCGGCGACGATCCGGACCGCGAATCTAAAGTCGAATTGGGCTAGTTACACGCACGTGGGAGTTTCGTTCGATCTCTTTGGAACGCTCGTCACCGCGGATAGACCGGCGGAGCCGGCGAGAGCCGTCGCGTCCGAACTCGAGGACCGCGACGTTCCGGTTCCCGACGACTGGACGGCGGCCTACGGCGAGTGCCACGTCGACGCGCCCAACGGCGCGGAGGTTCCCCTGCCGGCACACGTCGCACACGGCCTCGCGAGCCGAGGCGTCGATGCACCCGGAAGCGTGATCAGGCGGGCGGTCGTCGCTGCGTTCGATCCGGCGGTCGAGACGAATCCCGGCGCACTCAAGGCGGTCGACGCCGCCCGCAATCGGGGATCAGTGGCGATCTGTTCGAACTGTAGCGTTCCGGAGTTAGTGGGACGAACGCTCGTCAGGTCCGCGTTTGAGCGCGACGACTTCGACGCAATCGTGACGAGCGTCGGCTGTGGGTGGCGCAAACCCAGCGCCGAGATATTCGAACTGACAGCGGAGGTCCTCGACGTCGAGCCGGACGATCTCGTCCACGTCGGCGACGACCCGCGGACCGACGGTGGCGTCGAGCGCGTCGGCGGAACCGCGTTGCTCCTCGAGGAGACGTCCCTGGAGACGGTCCCAAAGCGGCTGGCCGAGCGAACGAGCGGGGACGGACGGGTCGACGACGAACAGTCCGAGAGAAGACGGGCCGGCGGAGGGGACCCGTGACTGCCGGCGGTCGAATCGTCGGTTGGCCGGAATCGAGACGCCGGAGACGACCGAGACGACGGAGGGCCGGGCGGTGGCGCTGACGACGCTCGCGTTGCTCGCGTTCGCGTTCAGTCTCGACTTGCTCGTCGGCGAACCACGAAACGCCGCTCACCCGGTCGCCTGGTTCGGACGACTCGTCGGCGCGGTCGATAGAGAGTGGAGTGCCGACGAACGCCGGCAGCGCTTCGTTGGCGTCGGAATCGCGTTCGTCTTCCCGCTCGTTCCCGCCGTGATCGCCGGCGGACTCGTCTCACTCGGACTCGCCGTGGAGCCACTCGTCGGCGCGGTCGTCGCGGGCGTCGTCCTCTTTCTGACGATCAGCCTCCGGTCGTTGCTCGAGCTCACGGGGGAGGTCGTCGCAGCGACCGACGGTGACCTCGAGACGGCCCGTGAGCGAGTTCGCGGGCTCGTCGGACGCGACGCGTCGGCGCTTTCGCCCGGCGAGCTTCGAAGTGCGGCCGTCGAGAGCGCGGCCGAGAACCTGTCTGACGGACTGGTCGCGACGATGCTCCCGTTTGCCCTGCTCGCGCCGGTTTCGTTGCCGCTCGCGGCGGCGGCTGCAGCGTGGGTGAAGGGAGTCAACACGCTCGATTCGATGCTCGGCTATCCGTCGAAGCCGATCGGAACCGCGAGCGCTCGCCTCGACGACGCAGTGATGTGGATTCCCTCCCGGCTCACGGCGGGCGCGATCGCCGTCGCGGCCGGGGATCCACTGGCGCTCCGGCGGGCTCGATCCTGTGCGAAGACGACGAGTTCGCCGAACGCCGGCTGGCCGATGGCGACGATCGCACACGTCCTCTCGGTTCGGTTGGTGAAACCCGACGTCTACGAGTTGAATCCCGCTCGTGAGTTACCCAGCGTCGAGGACGGGAAGCGGGCGCTGACCGTCGTCGGTTTAGCGGCTGTCGTCGCAGTCCTGATCGCGGCTGTGGGCGCGATCGTGATCGAGGCCATCGCAGGGGGACTCGAGAGTTCGACGCTCGAGACCCCCGTTAGCGTTGCCGTCCAACAGCTCGAGTCAGTCGCGACGTCAGAGGCTGAACTGCTCTCTCGAGGGGCCGTGGTGGTGGAACCGTGATCCGCCGTTGGCTTCGTGCGATTCGCGGTGGATTCGCGTTTCTGACGCGATTTCCGGTCGGGAGCCGGGAGGGCGACTGGACGGCGTTTCGTTCGACGCCCGCCGCGTTCCCGGTGGTGGGTCTCGTCGGCGGAGCGATCGCGGCGCTCCCCCTGCTTGCGGCCGACGTGCTGGCACCGGCGACCGTCGGGTTCGGCTATCTGCTCGCGATCTACCTCGTAATGGGGATCAATCATCTCGACGGAGTCGCAGATCTGGGCGATGCGTTCGTCGTTCACGGCGACGCCGAGCGCCGGCGGGAAGTGTTGAAGGATACGACGACCGGCGTCGGCGCGTTGCTCGCACTCTCGGTCGTCGTCGCCGGCGTCGCCCTCGGGGGGGTCGGACTCGCGAGAATGGCTCCGCTCGAGGCGGTTGCCGTCGCCGTCGCGGTCGAGGTCGGGGCGAAACTCGGGATGGCGACGATGGCCGCGTTCGGGGCGGCGAGTCACGACGGGATGGGGCGGCAGTTCACCGACTCGTCGACGGTCGGCGGCTACCTCCCGGCCGCGGTCGTCGTGGTCGTCGGCGCGACACTCGTCTGGCCCCACCCCGCCGTGATCGGTCTCTGCGGTGCGATCGCGGGCGTCGGCCTGCCCTGGTACTGGGCGAACCGCAACCTGGACGGGATCAGCGGAGACGTCTTCGGCGCGGCCAACGAGATCGGCCGCGTCGTCGGTCTCCACGTGGGGGTGATCGCGTGGACGCTATCGTGATGTGTGGCGGCGAGGGGACGCGCCTCGAGAGCGCTCACGAGAAGCCGCTTCACCCGATCGCCGGGGTTCCGATGATCGACCGCGTAATCGCGGCGCTGGCGGCGGCGGATCGCGTCGAGACGATCGTCGCCGCGGTCTCGCCGAACGCGCTCGAGACGCGGAACCATCTCGAGGACGGCGATCACGGGGGATTCGAGTCCGAAGGGGAACCCGACAGCACGCTCGAGGTCGTCGACACGCCGGGCGATGGTTACGTCACCGACCTGCAGGCGCTCCTCGACCGACCTGACCTCGAGACGCCCGTTCTCACGGTCGCGGCCGACCTGCCGTTGCTCGAGGGAGACGTCCTCGACGGAATTCTCTCGGCGTACAGCGACAGCGACGCCTCGTGGACGGTCTGCGTTCCGCAGGCACTCAAACAGCGACTCGGCGCGAGCGTCGAGTCGCGGTACGACGCGACCGATCGCCCCGTGCCGACCGGGGTCAACGTCGTCGGCACCGACGGTAGATCTATGACACACGTACACGACGACTACCGACTCGCAGTCAACGTGAACCGACTCGAAGACGCCGAACTCGCGACCCGTCTGCTCGACCGGCAGGAGGGGGACTGAGATGCGCCTGCTTTTGCCCGCGGGGACGACCGAAACGGCGCTGATCGACGGGATCAGCGCGGCCGGGGCGACGCCGGAGTTGATGGTCCAGACGCCGTCGGCGGACGTCGAGATCCTCGAGTACGGGGAGCCGACGACCGCACCGGTGACGCCGGTGAGTCCGACGGGCTGTCCGACACCCGCGGCGGTGACCCGCGCCGTCCGCGAAGTGATCGACTTCGACTGCGTCGTGATCGACGCCGGCCTCGCCCGGTCGACGGGCGCGCCCACGGTCGACCTCGGCGTCGAAGCCGGCGAGGACGTCCGCGAATTCGAGGCCGTCCCGGACGCCGCGGCGGTCTTCGATCGCGCCCACGGCTTCGGCTCGAGCCTGCCCGACGACGAAATCGTGATCGGCGAAACCGTCCCCGGCGGGACGACGACGGCCCTCGGCGTCCTCACCGCGCTCGGCGAACCCGCCAGCGTCTCCTCGTCGCTCCCGGAGAACCCGCTCGAACGCAAACGGCGCGTCGTCGACGACGCTCTCGAGGCGAGCGATCTCGAGGCTGGCGACTGCGCCGGAGACCCCCTCGCCGCGGTCCGGGCCGTCGGCGATCCGGTCCAGACGACCGCCACGGGGATCGCCGCGGGTGCACTCGAGTCCGGTACCCGAGTCACGCTCGCCGGGGGCACGCAGATGGTCGCCGTCGCTGCTCTCCTCCGCCACGCGGACGTCGACGCGCCGCTGTCGATCGCCACGACGTCGTTCGTCGCGGACGAACAGGGCGATCGACTCGAGCGGGCCTGCGACCGACTCGACTGCAAGCTGACCGTGACCGATCCCGGCTTCGACGAGGGCGATCACGTCGCGATGGAGCGCTACTGCGCCGGCGAGGCGAAAGAGGGCGTCGCGATGGGCGGGGCGCTCTCGATCGTTCCCGACGGCGAGATGGGAGCGGTTCGGGACCGACTCGAGGTCGTCTGTGATCGGCTCGGGATCGACGCGAACGGGGCCTCCCCCGCCGTCGGGGACGATCCCGAATCGGAACCGAGGGCGGAGGCGGATCGTGAACCCTGAGTCGATCCGTGCCGCGAGTCGGGTCCCCCACGGCGGCGAGACCGATCCCGACGTGCTCGATTTCTCGGCGAATACGAACCCCCGAACGCCGAAGGGCGTCGAAGAACTCTACGCGGCCGCACTCGAGGGGTCCCGCCGGTACCCCGACGACGACTATCCCACGTTTCGGGCCGCCGCGGCCGAATTCGTCGACTGTAGTCCCGAACGAGTGGTTCCGACGCCCGGCGGACTGGCGGCGATCAGACTCGCGATGGAGATCACACTCGAACCCGACGACGAGGCATTGGTCCCCTACCCGAGTTTC
This sequence comes from Natrialba swarupiae, assembly GCF_008245225.1. GTDB lineage: Archaea > Halobacteriota > Halobacteria > Halobacteriales > Natrialbaceae > Natrarchaeobius > Natrarchaeobius swarupiae. The sequence goes on from NZ_VTAW01000008.1 coordinate 24,096, forward strand.
GGCGAGTACGCTCGCGAGGTTCGCCTCCAGGGGGCGAGGCCGCGGTTCGTTCGATACGACGAACTGACCGAGTTGCGCACCGCGGCCCTCGAGTCCGCCGCGCTGGCGGTGGTCTGTACGCCGAACAACCCGACCGGCGACGCGGCCGATCCAGACGCACTCGCCGCATTCGCCGATCGCTGTGGGGACGCCGGAACGACGCTGCTCGTCGACGAGGCCTTCCTGGGCTTCACGGATCTACCGTCGGCTGCGGGATTCGAGCGGGAGAACGTGATCGTCGCACGTTCGCTCACCAAGCTGTTCGGCCTGCCGGGGCTGCGGGCCGGCTTCGCCGTGGCGACCGAAGACCGCAGAGACACACTCGAGACGGCCCGGCGAACGTGGTCGCTCGGAACGCCGGCCGCTCGAGTCGGCGCACACTGCCTGCGGGACGGCGAGTTCGTCGCGGAAACCCGCGATCACGTCGAACGCGAGCGCGAGCGGATACGCGAGGCACTCGAGCGACGGTTCGACGTTCATCCCTCGGACGCGCCCTTCCTCCTCTGTGACGTCGGCGACCAAAACGTCGACGAGCTCCTCGAGTCGGCACGTGAGAGGGGCGTCGCGATCCGCGACGCGACGACGTTCCGGGGCCTCGACGCCCACGTTCGCGTCGCAATCAAGGATCGAGAGAGAAACGACCGGCTGCTCGGTGCGCTGGGCGTCGGCGAATCGACCGATCGACACGGACACAAATGAGGTCAAAGGGTGAGAAACGAATGAGGAGGACGAACGACGCGATCCGAAACCGAACGACTGCGAGCGAGAATTGGACGAGCGAAACGAGTGTGGACGACGGAGGGCAGAACCGGTGACCGACGGCGACCGCGCGTACCGGGCGACCCGACGCGACGGCGTCCTCCGTGTCGGACAGCCGGGCGCGGAGTGGTTCTCGAGTGGCTGGAACGGCGGCCGGCGACGCGTCGACTGCGCCTACAACGTCTCGGTTCCCGACGGCTGGAACCGGACGGATCTCGAGTCGTACGCCGACGACCGGCTCGAGCGTGCCGAATTCGGCCGACTCGAGGGAACCGCTGCAGGGTACAACCGTGACGGGAGCGTCGGACGGAACGACGACCCGCTCGTCCTGTTCACCGGCGTGGATCTCGAGCACGCCCGCGGCGCGCGGCGTGGCTCGGTGACGGTCTACGCGACGGCCGGGCTCTCGAACCCGGCGGCGTTGCCGATGGATCCGGCTGGCGGATTGTCCCCCACCGAATCCGACGCGGAGTCGGCGGCCGATCCCTCCTTCACCGGCGCGGGAACCGTCAACCTGATCGTCGGTACGACGCGGGCGCTCGCCCCCGGCGCGCTGGCGAACCTGCTCGCGGTCGCCGTCGAGGCGAAAACCACGACGCTGCTCGGGGAGACCGGGTTTCCCGGAACGACGACCGACGCCGTCGTCGTCGGCCACGATCCGGACGGATCGAGGGCCGAATTCTCGGGGAGCGCAACGCCAGTCGGCGCGGCAACCCGAGCCTGCGTCCGGGAGGCCGTCCGAGCGTCGCTCCGGTCGCGGTACGGAGACGGAACGGAGATTCCGGAGTCGGTCGCGGACGCCGAACACGGCATCTCGACGGATCGACGGGCGCGGGTGTTTCGCCCGCTCCTCGAGGGCAACGGAGACTGATACGGTCTGCTGTACCGGTGTCCCGGCGCACCCGCAACCCCTGGGCGGGTGCGCCGGAACCGACTGACAGTAAACCGTACGAACCGGAGGACGGGAACTCGATGGGGACGATCGAACCGGAGGACGGGAACCCGATCCGCATCTGCCTCACTGTGGAGGGGGTTCTGGCTACAGTACGGTTAACCGACACCGGTCCCAACGTACGGTCGATGACCGGGGACGACCCCACGCCGATCCGCTCGCTCGCGGTTTCAGCCGACGACGTCGCGGACGCGTACGCGTACTCCCACGAGAATCCGGGCCGGGCGATCCTCCGGGTGACCCCGCCGTTTCACGGCCGAATGCGCGCGCGAATTCACGTCTATCGGGTCGACGACGCGGCGCTGACCGACGCGGTCCACGTCCCACCCGAAGAGCTCCTCGAGGACGACGTCGTCGCCGCCTATCCGAGCCTCGAGGACGCACTCGTAACCGATTCGGAGACCGAGGAGGTTCGCACGCGCCACGCCGAAGCCGTCGACGCCTGGCGCTCGAGGGCACGCGAGTCGATCGTCGACGCGGTCGAACTCGAGATCGGCGACGAACCCCACCGCGTCGACGTCAAACGGCTCGGCTAGCGGCTTCGATCGGGAGAATCGTCCACGTCAGCGGCTATTCGGACCACTTTCACTTTCACCACGGACGGATCGGTTTGACGTACTGATAGTCCAACGAACGCGTATGACACTGATCGTCGATCGAGGTGCCGGCCACCAGCGCACGGACGACGGTTCGACCCTCGAGAACGAAACGGAACGAAAACGCATCGACGTCACCGACTTACACGCCGCGGGCATCGAGGAGTTCGTCGAAGAGAGCGTCGACACCGAGTACGTCTCGCTCGAACAGCGCGGCGCACGGACCTACCTCGTACTCGAGGAGTAACGTCGATTCGCCTGGCGGAGCGCCGTCACGTCATCGAGTCCGAATCCACTCGCAGAGTCGCTCGGGGAGGTCGTCGCGCGTCTCTGTGTCGACCGCGAACCGGTCGACGTCCGACCGCCGCTTCACTGCGCCGAGAACGCCGTCCGTCGGTCCCGCTTTGATCGCGGCTACCACCGGTACCGACGAGTCGAGCGCCGAGCGAGTCGCCTCGACGAAGCGCTCGCTCTCGAGTTGCATTGGGGCGATCTCGTCGATTACGAGACAGTCGACGTCGGTCCGATCGACGGCGTCGACGAGGGCGACCGCGGACAGCCGATCGACGGCCGACACGTCGACACGGTACGTTCCGACGCGAGGGCCCGACTCGAACCGGACGTGGGCCATCACCGCACGCTCGTCACCGCCGACTCGAACGATCTCGAAGCCGACCCGATCGCCGCCCTCGCGAATCTCCGGACACGAGAGTCCGTCTATCGAGTAACCATCCTCCCGAAGCGAGGCGGCGGTTCGCTCGAGAGCGGTCGTCTTGCCGCTTCGAGGTGGTCCGACGAGGAGTGCGTTGGCTGGCACGGGTTCGATCGAATCCGTGGACCCGCCGGGGCTAATTTCGTTCGGTCCCCCGGAGTTTTTCACCGCGCTCGGTGGAGGGCGTGGCATGACTCGATCGACTGACGAGAGCCGAGACGGTGGGCGACGACCGGCGACGCATTCGGCATCGACGCGGCGGCGAGTCCTCGAGGGTACCGCTTGGGTCTCCCTCGGAATCGTGGGGACGGCGGGCGGAGTCGGTGCGACTGAGGACGCTCGATCCCCCGAATCGGACATCGCCACAGCCGGACGGAGTCGGCGGGACGATTCCGTCGGTGATCTCCCGCTCTTCGATGCCCACACGCACGTGATCCCCGAGGAGACGCTGGATCGTCCGCCGCTGGACGCCGACGGACTCGTCGACTGGATGGACGAGGTCGGTGTCGACCGCGCCGTCGTGCTCGCGCTCGACTCGCCCGAGAGCTACCCGGTTCAGGCCTCGAGCTGGTGGGTACTCGAGGAAGCCGAGGCGTACCCGGACCGGCTCGCTCCGTTCTGTACCGTCGATCCGCGGACGCTGGTGTACGGCGACGAGCCCGTCGAGAACCTGATCGAACGGTACGTCGAACGGGGGGCCCGCGGCTTCGGTGAGTTGAAAGCCGGACTCCCGATCGACGACTCGCGCCTCGAGACGCTCTACGAGTACTGTGCCGAGTACGACCTGCCGATCCTGTTTCACACCGACGAGAAGGCGATGATGGACGAGGTCGGTCTCCCTCGACTCGAGGACGTGTTGGCCTCGTATCCGGAGGTCGACTTCCTCGCGCATGCCCACGCCTGGTGGGCACACATCTCCGCGGACGTGAGCTGGGAGGATCGTGGTGGGTACCCGGACGGGCCGATCGAACCGGGCGGTCGAGTGGCCGAACTACTGGAAACGTACGACAACGTCTACGGCGACCTCGGCGGCCACTCCGGCTGGAACGCGCTCACGCGGGACGAGGCGTACGCCCAGGAGTTCCTCGAGGAGCACTCGGATCAGCTGGTCTTCGGGACGGATTACATCTATCCCGGTCAGTCGATCGACCACTTCGAGCTATTCGACCGGTTCGACCTCGAGCGCGAGGCGTGGGCCGACCTCAGGTATCGGAATCTCGAGTCCGTGCTTCGATGAACCACGGACCAGCGGGTGGGAAACGCGTCGAGCGTCACCGCAATCGGCGGTACGCCCGGAGTACGACCGAGACGGCGGTGCCGAAGCCCGGAACCCGCGAGGAGATTACGGCCGCGCCGACCAGGAGGGCACCGCTCCTGTGACGCCCCTTCGAGAACTCCATCGCGGCGTCGAGAAGCGTCGTGACGACGCCCGCGTTTTTCAGCAGTTTCGTTCGATCGCGCGTGGCTGTCGTGGACATACCGACCGAGACGGGTACTGGTCGGAAACGGTTCCCGCTTGCGTACGCCGCGTCAGCTGGTGGTGCAGGGTCACGAGAGTACACGACGAACGATCGACTCCGGCATCGCCGTCAGGAACCAGGCGACCAGCCGCCACCGGCGAGTGACGTACACGTGATCGCGGCGCTTGCGAATCGCTCGGGCGATCTGAGCGGCCGCGGTTTCGGGCGAGGCCACCCAGAACAGGTCGTCGTCATCTCCCATCGCCATCTCGGTGTCGACGAACCCCGGCTCGACGGTCGTGATCGATATCTCGGTCTCGCGTGTCGCCTGTCGGTTTCGAAGCCCCTCGAGGTAGGTCGAGACGAACGCCTTCGAGGCGTTGTACGCGGGTGCGCCGGGATTGCCAAACCTCGCAGCGACGGAGGAGATGCCGACGAGGTGGCCGCCGCCGCGGGAGTCGAAGTGGTCCATCGCCGCCGTCGCAATTGCGGTAAAGCCACGGACGTTGACGTCGATCGTCTCCCGCTCTGGACCCCACTCGAGGTCACGGTTCAGGTGGCCGACGCCGGCGCTGATCACGACGAGGTCGACCGACCCCATCGCCGAGACGAGTTCGGCGAACGCCTCGCGGGCGTCTGCGGCGTTCGTGACGTCCATCGTCGCGACGTACGCCTTCGTCGGCAACTCGGAGCCGATCCCGGTCAGCCGTTCCCGGCGGCGAGCCGCCAGTCCGATCTCGTACCCCTCCGCGGAGAGCTCCCGAGCCAGCGCCTCGCCGATTCCCGACGACGCGCCGACGATGATCGCTCGCTGCATACGCCCTCGTTTTCGAACGGGCGACATAACGGTGCTGATCGGGTACGCGACCCGACGGCACACGGTATCTGGTGTACGCCCGTCGGTCGCCCGCTATTGGTTGGCGGTCCAATACATATATGGGCGTTCTCGAGAGAGCGTCGTGTATGTCCCCGCGACCTCCCCTCCGATCCGGCTTCGATGGCGGGCGCTCACGACTCGCCCTCGATAGCGGGCGCTTCCGGCTCGCTTTCGGTTGTGTCGTCGTCGCGATGATGCTCGCGGCCAGCACCGTCGGTTTCGCCGGCACGCCGTCGCTGTCCGCGACCGAGTTCGATCCCGAAACCGACCACGACGAACTCACGAGTGGCCCGAGCATTCACGATGCGGATGGCGCCAGTCCCCCGAGCGACGACGTCCGCGACGCGTTCGCGGCCGCTGCCGCCGACGGTCACTACGAAGGGACGATCGAGAACGCGTCCGACCGGTACACGTTCCTCGGCGACGAGCGATACGAGTTCGTCCGCTTCGAGGGGACGTTCTACGAGTTCGCCGCCGACATCGACGGTGATCGGGTCGTGATCGACGCCGAGGAACGCGACCCACAATCGATCGCCGACGAACTCGCGGTCGACTTCGCGGACGCTCCCGACCCCATTCAGGAGACGATCGAAACCGGCGAACCGGTCGAGCTTACCGGTGACACTCCGGGGCGGATGATCGTCGTCGACGACGGTACCTACTACGTGGTGACGCTCGGACCGCCACACCACGGCTCGAGCGGGGTCGGGTTGACGTTCCTCGCGGGCGTTGCGATCCTCGGCGGCGGTCTGCTGATCGTCGGAATCGGCGTCGTCGGAGGGCTCTGGCTTCGTCGCCGTCGTCGTGGGACCTGAGCACTCACGCGGTCTGCTGTCGCCATCCCTGATCACGAAGAGTGAAACGAGCGAGGGAGTCAAGCGACCGCCAGCTGCGAGCAACGACAGGACTTTGACTCGATACGCCATCCGATCGGGTATGGTCGAGGCCGTCGCCGTTCTCGCGGTCGCGTTGCTCGTCGCCGGAATCGTCGGGACACTGATCCCGCTCGTCCCTGGCGGTCTGCTCTCCCTGTCGGGACTCTACCTCTACTGGTGGCACACCGGATTCACCGAGCCGGGGCCGATCGCACTCGGCGTCCTCACCGCGCTGGGCCTCCTGACGCTCCTCGCCGAGTTCTTCGGCGGCTCTGCCGCCGCGAAAGCCGGCGGTGCCTCCTGGCGTACGACGGGTGCGGCCGCGCTCGTCGGCATCGTCCTCATGATCGTCACCGGCCCGCTGGGGCTGCTGGTCGGCCTCTTCGGGACCGTCTTCGCCCTCGAGTACGTCAGAAACGGCGAACTCGAGCGAAGCGCTCGATCGGCGCTCTACGCGACGGTCGGCATCCTGGCGTCGACGGCGGTGCAGTTTCTGCTGGCGCTGTCGATCCTGCTCGGGTTCGCCGTCGCCGTCGTCGTGCTGTGAACCGTTCGGGCTGTGCTGTCTGTCGACGGCGTGGGGAGACGTTTCCGAGTGATCGACCACCGTCAGCGCGGAGTCGGAGAACCACCGTCAGCGCGGAGTCGGAGAACCACCGCCAGCGCGGAGTCGGAGAACCACCGACTCCGGGAAAACACTGACGTTCTGGCCCGCGTTCGCACGGGTATGGAGTGTTCCGAAGACGACTGCGACCGGCCCGCGGCGGTCGAGTTGCACGTTCCCTGGGACGAAAACCGCCTCGTCTGTGCACCCCACGCTCGCGTTCTCGGTCAGCAAGACGGGGTCGTCGCCGATCCACACCCCGACAGCGCCGACGACCTTCTCGAGTGACGAGTGCGATTCCAGTTCGCGTCAGAAGTACCGATACTTTTCGAAAAATGACTGTATCGTTCCCGTATCGTTATCAGTACACAAAGATTATGCCCGAATGTAGTCGTGTATCGCTCGAGCATTGTATGAGATACGAGAGACGGACGCTGTTGAAGGGATCGACGCTTGCGGGTGCGAGCGTGCTGGGTCTGCCGGCGACGGTCGCCTCGAGGCGAGCGGCGGCTGACGCGGAGAATCGGGTCGCCGGGACGGTGTCGTACTTCGGCGAACCCGTCGAGGACGCCGTCGTCTCCCTCGAGGGAGTCGACGAGACGACCGACGAGGACGGCCGCTATAAGGTGGCCACCGACGCGGACGAGGCGCGTCTCGCGGTCGAGGCCCCCGGGTACGCCGAGTGGTCGAGAGAAATCGATTTCGCAGACGACGAGGCAGTGACGGTGAACGCCTCGCTCGGACGTGCGTGGGGGGACGAAACAGGTGAACTCCGCGTCTACGCGACGGAACCCGAGGGCGGATCGGGAATTCCGTGTCGAATCACCGCCTACGGCGACGAGGTCTATCAGGCGGACGCCCCGGAAGGGGGCATTCCCGACTCCGGCAGCTGGGACCGTGGGCTCAGGGTGAGCGAAGGCTGGTGGGAGGTCCGGATCACCGACGCCGCCGGCTACGACGACGGCTACGACGAGGTGTACGTCGAGGCGGGCGAGACCGAACTCGCGTGGGCCAAACTCGAGGAAGGTGATGCCACGATCCCTGCCACGGGCCGGGTGTTCGGTCGAGTCGTCGACGAGCAAACCCAACCCGTCGAGAACGCGACGGTACGAATCGCCGGGGAACAAGTGCCGGTCGACGACGATGGGACGTTTGACGTCGACCGGGAACACGGCCAGCACGCCGTCGAGGCCGAGGCACCCGGCTACCGGCCGCTACGCGGTGGCGTACTCGTCAGGTTCGGTCGGGAGACGGAACTGATCGTTCCACTCGAGTCGGAGTAACGATCTCGATCCCCGTCGAACCGGTAGACGTTCGATCTCGAGGAGCATCGATCTCAACCGGGGAGCCATCCTGCGCGTTCGATAATCACGAGGACGACGACCGACGTCCCGAGGACGACGGCAGCGCTGACGAACAGCGAGTCGTACGTGAACCCGGACTCGAGGAACAGGCCGAGTGCGAACGAACCGAGCGACTGGACCAGCATCCAGACCGAACTGAAGACGGCGTAGGCACTGGCCCGAGCGGAGTCGGGGAGCGTCGCGAGGAGGTAAGTGTCGACGGCGGGAAACAGCGCGTGGACGACGAATCCGATGAGTGCGGAAATGGCGATCAGGGCGACGAACCCCTGGGCAGCCGTCAACAGGAGCAAGCACGCCGAGAACGCGCCGACGATCCCGAGCAGGTACGGGACCTGTGGAAGTCTATCCGCCAGGTCACCGCCGAAGTAGAACGCGGGGACGCCGGCCGCGAAGACGATCGTGAGCATGGTGCCGGCCGCCTGCGGGGAGAGACCTTTCGATTGCATGTACAGTTCGTAGAAGTTGAACACGCCCTGCCAGACGAACGAAGCCAGCCCCGCAATCGCGAGTGCTGCCACGATGATGCGCCACTCCGAGAGCGCACCGGCGACGAAATCACGGTCCGCTTCGCCCGCCGTCGGCATCTCGGTCCGCCTCGAAACGACCCCGGTGTAGACCGTCACTACCGCAGCGCCGACGGCGATCGTCCACAGCGAGAGTCGCCAGTCGATCAGGAGCGTGAGGACGACGAACGGCGCTGCGATCACCGCAGCGATCTGACTGGCGGTTCCGTGGATCCCTACGACCCGACCGACGCGGTCGGGGTACAGCTCGCTCAACAGCGGGTTCGCCGAGACGAAGTAGATGCCGGAGGCGATACCCATGAAGAAGGCCCCGACCATGAGCTGGGGCACCGTCGTCGACGTGGCGGCGATCGACGACGAAACCGCAAGAACGACACCGGAGCCGATCACGACGTGGTGTCTCGGGACTTTCGTGAGGATCCACCCGGTCGGAAGTCGGAGGGAGGCGCTCCCGATCCACGCGAGCGTAGCGATGAGACCGGCCGTCGCCTCGCCGATCCCGAACTCCGCGATAAAGACGTCGAGAAGCGGTGCAAAGATGATTCTGGCGAGATTGAGGAAGAAGACGAGTGCACAGAGAGACGCGAACAGACGAGCGCGGGCCACGGCCTACGTTTCCGACAGGCGCTATCAAGGGTTCCGAAACCGGAACGTTCCACCCCCAATCCGGACCGCGGATCGAGTCCCCCCACAACGGCGACGTTTGGGGCCTCGAGACGGCTGTGTAACTCCCGTTAGCTGTGGGTGTAGTACGCGACCGTCTCCCCGTCCGCTTCGTCCACCGGACGGTCGATCCGGGCGAACCCGACTCGCACGAACTGGACCAGCTCGTCGGCCTCGAGGTCGGCGACGCCGGGTTCGGCCCGTCCGGTGACGTCGCCGTCCATCGTCCGCATTTGGACGGGGACGCTCTCGCGGGCGGGAACCCAGTGTACGACGTCGACGTCGCCCTCGCGGACCACGTCGATCTCCTCGCCGGTGTACTGGAGGACATCTCGGGTGTACTGGAAACAGCCCAGTCCCTTGAGCCAGACGCGCTCCTCTCGGTCCGGGACGTCCTCGGGCTCGAGCAACACGGAGTCGCCGACGGGGATCTCGCGGACGCCCCGATCCTCGTAGTCGGGGTGCACCGGCGGGTTGGCCTCCTCGGGTGGGCTGCCGCCGAGGGGAAGCTGGTTGCCGTCGCGGACGAGGAACCGTCGATCGGTCTCGTCGTCGATTAGATCTCGGTTATTAGCGTAGACGGCGCTCATCGCGAGGTCGACGTCGCTGCTCGAGGTACCCAGTCCGATCATCGACTCGACGATGGCCTCGCCGCGGATACCCCGCCGGCGGAGACTCTTCAGCGTCGGTGCCCGAGGGTCGTCCCAGCCGTCGAGTTCGCCCTCGGCGATCAGTTCCGAAATCGTGGAGGTGCTCATCTTCACGTCGTAGGCGTCGACCTGGACGTGGCCCCAGTGGACGACTTCGGGGTACTCCCAGCCGAAGTAGTCGTAGACGAACCCCTGTCGTTTCGCCGAATCCTGGAGATCGATGCCGCGGATAATGTGGGTGATGCCGAGCAGATGGTCGTCGATCCCCGACTGGAAGTCGAGCATCGGCCAGCAGCGGTACTCGCTGGCCTCCTCGCGGGGGTGGGGTGTGTCGATCATCCGGAAGGCGACCCAGTCACGCAAGGCGGGGTTTTTGTGTTCGATGTCGGTTTTCACCCGGAGGACCATCTCGCCGCTCTCGTACTCGCCGTCGATCATCGCCTCGAACTCGGAGAGTACCGTTTCGGGATCCTTGTCGCGGTTCGGCGACGGCTCCCCGGCGTTTTTCAGCTCGCTGAACTCCTCGCCCGGCAGATCGCAGGTGTAGGCCCCGCCCATCTCGATTAGTTCGCGGGCGTGGTCGTAGTAGGTCTCGAGGCGGTCGCTCGCCCGATAGACGTCGTCGGGCTCGAAGCCGAGATACTCGAGATCCTCGAGGATGGCATCGTATGCCTCGAGATCCGGCCGCTTCGTTTCCGGGTCGGTGTCGTCGAAGCGGACGCAGAACCAGCCGTCGTAGCGCTCGCGGTAGCTGCCGATGACGGCGGGCATCCGGGCGTGGCCGACGTGCCAGGGGCCGTTGGGATTGGGCGCACAGCGCATCCGGACCTCGTCGTACTCCTCCGGGTTGGGCAGCGAGGGAAGGTCGTGTTCGTCCGCTTCGTCCTCGGCCTCGATCTCTTCGAGTTCCTCGGGTGCGAGGTCCTCGAGGCGGGCGCGTTTTTCCTCGTACGAGAGGTCGTTGACTCGAGCGATGACGCCGCCGATGACGCCCGGAATCTCGTCACCGTGGGGGCGGAAGTCCGGATTTTCGCCCATCAGCGGCCCCATAATCGCACCGACATCGGCGTCGCTCTCGTGTTTGACGGCGTTCAACAGCGCGTGTTTCTCGGCCTCGCGCTCGACGCGCTCTCGTAGATCGTCGTTCATTGGCCGTTGGTATTCGTGCCCGAACCAAAACCCCCGCGGTGTCGGCCCGCGACTCGAGGGGGTCGACGACCCGTTTCGATCGTGAGTTCGCGGTCGAGCCCATACAACGCGTCGTCGCCAAACAGGTTTCACATCCCCTGGAGACTGTCAAGCGAACGGACGGGGTAGACGTTGAACCAGTTCGCCATACTCACACTCGAGAGCCCAGCACGGCTGTTCAGGGGAATTCGTAAACTGTAGCGCTATAGCCGTTAACAACAACAGTTCTCTACCCAGGTCCGAAGGCCGCGATATCGGCACCCACTGTCGCCAGTGCGTCGGCGGGGTTCGGGTCGCTGTCTGCCAGATGCGCATACCGGTGGTCCGGAACCCTCGAGAGTGCCGCCGCGACGGCCTCGCTGTAGGTCTCGACGCCCGGTTCCGTCGGCTCGTCGCCACCCCAGACGTCCCGGATGACCGTCATCGAATCGATGCGCACCTCTAACCTGCGTGGCTCGTAGCGAGCCAGTAGTTCGGCGAGTCCGAGCTGGAGGGCGACGTATTCAGCGGTGTTGTTCCCCGTACGGGAGCCCACGGGGCGGCCGAGACGGGCGAGTTGCTCCCCCGAAGCGTCCACGATGACGGCGCCCGCTCCTGCGGGGCCGGGGTTGCCGCGTGAACTCCCGTCGACGTAGAGGACGAAGCCGTCGCTCGTCGACTCGGGGACGGATGGCCGGGTGAGTCCAGACTCGAGCAGGGACTCGAGCGCCCGACGCAACTCGTCCCGGGACGTCCCGGGGTCGAATAGCCCGCCGTAGCCGGGGACGGCGTCGTCGATGGCGTCGGTGGCGGCCGCCACCTCGTAGCCGACGCCCGCGAGAACCTCGTCGACGAGGGTGGCGAGCGGCGAGCGGTGTTCGGCCGGGAGGGGATCGTCGGTCACGTCACGTGCACCCTCGATCTTCGGTTCGAGGCCCTCAGACGGTCTGCGATGACTGATTTCCGGTCGCTCGCCCGCCGTTTGGCGGTCGGCCGGGACAGACTCAGAGCAGTCCGTAACACACCCTCGAGCCCGGACGATCCCACTGGTTGGTCGCACCACTCCATACAGATCCTCGGTGGTCGAGCGGGATAATTCCTGTCGGTGCCACCGGTAGCAGGTCAGTTTGAATCGGGCGGCTCCTCGAGATCGTGCAAGGAGTGCACAAACGGCCAGCGGAACGTTGAAACTATAGATACATCGAAAGTCACCCAGTGTTATTCTGAATCGGACACTATCTGACTAACTGTTGCTAGGTAGTGAGGTGTTTGAGCCACTATGACGAATTTGCGGACATATGGATGTTTTCCACTGAGATTTGAAGACAAGTTCGGAATGCTTATCCGTGTACTCCTGCTTTGATGTATTGTAATGGCAAACGGTAACGTTGATTTCTTCAACGACACAGGCGGCTACGGTTTCATTTCGACGGACGACGCGGACGATGACGTATTCTTCCACATGGAAGACGTCGGCGGCCCGGACCTCGAAGAAGGCACCGAGATCGAATTCGACATCGAACAGGTCCCCAAGGGTCCACGCGCGACGAACGTCGTCCGCAACTAATTCCCGCTTCATTGTCGCTTCGGCGACCGTGAATGACGGTTTCATTTCTGAACGCGTACGGCTCAGTTCCGGAAGCGACATCTCGTCACCTGTACTGAGCGGTCGCCACGTTCCTAGACCAATCAGAATCTCGAGGGACAACCACCGAGCGGTCAGTAGCCGCGCTCGATGAGGTAGTCCGCGATCTCGAACAGCAGATCTCGAGCCTCGTTGTCCGGCAGGACCTCGAGTCGGTTCTTGCCTCGATCGACGAGGTCGCGGGCCATCTCGTTGGCGTAGCCGATCGAGCCCGCCTCCTCGAGTTTGGCGACGGCCTCGTCGATTTCGGCTTCGGTGACGGCGTCGACGTCGGTCGTATCGATTAGGTTCTCGACGTCGACGCCCTGCTCGCGGGCGTGGACCGTGATCAGCGTCTGTTTGTTCTCGACGAGATCGCTTCCCCGTTGTTTGCCGAGTTTCTCGCTGGGAACGGTCAGATCGAGGACGTCGTCTTGAATCTGGAACGCACAGCCGACGTCGAGTCCGTAGCCGTAGAGTGCGTCGACAGTTTCGTCGTCGGCACCCATCAGGACGGCCGGCAGACACGCCGACGCCGCGTACAGGACGGCCGTTTTCTGCTCGACCATCTCGAGGTACTCCTCGGGTGAGACGTCCTCGCGCTCCTCGAAGGTGACGTCCAGCGACTGGCCCTCACAGATCTTCGTACACGTCGTCGCGAGGATGTCGAGTGCCTCGACCGTCCGCTGGGGGTCGGCACCGGCGTCGAGCATGATCTCGAACGCCTTCGAGTAGAGCGTATCCCCCGCGAGGATCGCCGTCTCGAGGTCGTAGGCCTTGTGGACCGCGGGGACGCCCCGCCGGAGGTCGTCGTCGTCCATAATGTCGTCGTGGATCAGGGTAAACGACTGGATGACCTCGACGCTGACTGCTGCGTTCATAATGTCGATGGTCGCAGGTGTCTCACCCGGCTCGCCGCGGTTCAGCGTGGGAAACTCCCGATAGTCTCCCTCGAGCGGTGGGACATCGGCTAGGGCCTCGCCGGTCGTGAGCAACACGGTCGGACGGAGGCGCTTCCCGCCGGCGTCGAGTAAGTATCGCGACGCCTCGTAGAGCCGTTCGGGGCGACCGATCGGCAACTCCTCGGGAATCGCCTCGTTGACTCGCTCCCGGCGTTTGCGGACTGCCTCGAGCACCGCTTCTTCCCGTGCCTTGGGACTCGTCATATCAGTCGACAATCTGGATGAGGTTACCGTTTCGCGTGACGTGGAGGTCCCGTCCCATCTGGTAGCCCTCGTTCTCACAGAGGGTGACGTAGCTCGAGAAGCCGCTCAGATCCTGGTGGGCCGGAATGACGTGCTGTGGCTGGAGGGCATCGAGCATCTCGTAGTGGCCCTCCTGGTTGAGGTGCCCGGAGACGTGGATGTCGTCGTAGATGCGGGCCCCCTGCATTCCCAGCAGCTTTTCGGCCTGGTAGCGCTGTCCCTCGTTTGTCGGTTCGGGAATCACTCGCGCGGAGAAGACGACCTTGTCGCCGTCGTCCAGTTCGTACGGCGTCTCGCCGCGGGCCATTCGAGTGAGCATCGCTCGTGGCTCACCCTGATGGCCGGTGACGACGGGCAGGAAGTTCTCTTTCCCTTCGTTCATGATCCGTTTGAACGTCCGGTCGACCGATTTTCGGTGGCCGAACATCCCCAGGTCGCTGGGGAAGTCGACGAAGTCGAGTCGTTCCGCGGTTCCAGAGTACTTCTCCATCGACCGGCCGAGCAAGACGGGCTGGCGGCCGATGTCCTTGGCGAACTCGACGAGGGAAGTGACCCTGGCGATATGGCTCGAGAACGTCGTGGCGACGATCCCGCCGTCGTAGTCCTCCATGCTGTAGAGGACGTCCCGGAGGTGTTCACGGGCGACGTTCTCGCTGGGCGTGCGGCCCTTCTTGCCCGCGTTGGTACAGTCCTCGATGTAACACAGCACCCCGTTGCCTTCGCGGCCGATCTCGCGAAAGCGCTCCATGTCGATCGGATCGCCGATGACGGGCGAGTGGTCCATACGCTTGTCGAGACCGTAGACGATTGCGCCCTCTGGCGTGTGGAGAACCGGGTTGATGGCGTCGATGATCGAGTGGGTGACGTTGACGAACTCGAGGTCAACCTTGCCGGAGTCACCGATGGACATCGTCTCGCCGGCGTCCATCTTGATCAGGTCGTTCTCGACGCCGAACTTCTGTTCGCCCTCAATCTGCTGTTTGACGAGTTCGATCGTAAACGGCGTCGCGACGATCGGTGCGTTGTACCGGTGTGCAAGCTTCGAGATGGCTCCGATGTGATCGAGGTGACCGTGGGTCGGCACGATGGCCTGGACGTCGCCCTCGAGATCGGACATGATCCGGTCGTCCGGGATCGCACCCATGTCGATCAGGTCGAGACTGTGCATTCGCTCGGTTTCGACGTTGTCGTGGATCAGAACCTGCGAGAGGTTCAGTCCCATGTCGAAGATGACGACGTCGTCACCGGCACGGACGGCAGTCATCTGCCGCCCGACCTCTTCGTATCCGCCTATCGTTGCGATTTCGATTTCCATAGTTCGTAGCACTGAAAGCCGCGTGGTGGACTCTCATCGAAACGGTCCGCGGACTCCCGGTTGTGCGGCCCCGGCATCTCACAGCGCGTCGGCCATCCCGCTATGCGCCCGGGAGGTCGTCCTCCGGATCGACTCAGGATAAGTCCGTGAGTCTCGAGCGCACTTGCCCGCGGGTTCTCGCTACGCGTACCTACACGCCCGGGTGTTAAAAACACAGTGGGTTGGCTACCGACTGGAGAGCGGGTCGACCACGACCCGATCGTCGCCCACTGTCGAGAAGTGACCACACGTTTTCATACTGTTCAATTTGTACCCTAGATTTTCATTCTTGGATGGTTCTTCACACACTCAGTTCCGAAATGCGAAGCTTTCTAAACTTCCGTTCGAAAGCGCCAGGTGATGACGAAGGATCTCGAGCGAGACCTGGGGCTGTTCGCCGTAATCGCGATCAGTATGGGCGCGATGATCGGGAGCGGGATCTTCATTCTCCCCGGGATCGCGATGGCGGAGGCGGGGCCGGCCGTCATTGTGGCGTTCGTGATCGCCGCAATTCTCGTGGTCCCGGCCGCGTTGAGCATCGCCGAACTCGGGACGGCGATGCCCGAGGCCGGCGGAGACTACGTGTTCATCGAACGCGGTCTCGGACCGTCGTTCGGAACGATCGCCGGGCTCGGGACCTGGCTCATGCTGATGTTGAAGGGGTCGCTCGCACTCTACGGCGGGATGTTCTACATCAACTTCATCTACCAGCTGCCGACGTGGGATCTCGCCGTCCCCGTAATCGGCGCGACACTTCCGATTCCCGGCGTTCGTGCCCTCGGAATTACGTTCGCGCTGATTCTCATCGCAGTCAATCTCGTCGGTGTGAAACAGACCGGCGGGCTCCAGCTCGTGATGGTGATCGTTATGCTGATCATCCTCTCGGGGTTCGTCGCCGGCTCGATCGTCCAGGTCGAGGGCGCGAACTTCGAGGGCTTCTTCGACGATGGAATCGACGGCATTCTCACGGCAACCGCGCTCGTGTTGGTTTCTTACGCGGGTGTGACGAAGGTCGCGGCCGTCGCCGAGGAGATCGAAAACCCTGGTCGGAATCTCCCGCTCGGACTGCTCGGCTCGCTGACCGCGACGAGCTTTCTCTACGCGTTGATCGTGTTCGTCCTCGTCGGCGTGATGGACGGCGACCAGCTCGCCGACACTGAAGAGCCGATGGCGGAGGCGACCCAGATCCTGTTCGGCGGGATGACGGCGTCGGTCCCGGGACTCGGTAGCGGCGTCCCGATCGGTTTTCTCGCAGTGATTACGATCATCCTCGCCGCGTTGCTCGCACTCGTCAGCACCGCCAACGCGGGAATTCTGACGGCCTCTCGATATCCGCTCGCGCTCAGCCGTGACGACCTCTTCTTGAAGAAATTCGAGTATATCCACCCGCGATTCAACACGCCCTCGGTCGCGATCCTCACGACCGGTGCAGTCATCGTCTTCATCGTCGCCACCCAGGAAGTCGACGAGATCGCGAAGATGGCCGGCGCGTTCCAGATTCTCGTCTACATCCTCGTCTGTGGCGCGTTAATCGCCTTCCGGGAGCGCGACCTCGAGTGGTACGATCCCGACTTCTTTACGCCCGGCTACCCCTGGGTCCAGCTGTTCGGGATCGTCTCGGGCGTCTTCATCATCTCACAGATGGAGATCCGTGAGATCGCCGGCTCGATCGGGATCGTCATCGTCGGCTTCCTCTGGTTCAAACTTTACGCCCAGAAACGGATCGAACGCGAAGGCGTCGCGAAGGGACTCGCCCGCCGCGAGACCGGCCGGCAGTTCGTCCGGGACACCGAAGAACAGCTCGAACGCACGGATCAGTTCGAGGTGTTGATCCCGATCAGACAGGACGTCACTCGCGAACAGGAAGACGCCCTGATCCAGATGGCGGCACCGATCGTTCAACGGCGTGGCGGTCGCATCCGCGTCGTTCGTTTCGACGAAGTGCCCGACCAGGTGCCACTCGACACCGCCGCCGCCGAACTCTCCGAGGCCGACGTCGAGTTCGAAGAGCGCACAGACGAACTCGTTCGCTACCTCGAGGTGCCCGTCGAGGTTGGCGAGATCGTCAGCCACGATACTCGACACGCGGTTGTCAACTTCGCCGAGCGAACGGGTTCGGACCTCGTCCTCGCCCGCCAGGAAGCGACGAGTCGCCTCGGAACGCTGTTCGGCCGGGACACCGACTGGATCATGGATCACGCGCCGTGTGACGTCGTCTTCGTCCAGCACGAACAGCGCGTCGACGTCGACGAGATCGCGGTCGTCACGGACCGAAGCCCGTTCAACGATCCGCTCAAGGTCGAACTCGCCGACGCGATGGCGGACGTCCTCGGCGCGCGTCTCCGCTTCCTCTTTGCCGTCTCCGAGGACGCGCCCGAGGAACTGATCGGAACGATCGAGGAGTACCACGACGAACTCGACGACCTCTGTACCGTTCCCGTCGAGTCGACGATCGTCCGCGCGGACGACGAGGTCGACGATCTGTCGCGCGAACTCGAGTCCTCGGATATCGTCATGCTGAGCACGGTCACCCACCGCCGGCTTCCCGACCTGGTGGTCGAACAGCGCTCCGATCGCATCGCCGCCGCGATCGAACAGCCGGTGTTGCTCGTCCACTCCAAGAAGACCCGCCGCGGATCGTTCCTGCGCCCGATCCTCGAGCGCGTCCTGTTCGATTGATCGGTCCGCACGCTTCTTCGATCCTCGGGAGAGGCCGCTGGATCCCCCGATCTTCGACGGTTTCTGAGCTGGGGTACCGTTCAGAAAGCATTTAGGTTCGACCGAAAACGTCGGTAGTATGCCTTCCAGACGGTCGATCGTCGCGGGCTGTTGTGCCGTCGCGATCGCGGGGTGTCTGGACGAAGACAGCCCGGAATCGGAACCCGGGTCGACGGACGATGACGACACCGACGATTCCCCGAACGACGTCTCGGAACCCACGTACCGGACCCTCGAGGAGGAACGGAAACGAGGGCAGGCGGAGGCGATCAGCGCGTCGAAATCCGAGTGGGACAGGTGGGTCGAGTACCAGTCGGACGACGACGAAGTCCGGTACGTCGGTGCCAAAGGTCCCTCGAGCAACGTCGACCCCGACGAGTACGACCAGGAACCGCCCGACCGCGACCTGGAGTTCGAGACGACGCCCTGGGATCGCTGGAAGCACATTCGGGCGAACGACGTCGCAGGGGAGGCCGCACTCGAGGCGGTGACAGCCGAATTAGGGATCGAACACGTCAGCCGACCGATAGCAGTCAGCCAGGATCCAGCGGATCGCCGGACGGCCGTACGCGTCGAGACCGTCGTCGACGGCGACGGAGACATCATCGACGGTGAGTCGACCGATATCGACGCGGTCGCGGCGGCGACGCCGAAATCCGTCGACGTCACCTACGAACTGGACGAACAAACCTTCGAAACCACTCGCGAGGTCTTCGCGGAGTATCGAACGATGTGACTCGAGTGAACGACCGACGTTACTGTTCGACAGTAGTGATCGTCGTTCCCGGCTCCTCGCCCGCGAGAAACGCCTCGAGATCCTCGAGCCCGAAGATCGACGCCTCGGCCTCGAGTGCGAGCAACGCCCGGACCTTCGCGGCCATGCCGCCGGTGACGTCGGTCGCGTCGCTCTCGCCGAGAACGCCCGCGGCGTCCTCGAACGCCGCGATTTCGTCGATCACCTCGTCGCTCTCGTCGAGGACGCCCGGCACCGTCGAACAGAGGCCGATCCGGTCGGCCTCGAGGTCGCGGGCCAGTGTGGCGACGAGTTCGTCGCCGCTGACGACCGTCGCTCCCGCGCCAGCGTGGGCGACGAGGTCGCCGTGGAGGACGGGGACGAACCCTTCGCCGACCAGCGTCTCGACCTGCCCGGTCGGTAACGCGAGCCGGCCGTTCCCGTCCCGGTGTGCCGCCGAAAACGGGTGGACCGGTACGGCCGACACGTCGCGCTCGAGCAGTCGCTTGCGGACGAACCCGTTCAGGGTTCGCATCGCACCGTGGATATCACCGATCGCCGCGACGTCCCGGGTTCCCTCGGTCGTACTCACACCGTGTTCGCTGGCGTTGTGATGGCCGAAGCTCCCGCCGCCGTGGACGACGACGAGGCCCTCGAGCCCGTCATCCAGCGCGTTCGAGATCGCGTCGGCTGCGGACGCGAGCGCCTCGCCGTCGACGGTTTCGGGGCGTTCCTTGTCGGTGATCGCGCTCCCACCGAGTTTGAGGACGATCATTCGAGTCGTTTCACCCCCGTTTCGGCCAGTTCTGCGCGGAACGCCTCTTGACAGCCGGGCGTAAACGACAGCGCGGTCTCGGCCTCCGGCGTGGGATCGAGCGCGACGATACAGCCGCCACCGCCTGCACCCGTCAGCTTCGCACCCAGCGCGCCGGCGTCTCGGGCCGCCCAGACCATCGTATCGAGCGAGCGCGAGGAGACGCCCAGTGCCGACAGCAGTCCGTGGTTGAAGTTCATCAGGTCGCCGACCTCCTCGAGGTCGTCGTCGACGAGCGCCTCCTCGCCGTTTCTGACGACGTCGCCGATCGCCTCGACCGTGTCGGCGGCGAAGTCGTACTCCTCGCGGAGGGATCGAACGCCCGAGACCAGTTCGCCGGTGTCGCCCGCACCGCCGTCGAACCCGATGACAATCGGCACGTCGGGCGATTCGGTCGGCCGACAATCGTCCCCCTCGACCCGGACCGCACCGCCGGTCGCCGAGCAGAACGTGTCCGCACGCGAGGCCTGTCCCTCCTGGACTTCGTACTCAGTCCGGTAGGCTCGGTCGGCGAGTTCGTCGGACTCGAGGGTAGTTCCCAGCGCACGCGTGCCGGCGTCGATGGCGGCGACGGCGACCGCGGCCGACGAGCCGAGACCCGCTCCGAGCGGGATGTCGCTTTCGATGGTCACGTCGAATCCGACCTCGTCGCCGGTCACGTCACGGACCTGTTCGATCGCGCTGTCGACGTACTGCGTCGCCGCCGTCACCAGCGACTCCGAGACGTCGACGTCGGGTCGATCGTCCGCGGCCGCCCCGTACTCGACCGTGAACCCGTCCAGGCTGAGATCCTCCGCGTGGACCCGTAGCTTGCCGTCCGACCGCTGTTCGACCTCGAC
This sequence comes from Natrialba swarupiae, assembly GCF_008245225.1. GTDB lineage: Archaea > Halobacteriota > Halobacteria > Halobacteriales > Natrialbaceae > Natrarchaeobius > Natrarchaeobius swarupiae. The sequence continues at coordinate 44,625 of NZ_VTAW01000008.1, forward strand.
CTGCGCTCGCCGTTCGATCGCACACAGCACGGCTGGTTCGTCGTAGACAACCGCGTGCTCCCCGAACAGATAGACCTTGCCGGGAGCGCTCGAGCGTGTCATAGCCGGCCGTTCGCACGACGACGGTTAATAGCTGTCTTCTCGAGTCACCGTCGAATTCGGTCGAAACGGTTCGGAATACAAGTACGTTTCGGCGACTTGCCGGCCGGCGGAGTCGACGATTCGGTATAACTCCCCGCCGTTCGATGCTCGAGACGAATGCGAACGCCAAACCGACTCGAGAATTCGGGTAGACGGCGACTGCTCCGGGCGGTCGGCGCGGGACTCGCCGCGGGGACGAGTGCGTCGACCGCGGGCTGTCTCGCCTCGATGCCCACCCTCGGCCAGCAGATCAGATACGCCGACGTCGACGTCCCCACGTCCGGCGAGCCGATCTACCGCGAGTGGATCCCCGCGCGCTCGGCGCTCGAGCACGCCGACGGCGGGTGGCGAACCGTCCGCTACGCGACGCCGAACGCGATGGGCGAGGACGTCGTCGGAGCGACCGATCCGCTCCCCGAGCAGGTTCTGAGAGCGCGCCTCGACTACCTCGGCGTCGGCTACGACACCTACGATCACGTTCTGAGCGTCGGCCCGGTCACCGTCTGTCTCGGCTCGTTCGACGCGGCGACGGTCCGTGACACCGTTCTGGAAACCGGCTACGAGGAACGCGGAGACTACGCGGGGTACGACCTGTTCGAACGAACCGACCTCACGCGCGGCGTCGCCGTCCGCGACGGAGCCGTGCTGTTTCGGCACAGGGCGAACGCGTCGGGACCGCTCGAGCCCGCGGATCTCGAGGTCGTGATCGACGCCGAAGCCGGACGGGTTCCGCGTCGCGCCGACGAGGACGACGATTTCGACGCGGTCGTTCGTGCGACCGGCTCTCATCCCACCGTCCAACTGTTCGAGGGCTGGGGACCGATCGTTCGGGACCTCTCGGAGGGGTTCGCCGCCCGGAGTTCGTCGATGGCCTACGCCTACGACGAGGAGTACGTCTACCACCGGACCGTCTGTCGCTTCGAGGCGAGTGCGGGGCTCACGGCTCGAGAGGTCGAGGACGTCCTCACCCGGCAGAACAGGGTCGTAGAGGCAGACGGGGTCGAGGTCGTGATCGACGAGCCGTTTCTGTGGGTCGATCTGCGAGAGAGCCACGAGGAGTTCCGATCGCGCGTCGGCGACGACCGACGGTATCCTCAGATCACGTGGGGCGTCTCCGTCGACGGCGACGGAACGGAATTCACCCTACGCCACGACGGCGGCGATCCCGTCGACACCGACCGCCTGACGCTCTATCTCGACTCCCGGTCCCGCGTCGATCCCGGAATCGCCCCCCAGTTCGACGACGAGTTCGGCGTCCTCGAGCCGGGCGACTCACTGACCGTCGACTCGTTCGAGGGTGACCGAGACGACTCCGTCGCGCTGCTGTACAGCCCGCCGGAGACGAACGACGGAACCGTGATGGTCAGGTTCGTCCCCGAGCGCGTCGCTCAGAACGGTGAGTGAGTTGTGTCTCTCGAGTGCCGGTCCGACGGTCTCGTTTGCCGTGGTGGCCACACCGATACCCCCGCGTGGAGTCGGTCCGTCGGTCGAAGCGATTATAGGGCGAATGTCCGATCGAGTAGCCGTGAGTGAGGATCCGCCCCTCGAGGCCGTCGTTTCCCTGCTCGACGACGAGTACGCCCGCGCGATCCTCGAAGCCACGCGTACCGAACCCATGTCCGCCAACGAACTGACCGACCGCTGTGACGCCGCGCTGTCGACCGTCTGTCGCCGACTCGAGGCACTCGAGGACGCGAACCTCGTCCGCGAGCGGACCCGACCGCGACCCGACGGCCACCACGACACGATCTACGTCGCGACGCTCGAGGAAGTTCGCTTCCGCCTCGATGAGGACGGCTTCTCGTTCGACCTCCATCGGCGCGATGAGGACGCCGCCGATCGCCTCCAGCGGCTGTGGGGTGATCTCTGAATGCTCGAGGCGATCCGTCCGATCGAACTCGTCGTGGGCCTGCTCGCGGCGGGCGCGACGGTCATCGGGCTCTACATCGGCTACCAGGCGTTCCGGGCGTGGGGTCGCCACCGCGATCCGTCGATGCGGTATCTCGCCCTCGGATTGATCCTGCTGACGGCAGTCACCTACTCGACGTCGTTCGTCGGCACGGCGTTGATCCACCTGCGCCTGCTCTCGCTCCCCCAGCAAGACTGGTTCTGGCTCGCCGTCCACGCCTCGCAGTTTGCGGGCCTGGCGCTGATCGCCTACGCACTCCATCGTCGACCCTGACCGCCTACGCGACCTTCTGGTTCGACGCCGTCCGGCCCCTCTTCGGTCCTCTCCCCACCTCGAGTCGCTCCGGGTAGTCGGACTTATGCCCGTGTCGTTCGAACGCGGCCGTATGTCCCTCGTGCTGCCGAGCGAACTCGTCGTCGACCGCTTTCTGCCGACGGTGCGAGCGATGCTCGCGATGCGACTCGCCGACCGCGGGCTGACCCAACGGGAGATCGCCGCCGAACTCGGCGTCACCCAGGCCGCGGTCAGCAAGTACGTAAGCGGCGAGAGCGGCGGTGACGACCGCTTCCGGGACGACCCCGAGACGGTCGCGACGGTCGAGCGGATCGCCGACGGCTTGGCGAGCGGCGAGATGGACGGCTACGACGCGCTCGCGGACCTTCTCTCGCTCGTCCACAGCCTCGAGGACCGCGGGCCAATCTGTGAACTCCACGAGGAGGAGATGCCCGAACTCCGCGGGCTGGGCTGTGATCTGTGCGTCCGCGGGCTCGATCCCGACCTGCGCGCCGAGCGCGACGTCCTGACGAACGTCCGGGCGGCCGCACGGACCCTCGCCTCGACCCCCGGGATGGCCGACGTCGTGCCAAACGTCGGAACGAACGTCGGGATGGCCCTGCCCGACGCCAGCGACGAGACCGACGTCGCGGCCGTTCCCGGACGGATTTACGCCATGGGCGGCCGGATCGAGATCCCCGCCAACCCCGAGTTCGGCGCGTCGAAACACGTCGCCACCGCGATCCTCGCGGCTCGAGCGACCGATCCCGACGTCCAGGGTGCGGTCAACGTCGCCACCGACGACGCGTTGCTCGATGCCGCCCGCGAGCGCGGCATCGATCCCCTCGAGTTCGACGCCGACTACGAGGATCGGGCCACGCATCTCAGCGATCGGTTCGGAGAACGCGGCTCGGTTCCGCAGGTCGCCTACCACCGCGGCGCGTTCGGTATCGAACCCGCGACGTACGTCTTCGGTGCGACGGCCACCGACGCCGCCGAGCGCGTCGCCGCGTTGCTCGAGGCGTCGACGTCGAGTCGGTGATCCGTCGGTCGTCTCGAACCGACCCCTGACTCGAGTTCCGGTACCACCAGCGTCATATCGCTCGTTCAGAAATACCCGGTATCGGAATGGGTCGTTCAAACGGACCGCTGATCGGGATGCTGGTCGTCGTTCTCGCGGTCGTCGCGTTCAGCGTCGGCGGCGCGATGGTCGTCGACCAGCTCGAGGACGACCCCGATCCGGACGAACTCGTCGCCGACGTCGTCGACGACCACGGCGGGATCGAGACGCTCCAGGCTACCGAACGATCCGAGCACGAACTCCACCACGTCGACGACGACGAGCCGACCGTCGTCGCCACGGACGCGCGCGTCGAGTTGCGTCCCCCCGACCATCGCCGGACGGAAATCGTCTCGAAGACCGGCTCCGCGGACGTCCCGGACGTCACGGTGGTCAACGACTCCACGCGAATCAACTACATCGCTGACGACGATCGAGTGATCGTCGACGACGACAGCGATTGGGAGGCAATCCAGTACTCGCCGGAGACGTTCCTCGAGTCGACCGAACCCGAGTACGTCGGAACGGACACCGTCGACGGTCGCGAGACACACGTCGTCGAGATTCACGCAGTGGAGAACGCGACCGACGACGGCGGACTCGGAGTGCTGGTCGGCGACACCGAGTACGTCCTCGGATCGGCGGACGACGTCGACGCAGCGAACGTCACGACGACGGTGACCTGGTGGATCGACGTCGAGGCGACGTACCCGATCAAAGAGCAGGTCGTGACGGAGTACGACGAGCCGCGCCAGCACGCCCTCGAGCGCGAGCGGACGGTTCGGACCGTCACCTACGAGGACGTTCGGTTCGACGAGCCGATTCCGGACGACCGGTTCGCGTTCGATCCGCCGGCCGGAACCGACGTCGTCGAACCCATCGACTCGGTCGAGGTCTCGACGATCGACGAGGCAGACGACGCCGTCCCGTTTTCCGTTTCGGAGCCGACGCTTCCCGACGGCTACGAACTGGTCATCGTGACGGCGAGTGAGTTCGATGGCGACGCGACCGTTCAGTTTCTCTACCGCGACGGGGACAGCCTCGAGGACGACGAGATCCTGGGTCGGATCACCGAACGACCGCCGGCGTACGACCCCGAAGACGTCGACAGGGACGGCGTCGGCGACGTCGACGGCGCGTTCGTCTCGACCCCGATGGGGACGACACTCGTCTGGCACTGTGGCGACGTTCGGTACGAACTCACGCCTGACGTCGACGACGGCGGCGAGGAACTCGCTCTCGAGGCGGCCGAGTCGATGGGCTGTCCGGCGTGAGGACTCGAGAGTCGTCGTCAAATCTCCGGAACCCGGGTACAACAGTCCGTCTCAGAACAGTCCGACGGCCAGCCGGTACGGGATCCCGATCGCGAAGATCGCGATCAACGCCGCCGTCGCACCGAGGACGGCGGGCGGGAGCGTCCCTTCGTCGAACTGGAACAGGATGTCGTTCATACCAGGGCTCTCGAGGGCATTCACCTAACTCCTTCGCTCTCCACACGTCGCCACCGCTCGAGGAACGAACACAGTACGCGAAAACGGCCGAAACGATATCGAAATCGAACCGGGTTAGACGACGCTCTCGAAGTCGTCGAGCGAGTACGATGGCTCGGCACCGCGGCGGTCGAGAACCTCGTTCGCGAGCAGCCAGTAGACGACCGAGAGGGCCTTTCGACCCTTGTTGTTCGTCGGGACGACGAGGTCGACGTTGCTGGTCTGGTTGTTCGAGTCACACATCGCGATGACGGGAATACCTACCGTGATCGCCTCCTTGACCGCCTGGGCGTCACCGATGGGGTCAGTAACGACGACCACGTCGGGTTCGATGTAGCCGTCGTACTTCGGGTTCGTCAGCGTGCCGGGGATAAAGCGGCCCGTGCGGGCTCGAGCGCCGACCGCTTCCGCGAACTTCTCGGCGGGGAAGCGACCGTACTGGCGACTCGAGGTGACGAGGATCTGTTCGGGTGAGTAGTTCGCGAGGAAGTCCGCAGCCGTTCGGATACGGCCGTCGGTCTTCGAGACGTCGAGGACGTAGAGGCCGTCGGTCCGGACGCGGTGGATGAACCGCTCCATATCCTTGGTCTTCTGCTGGGTCCCGATGTGAGCACCGGCACCGAGGTAGTCCTCGACGGGGATCAGCAGGTCGGCTTCCTCGTCGCTCATGACGTCGTCGTCGAGCGTCGGTCCTGCGTCCTCGTCGGGTTCGGCGTCGGCGTCGGCCCCCTCGGCCTCGGCGTCGGCGGACTGTTCGTCTACTGGCTCGACGTCCTCGTTGGGTTCGGCGGCGGGGCCAGCCCCTTCGGCTGGCTCCTCGTCGATCTCCTCCTCGGCGGCGTCGAGCCCTTCTTGGGTTGCGTCGTTGTCGGTCATGTCGCGTCGTCTGCGATTCTGATGAGCTCGTTCAGTTTTGCGGTTCGCTCGCCGCCGACGGCACCCGTCTTGATGAAGGGTGCGTCGGTCGCGACGGCGAGGTGTGCGATCGTCGTATCCTCGGTCTCGCCCGAGCGGTGGGAGATGACCGAGTCGTAGCCGTTCTCGGTCGCGAGTTCGATCGCGTCGAACGCGTCGGTCAGCGTCCCGATCTGGTTTGGCTTGATGAGGATGCTGTTTGCCGCGTCGATCTCGATTCCTTCCGCCAGCCGATCGGTGTTGGTGACGAACAGGTCGTCACCGCAGATCAGCGTTCTGTCGCCGACTTCGTCCGTCAGTTCGGCGAAGGCCTCGTAGTCGTTCTCGTCGAGTGGGTCCTCGACGTATGCGAGATCGTACTCGCGGACGAGGTCGGCGATATATTCGATCTGCTCGGCCGTATCGCGGCTGATGTCCGCGGACTCGTACTCGTACGTTTCGGAGTCGGCGTCGTACATCTCGGCGGCCGCGACGTCGAGACCAAAGCGGATCTCGAAGCCGACCTCGTCTTCGACCGTCGAGACGGCTTCGTCGACGATCTCGAACGCCTCCTCGTCGTCGACCGACGGTGCCCATGCGCCCTCGTCGCCTTTGCCCGACGGAACGCCGCGTTCCTCGAGTAAGTCTGCGACTTCGCCGTGGACGGCTGCGTTGGCGAAGACGGCGTCTTCGACGCTCGGTGCGCCGACGGGCGCGGCGAGGAACTCCTGGATGTCGGTCGCGTCCGCGGCGTGTTCGCCGCCGCCGACGACGTTCCCGAGCGGCGTCGGGAAGTTCCGGCCACGGAACGCACCGCCTAAGTGCTGGAACAGCGGTGCGCCAAGCACGTCGGCACCCGCCTTCGCGGCGGCCATCGAGATGGCGACTGCGCTGTTGGCACCGATCTCCGAGAAGTCGTCGGTGCCGTCGGCGGCCCGCAGGATCGAGTCGACTTCACGCTGGTTGCCGGCGTAGGCCTCTCCGACGAGTCGCGGGACGGCGTGTTCGCGGGCCGCAGCGATCGCCTCGGTCGGCGCTCGTTCGATCGCTTCGAACTCACCCGTGCTCGCGCCACTCGGCGCGGCCGCACGGCCGAATCCGCCGCTTTCGGTGAGTACGTCCGCCTCGACCGTCGGATTTCCTCGCGAGTCGAGGATGCGCCTGAGCCGGACGTCGGTGATGAGCGTCATTGGAATCGCTCCCCCCGGTTGACGGTAAACGGCAACACGCCGGCGTCGTACTCTTCGGCGGCGATCAGGATCGGCTGGGTCTGGTCGGTCTCGATCAACACCGGTGCACCGTAGGACACCTGAAGTGCCCGCGCACCGAGGATTCGTGCCTTCTCGTAGCGATTGTGGTGTTGCTGTTGCATGTTACTGGTACGGCGAGACGACGTCGACTAAGTCGGTGTGACTGACGAGCATGCGCCGACAGCAGTAGCGCTCGACGCCGAGTTCGTCAAGGACCTCCTTTGGGTCCTCCTCGCCCTCGTTCGCTCGCTCGTCGAACTCTTCCCAGTGTTCGCCGACGACAGTGCCACAGGTGAAACACCGAACCGGTACCATCATACTTGTCTCACCTCAGCGGTACGATTTCTGGTAACGTGCCCGAGCGCCCGGGCCGCCCCACTTTTTCGGTTCGGACTGGCGAACGTCGTTGACCAGCAGCGAGCGATCGAACTCCATGAACGCATCACGGAGTTCGGCGTCGTTCGTGTGCTGGACGATCCCGCGAGCGATGGCGGTGCGGACGGCGTCCGCTTGCCCGGCGATACCGCCACCCTCGACGCGAACGTCGATGTCCATCTCGTCGCGCAGATCATCACCGGCGATACGGAACGGCTCGAGCATCTTGAGCCGGGACATCTCCGGTTCGACCAGTTCGACCGGTTTCGAGTCGATTCGGACGCGGCCCTCGCCCTCGCGTACGGTGGCGCGGGCGACGGCGGTCTTCTTCTTGCCGCTCGTGTTCGTTACCATGTGACGTTAGCACCGAGTTGTTCGCTCACTTCGTGTAGGTGGACGAAGCGGATGTTCGAGAGTCGATCCAGCGACGTATCCTCGAGGATCTCGGCCTCGCGGTCGTCATCTCGCTCGTAGGGATTACCGACGTAAACGCGGACGTTCTCGAACGCCTCGCGGCCACGGGGCTTCTTGTACGGAAGCATGCCTCGTACCGAACGCTTGAAGATCGTGTCCGGACGTCGCGGGTAGTACGGCCCGCTGTCGGAGCCGAGCTGGAGCCGCGTTCGGTAGGTCTCGAAGACGTCTTCCTTGCCGCCGGTGATGACGGCGTCTTCGGCGTTGACGATGGCGATGCGCTCGCCGGCGAGTGCACGCTGTGCGACCTCGCTGGCGACGCGGCCGAGGATACAGTCACGAGCGTCGACGACGACGTCCGCGTCGAACTCGGCGACGCTCATCGGATCACCCGCACGTTGGATCCGTCTGGATTCTCTTCGAGCACTTGCTCGAGCGGTACTGGTTCGCCGACCTGTTCGATCTTGGTCTCCGCCGAGGACGAAAAGTCGACGGCCGCGACGGTGACGTTCTTCTGTAGCGCGCCGGATCCCAGCACTTTGCCGGGAACGACGACGGTCTCTTCTTCGCGTGCGTACCGCTCGATGCGGCCCAGGTTCACCTCTGCGTGGGTGCGCCGGGGCTTCTCGAGTCGATCCGCGACATCTCGCCAGACGTCGGCGTCCTCGCTGCGGGACGTCGACTTCAGCTCGGCGATGAGATCGGTGAGCCTCGGATTAGTCTTGCTACTCATAGATTTCCTCCAACTGCAGTGAACGCTCGGGGAGATCGTCCTCGAGCGGTCGTGGAATCGGTCCGACAGAAGTGATGCAGGGAGCAGGATTTGAACCGCCGGGAGACGATCGGTCTCGCATGCGCTCGACCGCTTCGACTCCCGTGGCTCAAACCTGCACATTCCATTTTCGCGGCTCTTCGGTCGGTCGAGCCGGAAAAATGCAGGGAGCAGGATTTGAACCTGCGGACTCCTACGAGACAGCGCCCTGAACGCTGCGCCGTTGGCCAGACTTGGCTATCCCTGCTCGCACTTCCAGATACCCGTCGCCCCTTCAAACCCCTTTCGATTCCAGTGGACGAACCGCCGTCGGTCTCGTCGCTGACGGCGCCGGCAAGCGGTTCGCGTCGGTCGGGTCGGGGGCGTCGGTTCATTTTAAAGCTGTACTGCCTCTTCGAGTTCGGTCGCGCGCGCTTCGATCGTCTCCGCAGCACGCGTAACCAGTTCCTCGACCGTGAACGAGCCGTCGGTCTCGACGTGGAAGACGAAGGCGTTCGGGACGTCTTCGATTGCGACCTCCTGGTCTGGATACCGGTTCGTGAGGTCGTGGTCGAACTCGCTCGTCGGAACGAGTTCGCCGTCGTCTTCGATCACGCCGCGAACGATCCGTTCGTCGGGTTCTTCGAACTCCGGCACGTCGCCGACGACCTCCACGCGTTGAAGGTGTCGGTAGCCGACCGCCACACCGCCCTGGTGTTTGGCGTGGTTCTTTCCGCGGTCGAGAACGACTTCCGCCTCGGCCTCGAGACGTTGTCCGTCTTTGAGATCGATGATCGGAACGTTCTCGTCGGCGGGCTGAACTAAGCTGTCACTCGAGACGAGATTGCCCGAGTAGGCGGTCGCCGGTCCTTCGACGTCGATCGAGAGCGTGACGGTGTCGTCCTCGACGAACTCGCCGACCGGCGGCGTCGTCAACGGAACGAGTCCGAGTCGCAAGGCGAGTTGCTCGTCGAACATAACCGACGAGTTCTCGACGAACCTGACGGTGTCGATCGCCATGGTCGGCACGTCGGCGATCATCGCCCGACGGATGCCGTTTGCGAACGCGGGCGTCACGCCGCGGACGAGAAATCTGGCTTCTCGATCCTCGCGTTCGACGAACTCGACGTCGTACTCCTCTGTCATGGATCTAGTAGCCGCCTTTGCCTTTCGGTGCGCGCGATCCGTCGTGTGGGATCGGAGTCACGTCCTCGATGCGACCGATTTCGATGCCCGAACGGGCCAGCGCACGAATCGTCGCCTGCGCGCCGGGACCGGGGGACTTCTGGAGATTGCCGCCTGGGCCGCGAACGCGGACGTGTAGGCCCGTGATGCCAGCCGCTTTGACCTCGTCGGCGACGGACTCGGCCATCTGCATCGCCGCGTACGGCGACGCCTCGTCACGGTTCTGTTTGACCGCCGTCCCGCCGGAGGACTTCGCGATCGTCTCCGCGCCCGTGAGATCGGTGACGGTCATGACGGTGTTGTTGAACGATGCGTGCACGTGGGCGACTCCCCACTTGTCGTCGTCCTGGCTCATGTTATTGTCCCTCCGCTCGTTCCGGGTGGAGTTCGTCCGCGAGCGGACTGTTCTCCTCGAACTCGATGCGGTCTTCCTCGTCGACGTCGACGACGTACGACGGGATTCGGTTGCGCTGTCCGTCGATGACGATGTGGCCGTGCGAGATGAACTGGCGGGCCTGCTGGGTCGTGTTCGCGAGTCCCTTTCGGTAGACGACCGTCTGGAGACGACGCTCTAAGACGTCCTCGACCTCGAGGCCGAGAATGTCGCCGAGTTCGTCCGCTTCGTCGAGGATGCCGACGCGTTTGAGCCGACCGAGGAACTCCTCGGAGCGGCGGATGACGGTCTCGTCGCCCTGGGGCTGACCGAGTAGGTCTCGAGCCTCGCGGCGGTAGGAGCGTAGCTCGGACTGTGCACGCCAGAGTTCCTCCTTGTTCGCGAGCCCGTACCGGTCGACCAGCGAGTGTTCGCTCGCGATGCGCTCGCCTTGATACGGATGGTTCGGCGTCTCGTACAGTTTGGTGTTCGTTCCGAGTGGCATTATTCGTCATCCTCCTCGGCGGCAGCTTCCTCCGCCTGTTCCTCCCGGATCTCCTCGACGTTGACGCCGATCGTCCCTTCAGTTCGGCCGGTGGACTTGGTTCGCTGTCCGCGGACCTTCTGTCCGCGCTTGTGGCGAACGCCTTTGTAGGAGTCGATCATCTTCATCCGGTTGATGTCGTGTTGACGGGTCAACTGGAGATCGTTGCCGGTCTCGTGGCTCGTCTCGCCGGTGTAGAAGTCCGCCTGGCGGTTGTTGAGCCAGTTAGGAACTTCGTCGGCGTAGTTCTCGACGAGCGTGACGACCTCGTCGATCACGTCGTCCTCGAGTCGACCGAACGTCGCCGTCCGATCGACACCCGCTTCCTCGGCGATGATTCGGGCGGTTCGTCGACCGATCCCGTTCATCTCCGAGAGCGAGCGCTCGACGGACTTCGTCCCATCGAGGTCAGTCTGACCGATGCGGACGAAGTACCGAAGGTCTTCGTCGTCCTGTTGTTCTTGAGGGTCTTCCTCGCTCATGTGTCGTGTATCTGTGTCTGGTCTGCGCGCGTTGCAACGTCGGCTGACGGAAACATCAGCCTCGTGTATCCGACGTCGTGGCGGGGATTCGAACCCCGGAGGCTTGACGCCACATGGTTAGCAACCATGCGCCTTGGGCCGCTTGGCTACCACGACACCGTGTCTCTATCATCGCCCTCGCGGACTCGGGGACCGCGTCCCCTACACGTATCGTACTCAAACGTACCCCGGTCGGGTACTTAAGCGCAACGAAACTCCCGGACCGATGGAACTTATTATCCGTCGATCGAGTAACAGTTCGTAGATGTCTCGCGCTCGAGGGGCCACCCGACTCGTGGTCGCGATCCTCGGTATTGCGGCGGTCGCGATCGCAGCAGCGACGATCTCCTCTACCGTCGAGTACGGCGGGGACGGTGATCCCGGCGAGGTGGGGCCGGAGGGTATACCGGTCGAGGAAACGGGAGAGCCGGCGCTCGAGATGCCGCTGTTTCTCGAATTGCTCGTGGTCGCCCTCGTAATTCTCGCCGTCGCAGTCGTCGTCTGGTACCTCGTGACTCAGTACGAAGTGATCGCGAAACGGTTTGCGGTCGCGTTCGTGCTCCTGTTGCTCACCGGCGCGTTCGTGTACCTGCTCGGTCGGCTCGGCGTGTTGAACCCCGAGGCGCTGGAATCGCCGCCACCACCTCCCGAAGGGACACCCGGCGACGGCGATCCGGGCGACGGCGAGGGCACCCAACAGCCGTTCCCGATCGGCCCGTTGTTCTTCGTGATCACGGCGCTTGCAGTTGGGCTGGCCGTCGCGCTCGCCTGGACCGGCGGGAAGCGTCGGGCGTACGCGAGCGAGGAGGGTGCCGACGGAGTCGACGAAGCCCCCACCGAGCAGTCCCACGCCGCAGTCGGCGCGGCCGCCGGTCGTGCCGCCGAACGGATCGAAACGAGCCGCGACGTCGACAACGAGATCTACCGTGCCTGGCTCGAGATGACTCGACCGCTCGAGGTTGACCGCCCGGAGACGAGCACACCGGGGGAGTTCGCAGGTGCGGCGGTCGAGGCAGGACTCGCCCGGGAGGACGTCGACCAGCTTACGTCGCTGTTCGAAGACGTTCGGTACGGTCACGCGGAGACGACCGACGAGATGGAATCCCGTGCGATCGCCGTACTGCGCCGAATCGAAGACGAGTACGCGGACGTCACCTCGGAATCGATCGCGGACGCAGGCCCGGAATTCAGCGCCAACGTGGGCCCCGAGCCCAGCGTCGACGCCAGCCCCGATTCGACCGACGATGCCGGTCTCGAGTCGCCATCCGAAGACGAACCGGGTGATCGACGGTGAGCGATCGGCCGGAAGGCGGGAGAGTCAGACCGATCCCCGTCGTGGCCACCGTCCTCGCGTTCGTCGGTGGAATCGCTGTTCTCGCCGGACTCGGGACGCTGACGCTGACGCAGGCCTCGGTCGGTATCATCGGAGCCATCTCGTTGATCGCCGCGTTCGTGAGTTTTACTCACCGGCGCGACGCTCGTCAGTACCGGTCGACGCCGGACCCCGAACGGCGAACCCCGGCGTCGATTCCCGGCGGCCGCCTTACCGATGCGATCGCGCAGTTCAACTCCCGCGAGGTCGGCCGGAGCTACGTAACCCGTCGGAGCGTCAACGGGCTTCGATCCGCCGTGACGGCAGTTCTTACACGATTCCAGGGACGGTCCGAGGAGGAGGCGTCCGCGGCGATCGACGACGGCTCCTGGACCGAGGACCCGATCGCGAGCGCGTTTCTCTCGGAGGACATCGATTCGCCACCCCAGTCGGTTCGCGATCGGATCACCGACCGGATCGGCCGCGACGATCCGTATCGCCGCGGCATTCGACGAACCGCGGTCGAGATCGCCCGAATCGGCTACGGCGAACTGGGCGGACGACCGACCCCCGAGAACGTTCCGATCGAAAACCGGGACGCGACGGGAAGCCGCGTCGACGCACGAACCACGGATCGACGCCTCGAGGCCGGAAGCGTACACGAGCTTCCAATGCGACCGACCGGCCACTGGACCGGGGTCGGAGTGGTTGCGCTGGTCGCGATCGGCATCGGAACGTTCGCCGAACTCTCGGCGCTGGTCCTCGCCGGCGTCGTCGGGATCGGCTACGCCGGGTTCGCGTACCTGAGTTCGCCGCCGTCGCCGACACTCGAGATCGAACGGACGCTGAGCGACGACGATCCGGAGCCGGGAGACGAGATCGACGTCGTGGTCTCCGTTAGGAACGTCGGATCGGGGCCGATTCTCGATCTCCGATACGTCGACGGCGTGCCCGCCGACTTGCGCGTCATCGAGGGCACTGCCAGGATCGGAACGGCGCTTCGACCCGGCGAGACCGCCACGCTCGAGTACGGGTTGACGGTCACCACTGGAACCCACGAGTTCGATCCGGCGCTCGTCGTCACGCGGGACCTCTCGCGGTCGGCCGAACGCGCCCACTACGTCGGCGCACCGACGACGATCGTCTGCGAACCGGTGTTTCGCCCGATCGACGCCCCCGTCCCGTTACAGGCAGCGACGACCCGGTTCACCGGCCGACTCACGACCTCCACCGGCGGCTCCGGCACCGAGTTCCACTCCGTTCGGGAGTACCGGCGAAACGACCCGCTCAACAGAATCGACTGGAATCGACACGCCCGGACGGGAGAACTCGCGACCATCGAGTTCCACCAGGAGCGTGCCGCCCGCGTGTTCGTCCTCGTCGACGCGCGGAAAGCCGCCTACGTCGCACCGTCTACCGGCGCTGTCCACGCGGTCGAACGCTCGACCGACGCGGCGGCGAGGATCGCGGCGACGTTGCTCGAGTCCGGGGATACGGTCGGCCTCGGGGCGATCGGTCCGACCTCGCGCGCCGAGCGAGGGGAGGAAGACATCTGTTGGCTCCCGCCCGCGTCCGGGAGTCGCCACCGGATACAGCTTCGCGAGACGCTTGCAACTCATCCGCAGTTTTCGCCAGTCGCTCCGTCGCGGGATGGCCGGTGGGTGAGCCAGCTTCGAACCCTTCGGCGACGACTGTCGGCCGAAACGCAGATCGTCCTGTTGACTCCGCTAGCCGATCGCGCAAGCCTCGTCATCGCTCGACGGTTGGCCTCTCACGGTCACGCGGTGACCGTCGTGAGCCCCGATCCGACCGCCGAGGAGACGACGGGCCAACAACTCGCACGGGTGGCCAGACGGGTCCGGCGGTTCGATCTCCAGCGATCCGGTATCCCGGTCGTCGACTGGGGACGAACCGATTCGATCGACGAGCTGTTCGCCCGATACGAGGCGACGATCGCCGGTGGTCGACGATGAGCGAGGTCCAGAGCGCCGACTCGGCGGACGCCAGCGCGGCTCGAACCGCCGGAGAGGGAGACGAACGCCGGAAAGAAGCGGACTCGAACGAAGATGCAGACGGTACTCCGCGGGCTGAAGACGGTGCCCGCGAACGGTCCCTCGAGTCCGACGGTATCACTCGGCGGCCGACAGTCGTCGCCAGTACCGTCGCACTCGCCGCCGTCGCGCTCGCGCTGGTGATCGTCGCCTCGGCTTCGCTCACAGGGGGCGGGGTCGTCCTCGCCGGTGGCCTCGCGCTCGCCTGGGGGCTGATCGGGCCCGTCCCCGGGAGCAGACGGTGGCTCGTCGACGCCGGATCGCTCGCCACGTTCGCCGGCGTCGTCGTCTCGGGACTCGAGGGGGCGCTCGTCGAACCGACGCTGGTCGCGACAGTGTGTACCGTCGTCGCGTGGGATCTCGCCGGAAGCGCGATCGATCTCGGCGACCAGCTCGGCCGCGAAGCCGACACGCGGCGGCTCGAGGGGGTTCACGCGGTCTCGAGCGTTCTGGTCGGGCTGGCAACGATGGCGATCGGCTACGGGACGTTCGTGTCGGCGGCCGACGGTCAGCCCGTCGCCGCGGTGGCGTTGCTGTTGCTCGCGGGTACACTTGCAACGATCGCGCTGGGGATCCGTCGAAGCTGGCGTGGGTGATCGGTTCGTGCCTCGCCGGTTCCGGACGGCGAAAATATCGGGTCAGGGGCGGACGGAGTCGACCGACGTCCCAGATCAGGCCGGCAAGTCGAGATACTCGTCGTTGAGTTCCCACTCGCCGTCGCCGTTTCGGATCATATACTCTCCGTAGTAGGGAACGCGGTTCGCGACGACCTCGCGGAACGCCTCGCGAATTTCGGGTTTGGTCATCTCGCCCATCGACTTGAGATCGTCGTTGCGGTTCAGACAGCCCTTCAGATAACCCTCGTGGGTGACCCGCACCCGATGGCAGTTCGCACAGAACGTCGGGTTCTCGACCGGGTCGACGATCTCGACCATCCCCCGACCGGCGTTCTCCGACGACGAGCGCTCCGCGTCGTCCGCCGCGATCCAGTAGCGCTTGCGGTCGTGCATCTCCCGGTGTTCGACCTCGTCGGCTTGCTCCTCGAGCCAGCCGTGGACGCGTTCGATGTCGACGTTCCACTCCGGCTTGCCCGTCAGTTCGGGCATGTACTCGATGAGCTGTAACTGGAGGCCGTCGTTCTCGGCGACGTGGTCGACCATCTCCGGCACGTAGCCGGCGGTGTGCTCGAAGACGACCATGTTGAGCTTTACCGGGTCGAGTCCCGCCTCGAGGGCGGCATCGACGCCCTCGAGTACCTTCTCGTAGGCACCGCTTTTCGTGACGGCGGCGAAATCTTCGGGGTCGAGGGCGTCCTGAGAGACGTTGACTCGCTCGAGTCCGGCCTCGACGAGGTCCTCGGCGCGGCCCGGAAGGAAGGTACCGTTGGTCGTCAGCGAGACCTCCATCTGGTCGGGCGTGCGTGCGATGATCTCTTCTAAGTCCTGTCGGAGCATCGGCTCGCCGCCGGTGAACTTGACCGCATCGACGTCGAACTCCGCGGCGACCTCGAGAAAGCGCACGACGTCGTCGGTCTCCATCTCGTCGTCCTGGGGGTCCATCGGTCCGCGAGTATCTCCGAGTCCCTCGTTGTGGCAGTAGACACAGTCGAAGTTACACCGATCTGTAAGAGAGACGCGGACGCCGGTAACCTCGCGTCCGAAATCGTCGGTGAGCATGTAAATCGGTTGCAGCCGGATCCGCTTAAACTCGCCGGATATATCGGAGGTTCGTAACCAATTTCAGTTTCCCCACGGACCGTGATCCGAGTGGACAGATCCCCAGACCCAAAACATCAAAGATTTATTATTTTGTATCGGTCCTCGACTCGAGTCGGTCGGCCCACGCGAGACGGACGACACCGACGACGGCGTGGTCGGGCAGACGCGACCGATACACAGGCGTCGGCAGAAGACCTACCCCCTCGAGTCGCAAACGACACACCATGGACGACGACATGCTCGACGATCAGCGACGGCTCGTCGAACTCATCGAAGAGGAGGGGTGGGACGTCACCGACCTCGAGATTTCGGCCTACGACAGCCCGTGGTCCGACGAGGACGATCCCGAGGCGACGGTGACGATCACGGCTCGAAAACCGTACGAGAGCGACGGAGAGGGAGGTGAAGACGACGAGAATCCGTTCCGTTTTAAGTAGACGATTTCGCCGACGGTCTTCAGACGGACAGCAGACCGTATCAGACGGATTGTTATCGCGTGGTACCGGTTATCGCCCGGACGAGGTCGTCGATCACCGATACCGAACGACGGCGGTCCGTATCAGCCCTTGATGTTACAGATGGGGAACGTTCGCGCCACCTTGTCGCCGATGCCCAGCGCGTCCGAGATGCGAACGACCTCGTCGACGTCCTTGTAGACGCCGGGGGCCTCCTCGGCGATCGTCGCGCCCGACTGCGCTTTCACGTAGATCCGATCCTGCTCCTCGAGTGCGTCCTGGACGTCGCCGCCCCAGTACTCGTTTTTCGCCTGCGTGCGGCTCATCAGTCGGCCGGCGCCGTGGGCCGTCGAGCCGAACGTGAGGTCCATCGAGTTCTCGCCACCGCGCAGGACGTAGCTGCCCGCGCCCATGCTGCCGGGGATGATCACCGGCTGACCGACGTCGCGGTACGCGTTTGGAACGTCGGGGTGGCCCGCGGGGAACGCTCGCGTTGCGCCTTTGCGGTGGACGTAGAGCTCTCGGTCCTCACCACCCACGGTATGGGTCTCCTTTTTGGCGATATTGTGGGCCACGTCGTACAGTAGCTCCATCTCCATTTCCTCCCACGGCCGATCGAAGACGCGCTCGAAGACCTGCCGCGTGCGGTGCATGATCAGCTGGCGGTTGACCCACGCGAAATTGATCGCGGCGTTCATCGCCCCGTAGTAGTCTTCTGCGAGCTGTGAGCCGGCAGGTGCGGCCGCGAGCTCCTTGTCCGGCAACTGATCCAGCAGGCCCTGATGTTGCTGCTCGATCTTGCGCAGGTAGTCGTTACACGTCTGGTGACCCAGTCCGCGCGAGCCACAGTGGATGAGGACGACGATCTGGTCCTTCTCGAGACCAAAGGCTGCACCCACCTCCTCGTCGAACACGTCCGTCACGCGCTGGACCTCGAGGAAGTGGTTGCCCGACCCCAGCGAACCGATCTGGTTCTTGCCGCGGTCTTTGGCCTTCTGGCTGATCTTGTCCGCGTCGGCACCCGCGCGAACCCCCTCGTCCTCGCAGTGCAGCAGGTCTCCCTCGACTGCGTGACCGTTCTCGAGAGCCCAGTCGACGCCTCGTTCCAGAATTTCCTCGACGGTGTCGACGCCGGACTCGACGATGCCGCCACCACCGAGACCTGACGGAATATTGGTAAAGAGGGAGTCAACGAGTTCCTCCTCGCGGCCCTGCAGGTCGTCGTACGTGAGATTCGTCCGCATCATCCGGACGCCGCAATTGATATCGTATCCGACAGATCCGGGCGAGATACAGCCATCTTCGGCGTCGATCGCGCCGACCCCACCGACCGGGAAGCCGTAGCCCTGGTGGCCGTCGGGCATACAGATCGCGTAGTTCGTGATCCCCGGCAGATGGGTCGTGTTTTTGATCTGCTCGAGTGTCTTGTCCTCTTTGATCTCCTCGAGAAGCGCTTCGCTTGCGAACACTCGCGCAGGTGCGCGCATGTCCCCCTCCGGGGGAATCTCCCAGACGTACTCACGCACTCTCTCGAGCGTGATGCCGTCGGCGTCGAACGTGACGTTGCTCATACGCGACACTCCGACCGCGACGATGAAAGATGTTCGTCTCTCCGGTCAGTTCGTTTCCAGTTCGGATCTGTCTCACGGACGGTAGCGACTGGCACACGTTGCGTCGGAGTCGACCGGCGGGATCAGTCGGCCTCCGTCGGCGTCGCATCCGCGCGCTCGAGGTTACTCTCGAGGCGCTCGAGGTGACTGTCCACCGCGTAGGGGCCGCTCCCCGTAATGAGAACTGCCGAGGCCATCCCGAACAGTGCGACGTGGGCGAGAACGGGGTCGTCGGGGAGGGCAAACAGCGTCAGCGTGAACATGCCGATCGCCGTCGCCGCGCTCGCGCGGGTGAAAACGCCGAATAGCAGCGCCAGTCCGAGCGCGGTTTCGGCCAGCCCAGCACCCAGCACCCACAACTCCGGCGCGACGGGGATGACAGCGGTGAGGTCGTACCGGTCGACGACCGAGAGCGCGAGTCCCGGCTGAAGGATCTTCTGGGTCACGCCGAGGAAGACGAACGTCGCCCCCAGCCCGATCCGCAGGATCGTCGGTAGAAACCGCTCTGTGGAGTCGATCCGCGACCGAAACGCTCGCGCGCGATCGTGGATCGGATCGAGCCGCCGGGAGAGCGTTCCCGGCGATCCCGCCACTCGCCCGAGGACGTGGTCGGCACTCGGCCGTCCGGCCCCGATCAACGCAATCGCTGTGAATCCGCCGACGAACTCGAGTTGTAACAGCAACGTCGGCCAGATCGCGACGCCGACGAGATAGACGGCGAGGCCGAGAAGGGCAACGAGGCGGGTCGCGAGCCCGAACAGCAACAGGAACCCGAGCCCGACCTGGAGGATCCGAAACTCGACCTCGACGGCCGGACTGACGAAGTAGCCGCCGAATCCGGCACCGATCAGCGGGATGCCAATCGAGATCCGCAAGAGCCAGGGGACGTACTCGACGTACTCCCGCATCGCGGACCGAAACGCCGCGAGGTCACGCTGGAGTGGCCGAAACGCGAGGTAGCCGGCGACGACGGCGAGGACGACGACGGCACCGCTCACCAGCGGCCCGACGACGGCGGGATCGGCCAGCGCGTCGCCGAGAAACTCCGAGAAGGCGACGTCTCGCTCCTCGTCGACGACGTACTCCTCGTGAGCGGCGGCCGGGACGACGGTCCAGACCAGCGTGGCGAGGACGAGTAACGCGAACCTGACGCCGACCCTCGAAACGCGAGCGAAGCGGCTGATCACGCTCGAGGATATCACTGTGGGAGTCAAATAGCACCACCAGGCGGATCACTGCTCGAGAACGGACAGCGATCACCACGACGGGCCCTTGAAGATTGTTCCCACACCACCACGACTCCCCGCCGATTGCACCGACAAACAGTTCCACCAGTCCATCTCAGACGTCGAAGACGACGTACGCCTCCCAGCCGCCGTCGACGCGCTCGAGTCGCATCTCCGAGTACGTGACCGCCTTGATCTCGCGGGCGTCGATCTCCGTCAGCGGGACGCCGCGGGCGCTGGCCTCGAGTGACCACTCGTCGGTGCCGGTGTCCGACCGTTCTCCCGTACCGGATCCGGGGCCACTGACCGCGTCGACACGGTGATCGACCGGGAGTTCGCCCCGAATGTCACGGCGGTAGATCAGTTCGTCGAGATAGTCGAACAACAGCGCCTCACGGCTCTCCGCGTCGACGGCGACCGAGAATCGCTCGCCGCCGGCGTCTTCGAACTCGTCACAGGAGGCCGCCGCCAGGCCGTTTGCGACCGCCGCGAAGGCGGACTCGAGGGAATCCCCGGTGGCTGCGACGGCGATGTCGGCGGTGTGATCGCACAGTTCGTACCTCATGACCACAACGTAGAACCGACGTGGTCGTATGCTCGTCGCTTCCGGTACCCAAGAGCGCATCTACTCGTCCGTTTTGGCTCACAGTGTTCGGCGGTCGTCGGTTCCGTCTCGAGCCGTCGTTCTCGTGGTCGGTTTGCGATGAGTGGGTGCCAGTCGATCGCTCGCCGGTCTGCGATCGACCGGGACCGATACTGACTCCTGTCTCGACGTCCCGGTGCAGCCGCCGCCTAGGTCGTGGATGCGCCGGCACTGACTGACAGGGGACCGTATGACGGATCGCAGTCCGTATCAGTCGGTGGTGGATGTCCGACGTTACGGATCGCTGTCTGCCGGTGGAATTATATTGACGACGGTGGTAGGGTGTGGTAGTGAGCGTCAACATCGACAGCCGCGTCGTCACGCCGGGGAGTGACGACTTTGTCGACGAAGCCTGGCAACTCAAAGAGGAGATCAACCGCCAGGAAGGCGTGCTCAAACAGCGGTACGACTTCTTTACGGACGCGTACCGTCGCTCGAAAGTACACTGCTACGTACGAGAGGGGGAACTGATCGGGTTCGCGGCGGTTCGACGCGATGGCTACGTTCTCTTTCTTGCCGTCAACCGCGAGTGTCGCGGCCAGGGGATCGGGAAGCGACTCATCGCACGGGTCGCCGACGACCACGATACGATCACCTGCCACGCCCGGACGAGCAACGAGAACGCCCTCCAGTTTTACGAACACCTCGGGTTCGAGATCAAACGCCGAATCGATAACTACTACGAGGACGGCGGAGACGCCTACTACCTAAAACTCGGCTCCGACGTCGGGATCACCGACCGAATCTCAGAGATGATGCGGCGGTGATAGCCGTGTCGTCGGCGGCCGTCGATCCGCGGATCGGTCAGTGAGACGATCTGTGAGGACTGATTGCCGGTCGATCGCAGACCGGCGAGCGATCGACCGGGACAGACACATAGCGGCTCGTGTGGGGGACGCGATATCGTGTCCGTTTCCGATACAAACGATCGGCACGACAACCTATTGCACTGGAGGTCGTTAGTGCAGACGATGCCCGAGACGATCCGCGTCGGACGAAAGGAGCTCACGTCGACGGAAGTCCTCCGGGAGCTCAAGGATGGAAATCGTGTGATCGTGGAGATGAGCGTTCTCGGAAAGACGATGAACATGGCCCTCAGACGCCACGCGGGGACCTACTACTGCGATACGCCGATGAAGTTGCTCACGTACGAAACCGACGAGGAGATGCAAGCCTGTCTCGAGCGATATCGCCTCGCCACACCGGATTCAGCGACACCAGCCGAGGAAACTAGCTCGTCGCCGTCTGCCAAGGAGTGATCACTCGTGGAAGCGACGAGACGCGACGAACCTCCACAGACTTAGGTGCTGGCGCACGAATCACGGACTATGTCCGACCGCGAGCAGCAGATGGAAGACCTCATGCTCGTCGAGCGGCCGGAGTTCGAACGGATCATGGAGTGTGTCTTCGGAGTCCAGGCCCACGAGACGCGCACGTACTTCCAGTTACACGAGCTTCCGGGGAGTACGGTCGCAGAGCTCGCCGACGAACTCGAGCGCGACAGGAGCAACGTCAACCGTTCGCTGTCGACGCTGCGAGAGACGAACCTGGTCGAGCGTGAACGACGCCTCCTCGACGGAGGTGGGTACGTCTACCAGTACTTCGCGATTCCGGTACCGGACGCACAGGAACGGATGCACGAAGCGGTCGACGAGTGGGCAGAAACCGTCCACGAACGGATCGAGGAGTTCGGTCCGTGAACTGACTTGATACGGTTTACTGTACGTCATTTCCGGCGCAACCGCCGCCCGGGTCGCGGTTGCAACGGTGGACTCGCTACACTCCTCCACCGAGACTCGTCTCACACGGTTCGACTCACCGCCGGTACATCGGTACAGGAATCCGTATGAGTGGAGGGGTGTTTGGTATCGGTCACACACGACCGGGATAGGTCCATTCTTCTAACTCCGGAATAGACGGGTATGGTACCCGAACCCACACGCCCCGTCGACCGAAGACGACTGCTCGCTGCGATCGGAGCCGGCAGCGCCCTCACCATCGCAGGGTGTCTCGGCGAGGAGGAAACGGACGCCGAGACGGACGACGGCCCGAGAGAAGAGGACGAATCCGAAGGCGAAGCCGACGACGGAGACGAGGACGAAGCGGCCGAACTCACGAGCCTCGAGCCGGGTCCCGACGGTCAGTCGCTTTCCGAGGAAGATCTCGCGTCGCTCGTCGCCGACTTCGACGACCAGCCGATGAACGACGACCAACACGAGATCGAGGGAGAGGACCGAAGCTACACGCCGCGACACGTCTGGAAGTGGGTCAGCGACGAAACCCTGATCGGCCTCCATTTCGACGAGCCGAATCCGGAGGAAGCCACGGCGCTCGATTACATCACGATCGGCAAGAAGGGGGTGTTCACCGAAGAGAGTCAGCCTGACGAGGAGTTTACGCACTTCCACCAGCACACCGCCGACGGCTGGGAGGCCGGACACGGCGGCGAGACGGGCGACGAAGGGTACTGGCTGACCCACATCGCTGTCCGCGAGATCGAGTACCCGTTCCACGACGAGCCCATCGAGCCGATGGTCGACTACGGCTTCATGCCGACCCCGCCCGAAGACGGAAGCGACGGTCACGACACCGACTGGGACGCACCCGGCGGCGGAGAAGGTGGACTCTCCGACGAGCAACGAGACGAACTCGTCGACGTCTTCGACGACGAGTGGGCGAACGATGCCCAGCAGGAAGCGAACGGCTACACGCCGTCACACGTCTGGAAGTTCGTCGGTGATGACGTGCTGGTGTTCCTTCACTTCGACGAACCCAATCCGGAAGAAGCGAACGACCTCATCTACTTCGGGATCGGCGTTCGCGGCCAGTTCCTCGACGACGATCGTCCCCAGTCGGACGATTTTACCCACTTCCACCTCTGGGAGGCGGACAGCTGGGAAGCCGGCCACGGTGGACAGGATCCGGACCAGCACGGCTTCTGGCTCGTCCACCACGCCGTCCGTCCCCTCGAGATGCCGTGGGGTGACGTCGAGGTCGGCATCGACCGCGAGTTCATGCCGACCCCACCGGAGTAACGACCGATGGACGCTACTCGACCGAATCGTCGTCGGTTGTTGGCGGTCGTCGGCGGGGTTGTCACCTCGAGCGTTGCGTTCGCCGGCTGTCTCGACGATGGCCAGCAATCGGAAGAAAGCGACGGGAGGACGGCCGAGAACAGGGATCCGGAGGGGACCGATGTGACGGCCGACGACGGGATGGAGGACGCTGCCGATGGAGAAAACGAGGAACGAGCTGCGGAAGGAAACGACGAGGGCTCGACCGACGCCGTCGAGGAAATCGACGAGGAGTTCGTCGACCGGACCGGCGAGGAGACCGTCGAAATCGAAACTCGCGAGGGGACGGGCGACGAACCCGCGTTCGTCTTCGATCCGGCGTTCGTCCGCGTCGACGAGGGATCCGTGGTCGAGTGGGTCAACACGGACGGCGTCTTCCACACCGTCACCTCGAGCGACTCCATCGACGACCGAAGCGGCGGGGAGGAGTTCGACGAAACCATCGCGAGCGAGGGTGAGACGTTCGAGTGGGAGGCGACGGAGGCCGGCGTCCAGCCGTACTACTGCTCGCCTCACGCCGGATTCATGTACGGCGCACTCGAGATCGTGTAGACGATCGGATTCCGGTAATCGAGGTCTCGGATACGACGGACGACGCCTCGTCCGTGTCCGTCGAGAAGAGAAGGCACTTGCCCGCGCGGGCCGTCGGTCCGTCCGTGAGCGAGGTGTCCCCACGACGCGTCGAAGTCTATCCGGGCCGCGAGGTAGTCGTCGAGTTCGATCCCGACCTCACGTTCGAATGCGTCGACGACTGCACCTGGTGTTGTCACCACGGCGTCTTACTCTACGATCGGGACCTCCTCGAACTCGCCCAGCGGGCGAACTTAGCGGAGACGACGACCGACTTCCGCGGCGAGAAGTTCGTCACTCGCGAGGCGAAAGACCGGGACGACCACGTCGCCGAGGACGACCACGCCTGTGCCTTCCTCCGCGAGGATGGGCTCTGTTCGCTTCACCTCGAGGAAGGGTGGAAACCGACGCGGTGTTCGGTGTTTCCGCTTGCGGTCTGGCTCGAGAATGGCGACCTCCACGTCGACATTCGGGAGTCGGCACACGACCACTGTGAGGGGTTGAACGTCAGCGACCGCTCCGTCGTCGACAATTTGGAGGCGTTTCTCCCCGAATTGCTGTGGGAACTCGAGAACCCGGATTCGGATCGCGAACTCTGAGCGGAGGTCGGCTGTATCGGTACTCGACGTCCCTCCACGCGCGAGACGCTAAGTACGAGGGTTGGTATCATGCATCTCCAATGATTTAAACGTACACCACCCGTAGTAAGTGTGTGACAGAAGAATCCGGGCGTCGGAACCTCCGTATGCCCAACAGCGATGAAGTATTCGCCGTCGTAACCGAACACCTTGGTGGCAACCACGTGCAGCTCCGTTGTGAAGACGGTGAAGAGCGTCTGGGCCGAATTCCGGGTCGAATGAAGTACCGTACCTGGATCGAACAAGACGACATCGTCGTCGCCGAACCCTGGGACTGGCAGGACGAAAAGGCCACCATCGAGTGGCGCTACACCAGCCAGGACGCAGACCAGCTCCGCCGCGAAGGTCATATCGACTAAAATTGCCGAATTCTCTCGAGTGCATCGCCCGATAGCGCGTGCTGTGTCGGTCCGTAAGAACGGGACCGAGACATCCTCGAACAACGACGGTCCAGTGGTCTCACCGGCGACGAGTTCCGACAGTTTCTGAGCCCCGCCGAAACGCCGTCCGAGAGCCCCTAGAACAGGGAACGATCAGCTAGCCCCAGCCAGGTATAAACCACATATCGAGATATAGAAAACGGTGAGTTGCCACTGAGTAAAGTCGAACAGGGTGATTTCTACGAACGTACCGCAACGAACGGGATCGCACCGGCCGTCGACGGGTTCGACTCGAGAAATGCATTCGGGACGGCCCGAACCGAGCCGAACGGACCACTCCCCCGAACGTTATACGACCGACGAAGGAAATGTAACCGTTGATGAACGACGACGAACTCCGTCGCGAGGTCGAACGACTTCGCAACGAGGTCGACGCCCTCCATCGTCGGCTCGAGGCGGTCGAGTCGGAACCACCGTCCGAGTCCGGCGAAAGTGACGGCGTCGACGGCCCGGACGAACAAACTGCCACCGGGGAGATCGAGACAACAGAAGCCGAATCAGACGATCCGTCAGCGTCGCCGGACAGTGCGGTGACGAAGTCGACCGGCGGCGAGACGCTCAGCGACCGGCTGGCAGCCGACCGGGACTGGGAACTCGCGCTCGGGGTTCGCTGGCTCGGGCTCGTCGGCGCGCTCGCGCTCGTCGTCGGCGTCGTCTTCTTCGTTCGCCTCGCGATCGAGATCGGGCTGCTCGGACCGGGCGGACGAGTTGCACTCGGTACGCTCACCGGCGTCGGGTTGCTTGCAGGTGGCCGCTTCGCGGCCACCCGACAGGGATACCGTCGCTGGGGACGCATCGCCGCAGGGACCGGGCTGGCGATCGCCTACTTCAGCGTTTACGCCGCCTACGGCTTCGAGAGCTATCGCGACGCGATCGGAACACCGCTGTGGGCAGCCCTCGCCGCGCTGACGGCGCTCGTTGCGGTCGCAGCGATCGTTTCGGTCCGCGACCGAGCCCCGTTCGTCGTCGGCGAGGCCTTCTTGCTCGGCTACGTGACTGCCACGCTGAGTACCGACGCCGCTACTGTCGTCCTGACCCCAGCGTACGTCCTCTTGCTCGGCGGGGGGATCGTCGCAATCGCGACGGTCCGACCTTGGGGTCGGCTCCTCAGCGCCAGCACGTTCGCCACATACGGCGTCCTGTTGTTGTGGCTCGTCGATCTCGAGCCACCCGCCACCGCCATCGGTGTGGCCGGCGTCGCCGCCTTCGCTCTCTTCTTGGTCGGGGCGTACGTGCTCCGCCGGTCGGATGTCGACCCCGAACTCGAGTCCACGCACAGCCGGATCCATCGCGCCCGGTTGGCCGTCACCACCGTCGCCAACGCCGGTTTCGCGACGCTGTTTCTCGAGATCGCTCTCCGGGAAGGGTTTCCCGAGGTAGCGATCGACGGGGTCGGTGCGATCGCGGTCGCCCTCGCGCTCGCCGCGACCTACGTCGTGACGGACCGCGCCCCGGTTCGACGCGACGGAGCGGCGGCCGCGGGGTCCGTCGCCTTCCTCGCCGGCGGGGTCGCGATGGCCGTCGGAACGTTCGCGACCACCGTCGGCGCACTTGCCGTGATCTGTGGCGCAGTGATCGTTTCGAGAATCGCCGACGCGCCGGCGTTTCGGGTCGGCGCCCACGTCGTCGCGGGGGCGCTCGTCCTGAAACTGCTCACCGTCGACGCGACGGATCTCCCGGCGTTCGATCCCACCGAGCCGATGGCGACGCTTTTCGGTCGTCCCGTTGCGTTCGCGCTCGCGACCGGCGCGTTCTACGCGCTCGCGTGGTGGTACTCACGAACCGACGTGCTGACCGATCTCGAGCGTCGGTTCCTGCCCGCGACGGTCGCGAACTACGCGATCGTTGCGACGGGACTCGGCGTGATCGTCTTCGCCCTCGAGCTATCGGGGCTCGGCGTGTCGGTGGCGTGGATACTGTTCGGCTCCGTCCTCCTCGGAATCGGACTGGCGACCGACGTTCGGGGCGTCCGCGCGCTCGGAATTGCCGTCCTGGGACTCGCCACCGCGAAGGTGTTTCTCTTCGACACGCGGGATCTCGACACCGTCGCCCGGACGCTCTCGTTTCTCGTCCTCGGGGCCGTGCTGTTGATCGCCTCCTACGTCTACGCGCGGTCGCGGGGCGACCTCGAGATCGGTCTCGAGTTGCCGGAACGCCGGGAGGAGTAGCTCACCGGCTTGCACGTCGCCACGCCTTCAGGTCGACGACGGCGCCGTCGATCGAGGACGGATCGGCCTCGGTCGCCGCCCAGACGAACATCGGCGCGACGGTCTCGGGGTCGCGTCCGGTTCCGTCCGTCAGCTCCGTCGCGACCTGTCCGGGATCGAGACAGCCCACGGTCGCGTCGGTATCGGCGGCGAACCCCCGGACGATCGCCTCGGCGGCGGCCTTCGAGACGGCGTACGATCCGTATCCCGGCCGGCCCTCGCGTGCGACGGCACCCGTCGGAACGAGGACCCGTGCACCGTCGTTTAAGTGTGCGAGCGCTTCCCGGACGGTCGCGAAGACGCCGCGCGCGTTCGTCCGCCAGTGGTCGTCGATAGAGGAGTACGACTCTTCGTCCGTCGGCGTCTCGCCCGGATCGCCGTGATAGACGCCGGCGGCAGCGACGACGACATCGATCCCGGACCCGTCTCCCGCTTTCGACGCAACCTCGACGAGGCGTTCGACGTCGAACTCGTCGCGAACGTCCGTTCGAACGCCCGCCGCGTTCCCGCCGGTTTCCTCGAGTGCCTCGACCGTCCGCTCGAGCGCCTCGCCGTCTCGAGCGCCGACGACGACGGTTGCACCCTCGGTCGCGAACGCGCCCGCGACGGCGCGGCCGATGCCTCGGGTCCCACCGGTGACGACGGCAGTTCGTCCGTTCATAACGCTCGTACGACCGCGAGCATCAAGGAACCACCTGTGATCGAAGCCGACGTGGACGATCGATTCCGGTGCGAGCCGATTGGCGTCCCGAACGACCCAGCCGTCGACGGCTCGCGACGGGCTCGAGAACGAGCGGTACGGAGCACGGCCGGCAAACCACAGGCCATTCGCCATCGGATCACCAGTGACTGACGGCAACCCGGACGAAACAGACCGTCCCGGACGAAGCGGACGACGCGAATCCGAGCCGTGAATCGCCGACACCCTACATTCGTGTGAAACAGATTTATCACCGTACATATGGTCACTCGAGATATGCAATCGCTGGCCGACGAGTCCGTCGTCGTGATCGGAGCCGGAATCGGGGGACTCTCGACGGCGTGTTACCTCGCTGACGCGGGTGCCGACGTTCGCGTCGTCGAGAAAAACGAGCAACTCGGCGGCCGGGCGAGTCGCCTCGAGCGCGACGGCTTCCGGTTCGACATGGGGCCATCGTGGTATCTGATGCCCGACGTCTTCGAGCGCTTTTTCGCCGACTTCGACCGGACGCCGAGTGAGTACTACGAGCTGACTCACCTGGATCCTCACTACCGGATTTTCTTCAAGGACGGTGACGGACGTGGAGTTTCGGACGGATCGAACGAGTCGGAAAACGCCGAGTACGTCGACATCACCCCCGATCTCGAGCGAACGAAGGAGCTGTTCGAGGCGTACGAACCGGGTGCGGGTGAGAGGCTAGAACGGTACCTCGAGACGTCCCGGGAGAACTACGAGGTGGGGATGAAACACTTCGTCTACGAGGACCGGTCTCGACTGCGGGACTACGTCGACCTCGACGTCGCCCGCCACGCGAGGGGGTTGACGCTGCTCGGCTCGATGCAGGGCCACGTCGAGAACTACTTCGACCATCCACGGCTTCAACAGATCATGCAGTACACGCTGGTGTTTCTCGGCGGTTCGCCGTCGAACACGCCGGCGCTGTATAACCTGATGAGTCACGTCGACTTCAACCTCGGCGTCTGGTATCCCGACGGCGGGATCGGTGCGGTGATCGACGCCGTGGCAGCGCTCGGCGGCGAACTGGGCGTCGAGTACGAGACCGGTCGACCGGTGAGTGAGATCAAGGGCCGGGAAGGTGCGTTCCTCCTCGAGACACCTGACGGACCGATTCGGGCGGATCTGGTCGTCAGCAACGCCGACTACGCTCACACCGAACGCGAGTTGCTCACGCCGGAACGGCGAGGCTACGACGCCGACTACTGGGAGTCCCGGACGTACGCCCCCTCTGCATTCTTGCTCTATCTGGGCGTCGAGGGCGAGGTCGACGAACTCGCCCACCACACGCTCGTCCTCCCCGCGGAGTGGGAGGACCACTTCGATCGGATCTTCGAGGAACCGGCGTGGCCCGAGGATCCGGCGTACTACCTCTGCGTTCCTTCCGAGACGGACGACTCCGTCGCGCCGGACGGCCACAGCGCCCTGTTCGTCCTCGTCCCGATCGCACCCGGACTCGAGGACACTCCGGAGATTCGCGACCGGTATCGCGAGAAGATTCTCGCGGACATCGCCGAGAACACCGGTGCCGACCTCCGCGACCGGATCGTTCTCGAGGAGCGATTTTGCATCGAGGAGTTCGCCGACCGCTACAACAGCTTCCAGGGGACGGCACTTGGACTGGCGCACACGCTCCGACAGACGTCGCTGTTCCGCCCGCCACACCGCTCGGAGGCGGTCGACGGACTCTACTTCGTCGGCGGCGACACCACTCCCGGAATCGGGATGCCGATGTGTCTCATCAGCGGCGAGTTGACCGCCGAGGCGGTGCTCGAGGATTACGGTCGGCAGGACCGGCGGTGACGAACGATCGTGTCGAACCCGGAATCGACGGAACGACCGGCGACGCTCGAGGCGCTCTCGTACCTGCTGGTGCTCTCGCGGCCGCGCTTTTGGCTCTATCTCGCGGGGCCGGTACTCGTCGGTGTCGCGTACGGCGCTGAGACGGTGAGTGAGCTGGGTTCGCCGGCCGGGATCGCGCTCGTTGCGTACTTCCTGCTCCCGGCGAACGTCTACCTCTACGGGGTAAACGACGTCTACGACCGCGGGATCGACGCGACAAACCCGAAAAAAGACGGTCGCGAGACGCGGTATCGCGGCCAGCGGTACGTCCCGGTCGCTGTCGTCGTCTGCGGGGCGCTTGCGCTTCCGGTCGCTGCCATCGTCCCGCGGGTGGCCTGGCCGTGGATCGGCACGTTTCTCGTCCTCGGTGCGGCCTACAGCGCGCCGCCGACCCGGTTCAAGACGACCCCGTTCCTGGATTCGCTCTCGAACGGGCTCTACGTCGTTCCGGGCGCGGCGGCCTACGCGGCGGTCGCCGGCGTCCAGCCACCTCTACTGGCCGTCCTGGGAGGCTGGCTCTGGGCGATGGGAATGCACACGTTCTCGGCGATCCCTGACATCGAACCCGACCGCAAGGCGGGTATCCGGACGACCGCGACGCTCCTCGGGGAACGCCGGACCTACGCCTACTGCGGCGCGTGCTGGCTCGCGAGCGCCGGTGCGTTCGCGCTTCTCGACCCGCGGTTCGGGGCAGTGCTACTCGTCTACCCGGTCCTCGTGGTGGCCATCACCGCCTCGAGCGTCGCCGTCGACCGAGCCTACTGGTGGTTTCCGGCGATCAACACCGTCGTCGGCACGGTACTGACACTGGGCGGCCTGTGGGGGATGACGTATGGATAACCGAGTCTCGGGCGTTCGCGACGGGATCGACTCGAGGGCGGCCGTCCAGCGTCGCCTCGAGGAGATCGTTCGGGAGAACCGCTTTACCATCGCGGTCATCTTTCCGTTCGTCGGCGCGGTGACGCTCGTCGCGAGCGCGGAGGGACTGTTGCCACCGGCACTCGAGTACAACCCGCTGTTGATCCTCTTCGGGACGGCCGTCATGCGCTCGCCGCTGATCGTCGGTTTGCTTCCGCGGATCGGGTGGTGGGCGCTCGGCTATCTCGGTGTTCTCACCGCCTACACGTACGTGATCGAGGTCGTCGGTGTGCGGACCGACTGGCCCTACGGCGCCTTCGAGTACACGATCCAACTGGGTCCGATGCTGTTCGGCGAGGTGCCCCTCGCGCTCCCGCTGTTTTTCATCCCGCTGGTCCTGAACGCGTACCTGCTGACGCTGTTGGTGCTCGGTCGCTGGAGCGAGCGCATTCTGGTTCGGGTTCCGGTCGCGATCGTCGCCGTCGTCGCCATCGACCTCGTTCTCGACCCCGCAGCGGTGGCGATCGGCTTCTGGGCGTTCGTTCCACCCGGCGTCTACTACGGCGTCCCGGTCTCGAACTACGTCGGCTGGGTGATCTCGGGGACCGTCGCCGTCGTCCTCGTCGACCTCGCGTTCGACCGCGAGGCGGTACTCGAGCGCGTTCGCGACTGCGAGTTCGTCCTCGACGATCTGGTGAGCTTCGTCTTGCTCTGGGGGACGATCAACCTCCTGTACGGCAACTGGGTGGCGGCGGCCGTCGCCGGCGCGTTCTGTCTCGGCCTGTTCAGGACGGACCGCTACGACCTCGAGATGGTGCGGACGGCACTCCCCGGATGATCGGGAGGCCGATATCGGCGCAACCGGGAGATCGCGGTTCTCTCCGCGACTCCTGGACCGGTCCGTTTCACCGGGTCGGCACGCCCCCGCCGTGGCCCGACCCTCGAGCGTCCGCCTCTCCCTCGGCCATCGGAACCGCAGAGACCCGTTGAAACACTGCTTCGGGATCGCGGTTCCAGTGCCAGTGCCAGCGCGTTTTCGCGACGCAAACGAGCTTTCGCGTCGTCGACAGCGACGGCTCGGTCGAGAGAACGTCGTACCCCTGCTCTCGGATGAGGGCGTGGTGTTCGGCGTAGAGGACGGCGGCGAGCAAGACCGGAAGCTGACAGTCGGCGGGCAGGTAGCGAATACCGGCGACGCCCTCCCGGTAGAGGCGTTCTGCCCGGTCGAGTTCGTCTGCCATCGCCGTGGCGAACTCCTCGGAGAACTCGAGGCGCTCGATCTGTTCGCTCGAGGCGCCGTGGGTTCGGAGCGTCTCCTGTGGAAGGTAGATCCGGTCGCGGTCGACGACGTCCTCGCGGACGTCGCGAAGGAAGTTGGTAAGCTGGAATGCCTCCCCGAGTTTGATCGCGTGGGGGAGCGCCGTCTCCTCCATCTCCGGTTCCATGATCGCGGTCATCATCACGCCGACCGCGGCCGCCGAACCGCGCATGTACGACTCGAGGTCGTCGTACGTCTCGTACCGGCTCGTGGTGATGTCGGTCGCCATCGCGTCGAGAAACTCCGCGACCTCCTCGTCAGCGATACCGTATCGGGATTTCAGTTCGACGAACGCCTCGAGGACCGGCTCGTCGGGCTCGGTCTCGCCGAGTGCCTGTGCGCGAAGCGACTCGAGTTCGGCCCGCTGTCGGTCCGGGGAGACGCCTTCCGCGTCGTCGACGACTTCGTCCGCGATACGGAAGAACGCGTAGAGCACGTGCGTGGCGTGTCGAACCCGCTTCGGGAGAAACCGCGTTGCGAGGTAGAACGTCTTTCCGGTCCGCTTCTGTATTTCCTTCCCTGCGTCGATGTGTTCCTGTTGCATTCTCTTTCTCGCTGGCTCCGCCCGATAGCAGCCGGATAGCGGGCATACCACAAATAGACATAAAATAACTTGCCCTCACTAGTAGGGCCGTCCCCGCGTTCCAGTCGATCGACCTCCCACACGAGCACCCAGCGAGTCGAACAGTTTCGTACGTTGAGTGGCCGGGTAATACTTTTATACGCGGTCGTGGACAGCCTCGACGGAGATCACACGTGCAGAACACAGACCCTTCATCTCGGACTGTCGAGTTGTGGATCCGATCGTTCGCGCCGGCGACGACCGGCCCGACACAGGAGCGTGCACTCGAACGCCTCGAGCGACTCGAAGCGACGACGAGCGTCGAGGTCGCCGACGTCCGGATCTGGGGTCCGAAGGTCGAACACACGGGTCGGTCGGAGCGAATTCCACAACTAGCCCGAATCCAGAACCGCCTCGAGGCGTTCGAATCGTGGGCGGCACAGACCGGGCGACGACTGGAACCGTTTTTCAAACGGAGTCGCTGCGAATCGACGATCACGGGCGACCGCCACGACGTCCACCGCCTCCCCACCATCGCACTCGCCGAGTTCGAAGACGGGGAACTCGTCCACGTCGCTCCCTGCGTCGACGGCGATCGGGCGATCGACGTCTTCGACCGGTTCGACGCCCTCGAGTGCGGCCGCTCGGACGATTCGGTCGTTCGGTTCAGCGACGGTCGAGCGACCGACGGCGTGGTCTCCGATCGGAGCGACGCGAAATCGGATCGATCGACAGCCGCAGTAGAGTCGTCTCCACCCGACCCAACCTGATGCAGCCACGTATACCGCCGACTCCACGGTCCGCCCATGCGGTCGCCGGTATCGAATCACAGCGGGTCCGACGAGTACCTGTCATACTCGTATTACGAACTGTCACACGCTCGCTGTCGTGACGTCTGGCTTCGCGTTCGCACCGGTCGTGGGAACATATATGACGTACGGTATCGTAGCACACAGCATGTCCAGTGAGACAGCCACGGCGAATCAATCGCGGTGTCGAAACTGCGGGTTCGAAGCACCGGGTGGCAGCGAGGAGTGGCTCCGGCTCGAGGTGCCAAAGCTGGGCCGGATGACGCAGTGTCCGAACTGTGAAAGCACCGATATTATAACGGCCCGGTGAGCGGAAACGGGCGACCGACGTCGAGGACAGACTCTTGGTCGTCTCGGTTCTAGAGGTGCGTATGAGTCACGAATCCGAGCGACAGGAGGAATCCGGTGTGGATCGCCGGGGCGAATCCGACGGCGAGTGGCGGTCGAAGCTCAGCGACGAGGAGTACCACGTCCTTCGGGAAGCCGGAACCGAACAGCCGTTCAGCGGCGAGTACGTCGACCACAAGGAAGACGGAAGCTACGCCTGTGCCGGCTGTGGCGCGACCCTGTTCGACTCCGAGACGAAGTTCGACTCGGGCTGTGGCTGGCCGAGTTTCTACGACACCGACGACGACCGGATCGAGACGAGACTCGACACCAGCCACGGAATGCGCCGCACCGAAGTGTTGTGTGCCGAGTGTGGCGGCCACCTCGGCCACGTCTTCGACGACGGCCCCGAGCCGACGGGGAAGCGCTACTGTATCAACTCGGTAGCACTCGAGTTCGACGACGAGTAACCCGTCGGCCGCGTTCTGACGTCCTCACCAGCAGTGGCTACGATAGAACGTAGCGAGTGCACCAGGCGAGGGCCCGGACGACCCGGCGTCCTCCCAGATCATGTACGCGAGAAAGACGAACAGCGCTACGATTGCCATTTTCTCGATCGGTGAGTGCCGTTCCGCCCAGCGATCGAACCGAGGTGAACGGTCCCTGGCGACACCGGTGAACCCGGCAAACGCCATAAACCCACTCGCGAACGTCGAAACGACAGTTCCCATCCACACGCCCTGAATGAGACCAATCGAACCCGCTATTGCGATGAAAGCCCAGGCTCGAGTCGACATCGACTCCCTCTCACGATCCGGGTTCGCCATCGATGGTACCGACGGCTACGCAATGGACGCCCAAAACAGTTCACGATGCCAACGTGTTCTCGGTCGCGAACTCGATTCCGGGACGGTGTGATCGCGGGCGGAGGGCACTCGAATTCACCGAGAGACGTACTGCGATCCGAAATCGCTACTTCGAGGGCCTGGTAGCCGAGACGCTACTGCAGGAAGTCCGGCTCGGTCCGTTTCTCGTCGCGTTCGGCCTCGAGGTGGGCTTCGAACGCGTCGATCTCGACATCGTACTCCTGGTCTTCGAATCGATCACGCACCGAGATATTTCCAGCTTCTTCCTCGTTGTCGCCGACGATGATCTGGTAGGGGACCCGATCGTCGTGGGCCGCACGGATCTTGCGCTCGAGCGTGGAGTCGCGGTCGTCGACCTCGACGCGGAACGCGTCGAACCGGTCGGCGATCTCGGAGGCGTACTCGAGGTTCGCATCCGAGATGGGGAGGACGCGAATCTGCTCGGGTGCGAGCCACAGCGGGAAGTTCCCCTCGTAGTGCTCGATGAGCATCATGAAGAAGCGCTCGTAGGAGCCGTACAGCGCCCGGTGGATCATCACGGGGCGGTGTTCCTCGTTGTCCTCGCCCACGTAAGAGAGGTCGAACCGCTCGGGCATGTTGAAGTCGAGTTGGACGGTCGGACCGTCCCAGCTTCGGCCGATGGCGTCCTCGAACGCGAAGTCGATCTTCGGGCCGTAGAAAGCGCCGTCGCCCTCCTCGAGGTCGTACTCGAGGTCGCGTTTCTCGAGGACCGACTCGAGTTGCGACTCGGCCTGTTCCCAGATCTCGTCCGAGCCGGCCGACTTCTCGGGCCGGGTCGCAAGCGCCATCTCGTACTCCAGGTCGAACGTCTCGAGGACGTCGACGATCATGTCCATGATGGCTTCGACTTCCGCCTCGATACCCTCCGGGCTGACGAACAGGTGTCCGTCGTCGATGGTAAAGGCCCAGACTCGCGAAAGTCCCGAGAGTTCGCCGCGCTGTTCTTTCCGATACACCTTGCCGTTCTCGGCGTACCGGATGGGGAGGTCCCGGTAGCTCCAGGACTGGTCCTGGAAGATGGCGGCGTGGCCGGGGCAGTTCATCGGCTTGAGGCCGAACTCGTCGTCGCCGACGTCGAAGATGAACATGTCGTCTTCGTAGTTCTCGTAGTGGCCCGACCGGTGCCAGAGATCCGTCTTGAAGACGTGGGGCGTCTCGACGTAGTCGTAGCCTGCATCCTCGTTGAGATCTTCGACGAACGCCTCCAGTTCTTTGAGAACGGTCTTCCCCGGCGGGTGGTAGAGGGGAAGGCCGGGACCGGTGACGTCCTGGATCGAGAACAGGTTCATCTCGTTGCCGATCCGGCGATGATCGCGTTCCTGGGCCTCCTGGCGGCGTTCGAGGTACTCCTCGAGGTCAGACTCGTCTTCGAACGCGGTGCCGTAGATCCGGGTCTGCATCGTGTTCTCCTCGTCACCGCGCCAGTAGGCGCCCGCGATCTCGAGGAGGTCGACCGCACCGATCTCGCCCGTCGAGTCGACGTGGGGGCCGGCACAGAGGTCCTCCCACTCACCCTGCCTGTAGAACGAGACCTGCTCGTTCTCGTCGGCGAACTCGGAGAGCAGTTCGAGTTTGTACGGCTCGTCCGCGAGGCGGTCTTCGGCTTCCTCGATCGAGACGTCCTCGCGTTCGATCTCGTAGTCGGCCTCGACGATCTCCTCGATCTCGGCTTCGAGGTCCGCGAGGTCGGCCTCGTCGATCTCGAGGTTGTCGAAGTCGTAGTAGAAGCCGTCGTCGGTCGGCGGCCCGATCGCGAGGTCGACGTCGTCGTAGTGGCGTTCGACCGCTTGTGCGAGACAGTGCGAGGCGGAGTGGCGCATCACCCGCAGATACGCCTCGGAGCCGTCGGTGACGATCTCGAGTTCGACGCCGTCGGAGACGGGTTCCTCTTTGGCGACCAGTTCGCCGTCGAGTTTCCCGGCGACCGTATCCCGACCGAGGCCGGGGCCGATCTCGTAGGCGCAGTCTTCGACCGTGGCGTCCTCGGGGACCTCGAGTTCGGATCCGTCGGGGAGGACGACCGCTATCGACTCGGCTGACTCCGGTTCTGATTCGGATTCTGACATGGATGTGAGGGTTCCGGTGGGTCGTCCGCGACCGGGTTCGTCGCCCGGACCGTCCGCTGATCGTCGTCGGAGTTCGAGTTCGACACAGCGCACGGTAGGTGTGAGTTAAAAGCGGGCTGACGCCCCTGTAAAGCGGACACCTACCATCGTAGCTATTGATAAACTCGTTCGGGATAAAAGCGTTGTGATGGTGTACGATCGACCGGCTCGATCGGATCCCGGACCGCCCTCGTTCCGTCAGAGTGGCCCAGACCGGGTTCGAAGCGTTCGCCATGTCGGCCAGTCCACCGACTCGAGCGGGCGTCGCCTGGGGGCGAACGACCGGTACTCGTTTTGCGTCTCGGTGAACACGAGACACATATGACCGTAACGACCGTGTTGCTCGACCTCGACGACACGCTCTATCCGTACCCGCCGTGTAAGACGGCAGGAATGGAGGCGGCGCTCGAGGAGGCTCGCGACCTGGGCTACGATCTCGACCGAACCGAGTTCGAGGCGTTCTACCAGTCCGGCCGACGCGAGGTGAAACGCGAACTCTCGGGAACTGCCGCGACCCACGAGCGCTTTCTCTACTTCAAGCGTGCGCTCGAGGAACACACCGGCGAACCGCGAGCCGGCGACGCCCTGGCGCTCGGCGAGGCGTTCTGGCAGGCCTACCTCGAGGAGATGGAACTCTTTCCGGGCGTCGAGGAGACTCTGACAACATTCGGCGAGACGGGCGTCGACGTCGCCGTCGTGACGAACCTCACGACGCGCATTCAGCTCGCGAAGGTCGAACGGCTGGGCCTCGAGGCCCAGATCGACGTGCTTCTCACCTCCGAGGAGACCGGCCGCGAGAAGCCCGGATCAGTCATGTTCACGCTCCCGCTGGCTCGCCTCGAGCGGACGCCGTCGGAGGCGATGATGGTCGGTGACAACGTCGACGCGGATATCGTCGGGGGCAACGCAGCCGGGATCGAAACAGTGCTGTTCGATCCCGACGACGAGTGGGCTGGCGAGCGCCTGGAGGGACGCCGGAACCCCGATCACAGAATAGATGCGTTCGGGGAGCTAACGGAGCTGGTAGGATGATCCTCGAGTCCCAGCGGCGGGCCGTCGTCGACGGTGCACCCGACCTCGCCGCGCTGACGCCGGGGCGGACCGGCAACCTGAGCGTTCGGGACGGCCGCGACGGCGACGCGTTCGCGATCACCCCGACCGGCGTCCCCTACGACGGGTTCGACGCCGCGGACGTGCCGGTCGTCGGCCTCGACGGCGACCAGCGCGGCGGCGAGATGGCCCCGAGCAGCGAGGTGCCGATGCACACCTCGATCTACCGGCGCGAGGACGTCGGCGCGATCGTTCACACCCATTCGCCGTGGTCGACGGCGATGGCGGTCGCCCGCGAGCCACTGCCGTCGATCCACTACATGATCGTCGCCGTCGGAAAACGGGTTCCCGTCGCCGAGTACGCACCCTACGGCACCGACGAACTGGCCGAAAACATCGTTCGCGCGATGGACGAGGCCGACGCGACGGCTTCGTTCATCGAGAATCACGGCCTCGTCGTCACCGCACCAGACCTCGAGACCGCCGTAGAGAACACCCACCACGTCGAGAGTCTCGCGCGACTCTACCTTCAGACGCGGGCGGCTGGGCTCGAGCCGACGACGCTGTCGGACGACCAGTTGGAGACGGTCCTCGAGAAGTTCGAGTCGTACGGACAGTAACGCGTTCGTCGCTGGGAACGTCTATTCGTCCCGGTCCGCGAGCAACTCGCTTGCGGTCACGAGCGCCTCCATCTCGACTCCGGTCTCCTCGACTGCCTCTCGGCCGCCTTCCTCGCGGTCGGCGACGACCAGCGCGCGCTCGACCGTCGCGCCGGCGTCGCGAAGCGCCTCGATCGCGTCGACGAGGCTCTTTCCCGTCGTGACGACGTCCTCGAGGACGACGACTTCCTCGCCCTCCTCGAGTCGCCCCTCGATCAGGTTGCCGGTGCCGTGATCCTTGCGCTGTTTGCGGGCGATGACGTAGGGGACGCCCGCCTCGACGCTGGTCGCCGCCGCGAGGGGGACGCCGCCGAGGGCGACGGCACCCAGCGTGTCGTCTTCCTCGAGGTGGTCGGCGAACGCCTCCGCGACCGCCTCGAGAGAGCGCGGATCCGTCTCGAAGAGATACTTGTCGATGTAGTACTCGCTGGTGTCGCCGGAAGACAGTTCGAACTCGCCGAACGACACCGCGTCCGCTGCTCGGAGCGCGTCGATGAGATCCTGGTTGACCATCGCTCGAAGGGCCGCTCCGAACCGAAATAAGTGGTGTGAAACGGACCGGCGGGAGCAGTCCGGGTGACGACCTTTTTGCGCGACGGCGAAGAACGTCTGAGGGTATGACGACACGCGCCGACGAACTCCACCCCGACGTTCGGGAGTTCCTCGAGCGGTACGAATCGATCGACGCCCCGCCTCTGTCCGAACTCGCGCCCGCCGACGCCCGTCGGATGATAGAGCAGTTCCGAGCGCCCGCGGAGCCGACGGTCGATCTGCCGACGGAAGATCGGACGATCGACGGCCCGAACGGCGAGATCACGATTCGGATCTACGAGCCCGAAACCGACGGAAGCGACGATCACCTCGAGCCCAACAGAACTGAGGCGGGAACGAGCAACGAGATCGGTAGACCCGTCGTCCTCTACGTTCATGGCGGCGGCTGGGTGATCGGGAGCCTCGAGACCCACGACGGAACCTGCCGCAAACTCGCCGCCGACTCGGGCTATCCAGTCGTTAGCGTCGACTACCGCCTCGCCCCCGAACACCCGTTTCCCGCAGGGCTGCTGGACTGTTATGCCTCCCTCGAGTGGCTCGCAGAGACCGCACCGGACTTCGGTGGCGATCCCGACCGGATCGTCCTCGCGGGCGACAGCGCCGGCGGCAACCTGGCGGCCGCGACGGCGCTACTCGCCCGCGATCGCGGCGGGCCCGAAGCTGCCTACCAGCTGTTGATCTACCCGAGTACGGGCGACCTCGAGTCGGCCGATTCCGACGAAGAAAACGCCGAGGGGCACTTCTTGACAACCGACGACATACAGTGGTTCAGCGATCACTACTTCGAGCGCGAGATCGATCGCGGGAACCTCTACGCGGCCCCCCGCCGCGCGGCGGACCTCTCTGGACTCCCGCCTGCGACGGTCGTCACGGCCGGCTTCGATCCGCTCCGGGACGACGGCGCCGCCTACGCCGACCGACTCGAGGCTGCCGGCGTTCCCGTCACGTATCGGAACTACGACGACGTGATCCACGGCTTCTTCAGTATGGTCTCGGAGCCGGCGAACTTCGAGCGAGCCCACGAAGCCTACGACGACGTGATCGGAGATCTACGGACGGCACTCGAGTGAGGCGAGGACGCCGTCTCTCGAGTAACTCGCGAAACGAACCGTGACCCAATACTCATATCAGGCGAGGACGTACGTCCGGCCATGGCAGACAAGCCGACCTCCGGAGAGATCCTCGGAGTACCGTACAACTTCGACCGACCGAGCCTGAGCCGTCTGATCTCGGCGTACTGGCAGCCCGGCGAGGGGATGCTCGTCGAGAAGCCCTTCGGCGTCGGCTACTCTCTGAACCTCGCGAACTGGCGCTCGTG
Source organism: Natrialba swarupiae (assembly GCF_008245225.1). Taxonomy (GTDB): domain Archaea; phylum Halobacteriota; class Halobacteria; order Halobacteriales; family Natrialbaceae; genus Natrarchaeobius; species Natrarchaeobius swarupiae. Next base: position 84,751 of record NZ_VTAW01000008.1, read on the forward strand.
GGTCGTCGTCGCCGTCGCGGGTGCACTCCTCTGGCAGCAAGAACAGAGTTCATCGACGAGCGCGGACGAGAGCGAGGACGAACCGGTCGAGGTCATCGTCGACGACGACTGATCTGACGGGCAGTCCCAACCGACTGATCGAGTCGCGACCGCCCTGCAGTTTTTCGAACCCACGTCCAGCGACCCCCACTGGCGGTTGGAAGACCGCCAGTAACGCCGTCATCGGTCGACCTCGCCCATGATACAGTCGAGACTCCCGATCGCCGCGATGAGGTCGGGGAGATACTCGCCGCGAACGATCTCGGGGAGCACGGAGAGGTTCGAAAAGGATGGGCTCCGAATTTTGAATCGGGCGGGCGTCTCCGTTCCATCGGCGCGGACGTAGATCCCGAGTTCGCCTTTCGCCCCTTCGACGGCGCGGTAGAGCTCCGCGTCGGGATCGGGTTTCAGGGTCCGCGGGACGTTCGACTGGATCTCGCGGTCGCCTTCGGGCCACTCCTCGAGTACGTCGAGACACTGCTCGACGATCTTCGCCGACTCCTCGAGTTCGCCCATCCGGACGAGCAGGCGCGCGTAGTTGTCGCCGGCGGACTCGGTGACGACGTCCCACTCGAGTCGGTCGTAGTAGCCGTAGGGATCGTCCCGTCGGAGGTCGTAGTCGACCCCCGAGCCGCGGGCGACCGGTCCGGTACAGCCGTACTGTTTGGCGACGTCGGCCTCGAGAACGCCGGTGTCGACGCAGCGGGCCTGGAATATCTCGTTGGTCACCACCAGGTCGTGGTACTCGTCGATCTTGGCCGGGAGATCCTCGAGGAGGTCCCGGACCCCCTCGAGAAACTCCTCGCGGGGTTCGGGCAGATCCCAGGCGACGCCGCCCAGTCGGAGGTAGTTGAACATCATCCGCTGGCCGGTCAGCTCCTCGAGACAGTCGAGGACGAGTTCCCGGTCGCGAAAGGCATACTGGAAGGTGGCGGTGAACTCGCCGTGGACGTCGAGCGCGTAGGTGCCGAGTGCGACGAAGTGGGCCGCCATCCGGGAGAGTTCCGCGCCCATGGTGCGGATCACCTGCGCGTACTCGGGAACCTCGAGGTCGGCGAGGTCCTCGGCGACGCGGGCGTAGGCCCACTCGTTCAGCAATCCGGAAGAGACCCAGTCCCAGCGGTCGGGGTAGGGCATGATCTGGTGGCGGTAGGTACTTTGCTGGCACATCTGCTCCTCACAGCGGTGCATGTAGCCGATATCTGGGTCGGCGTCGACGACGGTCTCGCCGTCCAGCACCACCTTGACGTGCATGACGCCGTGGGTCGCCGGGTGGTGTGGTCCGACGTTCAAAAAGAGCGTCTCCGGTTCGGATCCGTCTTCCCCGGCTACGGTCGGGGAGTCGTGTTCGGAGAGCGTGACGATCTGGGGCGTTTCCCGATCATACTCGAGCGACAGCGGGTGACCCTGCCAGGTTTCGGGCAGGAGGATGCGGCGGAGATCGGGGTGGCCCTCGTACTCGATCCCCACGAGGTCGTACGCCTCGCGTTCGTGCCAGTTTGCCGTCTCGAAGACGGGTGTCACAGACCGGCTCACGGGATCGTCGATCGGCGTCGGCACGACGACGCTCACCTCCTGGGTCGGATCGGCGTACGACCGGAGGTGGTAGATCGTCTCGTACCGGTCCTCGTATTGCTGGGCGGTGACGCAGGCACAGTGGTCGAACCCGGCCTCGTCGCGGAGATCGGCCAGTGCCGCCGTAACCTCGTCGGGCCGGATCACGAACGCGGGTGCGTTCAGGTGATCGTCCCGGCCGAGTGCGTACGCCTCGAGGACGGATTCGGCCGCGGTAGACGATTCGGTAGCTGAAGACGACGCACCCGTTTCGAGTCCCGTCTGCGAAGACATCCCGTTCGTTTCTCGAGACCGATACCGGGAATTCATTCTGCGTCACTCACGAGGGCATTTATACCGGGCGTTCGAACCACGATCGATGAAGTCAGTTCGGTTGACACTCCAGCACGGTCCGGAGAACGTCCACCCGATGCACCGGTTCGTCGCGGAGCACGACGGGTTCGACCGCTACCGCATGGTCGCCTCGAACTTCGCCCACGAGGGACACAACGCCTTCATCTTCCACGTCGTCGGCGACCGGGAAGCCTACCGCGACCGACTCGAGACACTCGGGGGGTTCATTTCGGTCGACGTCACCGCCGGCGACGGCGACGCCTTTTACGTCTACGTCCGCGAGGAGCCCGGGGAACTCAGCGAGCAGCTGATCGCGGCGTTCTCCCGAGAGAGTCTGGTTCCGATCCCGCCTCTCGAGTACCGGATGGACTGGTCGGTCCGGTTCGGGCTGGTCGGCGAACCCGACGACATTCGAGCGGCGCTCGAGGCTGTCCCCGACGGGATCGAGACGACGGTCGAGCGCGTCGGCGAGTACCGCGGTGGCGACCACGCGGTCGAGACGCTGACCGAGCGCCAGCGGGAGGCCCTGCGCGTCGCCCGAGACCGAGGCTACTTCGCAGTGCCGCGGGAGGCGAGCGTCGAGGAGGTCGCCGACGAACTCGGCTGTGCGCCGGGGACGGCCGCCGAACACCTCCGGAAGGCACAGCAGCGGGTCGTCGGCCGGCTCGATCTGTAAAGACAACAGCAGTTATTGGGGACGGCTCTCTACTCGAGCGTATGCGCCCTCCGAGGCGTGAGCGCCTCGCTCTCGCCGCCGCCGCAGTTCGCCGGTCCCCGCTTTTCGGAGCGACAGTCGGCGGGCTCGCCCTCCCGGCCGCGGCGACGGCGTACTTCGTCGCGACGGGGTACGGTCTCGAGGGGATCGTCCCACCCGGGGCCCTCGGCGCGTTGCTCGTCGCCCTCGGCGCGTTGCTCGGCGGGGCAGCCGTCATGGGATACCCGGCAACCGTCGGCCTGTCGGTTCTCGCCCTCGTCGTGCTCGGTTCGCTCTTGACCGTTCCGGTGGACCTGCCACCGTCAGAACCCACGGCCGCGGCCGCGACCGCGCCGGTGCTCGCGGCGACGATCCTCGCGATCTACCTCTTCGCGGGGGAGTGTGCGGTTCGAAATCGACGCGCGGTGCTCGCGTCGCTCACACCGCGGACGGTCTCCGTGGGCGTCGCTGCCGGCGCGGTTCACGCGCTCGCAACCATGTGGGCGAGCGCGTACGTTCGCCAGGAGCCGGTCCTCGAGGCGGTCGTGCCGACCCACCCACTCGAGGCCATCGCGCTCGTCTACGTCGTGGTGGGTCTCGGCCTCCTCGGCGCGGTCCCCGCCGTCGCGCTGTACCGGCTCCGGCTGGTGACGCCGACGGTCGCACTCGTGGCGTCGTTCTCGTGGACGTATCGAACCGCCTGGGACTCCCTTGCGGTCCACCGAGAAACGGGCGGGGCCGCGGCCAGCATTTCGCCGGAGGTCGACACGATTTATACCGTTCTGTGGATGGTTCCGCTCGCAGTCGTCCTCGCGGTCGGGTTCCTCGAGTACGCCCTTCGATCGGTCGTTCCCGACCGCCGACGGCTCACGTCCCGGGAGGGGTGATACGGAACGCTGTTCCGGTGTGACCGCAGAACGGGTCGCGGTCGCCCCGCAACTGACTGACGGCAGACCGTATGACAGAGCGCCGGCGCGCAACCGACGACTATATTCGCCCGGAGCGCGCCGCCTCGCACATGTCCGTACGGTTCGTCACCGGAAACGAGGGGAAAGTCAAGGAAGCCCGCGAGTATCTCGAGGGGATCGAGCCCGTCGAGCAGGTCGAGTACGACTACACGGAGATCCAAAGCGACTCGCTCGAGGAGATCGCCGCCCGCGGCGCGCGGGAGGCCTACGAGGGAGGAGACGAGGGGGAACCGGTTCTGGTCGGGGACGCGGGGCTGTTCGTCGACGCCCTCGACGGCTTTCCGGGGCCGTACTCGGCGTACGTCGAGGAGACGGTCGGCGTCGAGCGCCTCTGGCGACTCGTGCGCGAGGAAGAGAACAGGCGGGCACGGTTCCGAACGGTGCTCGCGTTCGCGGACGGGGAGCAGACGGAGACGTTCGAGGGCTCGGTCGCCGGCACGATCGTCGCCCCCCGCGGTGAGGGCGGGTTCGGCTACGATCCGATCTTCGAGTACAACGGGCAGACGTTGGCCGAGATGAGCACCGAGGAGAAAAACGCGATCTCCCACCGGGGGCGGGCGCTTTCGACGTTCGCCGAGTGGTACGCCGATCAGCACTGACGTATCGGCTATTCTCAATCTGTCGTGCAGTAGCGTTCGAAGATACCGTCTCCCGACAGGACATCCAAGCGTGCAATCGTCCCGCCTCGTGGCCAAACTCTGTTCAGACCGAGCTCTGACCGAGGCCAAACCCTGGCCATAGGTCGGAATCTGGTTTCAACGGAAACGGTTATATTGAAGAACGTCGTTTTTGCTGTCGACGTTAAATCGGAAATTCACAATATGAGTGATGGAACGGATACCCTCGAGCAGGCCTGTCGAGCGCTCGAGGACCTGTACGAAGATGACGATCCGATCGCTGGTCTCGAAGCCCGACGACCAGACGACGACGCGGTCGCGACGCAGGCGACCGTCTTCGGCGCACTGGCGAACGAACACCGCATTCGACTCCTCGAGGCGCTCCGGGAGGGAGAACTCTGTGGCTGCGAACTGCAGGTGGTTCTCGAGGCTCCGCAGTCGACGGTCGCGAGCCACCTCCGGACGCTGCGTGAGGCAGGGCTGGTGAAGAGCCGAAAGAACGGCCGGTGGACGTACTACCGGATCGCCGACACGGCTGTCTTCGAACTGCTCGACGTCGCCGAGGCCGTCGACGTCCCGCTCGAGAAGTGACCGATACGACCAGAACTGATGACCGACTCATCCACCACCGACGACGCGACCGACCGGAGTACCGACGGAGAGACCACCCGACCGACGAACCGACGTAGTCACGTCCGCGAGGAGTACGGGGAGATCGCCGCGACGACCGACGGCTGCTGTGGATCGTCCGCGGCCGACGCGACGAACGAACCGGAACCGACGGCGGCCGACGATCGCGCCCGCTCGATCGGGTACGAGGCGGACGACCTCGAGACCGCCCCCGAGGGCGCGAACCTCGGGTTGGGCTGTGGCAACCCGGTGGCGATCTCGCGACTCGAGGCCGGGAAGACGGTGCTCGATCTCGGATCCGGCGGCGGGTTCGATTGTTTTCTCGCGGCGCGCGAGGTGGGCCCCGAAGGCCGGGTGATCGGGGTCGACATGACACCGGAAATGATCGACAGAGCGCGAGGGAACGCCCGCGAAAGCGAGTTCGAGAACGTCGAGTTCCGCCTCGGCGAGATCGAACACCTGCCGGTCGCCGACGGCACCGTCGATACGATCATCTCGAACTGCGTTCTGAACCTTTCACCGGAAAAACCACGAGTGCTCGCGGAGGCGTTTCGCGTCCTCGACGCCGGCGGATCGCTCTCGATTTCGGATCTCGTCGCGACCGCGCCGTTACCCCAGGAGGTCCGGGAGGACCCGGACGCGATCGCCGACTGCGTCGGGGACGCAGCGCAGATCGAGTCACTCGAAGCGTGGCTCGAGGACGCGGGATTCGTCGACGTCTCGATCGTGACGGAAGACGACTGGAGCGAGGCGTTGCCGGTCGTCTCGGCGCGAATCGAGGCCAGAAAGCCAGCGTAGGCTGGGTGGTCGGCGAACGGGTCGACGAGTGGTTACACACGCGGATCGCAGTCGGGTCCCGGATACTCGCCGTCCTCGACCGCCTCGTAGAGGCTCTCGGGAACGAACAGTCGCGCGAACGCGTCCGGCGGACGGGCGCTGACCGACACCCTGGGTTGGATCGTGAGGCCGGCTTTCGCCGACGTGAGCCGGTCGTCGTACGTGAGGAGATGCGCGGCACCTCCCTGGTAGGCCGACGCCAGCGCTGGATGGTCCTCCGGCGGATGCTCGACGGGAACGCGTTCGTCCTCGAGTCGCGTTCGGTGGTCCGCCGCGAGGGCGGCGTCGCCGAGTTCGGCGACGAGCCGTTCGGTCTCCTCGAGTAACGGATCGCTCGCGACGAGGTCGACCCACGAGTGACGACGGACGTGGTCGAGGGCGTCTCGAGCCGCTCCATCGACGAAGAGGTCGGCGGCGAGGACGGCGGGATCGGCGACGACGCGTGCGGGGTTTGGCTTTTCAGCCATCGTCACCCTCCTCCGCCGCGTTGCCACGGGTTGCCGTCGAACCGTCACCAGCCGCCGTCGAATCGTCGCTCGCTCGCTGTCTCTCGAGGCCGTCGTACGTGCTCCGAACGCGGTCGTCGTCGACGTCGTACGCCCCAGCACGGTCGAACAGATCGCCCCAGCTCGCGGTCATCGATCGAGGTTGGTGCTCGAGGGCCAAAGAACGACTGGCTTCGACCGGCGACCTCGTTTCTCCGGCTACGAGTGTCACCGGTTACGTCTCACGTGAGAGCAACCAGAACGCGACGGCGCCGAGAACGAACGCGACGCCGACGTTGACGGCGAGTCCGACCGCACCGACGCCGACCACGACCGCGAGCGACCGGCGTCCCGAGACTGGCTCGAACGCGGCCCGCGCCAGTTCGACGGCGACGACGACGAGTAACGCGCCGAGGACGGCCATCGGGAACGCCGCGAGCACCGCCCCGGCGGCGACCAGCGCGATCGCGAGGTAGCCGACGCCGAGCAGGACGTTCGCGCCACCGGTTCGCGCGCCGAAAGCGTGCTTACCGGCTAACCCGCCGCTCCCGTGACACATCGGGACCCCGCCGATCGGGACCGCAGCGAGACAGGTTACGCCCATACTCTTCGAGAGCGAGTCCGCAGAGACGTCCCGGTCGTAGAGATCGCCACAGAGAAGTTCGGTCGCGATCGCCGCGTTGCCGAGTGTCATCCCCAGCTGAGCGACCGTCCCCTCGAGGGCCGCAGTCGATAGCGTCGGCGTTCCGGCGGGAAACAGCGCGGCTGCCGGGAGTCGCGGCGTCGGCACACCGGCCGTCACGAGCGCCGCGAGCCCGCCCAGCGCGAGCACGATCAGGATGCTCACGCTTCGATAGCCAGCGACGGCGAAGAGACCGACGACGGCGAGTCCGGCCACCGCGACGGGAACGTTACCCGCGGAGAGTCCAACCGCCGCCTCGAGCAACAGCAAGGCGACCGCGAACTGGACGCCCCGGACGACGGGTTCGCCGACGACTCGCTGGAGGTGTCCGACGAGCCCGAACGATCCGATCGCGAGCAAGACGGCCCCGGCGAGCAATCCGGCCGCGGCGAGTTCGGGATACGAGAGCGATCCCACGATGGCGAGGCCGACTAACGCCTTCATCGGTTCGATCGAGAGCGGCATCCCGTAGTACACCCCCCATACGATCTGGAAGATTCCGAACCCGACCAGGACGTGGGGAAGCGAGACGGACGTCGTCGCCGCGAGCGCGACGAGCAGCGGGAGAACAGTAACCGAATCCCCTAGCGCACCCGTGAGTTCCGAGCTCGAAAACTCGAGACCCGAATCGACGGATCTGCCGATCAGGTACGCCATCGACAGTGGATTTAACGAGTAACTGTTTCACTGTTTCGAGTAACCAAAAGTGGTGTCTCTCTCCGGCCGACGAACCGACGTCCGGTTACGGGCACGCACGGATCTGCCGTCCAACCACGACGGGGACTCACCGTGGCTCGTCCGACGCGTGAGGGATCGTTTCGGGCGTCGGCTCGGCCGTCGAGACCGCCTCCGGATCGACGTCGTCTGCGGCTCTCGCCTCGGGTAGATCGTAGCCGCGTTCGGTATCGTATCGCTCGAGGTGGCGATTTAGCTGCCCGGACTGGTCGGCGAGGACGGTCGCACTGTGGGCGACGTGGGAGAGCGCATCGGCCTGTGCGGACGCCCGCCGGGCCGCTCGCTGTGCCGACAGGGCGGTCTCGTCGCTCGTCTCCGCCGCCCCCTCGACCATCGCGACGACTTCCTCGGTCGACGCCGCCTGCTGTTGGGTCGCCGCCGAAATCTCCTGGATTCCCTCGTTCGTGCGTTCGGAGAGGTCAGCGATCCGCTCGAGTGCCTCGGCGGCGTCCTCGACGTCGTCGACACTCCCCTCGATACGTTCACGACTCCGCCGCACCTCGTCGGCCGCCGACAGCGCCCGCGTTCGAAGCCCCTCGAGGCGTTCCTCGACGTCTTTGACCGAGTCGTAGACCTCCTCGGAGAGGTTCTGAATCTCGTCGGCGACGGCAGTGAAGCCTCCCTCGCCACCCTGTGTCGATCGAGAGGCTTCGATGTTAGCGTTCAACGCAAGCATGTTCGTCTGTTCGGCGATTCCGCTGATCGAGTCGATGAGACCGTCGATTCGTTCCGCCTCGTCCTCGAGCGCTTCGATCTCCGCGACGGCGCGTTCGGTCTCCTCTTCGATCACCGCCATTCCCTCGATGGCGTCGGACGCGGAGCGACCGCCATCCTGTCCGACGCGAGCCGTTTCGTCCGCGGTGTCGGCGACCTCGGACGCCGTCGCGGCGATCTCCTCGATCGTCGTCGAGAGCGACTCCATCTCCGCCGTCGCCGACCTGAGCTGTTCGTTCTGTTCGTCCGTGTCGTCGGCGACCGTCGAGAGGGCTTCACGGGTCCGCTCGCCCTCCGCCCGGACGGTCTCGATGCTCATGTTGAGTTCGCGGCTGTACGTGACGACCTCCCCGGAGAACGACTTCAGCGTCGAGAACGTCTCCTCGATCTCCGCGAGCATCTCGTTTGAGTTCCGTGCGAGGTCGCCGATCACGTCGTGGCTTCCCTCGGGATCGAACCGCTCCGTTAGATCGCCGTCAGCGACCGACCGCGTCACGTCCGCGTGGACACCGACCGTTCGCTCGAGATCCGAGAGCGTCCGATCGGTCCGCTCACTCTCCTCGAGTCGGTCCCGGATCGACGCGAGGTCCGTTGCGAGGTCGGCGACGACGTCACTCCGGTCCGTCTCGAACTCAACGTCGTGGTCTCCGTCTTCGAGTCGAGTCGTTCGCTCGCAAAGCTCCGCGACCGCGGTTCGGAGTTCGTCGCGTTCCTGTGGGGCCGACTTCGCATCCGAAACCGACGCGATCAGTATCGCGATGAACCCGGTCGCGACGACACCGCCCACACCGGCGGCAAGCGTCGGCGTGGCAGGTTCGCCGAGTCCGAACGCGACTCCGGTGGCGACGGCCACTCCGACGAGCACGATGACGACGCCGAATCCGAACGGGCGGTCGGTCTGGATCGCCGCGGGAAGCGGCGACGTCGAGCCGGTACTCGAGTGCTGTGCGGTCATTGCGTCACCTCGGTTCGGCGTTCGGTCGACGCCTCGTCCGCCGACGCGCCCTCCGCGACGGGCCGTTCGACGACGAACCGACAGGCGTCGTCGCCCTCGAACATGCACGTCGTCTCCTCGACGAGGAGCGTCGCGTCGAAGTGGTCGGCGACCCCCTGGATCGCACCGCGGGCGATATCACACAGCTGTCGATCCGAATCGTACGTGATTCGAACCCGGTTCTCGTCCAGCCACTCGGTTTTGACACGCGGTGTCGTCAACTCGGTGAGATCGCGCGTCCGCAACGACGTGTGAAATCGCTGGATATTCGCGAGCAGTTCGAGGGCGTCCCACTCCTCGTCGATGTGCAGGTCGTACGTCTCGAGCAGGGCCGGGACGACCCAGCGGCCGTACTCTGAGAGGATCGTTCGCGGGCTCTCACCCGTCAGGCTTCCCGCAGCACGAACGAGTTCGTAGACGTCACCGTCGGGATAGACCGTCACGGGAACGTACACCTTCTCGTCGACGTCTGCTTCGCGTTGAATCTCGAGCCACCTCTCCTCGTCGTACGTGTCGACGACGAAATCACGAAGCGTTTTCAGTATGATTCCGTGCATTCCTCACCCCCCGATCGTCTCCAGCAGTGCGCTTGCCAAACTGTTACTCGATCCATGTTCCATAATATTTTACTCGTTTTAGACGAAAACATAATAACAGTTTCGGGAATAGTGTCATCTTAACTATGTCTGTCTGGCGAACGACAGCTGCGGGTGACGGAGGCCACGAAACTGGAACGGACGATATAAGGTGTCGAGTCCAGATCGGTCGAACGTGACCAACCTCGGCAAGATCGATCGGACGGTCTTCGAGAACGCCGTCGCGGCGAACCTCGGTGCCAGCCGCGACGACGTCGCCCTCGGACCGCAACACGGTGTCGACTTTGGCGTGATCGATGTCGACGGAACGGCGCTCGTGACCGCGACGGATCCGCTCTCGATCCTCCCGGCGCTTGGCCTCGAGCGCGCGGCGCGGTTCGCCCTCGATCTCGTGCTCGCGGACGTCGCCGTCAGCGGCGTTTCCCCGTCGCATCTCTCGATCTGTTTCACCCTCCCGGCGACGATGACCGACGACGAGTTCGCGACGATCCAGTCGACGATCCACGAGGGGTGTGTCGACCTCGGCGTCGCCGTCGTCACCGGACACACTGCCCGCTACTCCGATTCGTCTCACCCCTGGGTCGGCGCGGCGACCGCGATGGGCGTCGGCGGCCACGACGAGATCGTTTGCCCCGACGGCGCACGGCCCGGTGACAGACTCCTGTTGACGACCGGCCCCGCCGTCGAGTCGGTCGGCCTCCTGAGCACCCTGTTCGGCGATCGAATCGCCGTTTCCGAAGACGTGCTGGCCGACGCCCAGGAACGCCTCGAGGACGTCTACTGCGTCCGAGACGCCCTCACGGCGGCCGCCGCGGGACCGGTGACGGCGATGCACGACGTGACCGAAGGTGGCCTCGCGGGCGCACTGAACGAGATGGCCGACGGCGCCGGCGCCCGCTTCGAGATCGACCGCGAGGCCGTCCCGATGCGTCCTGGCGTCCGCGAAGTGTGTGAGACACTCGAGATCGATCCGTGGGCCGCCACAAGCTGTGGGTCACTCGCCATCGCGGTCGATCCGGCGGGCGTCGACGCCGTTCGCGGAGCGCTCGAGGATCGCGGGACCGTCGTCGCCGAAATCGGACGCGTCACCGAGGGAAAAGGCGTCCTCGTCGACGGTGATCAGCTCGAGCATCCGAGCGTCGATCCGTCGTGGGCGGCCTATGCGGAACTGGCATCGCAGTAACGCACTCGAGACGGAGAGGATGGCGGTACTACCACTGGAACAACGGCGGCACCATCTCCGGAGAAACGCTGGGACCATCATCGATTTGTATAACCGAGGTATACACGGAGGTATGCGAACGCCCACACCCGAATCCAGACCGGTCGCGTTGACGATCGCGGGCAGCGACTCCGGCGGCGGCGCCGGGATCCAGGCCGACCTCGCGACGTTCGCGACCCACGGCGTCTACGGCACGTCGGCGATCACCGCCGTCACCGCCCAGCACACCCGCGGCGTCGACTCGTCGTTCGTCCTGCCGACCGACGAGATCGCCGCCCAGATCGACGCCGTCGTCGGCGACGTCGAGGTCGGCGCGGCGAAGACGGGGATGCTCGCGACGACCGAGGTCGTCGAACTGGTCGCCGACCGCGCTCGAGGGTTCGCGTTCCCGCTCGTCGTCGACCCCGTGATGGTCGCCACCTCGGGTGACCGGTTGCTCGACGAAGCGGCCGAGCGCGCCTACGAGAACCTGATCGCCGAGGCCGCGGTCGTGACGCCGAACGCCGACGAGGCCGACGTGCTGACCGGGATCGAGATCGACGGCGAAGAGAGCGCTCGCGAGGCCGGTGAGACGTTACTCGAGATGGGTGCCGACGCCGCGCTGATCAAAGGTGGTCACGTCCCCGGCGAGACGGTCCGGGACGTGCTGGTCCGTCCCGGCGACGGCCCAGCGGGCGTCGAGGGATCGACGAGTACAGTGTTCGAACACGAGCGCGTCGACACCGACGCAACCCACGGCTCCGGCTGTACGCTCGCGGCCGCCATCGCCGCGAGGCTCGCGTCCGGCGACGGACTCGAGTCCGCCGTCGAGGGCGCGACGGACTTTCTGGCTCGAGCGATCGAACACCACTACGACGTCGGGCGCGGACCAGGGGCGGTCAATCACTCGGTCGATCGGTGAGCACCGTCGGATTCGCGGACGGCAACCCAAAGAGCGTTGGTGAAGCGCTCGAGCGCCGTTTTCCTCGAGGGGTATCGCCCGACAGAAGTCACTTCATCCCGGCGAACGTCCGGTAGGCCGTCTTCGCGAGCGACATCTCGAGGCCAGAGGATTCGACGACGTAGTAGGGGCGCAACTCGCCGTTGAACTTCCCTTTGTACTCACAGAGACGTTCGGTGTTCGCGCCGACGAGATCGTAGCCGGTCACCGACTCGAGGTCGGGGTCAGTGACGACGTCCTCCAGGATGGCACGGTGGAGGAGGTTGTTCACGCTGACGTGGTCGTAGGAGGCGGTGACGCCGCCCTGCCAGTAGTAGGCGAGTTCCGGCGCGAACAGCGTGATGATGCCGCTCTGGTAGGTTCCGTCCGGTGCTCGAGCGACGTAGACGCGCCACTGATCGTCCTCGAGCGTCGAGAGGAGATCCCGCAGGAAGGGACGAGACATCGGCGCGGTGTCGTCGTACTCGGCGTACTGGTCGACGACGTCGTCGTACACCCGCAGCGCCGCGTCGATTCCCTCGGTCTGGATCGTGAGATCCACGTCGTCGATCCGGCGCATCTCGTTTCGCAGGCTCTTGCTGAAGCCGGCCATGGCGTCCTCGACATCGGAACAGCCCTGGAGGTCGACGACGTAGGTGAACTTCGGTTCGACGGAGAGGTCGTTCCAGGCGAACGGTCTCGGATCGTCGTAGTAGATGTGACAGGACGATCGGAAGAGCGTCGATCGGTTGGCGACCGCGAGGTCGTCGACGACGGCGGAGATCAGTTCGCCGTTGATCCGTTCGGCCTTGCGGGGTTTCGGGCTATTGGGGTCGAGGATCGGGCCCAGACGAGGAACGCCCAGCGAGACGGGTGGCGAGAATGCCGTCCGCCCGATCGAGCGCTCGCCGACGAAGACGGGGAGGAGACCGACCGACTGCTGTCCCTTGTAGGCGCCGTACAACCGAAGCGTCGCGTCAGTGTGATCGTCGAGAACGCGGAGTGCGTCTGGCTCGTGGAAGATCTCGTATCCGGACGACGGGAGGGCCTCGCGCCAGTCCTCGAGATCGATTCGTGTGACGTCCATGCTGGGACACCGTTTGGCTCCCGACGACGTTGTTATCCACACAGTAATCGGCCGAAGAGTGTCACGAAATCCGTTTGGCGCGTGCGTACCTCGCTGTCAGTCGAGTCACAACAAAGAGCATACTCGAGCGGACGACCTCGACGATCGGTTGCAGAGAACTGAACGGACGATGCTACCGTCTCAAACCGTCCTACCACTCAAACCGACGGAAAACGGTCCGACTCACTGCGGGCGAGGAGGTACTCCGAGAGCGCGTAGGCCATCCACCCCTGACACCACCGCATCAGCGTGACTCGCTTGGTGTGGTGGCGAAACTGGCGGTAGTAGAATCGCCCCTCCTCGACCTGCAGGTTCGCGAGCACCCACCGGAGGATTCTGTCGGCGAGTTCGAGGTCGCCCTCGCGGGTGAACACCAGCATGCCCTGCGTGCTCGCGTGGATGTCGCGGGGGTAGCCGTTGGATTCGTCGAAGTTGGGCGCACCGTCGAGTTCGAACAGTTCGGTGCGGTAGAACTCGAGAGCGTCCTCGAGCGTCTCGCTGTACCGATCTTCGTCGACGACGTCGCGATAGCGCTGGAAGGACTCGATGATGAAGCCGTTGTGGTGGCTGTCCATCGAGAGATGTGAGGCGTCGGCCGGAAGCCGGTAGGGCCAGCCGCCCACGTCGGTCTGGTTGGCGGCGACGTGATCTAAGATCTTCGTCGCGCGGTCGCGAAGCGCTTCGTTTCCGGTCCGGTCGTAGAGGTCGACGAACATCCCGGCCCCGAGGGCGGCGGCGTTCAGCGTGTAGGAGTCGTCGGGGTGGTTCATGTGGTAGTCGATCTTCGCACCGTCGGGGACCTCCCGGTAGTTCAGGTCCTCGATCACGAACGACGGTGCGGTGCGTGCGAGTTCGGCGTACTCGGGGTCGAGATCGGCGGCCTGAAGGAGCGCCCTGACGGCGTACGTCGTCGAGACGACGTCCGGATCGCTCGGGACGCCTTTGGTATGAACGTGTTGCATCTCGTGGCGATGCCCCCCACAGAAGCCACTGTACCCCGTGATCCGTTCCTCGACGAGCCAGTTTGCGAGCCTGTCGGCTTCGCCGATCGGGTCGAACGCCGGCTCGAGCGGGGCGTCGTACTCGCGGATCAATCGGTGGTAGTTCAGGTTGGCCATCGCGAACAGCGCGGCTCCCTTGTAGTTTCGCCGGTGTTCGACGCCCAACAGCGGTCTGACGTCGACCGGCGTCCGCTTGACGACCTCCTGGACGACCAGGTTGAGCACCCGGTTTTCGAACGGAAGCGACTGGAGGAGCTGGCTGCTCATTCCGTCGCCGTAATCGGGGCCGATGTAGTCTCGTCTGCGTGCGTACGCAAGCGTCGAATCGAGGACGGAGGCGTACGACTCGAGCGCTCGAGTCCGCGTTTCCGCCGGTTCCGCCGGGTTCGTCTCTGAAACGCCGTATGACTGCATCTACCGTCCTCTGGAAACATATCCACATTATTATACGCTTGCTACCCCTCGACACGAGGTCGCCGTGACGCCGTCGCCGGCGTCTGAATCCGAGTACTCGCGGACTGTAGTCGATCCACCGAGTCGTTCCGGAGGGTATGTCCCAGATAACAAACCGCGCTCTCCCCCACTCGTCGAACAGGATACCGTGGGCTCCACATGAGATACCTGTTTTTCACCAACACACCGGCACACGTCCACCTGTACAAACACGCGGTACAGCGGCTTCGCGACCAGGGCAACGAGGTGCTGGTTCTGGCTCGCGATTACACTTGCACCGTCGACCTGCTCGAGTGGTACGACCTGCCCTACGAGGTGTACGGCAGCTGCGGGACGACGAAGGGGTCGCTCCTGAGCCGTCTCCCGGCACACTACGCCCGGGCGATCCGTCTCGCACACCGGTTCGATCCCGACCTCGTCTTCGGGATGGGCGGGTACGCGGCCCACACGGGCGCGGTCGTCGGGACGCCGACGGTGTTGCTCATCGACTCCGAACCCGCGTCGTTCGATCACACGATCTCGACGCCGTTCGCCCGGACGATCATCACGCCAAACACGTTTCGAAAAGACCTCGGCGATCGACACTACGTCTTCCCCGGGTTCAAGGAGTGTGCCTACCTCCACCCGGAGATTTACGAACCGGATCCGACGATCAGGGATCGACTCGGCGTCACACGAGACGAACCGTACGTCATCCTCCGGCTCAACGCGTTCGGCTCCCAACACGACGTCGGAAAGCGCGGAATCACCGGGAGCGCCCGTCGACGAATCGTCGAACGACTCGACGAGCACGCGACCGTCCTCGTCTCCGACGAGGGTGAGAACACCGACCTCAAGGCGCTCCCCGCTCGGCCGTTCGACCTTCACCCAGCACTGATACACGACGCGCTCGCCGAGGCGGCGTTGCTGGTCGCTGACACACAGACGATGGTCACCGAGGCGGCGTTGCTCGGGACGCCCGCGATCCGCTCGAACTCGTTCGTCGGCGACGACGACATGGGTAACTTCGTCGAACTCGAGAACCAGGGGCTGATTCACAACGTCGCCTCCGTATCGGAGATCGTCGACCGATCGCGGACCGTCCTCGACTCGGACGGCGTCGGCGAGACGTGGCAACGGAAACGCGACGAGTTCCTCGCCGACAAGGCGAACCTGACGGACGTCATCGTCGACGTCGCGACGGCTCACGGCCGCGTCGGCGCACTCGATTCACTCCAGCGGTTTGGCGGAGCCTCGAGGCCAGAACCCACCGGATCGGTCGGCGTCGGGAGCGACTGAGACGGACTGCTGTCCGTCACTGGCGGTAGGTCTCCAGGGAGTCGCGGGCCTCCCGAGATATCGTAAGCACACTGTATGCGAGAAATCGGTGTCGGGTTCCGGTGCAACCGTCGGCCGATCGCGGTGTACCGACAGGTACGAATCACGTTCTCTCCGCCCCAGACCGGCGGGTTGGAGAAATTCTCGAGTACGAACTGACCGAACGAGCGTCGTGCGATCAGGTGTGAATTGACGTGCAGTGGCTACGATAGTACTTCGCCCCGCGTCGACTGCCGGGTCGAACCGACCCGACGCCACCGAGTTCGAGCCTGCAGTGATACGGTTTACTGTAAGTCGTTACCGCCGAAACCGCGACCCGTCTGCGGGTTCGCCGGTACATTGTTACAGCAATCCGTATGAGGCGTGGGACGCCACTAGTCCGAGGCCGCTATCGGTCCCCTCGGTACCGCCGCGTCACTGCGGCGAGTGCCAGCAGCGTCGCGATGGAAACGGCGACGTGGGCAACTCCTGGGGAGGGGAGTGCGTCGGACTCCTCGTCGATCGGCTCTGCATCCTGTGTGGGTGCGATCACGAGAGCCTCGAGCGAGTCGACGTCCGCTTCGAACTGGTAGCTCCCGCCGGAGTCGTCGACAACCGTCGCGTTCGACTCGGTCCACTCGGTTCCGTCAGTCGCGTAGAGTGCGACGTCCTCGGGGTGGTAGCCGATCTCCTCGAGGGTGTCGGCCGAGACGCTGAACGCCACCGTCGCCGAGACGTCGTCGTGGTCGCTCGTCACCGTCAGGTTCGACAGCGACGCGACCTCGTGGGGTGAGTCGGTCCCGGCCGGTTGTCCGTTCTCGAAGGAGAACGCCGCGTCCTCCTCGAGGCCGGTGACGTCGATCCGGTCGAAGCTACCGTTGTCGTTCGAGTCGTTCGACGGACGGAGGGTGATTGGATCGCCGCCAGATACTCCGGTCACACTGGCAGTGAACCCATCGTCCGTCCGGTCGTACGTGACCGACGGTTCGTCACATGCACCCGTACGGATGGTTACCGGCTCGTCGAGTGCCAGTTCGAACCGTTCCGGATCGTCGGCGTCTCCCGAGAGGAACTCCCAGCTGTCGATCTCGCCGTCTTCGTGCCACTCGGGGTCGTGAAGGGACTCGTTCTCGTGGAAGTCCGACGCCTCGTTGAATCCGGGCTGGATCGTCACGGCGAACTCGTCGCCGAGTCCGCCCTGGATCGCGCCGCCGTCGGTTCTGGCGTCTCGCCAGATCCAGGAGGCGTACGCCCAGCCGTCGCCGCTATCCCATTCGACCATGTTCGTCTCGGCCTCGTACTTGTCGTCCTGGACGACCCACTCCGACTCCGAGGGGAGCCCGACGATATCGAACGTCACGATGCCACCACTCGAGTTGCCGTGGAGCTGGTCGTGGACCATCACGAGGCTCATCCCGTCGGTCCCCTCGTGGAGCATCAGGATGCTCGTGTCGTCCTCCTGGAGGTGTGTCGTCCCGTAGGAGCTGTACTGTCTATCCTCGGGATCGGTGTCGGGATGAGTCACGTGGTTCCGATAGTCGTAGAACGATTCGACCGTCTGAGACGTCTGAAGCGGTTCGATCGGCTCGCAGTACGTCCCTTGCTCGATGACGTACGACTCCGGCGACGCGTCCTGGGCGGTGTTACCGGCCGCGAGCGGAGCGACCCCCGTAATCGCACTCGCCGCGAGCAGTCCGGCAACGAACACGACCAACAGTCGATTCCCGCTCATGGTTCACCGCGAGCTTTCGCCGGTTCGTTCGTCGCCGTCGGTTGCTCGACATCGTACTCGTCGTCGGGGAGACGGTCGCCGACGGATTCTCTCGACGTACTCGCTCGCTCCACCGGTTCGGTCGCCGGACGCCGATCTGGCCCCCGACTCGAGGCCGCCGCGGAGTCGCCTCGTGCTCGCTCGTACGCGTCGACCAGTCGGGCGGGCGAGCCGACCCAGGCGTCGAGCTCCTGGGCCCGTTCGACGAGCCAGCGGTAGAGTCGGCGGTGACCGGGAAACTCCCGTTCGTTGAAAAATCGTGGATGCCAGAGGACCGTCATGACGGCGTCGTTCTCGGCCGCCTCGAGCAGGAGCCGATCACAGACGCGACGCGCGGCGTTCGGCCGCGTTCCGGGGTCCGGAAGCGCCTGGTCCATGATCGTCAGCGGGAAGACGAGGAACTCGTCGTCGAACGGTCGGATCGGTCGGTATCCCGCGTGGAACCCACACTCCGTCGTCGAGCCGAGACTCGCGTCGTACTCGAGACCGATCCGGCGGTGGTGTCGCCAGGTGTCGGAGCCGAGCCGAAGGTGGTGTTGGCGTCCACCAGTCACGGGACCGTCGAGCAGCGACTCGAGGATAGCCTTCTCCTCCCGGAGTCGGTGCGGATCGTCGGGGGAGTGATAGGAACCGTGGAGTCCGACCTCCCAGCCCCCGTCCTCGAGGTCGCAGACGACGCGAGCGATCTCGTCGCTTCGGACGTCGTACCGGCCAAGATGTTGGATCCAGTTCGACGGGGACAGCCAGTCGCTCATCGGGCGGTTCGCGAGCAGATGCTGTTCGTTCAGGAAGTAAAACGCCGAACGGACGCCCAGTTTCTCCTCCAACGTCATCAGACTCTCGAACTGCCAGTAGGGGTTCGTGTCCGAGAGCGCAGTCCGGAGGTGGTAGGTCGGTCGCCCGTTCGCCGCGTAGTAAAGCGACCGAAACCCCTTGTACGGGCGGTCGACGTCGTGGGTGAGACAGAGTGCAAACTCCCCATCGACGGGCACCGTCTCGACGCGGGAGCCCTGCGTCCACGCCCCCGGAGAGTCCTGGCTTCGAGTCGTATCGCTCATCACGTCTGTACACTCATCCGTACCGATACGATAGTAAATGACAACGTACCCGAAAGACCCCGATTGCACACGGACGTTCGATCCGGTAGCTCCGGCCTACTCGAGGGTCAGCCTCGATGAACGGTCAGGTATTCGCCGATGAACAGTCGGCTGCTCGTCGACGACCGGTCACTCTCGTTCTTTAGTCGCCGCGTCGGGGCGGCTCGATCGGCCGATCACCGTCCCGAGAGTCCGCCGTCCGAAGCCGAGACACTCCCGGAGCACCGGGGCACCGTCGGCGAGCCACAGCAAAAATACGAATCCAGCGAGGCCGAGTTGGACCCACATGTACGTCGTTAGTTCGCCGGCGAGAAGGGCCTCCTGATAGGTTCCGAACAGTCGAGTAAACTCCCCGACGAATCCGGCGGGTTCGCCCGGCGATTCGATTGGATCGACAGGCCAGAGCATCACCTCGGTTCGAACGCCTTCGCCCCCGATCGAGTGATAGAGGACGTCGGACGGAAGGTGAAGCAGGTAGCCGAGTCCGAACGCGACGCCGACAGCCGGCCGGCCGATCCGTTTCGCGAGCAGCCCCACGAGTATCGACAGCGGAACCGCGAAGAATATCGAGTGTCCCAGGGCGTATCCCGACTCGAAGACGCCGAACTCCCACGCCAGCGGTTTGTCGATGAGATCCGGCAACAGCGACGCGAAGACGACCGCGAACGCCTCGAGTCCGGTTGGCGCTCGCCGGTAGTACGCGCGGCTGAACAGAGAGTACGCGAGATAGCCGACGATCGCGTGTTCCCATGGCCACATCGGCGTGAACTCGCGCCCTCGAGGGGTTAGTTATGGAGGTTCTACGGCCGTTCCTGGCTGGCTATAGCTCCGGCAGTCGGCGAATCACCCGGACGGCCGTCGGGGCGAACCGGCAACGGTTACGGGCTGGCGCGCCACCGTTTACAGGATGGTCGAGCATCACGAGGTACCGGTCGCCGGCGGCGAGTCGATCGCGGCAGTCCACCACGAGGCGCCGTCGGACCGCTGGTTCGTCTGCTGTCACGGCTTTCTCAGCGACAAGTCGGGGAGCCACGAGCGACGGTGCAGGCGGGCGGTCCAGGAAGGATACAACGGCGTCAGGTTCGACTTCAGAGGGTGTGGCGAGTCCGACGGCGCGTTCGTCGACCAGGGGGTAAGCGAGAAGATCGCCGACCTCGAGGCGGTCGTCGACGACGTCGAGCCGTCGTCGATCGTCCTGTTCGGCTCGAGTTTCGGCGGGAAGGTGGCGTTTCACGCGGCGACCGGCCTCGATCGGGTCGAGGCGGTCGTGACGCGAGCGCCCGTGACGGACAACCGAGCGTTCGACGATTACCGATCGAGCGTCGCCGCCGACGGCGAGCACCGCTTCGAAACGGGGGATCGGATCGACGACCGCTTCTTCGAGGACCTCGATCGCTACCCCTTCGACGACGTGGTGTCGACGCTCGATGTGCCGGTCGCCATCTTCCACGGCGCGGCGGACGAATCCGTCGACGTCGACGACAGCATCGACGCGACGCGGCGACTCGAGACGGACGTTCTCCTCCAGACGTTCTCGGCGGAGGGACACCGGTTTTCGGCCGCCGCCGAGAGCCGACTGCTCGCGCTGACGTTCGACTGGCTCGAGTCGATCCAAAGCTGACTAACCGACCGTCGACTGGCGCTGGTCGACTCGAGGTCGATAGGGATCAGCGTAAACCCTCGTACGTTCCAGTCTGCCAAATATCGATCCCGTTCATCGTAGAAACGGCTATTCTTCTCCGTAGTGTGCAATCGTGATCATGGTCGAGGAGTTGTAAGTAAAGCCGTTCGAGTTACCCGACAAGACGGTCACATTCGACAGTGGTCAAGGCAAAAAAGGTGCAATGTGGGGACGGAACGGTCTGGCTGTACAGGCTCGGTTCGGGACGGCAACGCCGACGACTTGCTCGTGACCGCCAAGAGGCGGGACGTCTCGGTTCTCGCGTCGCCCACGACCTCGATGGCACACCCGACGGGAGCGAACTGATCGACACCCCCTTCGGCCGCCTGCGAGTACGCCGGCGTGGGCAAACTCGCCGTAACGGCCGGACCGCAAGCGGACACGTCGCGCTGCTCGCGGTTATCCACCGCCTCGTTAGCGACAGCAAGACCGTCGCGATGGCGCCGATGGCCGAGGCTGGCCGTCACACCCGGACCCATCACCCCTGTCCGCGGTTCGCGGTCATCTACGCACCCATCGATCCCACCAATGCAACCGCCTCCGGACAGTACGACCTCGAGACGCTCGCGGGGCTTGTGTCAGACCTCAGTTAGGCCTCGTCCCACGGCCAGTCCGTCCGGTTCGCCGGGTCGTTTTTGAAAAGTAACGGCTTTCGTCACGGTAATGATTCTATACCAATAGGTGGTTTCGGCGTAGGAGGTCGTATGCAGACGACAGTAACAGATCTTCTCAAGTCGATTCGGCGTCCGGAGTACACGGGTGAGAACCGGTGTCTCCCTTGTACCACCGTAAACGCGCTCATCGCCGTTGCTCTGGCAGGACTAATTTCAGTTTTTGCGAACCCGATAATCGGAGGAGTAACCTTCATCACCTTCGTGGCCGCGATCTACCTCCGAGGATACCTCGTCCCGGGCACGCCAACGCTCACGAAGCGATACCTCCCCGACCGCGTCCACCGACTGTTCGACAGCCACGTCGAGGACACTGAAACTGCCGTCGACGGGGAGGATGAGGACGACGTCGAATCCCTGCTCCGTGCTACTGGCGCCGTGATCGATTGCCCCGAAGCAGACGACCTGTGTCTCGAGACGACGTTCCAGATCGCCTGGCACGACCGAATCGCCGCGCTGGAAGACGAAGAGAAACGACTCGAGGCCCTGGCCGCGCGTCTCGACCTCGAGACGGCGGATCTGGCCCTCGAGGAATCGACTGGCGGGTACATCGCCCGGTACGAGAGCGATCGGATCGGCGTCTGGCCGTCCGAAGCGGCGTTTCTCGCCGACCTCGCGGGCGCGCCGACCCTGGACGAACACGGCTCTGGCTGGCAGGAACTAACGGCCGATGAACAGGGAGTCGTGTTGACTGGTCTTCGGGCGTTCCTCGAGAAATGTCCGACCTGCGGGGGCGAGATCGACGGCAACGAAGAGACCGTCGAGTCGTGTTGTTCGACGGCGATGCAAGCGACCGTCGAGTGTGGACGGTGCAGTGGAACACTCCTTCGAAGCACCTACCGATAGTCCACCTCGGCGTTATGCCGTGGCAGGCCTCCGTGGAGGGACTATTCGACTACGCCATGAAGGGCGATTATGAGTTCGTCACCCTCACTAAGGTTCTCGCGGACATCATCGAGAGGTATGGTGTACTGCATCGCACCGGGGTCGTACTCGTCTGACGTATTTTTGTAGTCGAACGCACCGGGTGCGGCTTTGATTTGTCGGAGTCTGTCGGTATCCGTATCGACGTAGAGTTGGCTCTCGGTCAACGTGAACTCAGGGTCCATCTCGATGTCGACGACGAGGTCGTCACCGTCGTCGGAGATTTCGACATCGCCAACGTCCGTTCCGGCGTTGAGGTTATTCCTACCTGCGCCCGCGTAGAACTCGGCGAGTACCGGGTCGGTGTCAGAACCCGAACTGATGTCGTAGGGCATGAACCAACCCCACTTGGAAATGTTGGTGAGGGAGTTTAGCCGGTTCTCGTCCGGATCGGGCTCGTCGTTCAGGATCGCCCATGCGGTTTGCCCGCTCACTGGCGGTTCATCGACCGGACAGTCCTCGTCGGCGTGGATGACGATTTCGTCACCGAGATCGGAGAGGAGCTGCTCGCTGTCACTCAGTCCTTTCGTGTTCGTATGGATCCCGATGCAGATACATTCGCCGACACCGAGGAAGAAAGCGTTCTCCGAGCCGAGAATCGACTGCTCCCTGTTGTCGCCGACGTAGAAATCGACCCGGAGATCACCGTCGTACTCCGAGTAATCACCCTCGAGTTCACCGTCATCTACTTTCGGCCAGTTTTCATCGTCGATCCAGACACAGATGTCCTGCTTTCCCTGATTACAGATCTGGAAGACGTTGTCGAACCAGGTTCTCGAGTCCGAATTGATCCCCTCTCCACCGGCGTCGGTGGGGTTCTCCGACGACATGTCGACCTCGAGGTGACCGCTCTCGTCGATGTTCGTATAACTCGCGTTCGGCGAGTCGGGACAGCCGTCAAGGCCGAGATATGCGTGAGGATCCTTGGCGACCTCGATCTTCACCCGTCGTTGCGATTCGATCCGACTGAACGCGCCGGAACCGATGAGCATGCTCGCACCGATGCCCGAGCCGCCCACGCCGGCTATGAAGGTACGTCGTTTCATGTGTGGTTTACTAGCGCAGCCCGCAAGATTGGACCGTGCGTACACCTGAAGCGACGAGAACATCCGGTATGTGTATACACCGCGTGCAGTCACGGAAGAGAACGCGTACAAGAATTTTAGGTTGCGACCAACGAATCGAAGTAAGGTCGTATCCTCGAGAACGTGGTTCGTTCTAGAAACTGAGTCTACCGATTATCGGTCGGAGTGGTACAGTTCAAACGGTCTACGACGGGGAGAGTGGCAGTTGAACAGTCGCGCTCTTCGCGCTCACTCGTCCGTCTCCGCGTCGGCCTGGTCGATCACTTCGGAACTGGATTCGTCCGTCGCGTTGATCTCGTCCGTTGATTCGGTCTCCGACTCGCGGTCTGTGTCAGGCTCCGTACTCGATTCCGCTTGCGCGTCGGATTCCTCTCCACCGTCGGTATCAGTGTTAGGCCCTGGGGGAGACGGGCAGCTCTCTTTCGTGGCTTCGGGGTTACTGAAACCGTCGTCGTACTCGAGTTTGGTCCCCGTTTCGCCCTTGCAGGGCGACGGTGGACAGCGGTTGGAGTCGTCCCCTTCGACCCGGTTAGGCCAGTCAGGAGAGATCAGAACGCCACCGTCCTCTTCAGCCATGATTGCCGTCCCAGACGTCGCACCTGCGGTGTCGAACCGGTACCATTCCTGTTCTCCTTTGAGAATTACTTCGTCCACGGGGTCGTCGGTCGACCACTCGATCTCGACCGGTTCGCCCTCGTCGTTGGCGGTCAGAACCTCGATGCTCTCGATTCCGACCTCACCACAGAACGCGACGAAACTGATGCCCGTCAGGTCCATGACCGGAGCCACCTCGAGTTTCACGCGACGCTGTGCTTCGATTCGAGAGACGCTCTCTGTTCCAACGAGTGCACCTGCAGTAATGCTTCCAGCACCGATCGCAGAGAGGAACGTTCTTCGTTTCATCGTCTCACCGCGCCCGAGAACCGACGCCCTCGTGTCGGTGCATCCAGTTTCATACCAGGACGAGCGATACGTGAAGTCTTTTGTATTGACTGCATGTCGAACTGACAGGTCGTCCAAAACGATTTTCAGAACCTCCGTACCCTCATTGATCTGTGAAAAATCAGCACCGTTACCACTCACCCAGTAGTCGATGCCGGCTGCACGTCTCCCGACAACTCGCCGAGCTGTCTAACGGTCGGTGGATAGAAGCGCTGGTGGGAAACAACATTTCTGTATAAGAGAACGTAATGAGTTCGAATCTCTCCCGGCTGCAGTTAGTTGTGCGATAGAGACCTGCACCCACTGTTTGTCGAACCTCCTGTCAGTGTATACACAAGGTACATACCAGCATCACGATCAACCGACGCGTTCGCCTCCCACGGGCCGCCGCGAGGGCAGGCCAGAACGGAGGGACGAACGCGAGGATGATACATATGGATCGACGAAAGTTCCTGTACGGTATCGGTGGCAGTGCGATCGGCGGCAGTGCACTCATCGGTTCCGGCGCGTTCAGTCGGATCGAATCGCAACGGCGGGTGAAGATCGAGGTGGCCGGGGATCCCGACGCCTACCTGGGGTTGGATCGCTGTCCAACCAGCCCAAACAACAGCTACGTAGACTTCGACGACAGTGGTCACCTCGCTGTCGAGATGTCGGAGGACAATCCGACTGAGGAAGGTGGACAGGGGGTTAACTCGGACTCATTTACCTGGTTCGACGACGTTTTCCAGATCTGTAATCAGGGCAAGCAGCCGGTTTCCGTCTGGATCGAAGCTGAGGCGAGTGAGGAAGCTGATAAATATTTCGACTCCGACAACTACGGAGAATATGGACCAGTCACCTTCTACCTCGGGGACGACGACGAGGAGATACTGAGCGAGGACAATCCCCAACTACTTCAGGTCGGTGAGTGCCTGTGTGTCGGTATCCGAGTAGTCACGAAGGGACTCAAGGAAGGCCAGCAGCTCGTCGATGACGATGAGATCGTCATCCATGCCGACGCAGATCAGGAGCTCGCAACCGGTCCGGTGACGAACCAAACCCAGGGAACGACTCACGACGATGTCCACGATGCGATTGATGCTGCCAAGGATAACGATACGATCAAAGTATACGAAGATCAGTCGGGGCTCGTTGAGGTCGATAAGCAGTTGAACATCGTCGGTGTCGGAATGCCCACGCTAGAAGACGGTGTGAATATCACCGCCGATAACGTCCGGGTGAGTTCGTTTAACATTCTCGATAGTGGGGACGCACTCTGGGCAGAGTTCGCTGTTCGATTGGAACCAGGCGTGTCTGGAATTACAATCGAAGATAATTCGATCGAGTCTGACTGGTATGCAATCGCAGACGAAAGTAGTGCTCAAACGACGAGTGACGTCACGATTGAAAATAACGACATCTTCGGGACTGCCGAATCGGGAGTTCAGGTCGTGTACATCAACGGAGAGCAAAGTGGTCCACCAAGCGCTGAAGATGCAGAGAACATCAACTTGATTGATAACACAATCGGCGCCAACGACCTAGATGGTGGTCTCCTGGTAGGACTCGAGGCCGACGGAGGCGAAGTCAGCGGGAACACTTTCGACGATCCGCCAACCGACTACGGCCACCTCGAGCTATGGGGTCCGAACCTGGAGGTCGAAGATAACGACTTCTTCGGTGATAACCTCGGCACGAACGCGTTCTACGTGCGTAACTCGGACAATACGTACACCCTGAGCGAGATTCTCGGGGCCAACACCTTCGACCCCACTGCGGAGGTCGTCGGCGACGACATCCGCCCAGAGTAACCGATTTTCCAGCGGCGAATCCCTTTTATTTTCTCGAGTCTCGTGGAACCGGAGAACGATATCGTCGGGAACGTCTATTCCCTGCACAGACTCGATACCTCCTGGGCAGGCGAACGACCTGCCGAGCCTGCTCGAGTTCGCCAGTGGTGAATGGACGAAATACAGCCTCGAGTGACGAAACGGCTGTTTAACAGGTTTGGACTAGCCACCGTTCCGGCGGCATATACCAAAGTCGGATCCGTCGATATACTGAGCACATGGCCCCGACGACACCGGTAACCGGCGCACAACTTCCTGGGACCCGAATACTACCGAAACCCTGACCGTCATGAATCGACGAACACTCCTCCTCGCGGTCGGCGGCGGCGGGATCGGGGCGAGTGCGCTGATCGGCTCCGGTGCATTCACGGCCGCTGGCTCACAGCGAGGAACGACGATCGAGGTCGCCGGCGATCCCGACGCCTATCTCGGCCTCGAGCCTTGCCCCGACTCGCCGAACGCGAGTTACACCCGGTTCGACGACAGCGGGCACCTCGGGATCGAGATGTCGCCCTCGAACCCGACCATCGGGAAGGGCAAGCGGGGAACAGGGCTGGGCGTCAACTCGGACT
This sequence comes from Natrialba swarupiae, assembly GCF_008245225.1. GTDB lineage: Archaea > Halobacteriota > Halobacteria > Halobacteriales > Natrialbaceae > Natrarchaeobius > Natrarchaeobius swarupiae. The sequence continues at coordinate 111,242 of NZ_VTAW01000008.1, forward strand.
CGTTCACGTACTTCCACGACGTGTTCCAGGTCTGCAATCAGGGCAAACAACCCGTAAAGATCTGGATCGAAGTGCACGCTCGAGAGCCCGCGGGCCGACTCAAGACCGACGACGAGTACAAGGAGTACGCCGGCGAGGATCGCGTCGTGTTCTACGGGAGCGACGACCCGGACCGTCGGGTCGATCAGGAGACGACACCGATCGGACTCCCCGTTGGGGAATGTACGTGTATCGGCCTCCGGACGATGACCAAGGGACTCGAGGCAGGCGACCGACTGCTGAAAGACGACGAGATCGTCATCCAGGCCGACACGGTCGACGAGCTGCCAGCCAAGAGAGGGAAAAAGAACGAATAACGCCGCTGCGGTCCGCGACGGACCGCTTTCGGTAACCACTCCGCGCGAGCAGCGTCAGTCGTCGTCCGATTCGCTCGAGTCGTTCCGCTCCGGCTCCGACTCGATTTCGGCGTCAGCCTTAGCATCGCTATCGCTCCCCGAGTCGAACTCGATTTCGTCGTCAGCCCCGTTGCGTTCGCCATCGACGAACGTCTCGCCGAACTCGTCCGCGTTCGGATCCGGAACTTCCTCGAACTCGTAGACGTACAACAGGTCGCCGTCGACGACGTAGTAGGCTGTCCCGCCTTCCTCTGTCTCGTCTTCGATCACGCGCCGATCACAATCGATCGCGACGTCGACCAAATCCTCGAGCGAGGCGACCGTCACGCGGGATCGCTCCCTGACCTCGTCTGGGAGCGTGCCGGCCGAGACCCACTCGTCGAACTCCTCGCGTTCGCCCGTGACCCGGAGTCGCTCGAGTTCCGCCTCGGAGGGTGCGAGGGTGCCGTTCACTTTCCGCTTCGAGAGGACGCCGATCGCCGCGATCGAGCCGAGCAGCAGAGCCATGCCGAACATGGGGGTCGAGCCGCTCTCGGCCGTCGGATCGACCTCTTCGACGCGCTCCTGCGTATATCGCTCGGCGACCGGTCCCTCCACGCTGTAGGTATCGCCATCGGGTTCGATCAGGAGCTCGTACCGATCCGTATGCTGAACCGGTTCGCCCTCGATCGTCCCCTCCATCGTGACCTCGGCGACGACGACCGCCTCGGTAGTGCCGGGCGAATCGCCCAGGCTCGATTCGGTCCGTTCGATCTCCTCCTCGAGCGCGGGAACGTCGATTGCGAACGAACTCCCAACCCGGTCGCCCGGTTCGACGCCCGTCGCAGTACTCTCGTTCAGCGGCTCGCTCGTCGACCAGTACTCGGTATCGTCGTCAACTGCGCGTATCTCTCGCTCGAGGTCGAGGTCGACGGTGACGTCGCCGTTCTGGGCGTTGTACTGGTGCGTGAACTCACCGTCGACTTCGGGCGCGATCTGGGTGAAGTAGACCTCCTGTCGCGGTAGCTCCTCACCGACCTCGAAGACTTCGTTTTCGGACTGAACCGTCGCGTAGTGATCGAAGCCACCGGTCGTCGACCACGTGTCGACCGTCCGCTGGTCGGTGTCGGCGGTGGTGTCGGCATTGGCCGCGAGAACGGTCCACCCCCCGAACAGGGCCAGTACCAGCAACACGATCACGACCGGGCCGAACCATCGGTCGATCCCGGCTCGCACGCGAGCCAGTCGTCGTTCAGTGTTCATCGGCAATACCCCCCCTTCCGTGTGAATCGGTTTCGAGTGTTGTGTTCGCTACTCATGATCGGAGAATCCTCCGTACGAAGCCGCGTTTGTGATCGGTGCGCTGTCTCGAGCGCGTCCGTATCGTCCCGGTTCCGAGCAGTATCGCAAACGGGAGGACGAACGCGCCGACGATGACGCCGGTTGTAGCGCCCATCGCTAACCACGGATGGATCGCGTGTAAGCCGGCGATGACGGGCGTCGGGAGCACCGCGAAGTAGCGGTACTCGGCGAACGAACGCAAGTAATACCCCGTCTCCGGCGGCGCGGTAACCGCCACGGTCTCGTTCACCGAGTCACCTCGGTGTAACGTCTGTGCGTCGCTATCTACCGCGACGCCGTCGCTCGCTGGCTCGATGATCGTCGTCACGGGCAATACGCCGTCGTTCCGAACTTCGTAGGTGTGTTCCTCGGTATCACCCGTGGGAATGACGTGAGGCGCATCCGACTCGAACTCGGCACTGACGATGCCGGCTTCCGTCGTATCCGACATTGCGACCATCGTCCCGGCCGACACGAGACAGAGCAACACCACCATACCGAACACGGCCAGCCGCGCGTCGAAGACGCCGCGGCGCGACCGCGTTCGCGTTCGATCCCGGTCGCTCGCTCGCGACTCGAGGATCGCAGTGAGAGCGAGAACCCCGAGTCCGAATACGAGCAGGAGCGTGGCGAGTCCCTCCGAGCCGAGCAGCGTCCCGGTCCCGAGCGTCGTGGCCAGCTCGAGTTGGATCGTTTCCAGCCCGCTCTGAACGCCCATCACCGCAGTTCCCAGGTGCGGAATCGTGACGACCTCACCGTTGATCTGCAACGCCTTCGCGGCGATCTGCCCGTCGGTAACCGGCGGTTCGGCTCCGTCCTGGTCAGTGACGACGTTCGCGTCCCCGCGTGTCAGGTAGCCGTGGTCGGTCTCGTCGACGACGCGATGGGTCGTGAGTTCGCCGCCCTCGATCTCCTGTGGTTCGTAGACGACGACGTCACCTGTTTCGACGGGGGCCGCGACCGCGTCCGGGATGACAACGAACCCATCGCCGCGGTCGATTGTCGGCTCCATACTATCCGATTCAGCGTAACTGATCAGGATCGGAACGCCGAGGAGATGTCCGGCAACGAGTGCTGCGAGAACGAGCCCCGCGATGACCATTGCTGCTCGTCCGACTGCTGTACCCCCGGTCAACGGCTGTGGGTTCCCCATTGGCGATCCTCCGTGGGCGTCTGCGTCGCCGGCTGAGACGGAGCCCGGCACGCAGCACACGGTCATCCCATCAGGAAATTCACGTTTTGCTATGAATCGCCTATACTGCCTTCACAAACGTTAATTGGTGTCTACCGCGGATGAGCGCCACCGGTTCGGAGATCATCGTGGTTGTTCGGCCAGGCCGATCTGGTTACAGGTGACAATTTACAGCACTCAAAGACTGTCTGACAGAGCGTAGTGTGTCCATGTTTAACACGATACGGAATGACCGATCCGACGCGCAGAGGATCGCCTCTGGGGGGGATAGTGTGAGCCATACCGAAGCCGCTTTCGAGACGAGGGGGAACGGGTCCGAAACCGACGAGATCACGCGGGATCAGACGTTTACGATGCTGAGCAACCGCCGTCGTCGATGGGTCATTCATTACCTGAAACGACGCGACGGCGGGCCAGTCAGCCTCCGAACGTTGGTCAATACGATATCCGCCTGGGAACACGGCGTCGAGGTCGAGAAACTGTCGTGGAAACAACGGAAGCGCGTCTACACGGCGCTTCGGCAATCACATCTGCCGAAGCTGGATGACGCAGGAGTGGTCGAATACGATTCGAACAGGGGCGAGATCGTGCTTACCGAGGAGGCCGAAAAACTCCAGCTCTACCTCGAGTACGTTCCCGAACGTGACATCCCCTGGCATCAGTACTATCTCGGCCTCGCGACGATCGCGACGGCACTGACCCTCGTTACCTGGCTTTCGCTTCCACCGGTGAGCGAACTTTCGGGACTGGCCCTGTCCAGTATCATCACGGCGATGATCGTCGTTTCGGCGATCACCCACGTCTACCACGCTCGGAATAGTCGACTTGGCAGTGCGGAAGAGCCCCCGCGGTAAAAACTCGACCACGGAGACACGGTCAAGTCACAGAGGCACTCTCGTGAACATCAACAGAAGGCAGCATACAGCGCGGAAACGACAGAGCCGAAATCGCCACATCCGCACTGTGGATTCAGCAGACCCCACCCCTCGACTACTGGATAGGAATGGACCACACTATGAGTTGCATTGCTAATCCACATGACTAATCGACTGGCGGATGATTCCGGCTGACCCGGATCTGACCAGTCGAGTTCGACGGCCCCAGCGCCCGCTGTGGCGAAGCGTCCGCCGTTCTGCGCCGAGACCCGGTCGTCGACGGTCGGTTCCGAGGCTGCCGGTGTTTTCTCGATCAGAGAAACCGGACCGCTTTTCATAGCGATGGCAGAACGATCAGCTACAAGTGAGTGAGGAGATCGACCTATCCACGGTGCTCTCGGTTCTCGACGACGAGTACGCACGGGAGATCCTCACCCACACGAGCGTCGAACCCATGTCTGCTAGTACCCTGAGCGAACGGTGTGACGCCTCCCTGCCGACGATCTATCGACGACTGGATCGCCTCGAGGAGTGTCGACTCGTGACCGAAGAGACGGAGCTCGCGGCCGATGGTAACCACTACAGCGTCTACAGTGCGAACCTTGATCGACTGGAGCTCAGCCTCGAGGACGGTGCGTTCGACCTCGAATTGACCTACCGTGAAGAGGACGTCGCCGACAGGTTCACGAGGATGTGGGAGGGGATGCGATGACTACAAGTTCGGTCCGGATCGGCGAGACGAGCGTCTTCGAACTGTTCACCATCGCTAGCCTCTTTCTCGTCGCGCTCATGGGTGCGATCATCGCCTACCAGGCCTACCGTGGATACCGGCGCAACGACGCGACGTCCATGCTCTATCTCGCCCTCGGGCTGTTGTTGCTCACGGTCTGTCCGTTTCTCGTCAACGTCACGATCACGACGGTCACGAACGCGGACCATCTCGTCACGGTGTTCTTCGAGAACGTGAGTCGACTGCTCGGATTGGTCGCGATCATGTACTCGCTGTACGGACGTCACTGACGCGGCTTCGACACCACCGTCTGCCGTCCGAAACACCACTCCGTCCCTGGTACGAAATTTCGACTCCTTTCGTGGCACAGCGGTTCGACGCTGTTTTGCGATACGAGACTCGACGCCGTTTCAGACCAGACGGTCGGACGAACCCGGTTGTGAAACGCGCCTGAGACGGTCTACAGTCAGTGCCGGCGCACCCGCGATCGTTCGGCGGGTACGTCGGAACATCGGAACAACGAACCGTACGAGACCGTGGGAGGGCCGAAGCAAATGCGGAAGGGTGTGGCCAGGTCTCCACCGGGTGGTGTACGGGTGGGCGCCACGCCGGTGAAACGGGCGTGGGACCGACAACGGAGGGGCTACGTCCACGAGGGCCGTCGTCGGACCCACACGTCGGGTAGCGGGGGACCAACGAGGTGCTTCGATCGCGCCTCGTTCCGTCCCCTACAGGTGACTATCGGCTGTCCCCTATTAGTGACCCCAGTGGATTCTCTGGGTCGGAAAATCCGCCCTCGAGAAACACCTACACGCGACGAGCCCACGACACTGACGTGACTCGAGTTCCGAGAACGACCATGCAGTATCTCGTCGGAACCGAATCGGTTCACACGACCGCATCGATCTGTGACTATCTCGACGGACGCATCGATACGTCGGATTCGATCACCGTCGTCGCGGTCGTCGACGATCCGTCCGCCCGCCGTGATCGACAGGAAGCGTTGAACGTCGCCGCCGTCCGACTCGCGGCTGCGGGATCCGTCGACACGGAACTCCGGGAACCCGACGACGCGGACGACGGCGTGACGGTGGCGAGCGCGTTACGAGACTCCGCAGCGATGCTCGAGGCGGACGAGATCGTGATCGGGGCACGTGGATGGCGTCCGGTCGATGACAATCGAGAAGAGCCGTCCGGTCTCGGCTCGACCGCTCGAGAACTCCTCGGCGGCGCGACCCGTCCGGTCGTCGTCGTTCCGGGAGCGATTCCCTAGGATCACGATTCCGTGCCGACACCATTGCCGTCGACCACAGGCCCGACCGCGAACGGCACGCGTTCACCGGCTGATTCCTACCACCCCACCAGCCGTCTCAGCGGGGCTGTTGGTTCGACTGTGACCATTGTGGGGTACAGCTTAGTGACCCCAGGTTTGTGTGACCGCCTGGATCGAGTCGTGACAGAACGGATATCTTTCCATCCACCGAAGGTTCGAAATAGCCGAATATCAGTCCTCGGAACCGGTTTTGCTGGCCTCGAGGTCGACCGATGGTGGTTCGTGTGTTCCGAGTTCTGGATGGGTTTCCTCCATCCAGAGGACGACCAACCCGCCCGAGAGAAACATCGCGATAGCGGTACCGTAGAAGGCGGCCTCGATCGAGAGCAGATCGACGGAGAGACCGATGAGGACGGCTCCAACGGCGTAGCCAAGGTCACGCCAGAGCCGATAGACCCCGAGGCCCGTCGAACGCCACAACGGGTGGGCCGCGTCGCTGGCGACTGCGATCAGGTTGGGGTAGTGCAGTGCCATCCCAACACCCGAGAGCGCCGACAAAAGGATCCAGAGGTAATACCCCTCCACGAGAACCATCCCGAGGACGCCCACTCCGGCGAGGAAAAAGCCGACGACGATCGGCGGCTTACGTCCGACTCGGTCACCGAGGCGGCCGGTGTAGACCTGCAGGAAGTACGCGGCACTGTGGACGCCGACGACGACTCCGACCTGGGCAACACCGAGACCCTGGGAGACGAGGAAGATGGGGAAGGCGATCCAGACGAGCGTGTCGACGAAGTTCTCGACGTGTCCCGCCTGCGCTGCGGTAAAGAGCGTCCGGTCCTTGTAGGTCGCGCGTTTGACGATCTCGGTGAACGAGAGGTCGGCCTCACTCGTTCCGCCGTCAGCTTCGACGCCGTCACCATCGTCGTCGAGACCTGCCGCCTCTGCCTTCGCGTAGGGGAGAGTCTCCTCGATCAGGACGATCGCGATGAGCAAGGCGACGACGATCACCGCCGCGAGGAAGTAGAACGGTTCCGGCCGGAGGCTGTACTGAGCCGCGATCACGCCGGTGAGCCACGCGCCGGCGGCGACGCCGGTGTATCCGAAGGCCTCGTCGAGCCCTGCGGCGAGCCCACGCTGGTCGGGGCCGGCGAGTTCGATCTTCGAGATCATGCTCATGCTCCAGGCGACGCCCTGGTTGACCCCGAGCAAGACGTTCCCGACGGCGATCCAGCTCCAACTCGGCGCGTAGATCAGGATGAACGGGATCGGGATCGCAGCGATCCAACCCGCGATCAGGATCGGCTTGCGCCCGTAGGCGTCGGCCCACTTCCCCGAATACAGGTTGAGTACGGCCTTGACGATCCCGAAGCTCACGACGAACGAGCCGATCACCAGCAGGGACTCGACGCCGAAGGTCTCCTCGCCCATGATAGGCACGACGTTTCGCTGAGAGCCCATCGTGAGCCCGACGGCGAAGACCGTGAATATCTGGAGAGTAAACTGTCGCCAGTTTCGGCGGATACCCTGTGCGTACTCGCCGCTCATGGGTTATTCGGCCGCACAGCGGTTGGGGCCGAGTTCGAGTTCGTCCGCCTCTTCGTCCGAAATCTCCTTGGTGCCGACGTTGGCGAGCTTGATCCGCTCGAAGTTCGCCGGCTGGTCAGGGATATCGCCGGCCAGTGCCGCGACTAACGTCTCCCGGTCCTGGCCGAATGCTTCGTTGCGCTCTTCGACCTCGCTCAGACGGGCGACAACCGGCGGCTGGGGGCTCCCGGGGTCGTGAGCCGGCAACACGAGCGGGTCGCCCTCGACGGTGCGCAGGCGCTCTAAGCTCTCGTAGAGCGTCTCAGCGTTGTCCTCGACGTCCGTCTCCTCGAGTCCAGCGTCGACACCGAGTTCGACCCGACCGACGCTGTCGTGAAAGAGCGTGTCGCCGGTCAGGAGTGCCTCGTCCTCGAGAGCGTAGGTGACGCTGCCTGGGCTGTGACCGGGCGTGTGAATCACGTCGATCGTTACGGCACCGACCTCGAGACCGTCTCCCTCCTCGACGTGGGCGGCACCGATTCCGTCGTCGTCGGCCGGGTGGAGGTAGTAGGGGACGTCGTGAATCTCAGCGAGTTTCTGCCCGCCGGAGACGTGGTCGGCGTGGGCGTGAGTGTCGAAGACACCCGCCAAATCGGCGTCGTGCGCCTCGAGAATCGCCTCGTACTCCTCGGTGTACTGCGAGGGTTCGAAGACCGCGGCCTCGCCCTCGGAGATCAGAACGTGAGAGAGACAGCCCGTGCCAGGGCGGGCGACCTGGATCAACTCGCCCTCGAGGTCCACATCGAGGGGTGCCGTGCGGTGGACACGTGCCCAGCCGTTCATGCCGTCTACCAGGGTTTTGGCGTCGTGGCCCTGTTCCTGGAGCAAGTCTGTCGCGTCGGCTGCGAGTACCCCCGCTGCACAGATGGTGACGACCTCACCGTGTTCCGGCAAGTCGGCCAGCTCCTCGGCTGCCGCGTCGGGATCGTCTTTCAGTTCGTCGTAGACGTCGACGTTTTCACTTCCCGGAATGTGCCACTCACGAAAGTCCGTCTCGTCGCGGACGTCGACGAGTCTGAGGTCGTCGTCTCCTCGTTCGAGCCGTTCTGCGACTGTTTCCGGCGTGATTTTTGCCATCGACATCCCGTAGGGACAGTAGGGGCATATCACCGGTGCCAGCTATAACTGGCACCTCTGGTTCCCTGGTAAACGGGGGTGGAAGGCAGTGACGGCCCAATCGTAGCCTGGGGTTCCACCGGTAATCCTAGTATCCGACGGTAGGACGATCGAGCCCGGAACCGGCGACCCGATCGGTACCGGGGAAGAGACTCGCCAGCGCACAAACGACGACGAAGGGGTTGGTGCAGCCCCGTCAGCGGCTGGCGCCGCTCGAGAGGGCAACGCCTCTCGGAGAAGTCACGACGCACCCCCTGTCTGGTCGGAGCCGGTCATAGCCGGCAACACTATTGACTGTCGAATCCTCATACTACGTATGGGAATGTACGAAGTGTCGTTCAAACTCCGCCACGAGTGTCCCTATCGAGAGATCTCCGAGCAGTTTCCGGGGGTGTCGATCCGCGAGTGGTACCTTCAGGACTGCCAGGTCCTCGAGATCACCGCGTTGGACGCCGACGATGGCGAGTTGCTCGAGGTGATCGACGGTCTCGGGACGGTTCTGCACACCGCAGTCGACGGTTCGGACCTGAACGTGATCGTCCAGTCGTGTTCCTGCCCCATCGAGGAGTCCATCGTCCGGAAGTTCGAACGTCACAACTGCGTACATCTCCCGCCGACGGTGTACCGAAACGGCTGGGAACACTATTCTGTGATCGGATTCGACGAGAACGACGTCACTGCCCTGTTAGCGGAACTCGACGAGGACCGGGAGATCGACATCCTCTCGAAGACGTCGATCGAGGAGCGCCACGTTCCCCACAGTTCGTTGCTCTCGATCGACCGGCTGTTCGACGGACTCACGGAACGCCAACTCGAGGCCCTGCGGATCGCGCTGGATGCGGGCTACTACAATCAGCCCCGGGACGCGTCGATCGAGGAGCTTGCCGAAGAGACGACCGTCGCCCGAGCGACCTTCGAAGAACATCTGCGGAAAGCCGAAAACAAACTCGTCGAGAACGCCGGCCAGTTCGTTCGCCTCCTGACCGAAACCCAGGAGGATGTGTTACGGGCGGGACCACAGCGTGCGCCGACGACCGCTGATAGTGATTGATCGAGCCTGTCTCGAGTAAGTTCTCGAGTCAATTTTCACCGACCGGTCAAACAGCAAGACCTGGAAGCGGTCGCCGGACGGCTCTCTCGGAGAACGATCACGGACCAGCTCTCTTGGCCAACGATCACGGGCCAGCTCTCTCGGCGCTCGAGTCGTTCCGTCTCAGTTCTCCGGACCGGTACGAAACGGATCGTCGAGTTCACCTGGCCCGTCGTACGACGCGCGGATCGCGTCGACGTGCGACGGTGCATCGGGGTTCGACGCCGAGACGTCTCCAGCGCCCGGGACGACCGGCGATCCGTTCAGGAACCCTTCGACGCCGGTAATCACCGGGCCGTACGCGAACTCACCGAACTCCTCGTGGGCGCAGACGACGCGTCCGCCGTCGACGCGACCGACCGGTTCCGAAATCGTCCCGACGAGTCCGGACTCGTCCCACCAGCACAGCGAGACGATCACGTCCTCGAGATCGCCATCGATTCGCACGCTATCCCGGTCGGGAAACTCGATCACGGGCGATTCGGTCATCGATTCACAGCGGACGACGCCATCCGGTCGTCCCCACTCGCCTCGAGTTTCGGCACTGTCGTCGGATTCTGCCCACGGAACGGCGGCCGCCGGAGTCTTTCGATCGGGGTAGACGGTGCTGTTCGCTGTGAACAACTGGCGAACATACCTCACGATAGTTCGACCGGACGTATCAATCATTGGTCACGAGTCGATGACTCTCACACAACGAGCAACGGACCATTCGCGGAGCGCGGACGCCGGTCCACTCGAGTCGTCTCGCTCGCGCTCGTCGGGTTTTTGTGGGCCGGTCGCCCACTCGGCGTATGGTCGAGAATCCGTTCGACGCGGAGATCCGCGTCGGTGAGGTCCTCGAGGCCGAATCGTTCCCGGAGGCGAACAAACCGAAGATGACGAAGCTGTGGATCGACCTCGGCGAGGAACACGGCGAGATCCAGTCCGCTGGACAGCTGGATCACCACTACGATCCGGACGAACTCGAGGGAAAACAGGTGTTGTGCGCGACGACTCTCGGCTCCGTCCGGATCGCGGGGTTCAACTCCGAGGCGTTGACGGTCGGTGTCCCCGACGAGGAGGGATTTCCGGTACTCGTCGAGCCGGAGACCGACGTGCCACTCGGCGGCGTACTGTTCTGACCGAACCGCGATACTCACCGCTGATACGGAGAGCCGAACGGTTTCCGGCCAGAGCCGAACAGGTTCGCCCCACCATTTCGGCGCGAACGTAACGGCTTCACTCCGTGAATTAATCCTACGATCAACCCGCCTTATTTTCCCCAACAGTTGTCCTTATGTCGACAACACATTACAGAATTAAAATCATCAACGGTGGAGAATAAACATTTGGCGAAAATGTTTATTGTACCGAGAGACGGTGATCCCCGTATGTCGCATCAGGACGGGGCGAACCGAAGGTTCGCCGACCATTGGAGAGCTAGCTCTCCAAGAGGCTGCACGAGAACTTCGTTCTCGTGAACGCCATCGGCCTGTCATGCCGACAGGTCGTAAACCAGCAAATATCCCAACTCGGCGGTGCAGTGCCGTGGGAAGTCGTTCGAAAGATCGGAGATCTTTCGTGATCACGAGAGAACTCCGTTCTCTCGGACGACCTCGCCGTCGTCGGGCTTTGCCCGACTGCCTGAGGGATCTTCGATCCCTCTCCGTTTACGGCGAGGTGGAGGTCACCTGATGGCAGTCCCGATCAGTACGAGGACGAACACTTTCGTGAGTCAGAAATAGCAGTAAACCTATCCGTCGGGCGAGAGCACAACCAGTATGGACGGCGATCCGCCACCGACGCAGGGACCGTCGGCCGAGGGAACCAACGTAGAAGGGGAGTCACCGCAGGTCGAGCAGACGGTCGAAACCGAGGAGGCGACGATTACCGACGACGCGGAACTCGAGCGAACGCTCGGACTTACCGGCGGCCTCGCGATCGGAATCGGGACGATGATCGGCGCGGGTATCTTCGTCTTCCCGGGCCTGGCGGCGGGTAACGCCGGGCCGGCCGCGTCGGTCTCGTTCGCCATCGGTGCCGTCGTCGCGTTGCTGGTGGCGTTGCCGGCGTCGGAACTCGCGACGGCGATGCCGAAAAGCGGCGGCGGCTACTACTTCATCTCGCGGGGACTCGGGTCGCTTGCCGGGGCCGTCGTCGGGCTCTCGCTGTGGTTCGGACTGGTGTTCGCCTCGGCGTTTTACCTCGTCGGCTTCGGCTATTACGCCGTCGACACGCTGGCCGAACTCGGTATCGCGGTCGGGACGGAGCTGGTCATCCCGGTCGCGTTGTTGTTCGGTGCAGGATTCATCGCGTTGAACGTCACGGGGACCGAAAACGCGGCGAAACTCCAGAACGGCGTCGTCGCGTTGTTGCTGTCGATACTGGTCGTGTTTCTCGGATACGGCGGGCTCGATGCCGTCGGGCTCCTGGGCGAGCCGACGGCGCCCGAACAGTTCACACCGGCAGGAACCCTCCCCGTGTTCACGACGGCGGCGCTGGTTTTCACCTCGTATCTCGGCTTCGCACAGGTGGCGACCGTCGCCGGCGAGATGAAAGACCCGGGTCGAAATCTGCCGCTGGCGATGGTCGGATCGGTGCTCATCGTCGGTGTCCTCTACGTGGTGACGATCTTCGTCGCGACGAGCGCGTTCGGAAGCGATCAACTCCAGCGGTTCGGCGAGACGGCGATGGTCGAGGTCGGCCGCCACTACCTCGGCTCGATCGGCGCGTTCGCGATCGTCTTCGGCGGCTTACTCGCGACGATGTCGAGTGCCAACGCGTCGGTGCTCAGTACGTCTCGAGCCATCTACGCGGTCTCGCGGGACGCTCTCTTGCCCCAGCGAGCGAGCCGGATCAACCTCCGGTATGGAACGCCACACGTCGCGCTGGGTCTTGCGGGCGGACCGATTCTGGTGTTGACGGCGACGGGGCGCGTCGAACTGCTCGCCGAGGTCGCGTCGTTTCTCCACCTCATCATGTACGGGCTGATCTGCGTCGCGCTCATCGCGTTGCGTCGTGACGAACCTGAGTGGTACGACCCAGACTTCCGGGTGCCCGGTTATCCCGTCGTCCCGGCGCTCGGTGCGATCAGTAGTTTCGCGTTGATCGCGTTCATGCAACCCGCCTCCCGGTACGTCGGCGGCGGGATCATGCTCTTGACCGTCGGCTGGTATTTCTACTACGCCCGCGACGTCGAACTCAAAGGTGCACTATGACACGCATACTCGTCCCGCTGGAAATACTCGAGGGTGAATCGATCTCGGCCGGGCTGACAGCGTTGCTCGAGCCGATGAACGTGACCGTGCTGGGCTATCACGTCCTGCCAGAACAGACGCCGCCGGACCAGGCCCGGTTGCAGTACGAAGAGCGCGCGACGGACGCCCTCGAGGATCTCGCGATGGAGTTCGGGGCCGGCGAGGGGACCGCCGACTATCGTCTCGTCTTCACCCACAATCGCAAGCAGACGTTCGACCGGATCGCCGCGGAGACGGCATCGGACGTCTACGCCATTCCGGGAGCGACCGGTCCGGTCGAACGACTCCTCGTGGCGCTTTCGGGCGACGTCGCCGTCAACCGGATCGTCTCGTTCGTCGCGCAACTGGTCGGCGACCGCGAGATCGACGTCACGCTCTTTCTGGCGACCGACGAGGAGGACGCCGGTCGAGAACTCCTCGAGACGAGCGCTCAGGTGCTCTCCGAAGACGGAATCGCGGTTCGAACCGAACTCGCGGTCGACGAACCGCCGCTCGAGGCGCTCGTGGCCGCCGCCGTCGATCACGACGCCATCGTCATGGGCGAACGCGCGCCGTCACTCCGGACGCTCGTTTTCGGCGAGGAAGCCGAACGCGTCGCGACCGAGTCGGTCGGCCCGGTACTCGTCGTTCGACGTGGCGAGGAGGCCCGCGACCGATCCGCGAGCACCGGTGGGCCCTGATCGAGAAGTTCCGTCAAACCGATGGTGTGTCGTCGATCGCAACGGGTCAAGGAGCGTCGTCGTGTTCGTCCCCGGTAGCGGCCGATTCCTCTGCATCTTCGACCTCGAGGTACTCTCCACGGATCACGAGCACGGGATCGACGGTCTTTCTGGCCAGCGTTTTCGCCCGGTCGCGGAAGATGAACCGACGAATCGACGGGCGACTCTCGCCGACGACGAGCAGGTCGTACTCGCTCGCCACGTTCAGGATCTCCCGCGACGGCGAGCCGTCGACGCTGAGCGCCGTGTCGACTCGATCGCGATCGACTCCGACTGCGATCAGTTCGTCGACGGCATCGTCGAGAAGTTCGGACCCACGGTCGCGGTCACCCTCGTCGGAGGTGACGTGGAAGAAGGTCACATCGAGGTCGGTGCCGGCGACTAGTGCGCCGAGTAACTGGGCGATGTACTCGAGGTTGACGTCGCTTCGGATCGCGACGAGGACCGACTCGAGAACGGGTGCGGGATTGACCAGCAGGACGCCGTCACACTCCGTCTCGACGGCGACCCGCTCGAAGGTCTCGAGGCGATCGTGGGTGAAGACGATCCGGGTGGAGACGTCGAGGCAGCCGGCGTCTTCGAACGTTTGCTGGACGTCGTCGAGTTCGTCGCGAACGCGGGACTCGTACTGGTCACGTGCCTGGCCGGGACCGGTCTGGTCGGGAACCACCCGGTAGCCGAGCAACACGACGGGAACGGACGCGAACGCGTCGACGACCGTCCGGGGAACGGACTCGCCGCCGAGGACGTCGATCGGGATCAGGACGCGATGGTCGCGGGGTGCAGCCATTCTGGGAGTCGTTTCACGAGATAGGACGGCGACCGTAATAGAACCGGCACGAACGCAGTGATTAGTGTCACAGCTACCGATATGTGACACGAGAAAACCGTGTTCGTACGTCGTGGCAACGATGTGCCGACACGACCGTGGCCGTTCCCGGTCGCGTCGGTATTGCGTGAGGACAGCCCGCCCAGACCGCCGGAGGCTCGAGACGGTCACTTCCACCGCGGATCCCGCAGGGTTTTTGGCGTGGCCCGCCAGTCACCGCACATGACCGAGGCGACGGGGATCGTCGGGGAGTTCTTCTCGCTCAAAGAGGGGACCGACGCGGAGTTGTTGGCGATGCAGTGTGGCGACTTCTACGAATTCTTCGGCGAGGACGCTGAATTCGTTAGCGACGAACTCGATCTGAAAGTCTCCCAGAAGTCCTCCCACGGCTCGTCGTATCCGATGGCCGGCGTGCCGGTCGACGACCTCACGCCCTACCTCAAGGCGCTGGTCGAACGCGGCTATCGAGTAGCGGTCGCCGACCAGTACGAGACCGACGACGGACACGCACGCGAGATCGTCCGCGTCGTCACGCCCGGAACGTTACTCGAGACCACCGAGGCGGACGCCCAGTACCTCGCGACGATCGTCGAGACCGACGGGAACGGACGCTCGGCGGCTGACTACGGGCTCGCGTTCGCGGACGTGACGACGGGACGCTTTCTCGTCGCCGACGCCGAGGACCTCGACGAGGCGCTGACGGAACTGTACCGGTTCGACCCCGTCGAACTCCTTCCGGGTCCCGACGTCCGAACCGACGACGACCTGCTGGACGCCGTCCGCGAGCGCACCGACGCCACCATGACGCTCCACGAGACGGAAGCGTTCGCGCCAAAACGGGCCGGCCACGCCGTTCGCGACCAGTTCGGCCGCGAGACAGTCGACCGTCTCGGCGTCGGCGAATCCGCAATCGCGGCCGCCGGCGCGATTCTCTCGTACGTCGAGGAGTCGGGAACTGGCGTCCTGGCGTCGATGACCCGCATTCAGACCCACCAGGGCGACGATCACGTCACGCTCGATGCGACGACCCAGCGCAACCTCGAGCTAACGGAAACGATGCACGGCGACGGCGACGGCTCGCTGTTCGAGACGATCGATCACACCGAGACGAGCGCCGGGGCCCGCCTACTGAAGGAGTGGCTCCAGCGGCCCCGGCGATCGGTCGAGGTCCTCGAGACCCGACGGGAGAGCGTCGCGGCACTCTCGTCGTCGGCGCTCGCTCGTGATGAGATCCGCGAGACGCTCGGCGACGCGTACGACCTGGCGCGACTCGCCTCGAAGGCGAGTCACGGCAGCGCCGACGCGCGGGACCTGCTCGCGGCCCGGGAGACACTCGCCGTCCTCCCCGAGGTCGTCGAGACCGTCGGGAGCGACCCCGAACTCGCCGACTCGCCGCTGACCGACGTCGTCGACCGACCCGACGGAGCGGCGGCGGACGAACTCCGGGAGCGCCTCGAGGAGGCCATCGCGCCCGAGCCGCCGTCGACGGTGACCCAGGGTGGGCTCTTCCAGTACGGGTACGACGACGAACTGGACGAGGTGATCGACCGCCACGAGGAACTCACAGAGTGGTTCGACACGCTCGCCGACCGCGAGAAACGCCAGTACGGCCTCGCACACGTCACCGTCGATCGGAACAAGACCGACGGCTACTACGTCCAGGTCGGCAAGTCCGCGGCCGACGGCGTCCCCGACCACTACGAGGAGATCAAGACGCTGAAGAACTCGAAGCGGTTCACGACCGACGAACTCGAGGAGAAAGAACGGGAGATGCTCAGACTCGAGGAGCGACGCGGCGACCTCGAGTACGAACTGTTCGAAGCGCTTCGTGAGGACGTGGCGGCGCGGGCGGAGCTGTTACAGGACGTCGGGCGGACGCTCGCGACCGTCGACGCGCTCGCGAGCCTGGCAACCCACGCGGCGGAAAACCGGTGGGTTGCACCCGAGTTACACCGGGGAGATCGCCTCGAGATCGAACAGGGCCGGCACCCGGTCGTCGAGCAGACGACGGAGTTCGTCCCGAACGACGTCGGGATGACCGACGACCAGCAGTTTCTCGTCGTGACGGGACCCAACATGTCGGGGAAGTCGACGTACATGCGCCAGGTCGCCTGTATCGTGTTGCTCGCACAGGTCGGTAGCTTCGTCCCCGCGAAGCGAGCCGAGATCGGTCTCGTCGACGGCATCTTCACCCGCGTCGGCGCGCTGGACGAACTCGCCCAGGGGCGATCCACGTTCATGGTCGAGATGAGCGAGCTCTCGAACATCCTGCACACGGCGACCGAGGAGTCACTCGTCATCTTAGACGAGGTCGGCCGCGGGACCGCGACGTACGACGGCATCTCGATCGCCTGGGCGGCGACCGAGTACCTCCACAACGAAGTGGGCGCGAAGACGCTGTTTGCGACCCACTACCACGAACTGACCGGTCTGGCGGAGAACCTCCCTCGCGTCGCGAACGTCCACGTCGCGGCGGACGAACGCGACGGCGACGTCACCTTCCTCCGGACCGTCCGCGACGGGCCGACCGACCGCTCTTATGGCATCCACGTCGCCGACCTCGCCGGCGTCCCCGGCCCCGTCGTCGACCGCGCTCGAGACGTCTTGGATCGGCTGCGCGAGGAGAAAGCCATCGAGGCGAAAGGCGGCTCGAGCGAGCCCGTCCAGACGGTGTTCGACGTCTCGAGCGGCCAGTTCCGCGGGCCGGCGAACGCCGACGGCGGGGAGCCCCCCGAGGCAGGCGAGACGAACGAGTCGATCGATCCCGAGGCGAAGGACGTACTCGAGGACCTCGAGTCGATCGACGTCAACGAGACTCCGCCGGTCGAGTTGATCACGAAGGTCCAGAAGTGGCAGCGGCGACTCGAGGAGTGAGACGGACTGCCGTCCCGTCGGATCGGTTCGCCCTGGGACAGGTCGCAGTCACATCGGAGACGACGGACGGTAGACCACACGAGAGGGCGTCGAAGCGACCAGAGGCGTTTTCTCCTCGCCGGTGAAAGCACACCGCTATGAGCCTTCGCGGAGCACTCGAGGGGATCACCGTCCCACTCGTGACTCCCTTCGAGCCGGAATCGGACGTCGTCGACGAACCGGCCCTCGAGGAGTTGGTCGACCACCTCCTCGAAAACGGCGTAGACGCCGTGTTGCCCTGCGGAACGACCGGCGAGTTCGCGAGCCTCACGGACGAGGAGCGCCGCCGGGTCCACGAGGTCGTTCACGAGCGCGTCGACGGCGAGGTGCCGGTGCTCGCCGGCGCGGCCGCGACGAGCGTCCCGGAGACCGTCGACTATCTCGAGGAGGCGGCCGACCTCGGAGCCGACGGTGCCGTGATCGTCCCGCCGTACTTCCACACGGCGAACGATCCCGCGGGCAACCGGCGCTTCTTCGAGGCCGTCGCCGACGAGTCGCCGCTCCCGCTCCTGGTGTACAACATCCCCGCCTGTACCGGCGGACGGATCGAACCCGAGACCCTCGCGGCGGTCGCGAGCCACGAGAACGTACTCGGGCTGAAGGACTCGAGTGGCGACCTCGAGTACCACCTGGCAGCGATCCGGCGGACGCCCGAGGAGTTTCTCGTCCTCCAGGGGTACGACGCCCTGCTCGTGCCGGCGCTCCGGATGGGTGCCGACGGCGGGGTAAACGCGCTCTCGAACGTCGCCCCCGCGGCGTACGCCGAACTGTACGAGGTGGCCGGCGAGGAACGCGGGCGGACGCTGCAGGACGCCGTTGCCGAGCTATTCGTGGCCTGTGGCGAGTACGGCTTCGCGCCGGCGACGAAGGCCGCGCTCGCCCATCGTGGGACGATCCCCACCGACGCCGTCCGTCCGCCGCTGGTCGAGGTCCCCGAGGACGGTACCGAGCGGATCGGGAGCGCGGTCGACGACCTGCTCGAGATCTAAGCTCCAGTCATACGGTTTACTGTAAGTCAGTTTCGGCGCAACCGCTGCCCTGGTCGCAGTTGCAGCGGTGGACTCGCTGCACTCCCCCACCGAGACTCGTCTCACGCGGTTCGACTCACCGCCGGTACATCGGTACAGCAATCCGTATCAGGCGCGGAGACGACGCTTCGTCCTGCGCGTAACACCTATTGACGCTCGGGCGCAACCTGTCCCAGTATGAACGGGGACGGAGCGCAGTTCGACGAGAGGGGGACGTCGCTCGAGAACCGCCGGGCGAAATCGATCGGGAACGAGGACGTATGACCGACGAGACGCCAAGCGACGGCAGTGGGGATGGCGAAACCGACATTCACCGCCTCGACGACGACACAGTCGCACGGATCGCCGCCGGCGAGGTCGTCGAGCGACCCGCCAGCGCCGTCAAGGAACTCGTCGAGAACAGCCTGGATGCGGACGCCTCGAGCGTCGACGTGACGGTCGAGAAGGGCGGTACCGAACTTATCAGGGTCGCCGACGACGGCCGCGGGATGAGCGAGGCGGACCTTCGCACCGCGGTCCGCCAGCATACGACGAGCAAGATCGAGGGTCTCGAGGATCTCGAGTCGGGCGTCGCCACCCTCGGATTTCGGGGCGAAGCCCTGCACACGATCGGCTCGGTTTCCCGGACGACGATCCGCTCGCGCCCGCGGTCGGGCTCGAGAACGGGGAAGGGAGGCGAAGCCGACGTCGGGACCGAACTCGTCTACGAGGGGGGCGAAGTAACCTCGGTCGAGCCGACGGGCTGTCCGGTAGGAACGATCGTCGAGGTCGAGGATCTCTTCTACAACACGCCCGCTCGCCGGAAGTTCCTCAAGACGACGGCGACGGAGTTCGCCCACGTCAATCGCGTGGTTACGCGCTACGCGCTCGCGAACCCCGACGTGGCCGTCTCGCTCATCCACGACGGCCGCGAGGTGTTCGCGACGACCGGCCAAGGCGACCTGCAAGCCGCGGTGCTCGCCGTCTACGGTCGCGAAGTCGCCTCCTCGATGATCCCCGTCGACGCCGACGCCGACGACCTGCCGCCGGGTCCTCTCGAGTCGCTCTCGGGGCTCGTCTCCCACCCCGAGACGAACCGCTCGAGCCGGGAGTACCTCGCGACGTACGTCAACGGCCGGGCCGTGACTGCCGACGCGATCCGCGAGGGGATCATGGGTGCCTACGGGACCCAACTCGGCGGCGATCGGTATCCCTTCGCCGTCTGCTTCCTCGAGGTTCCCGGCGACGCAGTCGACGTGAACGTCCACCCGCGCAAGCGAGAGGTGCGATTCGACGACGACGACGCGGTACGAAGGCAGGTCGACGCGGCGATCGAGTCTGCGCTGCTCGAACACGGCATGCTCCGGTCGCGGGCACCGCGGGGACGGTCGGCACCGGCGGAGACGAGCGTCACACCGGAGAGAGCCGACAGGGATTATCCGGACGAGGAGCCGAGCGACGCGTCGGGTGGGGCGAGCACGGAGAACGTATCGTCGTCAGCGGAGCCCACCTCGAGCGAGTCGGACCGGAGGACGAGTTCGAGCGAGTCCCCCCAGACACGGCAGGCGAACGCCTCGAGGGCGTCGAACGCCGACACGGACGACGCGTCGAAACCCGCCGGTGATCCGCCGTCACCGTCGAGTACCGAGACCGAATCGGGGGAGAACGCGGGCGACTCGAGCGGCGGCACCGACTCGACACCGACTGTGGGAGACGAATCGATGAACGCGACCGGCGGAGAAGGGAGGGTAACCGACTCGGAGACGAAGCCACGACCGGAAACTCACGACGATCCCACCGCGGGAACGGACCCAGTCGATTCAACGAATCTCGATCCCGACCGGAAGTTCGCCGTCGCGACCGACCAGCAAACGCTCGGGGGGACGCCGGCGACGGGCGAGGCAACGGAGTACGATTCGTTGCCACCGATTCGCGTGCTCGGACAGCTAGAGGAGACGTACGTCGTCTGTGAGACTCCCGACGGCCTCGCGTTGATCGACCAACACGCCGCCGACGAACGGGTGAACTACGAGCGCCTCCGCAACGCGTTCGCGGACGACCCGCCGGCCCAGGCGCTGGCGTCGCCCGTCGAACTCGAGTTGACGGCGGCCGAAGCCGAGGCGTTTTCGGCGTACCGCGACGCGCTGGCTCGGCTGGGCTTTTATGCCGACCGAGTCGGCGATCGCACGGTCGCGGTGACGACCGTCCCCGCGGTGCTCGAGGAGACGCTCGAGCCCGAACACCTGCGTGACGTCCTGACGTCGTTCGTCGAGGGCGACCGCGAGGCGGGTGCGGAGACCGTCGACGCGCTGGCAGACGAGTTCCTCGGCGATCTGGCGTGTTATCCGTCGATAACCGGCAACACGTCGCTTACGGAGGGGTCGGTCGTCGACCTGCTCGCGGCGCTGGACGGCTGTGAGAATCCGTACTCCTGTCCACACGGGCGACCGGTTATCGTCAGAATCGACGGCGACGAGATCGACCGTCGATTCGAACGCGACTATCCGGGACACGGGTAGGACGAGCGAGACAGCACTCTCGTAAACGCCACCCAGAAAAAGCGGATGCGAACGTCGTGATCGACCGATACCGACGGGGTCCGGTATCGGCCGCGTGCCTCTGACCGCTCACAGCCGCACCGACCGCGCTGTCGAACGACGTGTCCCGAAGCCCCGCCGAAGCACCTGATCTCCGGGACCGTTTTTCACTTTATTGTGAAACACCATTAATGTTCCTGGCGTTCCGGCCCGGAGCTGACGAGCAGGTACCGGACGACCGACGCCAGTCAGTAACGGTACGTACGCCGAGTGCGTACCCCCAACCGTGTCGACAGCTCGCACGCTCGACGGCTCGTCCGCCGGCGGACAGTTCCTTCGAACGGCACTCGGACTGTCGGTCGTCACCGGCGACCCAATTACCGTCGAAAACGTTCGCGGTGATCGGCCGGACCCAGGTCTGGGCCACCAGCACCTCGCCGTCCTCGAGACGATGACCGACGTCTGCGACGCCGACACGTCGGGAGATGAACTCGGCTCCGAGACGGTCGAGTTCGATCCGGGACGCTCGAGCGACGGCGGGTCGCTTCCGATCGATTCGGGAGAAAGCCACCTCGAGGGAGGCCACTATCGCGTCGATATCGGCACGGCGGGAAGCGTGACGTTGCTGTTCGACGCGTTACTGCCGCTCGCGGCCGTCCTCGAGTCGCCGCTTTCGGTCACGGCAACCGGTGGAACGGACGTAAAGTGGTCGCCACCGATCGAATATCTCCGGTCGGTGAAACTGCCACTGCTCAGACGGTTCGGACTCGTCGCCGCCTGTGAGGTCGACCGACGCGGGTTCTACCCTGCTGGCGGCGGCCGAGCCAGGCTCTCTCTCGGCCCGTCCCGACTCGAGCCGCTCGATCTGAGAGAGCGCGGCCAGTTCGAGGGAATTCGACTCTACTCGACCGAGGCGGCCGCACTCGCCGACAGCGACGTCGCCTCTCGACAGATCGACGGGGCGCTGGACCGCCTGTCGTCGGCCGGAGTGGGGGCGGATATCGACCCAGGTGGGGACCCAATCGACCCGCTCGAGCGGCGGGAGACGACCGCCGCGAGTGATTCACCGGGGTCGGCAATCGTGATCCGGATCGATCACGGAACCGGGCGAGCGGGGGTGTCAGCTCTCGGCGAGCGCGGAACGCCGGCGGAACGAATCGGTGCCCGAGCAGCCTCGGATGCTGTCACGTTTGTCGACGAGGCCGCACCGATCGATCGCCATCTCGCGGATCAGCTTATGATGGTACTCGCTCTCGCTGGAGGTGCGATACGCATCCCGACGATAACCGACCACGTCGCGGGCTCGCGTGAGTTGCTCGAGGCGTTCGACGTCCCGGTAGCGATCGAACGTGATGGGACGGGCCCGCGTATCGCGGTCCGAACGCGAGAGTGACGAACACGCCGGGCCGTCGGAGCCGGTGGCCTCGACGTGTCGGTCACCGCTCCCAATCGTCGAAGAACCACGGCGTTGATCGAATTGATGAATGCCGTTATCTTACGGTCAAACAATGACATAACTTATACTTCGGCCATCCGTTTACCGACGTATGATTACGATACGGACGAGTCGCGGATCAGGGAGGGCCGAACGGTGAGTGACCTGGTCACGTTCGGGGAGACTATGCTTCGACTCTCGCCGCCGAACGGCGAACGGCTCGAAGACACGCGGGAGCTCGAGGTTCTCGCAGGCGGTGCCGAGAGCAACGTCGCTGTGGCGGCACAGCGTCTGGGCACCGACTCGACGTGGCTCTCGAAGGTGCCGGAGTCCCCGCTTGGCAAACGCGTCGTCAGCGAACTGCGGGGGTACGGCATCGAGACGGACGTCGTCTGGAGCCACCGCGGCAGACAGGGGACGTACTACATCGAACGCGCCGGGAAGCCACGCGGCACCAAAGTGATCTACGACAGGGACGACACCGCCATCTCGACCGCGGAGGCTCGAGAGTTCGACGTCGACCGGATCCAGAACGCCCGTGTGTTTTTCACGACGGGAATTACGCCTGCGCTCTCCTCGACGCTCCGGGATACGACGGCGAGCATGCTCAAGGCGGCCAGACAGGGCGGGACGACGACCGCCTTCGACTTCAACTACCGGCGGAAGCTCTGGTCGCCCGAGGAGGCAAACGAGACGCTGACCAAGTTCTTCCCGGGGATCGACGTCCTCGTGATCGCCGCCCGAGACGCACGGACGGTGCTCGACTTTGAAGGCGATCCGCGACAGCTCGCACACAAACTCGGCTCCCAGTACGATTTCGAGACCGTCGTCGTCACTCGCGGCTCCGAAGGTGCCGTCGGCTGGCACGATAGCGTCGTTCACGAACAGGACGCCTACGAGACCGACACGGTCTCGAAGATCGGCACCGGAGACGCGTTCACCGGCGCGTTCATCGCACGCCGGCTGGCCGGCGACGACGTTCCGACAGCCCTCGAGTACGCCGCGGCGACGGCGGCGCTCAAGCGAACGATTCCCGGCGACGTCGCACTGGTCTCCGAGGAGGAAGTCGAGGCCGTCGTCTCGTCGGGATCCGAGGAGGTATCTCGCTAATCCCCACCCTCGACACGTTCGTGCGTCGCCAGCTCACGACAGCGTGAACGCCTTTTTACATCCGTACCGAACGCCAGGTATGGTACACGTAGCCGTCGTCGGCGCGTACGGCAGTGCCGGCGTCGCCGCCGCCGACGAACTCCTCGAACGCGAAGGCGAGATCGAAGACGACCTCGAGTTGACGCTGATCGACGACGGGGAGCCGGGCGGCGGGCTCTGTATTCTCCGAGGGTGTATGCCATCGAAAGACGTTCTCTCGGCCGGACAACACCGGTACCAGGCCCGTCACGACGACCGGCTCGAGGGAGTGCCGGACGTCGACCCCGAAGCGATCGTTGCCCGCAAGGACGAACACGTTTCGGGCTTCGCCGAACACCGGCGCGGGCACGTCCACGGCCTCACCGAACGCGAGAACGTCGAGTTCCTCCACGAGACGGCCACGTTCGTCGACGACCGCGTTCTCGCAGTCGACGGCCGGCGGATCGAGCCCGATTACGTCGTGATCGCCACGGGTTCGGTCCTCGACGTGCCGGATTTACCCGGCATCGACGAGGTCCCCTTCGAGTCGAGTGCGGACGTCCTCGACGCGACGGAGTTTCCGGACTCCGGCATCGTCATGGGCTTTGGGTACGTCGGACTCGAACTCGCGCCGTACCTGAGCGAGGTCGGCGACGTCGATCTCACCGTCGTCGAGCACGACGATCGCCCACTCGAGGAGTTTCCGACCGGCTACGGTGAGACCATCCTCGAAATCTACCGCGAGCAGTTCGGGATCGACGTCCTGACGAACGTCGACGAGCGACGGCTCGAGCGAACCGACGACGGCGGCGTCAGGCTATTTCTCGAGCGCGACGGAGCGGACGGCGAAACGGAACGCGGCGATGTGGACGGCGAAACGGAACGCGAGGAGTTCGCGCTCGAGGCCGATCAGCTCTACCTGTTTACCGGTCGGCGAGCCAATCTCGAGGGGCTGGGACTCGACCGGACTCGCCTGGAGCCCGAGCCGGGATGGGTGGGATCGACGATGCAGACGGCGAGCGACGATCGGGTGTTCGTCGTCGGGGACGCAAACGGCCGGGAGCCGATACTCCACGTGGCCAAAGAACAGGGGTTCACGGCCGGCGAGAATATCCTCTGTCACCACCGTGGAGAGGCGTGTCGACGGTACGTCAACGTTCCCCACCACGTGATCTTCGCCGGGCTCGGCGTCTACCCGTTCGCCCGCGTCGGCCACACGCCCCAAACGATCGTCGGCACCGAGCGGGAGGCGATCGTCGTCGGCCGGGAGGCGTCCTCGGACGGCGTCTTCGAGACCAAAGGCCATCCGGAGGGGCTGGCGACGCTCGTCGTCGACGCCGCGGACGGAACCGTACTCGGCTATCAGGGCCTTCATCTCCACGCCGACGTGATGGCGAAAACGATGCAACTCGCCGTCGAGTTGGAACTCGACGTCCGAGAACTTCCACGTCGGGCCTATCACCCGACGACACCCGAGATCCTCGACGGCCTCTTCCGCGAGGCCGCTACGGAACTCGAGGGGACGAGTGGCAAGTAAGCGAGGCTGAACTCGTCGCGCGACCGCCCGACGGTGGCGTCTTCCGGCACGAGCTTTTGACCGTGGAAACCGTACGCCGCTCTATGAGCCGAGACGTCCGCCAGGCGACGGCCGACGACGTGGATGCGATCCACGAAACGGCGCGACGAAGCTGGCACGCTGCGTACGACGAGATACTCGAGGCTCGACGAATCGACGAGATCGTCGACGAGTGGTACGCGATCAGTGATCTCGAGTCGTCGATCGCCAACGCCAGCAGCCGTGACGACGTGGTATTTCTCGTCGCCGACGGCGATGCTGACGCCCCCATACCGCGGTTCGAGGACGGCTGCATTGGCTTTGCACACGCCATTCCGTGGCCCGAAGGAACGTCGGTTGCATTTCTGGTACGAGTCTACGTCGATCCCGAGGCGTGGGGCAACGGAATCGGATCGAGGCTACTCGCCACACTCGAGGAGAAACTGGCGGACCGGTTCGACCGCATTCGGCTCGCTGTTCTCGCGGACAACCACGTCGGCGTCTCGTTCTACGAGTCATCGGGATTCGACCGAATCGAGACGCGAGAGAGCGAGCTGTCCGAGGGACTCGAAGAGTACGTCTACCAAAAGCCGCTGTGAGCCACTCGGGGGACGGAGAGCCACCGTCCAGGACGGTGTCCATCCAACGAGAAACTACACCGACGCCGTATGCGACTCGACGAACGGATCGGTTTCGTCGAACGAACCGCTACTCGACTGACTTCGCTCGGTTTTGGAAGTCACCACTACCACACTCCTTACACTCGCCAGGATTCGTTTCGGCCCTGACTATTCGGCCACACTGGAGGCATTCGTACTCGGAGGAGATATCCGACGTATCTCCTTCGATGTCTTGGTCGTGGGGCATGCATCCACGTTCGTGTCCGAGGTGTATAAATTCCACGTGAATATCAACCCTCGAGTCACGTTGGAAACCGGGTGTTAGAGAACCGACACGTCGGCCGTAACTGTCTGCCGAAGATGCTCCGTTTGTAGACGACTAGAGCGTCTTTTCGGCTTCGTCCTCGTCGACGACCTCGATTCCGCGGTTGTTGACCGCCATCGGATCGAGACCGACCTCCTGGAGGAATCCCTTGTACTCGCGTTCGCACTGCTCGGCGTCCTTTTGTTTGTCGCTGGCGCGATCACAGAGTTCCACGAGGTTCTCGGGGACGTCGTTCTGGTAGACGATCCAGTGATTGATCAAATCCGAGAGTCGACGGATTGGACTCGTGAAGTGGCCGTAGATTTCGAAATTCAGCGCGTGGTGGCCGCCGAAGGGGTCGTTCATATACCGGGCCCGGGGCATCACCTTCATCACCGCCCACTGGATCTTGTCGAGCTGGCGGCCAGGAGCCTCCTCGAGCGTCGCGTTGACCGCCTTTCGGGGATCTTCCCACGTATCGCCCGGGATCGAGACGCCGTCTAAATCCTGAATCTCCTGAAGCGCTTTTGACCACTCGTCCGGACTCGGCTGAGGGTGGACCCGGTACATCGCCTCGACCCCGCGATCCCACATCAGCGTGTGTGTGACCGCCTTGTTCGCTTTCAGCATACACTCCTCGATGATCGTGTGTGCGCGATCCCGGGAGGGGTTGAGCACGAGCGAGCCGTCTTCTTTACGCTGTTCGTGCATCCGATCGGCGAGTTCGTGAACGAGAACATTCTCGTCGTGGAGCGGCGCGTCGGGATCCTCGAGGCGATTTTCTGCCTGGCTGTAGGTGAGCCGCTCGTCGGACTCGATGACGGACTTGTAGATGTCGATCGTCTCGTAGGTGAGCGTCTCCTTGTCTAAGTGCATCTCGACGGTGTGAGCGAACCGCTCCTCGTTGGGAACGAGCGAGCAGACGGACTCCGCGAGCACCGGCGGGAGCATGTGTATCGTATACCCCGGGAGATAGACCGTATTGCTGCGCTCGACGGCCTCAGCCCACATCGCCGACTCGGGGTGGACGTAATGGGTGACGTCGGCGATGTGAACCCAGAGGACGTACTCGTCGTCGCGCTCCTCGACGGAGAGAGCGTCGTCGAAGTCCTGGGCGTCGATCGGGTCGGTCGTCCACGTCGTCAGCTCACGGAGATCCTCGCGCTCGTCGATCTCCCCGGTTATCTCCGACTGGACGTCCTGCGTGCGATCCTCGGCTTCTTCGAGTACCTCGTCGGGAAACTCGTCGCGAATCTCGAACTTCTCGAAGAGTTCCTCGCGCTTGTTCTCGAGATGGCGCGCGAGATCCTCGGAGATCTCGACGGGGCCCTGCCCTTCGGCCGTACCGGCGTCGGCCTGTGCGTCGTCGCTCATGAGGGGGAGTACGGACGTGGGGATGAAAGTCGTGTCGGGATGGAGAGAGCGATGGTCCGACACCGACGGACCGGTTTTCGATCGTCTCGCAGGTGATTCGACCGGTTTCCCGATCGGAGGACACCTCACGACTCCTCGAGTGGCCCGTACCGATCGTCGACCGTCGCGACGTACCGTGAGAGAAACTCCGCCTGGCTCGGGTTGCCAGCCTCGAGTTCGCCAAGTAGCTTCTCGAGTTCGCCTCGAGGCTGGGGACAGAGGTCGGAGTGACAGCCCTTACAGAGGTGTTCGAACGTCTTGTTCGCTCGATCCCATCGGTCGCCGTACTTGTCGTACTCGCGGGCCATCGACTGGGAGAGTTCGGTCCCACACGCGAGACAGACGACCGACGACGTCCGGAAGGGCCACATAGCTGAACGAAAGTCGTGCTAGTACTTAGCGACTATAGTAGCCACTGCAAGTCATTGCACACCTGATCATCAGACGTATCGGCGATCAGTGGATACATCGGTGGAGTTGTTACTATAGCGGACGTGCTACGAGCGGTCACCATCCCTCCGGTCGATCGGTTCGGAACGATCGGGACAACAGTTCGTATCGAGCGACCACTCATACGATTTCCTGTCATACGGTCTGCTGTAAATCGTTACCGGCGAACCCGCAGACGGGTCGCGGGTCCGGCGGTACATCGGGACAGCAATCCGGATAAATCGATCACCGGAGTGTTACGACGACATCCTAATCAGCACGTTTAATGAACAACGGAGAAACGGAACCAGTGTATGAGTGATTCGGTGCAGGTGTTGTACGTCGATGAACGGTCGGCCGCTGCGAACGCTGTTTTGTCATTTTTCGACCGTGAAATCGAGCGAATCACCGTCGACTTCGAAGAAGATGTTACTGTCTGTGACAGAGCGCTCGACGGTGAGGAGTACGACTGCATCGTGGTGGGTGACGCTCCCCTCGAGCGGTCACGGAGTGGATTTCTCGAAGCGTTTCGAAACGCCGACGCGGATCTCCCGTGTATCATACTCACCACCGACTGCGCTCCCAGTCTGATCCGGAGTGCAGTCGCTGCCGGAATCACCGAGCACCTTCCGCGAGATACCGACCAAAAGTCGTTTCCACTGTTAGTCGACCGCATCGACGAGGTCGTCGCACGATATCGAACGAAACGTCGAGCGGACGAGTACGAACGAATCAATTCCGTCCTTCGGAAACTCAATCAGACACTCGTTCGTGCCTCCTCACGGACCGATATCGACCAGCAGGTCTGTGAGATCATCAGCCAATCCGAACCGTACCGGTTCGCCTGGGTCGGCGAACACGATCCCGACGAGGCGGTAGTTACCAAACGGGCCGCTGCTGGCATCGAACGGAACTACCTCGACGCGATCACCATCACCACAGACGAGAACGCAACTGCAGACGGGCCAACGGGGAAGGCCGTCCGGACCCACGAAATCCAGGTCATGCAGAACATCCCCGCGGATCCGGACTACGAACCCTGGCGAGATCACGCACTCGAGCGGGGGTATAGATCCAGTGCCGCAATTCCGCTCGTCTACGAGGGGGATCTTTATGGTGTGTTGAACGTCTACGCGGATCGGATCGACGCGTTCGACGCGGACGAGCGGGCGTTGTTCGACGAACTGGGTGAGACCATCGCGTACGCCCTGCACGAGCGTGAAATTCGTGAGGAGCGCCACCGTCTCGAACGGGCGGTCGAACACGCTGCAGACGCCATCTTTATCACCGATACAGACGGGGCCATCGAGTACGTCAACCCAGCGTTCGAGAACATCACCGGATACACGTCGTCGGAAGCCATCGGACAGAATCCCCGAATTTTGCAGTCCGGGGAAGTCGACGACGAGTACTATGCCGCGTTGTGGGAGACGATTCTGGCCGGCGAGGACTGGGAAGAAGAAATCGTCAACGCGACGAAATCCGGCGAACACTATCACGCCGAGCAGACGATCGCTCCTGTTGCCGACGAGAGCGGAGAGATCAATTGGTTCGTCGCGATCCAGCGAAACGTCACCGAACGCAAACGCCGTGAGCAGGAACTAGAGGACCACAGAACGCGGCTGCAGGTGCTCTTCGACCAGGCACCGGACGGAATCGTCGTTCACGACGTCACGGGCGCGGTTCTCGACGTCAACGAAACGCTCGCCGAAATGCTCGGCTACTCCCGTGCGGAACTGCTCGAGATGGACGTTTCCGACTTCGTAACCGGAGCCGAAGACGAAGCGTTGCAAGAACGATGGGCGGCGATGACTCCTGGCTCGAGTCACAAAGCCGAAGTCGACGGACGCCATCGACGTGCGGATGGTTCGACGTATCCGGTCGAGGTCTGGGTGAGTCGCCTCCACAGAGAAGACGGCGACGATCGGTTCGTTGCGTTCATTCGTGACATTACCGACCGCAATCAGCGAATCCGCCAGCTTCGAGTTCTCGACCGCGTCCTCCGGCACAACCTCAACAACGAGATGTCGATTATCCGTGGCTACGCACAAACGATCGAAGAGAGAACGGGCGGAGAACTCGCCGAGAATGCCCGCCAGATCACCGCCGGGAGCGATCAACTCCTCGAGACGGTCGCCAAGCAACGGGAAATCGTTCAGATCCTCTCGAAACCGCCCGAATACCTCGAGGTCGACATCGTCGAAATCACTCAACAGATCCTCGGATCGATACGTGCCGAGTATCCCGACGCACGGATCGGATACGAGGGGCCAGACCGTGGTCTCGTCGAAGCGACGACGAAGATCGAGCTCGCGATCGAAGAACTCGTCATCAACGCACTCGCTCACAACGATCGTTCCACGCCTGCGGTCACTGTCGAAATCGAGTGGACGGCGGAGACCGTCACCCTCCGGATCGCCGACAACGGCCCCGGTATTCCAGAAGAGGAACGATGCGTACTAACCGGAACGGGCAAGGTGGATCCCCTCTACCACGGCAGCGGCCTCGGTCTGTGGCTCGTCTACTGGATTCTCGAGCGATCCAACGGTGGCGTCGAGTACGAAACTGGTGAATCTGGCGGGAGTGTGATCGAGCTTACACTCGAGCCATCGACATCGGGCTGACTCATACGGATTGCTGTCCCTGTGACCCGTCGCTCCCGGAGAACGAGTTCCGGACGCGGCGGCGATGACTGACAGTAAACCGTATCAGCTCACGAATAAGCTCGAGGACGTTCACCCTGCTTCCGTTCGATCCGGTTGGAAGGCGAGATGGTCAAAACGCTTATGTGCGTTCGACGGGCTCTCCTGAAGCCATATGGATGACTACATCGAGTGATCTCCAGCTATTAGTCGTCGGTGACGCCGTGCCCTCGGCGACAGAGACAGCGTTTTCGAGAGCGGGCATTCGACATCGTCCGGTGGCACCCAGTGACGATGCGGTTGAGCCACTGGAAACCGGCGACTACGACTGCGTTCTCGTCACGGCCACTCTCGCTGCTAGGGACGACCACGCCGCGATCGTGGAACTGAACGAACAGTTCCCGGACCTCCCGTTCGTGGTTCGGATCGGGCCGGGCGACGAATCCGTCGCACGAGAGGTTGTGACGACAGGGAAAACCGACTACGTCCGTGCGAGAGATCTCGAAGAACACGGAGATCTCGTCGTTCAGCGGATCCGGACTATCGTCGCCGCGAATCAGGAACACTCCGAAGTCAGCGACGTCCACGAGCAGGTCGCAAACGCCGCGGCCACGCTCACGGCGGTACAAGATGCGACGACAGATCTCGACCGCTCGGCCGAAGCAAAGATCGGCGACGTTCTCGAGATCGCCGCGGAACGACTGGAGTATCCGATCGGATACGTCACTCGCATCGACTCGGGGACCCAGGAGATCGTCGCTGTGACCGGCGATCACGACCTACTTCAACCTGGCGCGACCGATCCGCTTGGCCAGACCTACTGTCGAAAGACGATCGAGAGCGACGAACCGTTCGTTCTCGAGGACGCCCGCGAAGAGGGGTGGGGAGACGATCCAGCGTTCGAACGGTTCGGCTTACGCTGCTACGTCGGGGCTCGGATTACGGTCGGCGACGAGGTCGCCGGGACGATCTGTTTCGCGGACGAGCAGCCACGGGAGACGCTCGTCGGTGAGACACAGCAAGCGACCGTCAACGCACTCGCACAACTGATCGGCTACGAACTCGAACGCGATCAGTACGAAGCCGCCCTCGAACGTAGCAAGCGTCGGTTTCAGAGCCTGTTCGAACGGGCGCCGGACGGGATCCTCATTCACGACACCGACGGCCAGATCACCGACGTCAATCGGGCAGTAGTCGAAGCTCTCGGTTACACCGAAGACGAACTGCTGTCGATGAACGTAAGTGACATCGAAGTCGGTATCGACCGTGATGACCTCCTCGAAGCATGGGGGTCGCCGCCTGGGAGGGACCCACTCTCCATCGAGGGTACTCACCGTCGAAAGGATGGCTCCACCTATCCCACGGAAGTGTGGGTAAACGACATCGAACTCGCCGGAGAGACACGATTCATCGCGACCGCCCGTGATATCACCGAACGCAAGGAGCGTGAGCGCGAGCTCGAGCGTCACAAAACGTTCGTCGAGAGCAGTGACGACATTCTCACGCTGATCGATACCGATGGGACGATCGAATACGTGAGTCCGGCGATCGAACGGATTCTTGGATACGAGCCTACCGACCTCGTCGGGGAGAACGGATTCGAGTACGTCCACCCTGACGACCGTGACTCGAGTATCGCAGACATCGAGTGGCTCGTGGAGGCGTCGGACGAAGAGATGGTTCTCGAATTCCGGTTCGAGTGTGCGGAGGGTGGGTATTGCTGGATCGAATCGTCGGTGCGCGATCTCCTCGACGATCCCGATATCGGCGGGATTTTGCTGAGCAGTCGGAACATCACCGAGCGCAAGGAACACGAACAACAACTGTCGGCCCTCCACGACTCGACTCGACAGTTCATCGATGCAGACTCGAAAGAGGAAGTCGCCGAAATCGCAGTCGAGACTGCAAGCGACCTCTTCGGATTCTCGTTGCCGTCGGTGTGGTATCCAACCGACGACGAGAGCGAACTGGCACTGGTCGCGAACTCGGCCGAACACCAACAGCTCATCGACGAGGCCGGTGCGAACCACCCGTCACACCCACGGGACAGTTGGATCTGGGACGTCTTCGAGAACGGGGAAACGGTCGTCCGAAGCCCGATCCCGCGTGAGGACCTTGCCGCGGACGTACCGCTCCGGTCGGCAATTATCCTTCCGCTCGGTGATCACGGTCTCCTGGGTTGTGCCGCACGAGGGGACCTCGAGTTCAGCGATCGCGAAGTGAGAGCGACAGAAATACTCGCCCGAAACATGCAGGTCGCCCTCGATCAGATCGAGCAGCAAACGGCTCTTCGGCGCCAACAGGAGTTTACCGACGACCTGCTCGATTCGATCGAAGACGTCGTGTACGTCCTCGATACTGACGGCGATCTACGCCAGTGGAATCGAGCGTTAGGATCAGTGACGGGGTACGGCAGCGAGACGATCGCGTCGATGAACGCCGCCGATTTCTTCGCTGGTGAGGACACTGAAAGGGCAGCCGAAGCTATCGAAGAGGGCTTCGAAACCGGCCGTACCCGGGTCGAACTGGAGTTCGTTACCACCGACGGCGAAGCGATTCCGTACGAGTTCATCGCCAACGTTTTCGAGAATCCAGACGGTGACCCCGTGATGGCCGGAATCGGACGTGATCGAACAGTTCACGTCGAGTACGAGCAGGAACTAGAACGGTACAAAGAACTCGTCGAGAACGTCCCCGTCGGGATTTATCGAAACACCCCCGGGGACGACGGACAGTTCGTCGAAGTGAACCCTGCGATGGTCGAGATGTTCGATGCCGACTCGGAACAACACCTACTCGATCAACCGGTCAAGGAGCTGTATACCGATCCAGACGAACGTGCGGAGTTTTCGGAGCGACTCGAGAACGAGCGGATCGTCAGTGAACAAGAGATGCAACTCGAAACGCTCCCGGGAGATCCGTTCTGCGGGTCAGTGACCGCGATCGTCTCGGAGGCCGACGGGGAGACGTACTTCGATGGGGTTGTTCAGGACATCACTGACCGAAACGCGTACGAACAGGCCCTCGCCGAGCAGCGCGACCGACTCGAGATCCTCAATCAGGTGGTGCGCCACGACGTTCGTAACGACATGCAAGTGGTGAAAGGGCGGATAGGAATCCTCGAGTCACACATAGATGAGGAGGGGATGGAGCATCTGAAGGAAGTACAGCACGCGACAGAAGACGTCATCGAGCTAACGGAGACTGCGCGAGACTTGACCGAAACGATGCTCCAGGAACAAGAGCAGCTTCAGCCAGTCCGCCTCGATCGCTATCTCGAATCGCGGATCGATACCGTCCGTTCTACGTACGACGACGCCGTCGTCAGAACTGACGGCGTTCTTCCGGACGTGTCGGTGATCGCCGACGACATGCTCGAGGCGGTTTTCCGAAATCTGTTGCAAAACGCCATCGTCCACAACGATAAAGAGATACCCGAAGTGACGGTCTCTACGCACGTCGACGAAGGCCGCGTCCGCGTACGGATCGCCGATAACGGTCCGGGCGTTCCCGACCACCGGAAAGAAGCAATCTTCGGGAAAGGGGAAAAAGGGCTCGACAGCCCTGGGACGGGTCTCGGCCTCTATCTGGTCGACACACTCGTCGATACCTACGGCGGAAACGTGTGGGTCGAGGATAACGATCCCGAGGGGGCCGTGTTCGTCGTGGAACTTCCAACCGATTCGGATCACGCCTGATACGGATTACTGTAGCGATGTACCGGTGAGACCACTGTCCGGGTCGCGGTCTCACCGAAAATGATCTACAGTAAACCGTATGAGACGGACCGCCAAGCGGTCGCGTGGCAGTTCGTCTCGAGTCCCCTTCCACGGCGCCAGTTGGATACTCGTTCAGCCGAAAGCGAGACGCTACCCCAGGTCGTCAGCTCGTTCGTCCTCGGAGGGGGTCGCGCGGCGATAGTAGCGAACCCACAGACGCTGAAGCGGCGCGATCAGTATCGGGACGAAAAACGCGGTGGTGAGAGAGACCGTTGCGACGGCGATCGAAAGTACGAACACCGCAGGCGAGATCAGACCCCGAACGGCGACCAGACGTTCGGTGCGGGAGTCGATCGAGTCGTCGGTGAATCCGGCCCTGGCGGCGTAGCTCCAGGTCGCGGTGAGCAACAGTCCGACGAGAACGAAGTTGGCCGCGTACAACGTCCAGGCGAACTGGGTCCCGTACAGCCCGAGCAGTTCCGTCGGATACGGGAGAAACGAGATCGAGAGCAAAAACAGGAGGTTGAGCCACAACAAGACGCGGTCGTGGCCCACGATGTATCGAAAGAGATTGTGGTGGATAATCCAGTAGAGACCGACGACGAGAAAGCTCAAGAGATAGCTGATCAACAGCGTCTCCTGATCCGCGATCGCCCCCGGAAGCTCCGCCGCGGAGACGTCCGGAACGTCGAACTGCAACACCAACAACGTGAGGACGATGGCGAACAAGCCGTCGCTCAACGCCTCCATCCGATCCGTTCCCTTCCCGCCGAGCGTCTTGATCATGCGGAGCCATCCACCCGAGAGAACGAATAGCCACGCTCGACTCTCACGAGGCGGACTCGAGCGTCTCCGATCTCGGCCTCGAGAACGACCCCTCGCATCGGTCTCCCCGAGACGAATCTAATTCGTTAAATGGGTTCGGAGGGAAGCGAGGGTATGCAGGTCAAATCCCGACACCACCTCCGAAGCGACGCCGTCTCCGATATCGAGGAGACGCTGGCCGAGCAACTCGGCGTCTCGCCCGAGGGTGACGCCTACGAGCGCGTCGAGTTCGAGGATACCGACTGGGAAGTGATTCTCATCGACGGCGAGCCACAGGTCGCGTACTTCGACGAAGAGCCGTTTCTGACCGTTCGAGGAGCGAACGCCTACGAACCAGACCATCGCGTCGTGACGGTCGACGCCGGTGCGATCTCGTTCGTCAGCGACGGAGCGGACGTGATGCGACCCGGGATCACGGAGGCGACCGACGACATCTCCCCGGACGATCTGGTCGTCATCGCGGAGGAATCCCACGGCAAAGTCCTCGCGGTCGGCCGTGCTCGAGTCGACGGATCGGAGATGGTCGGCGAGGAGGGAAAGGTCGTCGACTCGTTGCATCACGTCGGCGACGACCTCTATGACTTTTCGGGCTAACTGAGACGGGTCACTGTCCGTCAGTGCCGACGCAGCCGCGACCCTGGGGATACACCGGAGGATCGAGAACGCGCTGCGACGGTCAGTCGACGCGTTCTGTCGAATGTGACGTCACCGACTCCTCGTCGATCGGGAGCCGAACGACGAAGACGGACCCTCTCGGCTCGTTGTCTTCGATCCACACGTCACCGCCGTATCCTTCGACGAGCGTTCTGACGAGATAGAGTCCTACTCCGGTCCCCGGGCTCTCGAGGCCCTTCTTGCCACGGCCGAAGACCTCTCTCTTCTGACGGTCTGAGATACCCGGACCGTCGTCCGCGACGGAGACGAGGACGCTGTCGTTCCGACGGTCGATCGAGACCTCGACTTTGGGCCGGTCGCTGTCGTTGTGGATGATGGCGTTCTGGACGAGGTTGTGGAGGACTGATTCGAACATCTCGTTGGCCTCGATCGCCACGTCGGACCCCAGTCCGTAGACAGTGATCTCGGCCCCGGCGTACCGGGACCGGGCGCTCTCGACGACGGACGTTACCGTCTGGTGGACCAGAACCCTCTTCAACTCGGTCTCGTCTTCGGACATCGTCGCGGTCAGTTCCCGTGCCGTCGTCGTCAGATCGATCGCCTCCTCGGCGGCCAGCAACACCGCCTCGAGGTGCTGATCAGCGTCGCCGTCGACGTGGTCAGCCAACAACCGTCCCTGTCCTCGAACGACCTGCATGTGGTTGCGAAGATCGTGGCGGACGACCTGGTTGAGCACGGCGAGTTGGTCGCGCGTTTGCTCGAGTCGACGGTTGCGATCGCGTTGGTCAGTAATGTTGCGTGCGGAGGCGATCAGCGAGGTCGGCTCGCCGTCTTCGTTCGTGACTGGACGAATCGTTCCACTGATCCGTTCGTTTTCGCCGTTCGTCGGATCGAGATTCGTTTCGTATCCGACGTACTCTCCGGCCGCGGCTCGTTCCACCCACTGTTCGACCTTGTCGGCGACGTTTTCGGTCCACCAGGACGTCTCCCAGAACGGTTCGCCGACGACTGCCGATCGATCCTCGTCGACGTACGCCATCGCCGCTTGGTTCGCCTGTAGCAACGTGCCATCGAGGTCGAGCAACGCGACGATCGTTTTGGGGTCGTCGAAGACCGCCTCGAAGCGTCGCTGGTTCCGCCGGCGCTTTCGTTCACCTTCAGTTCGC
The DNA here is from genome assembly GCF_008245225.1 of Natrialba swarupiae. Lineage (GTDB taxonomy): Archaea > Halobacteriota > Halobacteria > Halobacteriales > Natrialbaceae > Natrarchaeobius > Natrarchaeobius swarupiae. The sequence continues at coordinate 147,915 of NZ_VTAW01000008.1, forward strand.
TCCGTGATATCCGCGATGAACCCCTCGAGCGCCGCGAGATCACCGTCGTCGTAGATACCCCGTCCGCGTTCCCACACCCATCTAGTGGATCCATCAGCAGTGGTGATGCGGTACGTAACTTCGTATGGCTCTCGAGCGTCGAGTGTGTCCTGGACCGTCTCCCAGGTTCGTTCCCGGTCCTCCGGGTGAACCACGTCATCTCCCAACGAGACGTCTCCCCGTTCGAACGCGCCAGCAGGGTAGCCGGTGATCTGCTCGCACTCGCCCTCGATGCGCTCCATCGGCCACCCCGGTTCGTTCCGACACCGGTAGACGATGCCGGGAAGGTTGTCGACGAGCGTCTCGAGTCGGCGGTTTCGTCGCTCGAGCGTTCGTCTGGGTGGGTGTCCCACGGCAGTTCGAATTCGAGTCGCCAGAAGCGAACTCGATCCGTTCGCGATGTAGTAATCTGTCGCCCCCCGCTCGATCGCGTCGGCTGCGATCGAACGATCCGCCGGCTCGAGAGTGACGATACACGGAACGTCAGGGTTCCCCTCCCGGAGCATCTCGAGCGCCTCGAGACAGTCGACCCGACCGTGGTGCGTGACGACGCAGTCGATCCGCGTCGACTCGTCCGCGAGAACGGCGCGGCCTGTCTCAGCAGTCGGCTCGAGCCGAACGTCGAATCCGTCACCGAGACACAGCGACGAGTGGTCGGCACCGATGACGAGCACTCGGATCGGATGCTCAGGCATCAACGTACCCAGAACAAGGTTCCAAAATACAAAACCATATTGATGTTCTTCCGGAAATAGAACAATTACCCTCCGATAGTAATACCGCCCGCACTCGGACAAGTACTGGCCCTATCCGAACGAATTTGCCGATAGAAATCCCTAAACGAGATAGACAAATATGAGACTATAGTGGATTTTATAGAACAAAGTCGTATTATAGGAACGTTCGTAAGTAGCTATTTCTACGTCACCTGATTGAATCAACGAATACGAAGATATGGTTATTGAACAGTTCGAATGAGTCCCCGAAGAATATCAACGGCTGTAGGCGTGGTTGGTTGTTCGTCTTCATGGTACGAGCGGAGAGCCAGCGTTGTACCTAACACCGTCATTCCAGCTGTCATTTATGACACGCTCGGTACACGTGAATCGATGGCCTCGGCACTCATGTCTCACAATCTATCCATAGTGAATGTGCTTAACAGCCCTATCGAGTTCGTTCAGTCCGTAATTTGGGAATTCTTCATCTTCGATGCTTGGCGTCTCAGTCCGCATATGTCGCCTCATCATCAAATAGAGAGAATAACTCCTCTTCTAGCTCACTACGAAGTCTCTGAGTATACTTGTGGAATGCCTCCGTCGGCTTCGGAATCGGCAACTCAATTAGGCTCAGTCGATCACATCGATTTAGAGAAAGTGCCTGCTTGGAGAAGGTGTGCAGCCTAGCCAAGCAGACAGCGAGATAGA
>NZ_VTAW01000080.1 GCF_008245225.1 Natrialba swarupiae
CTGCTCTATTGAAAACGCCATACGGCACTGGAATTAGAGCGTTTCACTGAGGCTTTCGATGTTGTGAACAGCAAACATGAGGACGATCTCACGGAACTGTCTGTACCAACCGAGTGAGCGTAGCTCAGACCCCAACGACCGCTTCGTCGAGGAGTACGACGTTTCAGCCATCCACCGTTGCGTGTATCCATTCGAGCGGATCAACGTATTGTGAAGAACTGGGCCGAGCGTCGAGCCACTTCGCAAGAGAAGTGGCTCGATGCTCTCAGCCATGTATTCGTAGCGTATCGGCCAGTTATGAAACGCCTTATCAGCCGCCACAGAGACCAGCTCGTCCGCATTTCGGCGGACGAGCTTCCGGCCAAGTATCGTGTCGTGACGCCATTTGGCCGAACAGTGAACGTCGAGCACTGCCAACGAGTCCGTATCCGTCAACGTCGTCACTTTGAGCGTCTGGATCGTACGATCGGCGCGTTTGAGGTAGTAGTGTGAGGCGTGCCCTCGTTCGAAGAACGTGCTGTCGAGGGCAGCGTGCCCAGAATTCGGGTGTTGCTGCGCGGAGACGCGCAGCAACGCCCGCCAGACGCGCATCGCGTATCGATCGAACGAATGCCAGAACGTCGTTGGATCGGGCAGGGCTTCCGGTAACAATCCCAGTAGCTCGCAGATCCCTGGCATGAGACGGAGCCGATCGATGACTTCCGGAAACGTCCAGCCTTCTTCGACTCGTAAGCAGTGAACGACGACGTGGACCCAGCGGGGAAGCCCGCCGGAGGCGGGTTTCCCCGCGTGTGACCCAAACGCTTGTTTAGCTAGGCGTCGACAGTTTTGAGCGAAGTCGAGGAGGTTGATCGCCATAATCTCCTTTCCTCGGCTTCAGCTTGTTACCAAGCACAGCCTAGCCTCGCCGCTGTCGTCCATTTTCAATAGAGCAG
>NZ_VTAW01000081.1 GCF_008245225.1 Natrialba swarupiae
CTCACCTCAGATTTACTGTAGAAGTTAGTAGAGTTGCTTGTTAACACTGACCGTGTCAAGTTTTCTGTGGCACCCTCTGAACGATTTGAAAACGAAGCGGTTCGGTGTGTCCCGCTCGTAGACACGTTCGATGGAGTCTCAATCACTATCTCGTCCGTACCGAAACTCGAGCCCGTGGCAGGAGAGTGGGGGTTTCGATCGCGGGGCTGACTCAACGAGTAACAGAGCATCTTCGGCGTCGTGGGTCTCCATAAACTCCGCAAGAACTATCTCGGTGAGACCGGTCGTCACGTTGAAAACAGCCGAACGTGCAGAAACCGATTCGTTGCTGGATTGACCGTTGCGTACCGCCAATACCCACAGATTACACCTCGTCGAGCGCGACTTACGCTGTCTCAAACCCCCAACAGCGATAAGATCGGCTTGGTGCACCGAATCGCGAGCGGTTTTCCGACTCCGTTCGACACTGCACCTTTCGAGTTCTCGATCGGTATTCGAGTTCGAGGGGCAATTTTGTACGGTGTCGAGATTGATCCTCAACAGATCTGCCAGCCGCCGTCAACGTTGATCAGTTCTCCCGTGACATACGCTGCGTCGTCACTCGCTAAGAAGAGATACGCACCCGCAACGTCCTCGGTGGTGCCGGCTCGGCCTAAGGGAACAGGTTTGAGTAGGTCGTCCGCTGCGGCCAGCTCGGTGGCTTGCTCGGCCCACCCCTCGGTAAACTCGGTCGCGATCTGGCCGGGCGCGACGCCGTTGATTCGGATTCCCGCATCGCCGTATTCGAGCGCCGCACCGCGAGTGATCATCTTGACCGATCCCTTGCTGGAATCGTACTGAACCTGATCGTACTATCCGTCTTTAGCTAAGCGAGAAACCACGTGACAGCGGCGACTTATCGAGGCATCTTTTTGAGAGGAATGAGGAGG
>NZ_VTAW01000082.1 GCF_008245225.1 Natrialba swarupiae
TCTATCTCGCTGTCTGCTTGGCTAGGCTGCACACCTTCTCCAAGCAGGCACTTTCTCTAAATCGATGTGATCGACTGAGTCTGGATCGCTGTTCAGTGTGCAGATACAGCATTTCGCACAGTCCAATACGTAGTAAGTAGTATAATTACCTGAGTGCCGTTTCAAAAGCGGAGGTCAGGCCGTGTCGCGCGGACACGTTGAAACGCCCAGCGCGGCGTACAGCCCACACGTGCTGGTCGCCGCTGTGCCGAGCGCGATAATCGCCAGTACACCTAACAGTGGCGACAGTATGGCGGGAGCAGAGACTGCTCCTGCAAGGATTGCAAGCGATGCTGCTCCTGCGGCCGCACCGATGAGCGTTCTCAGGAGACGGTCAGTTTTGCCAACGTTCTGTTCCACACATTCTGTTGGGCTTCAGCAGTAATAGATGTGGTGTCCTGGTACCAAACTATTTGATCCCCCAATTTAGCACAGCAATATGCTGCATGGAACCTCTGTATCTTGCACAGTATTTCTGATGAACTCCTGATAGAAGGTATACTGCACTGGCCACTGTCTCACCTGTATCTTGCAGAATTTCAACGGGTTGATGAACGGTTGTCATAGTTGGCTTGCAACATTCAGCGGTTGGATACAGCACTCCGACAGTTGTCCCCGTAGTCGGAGAATTACCACCTCGGTATATGCTGTCCAATAACTATGTATGCGTATGAGCAACGCTTCAGAACCCAAAGTCGATATGACGTGGCCTCCGCAAATCCCTTTAGATTGGTCGGTGGGGTCTTCGGTACCGTTCAAGGCATAAAGAGGCTGTGATATTCGTCTTTAGCTAAGACTCACACCTCGGTTGCGTAGCGGTAGCGAGCGTCTCTTGTAACACTGGCCGTTGCTGG
>NZ_VTAW01000009.1 GCF_008245225.1 Natrialba swarupiae
CTTGCAGGGTTGTGGCGCTGCTGGACACAGTTTCCACACCCTGCTGCCTTCGTTGAGAACGTTTCTATGACACGCTCGTCGCGAACAATCCGTGAGCGACAGCAACGTGATGCGAGGCGGTTCGAAGTAGACGAGTCGCGCGCAACGAAGTGAGCACGTCTCGACGTAGTTCGAACCCGCCCGAGCCCATATTTCTGTGGCGAACAACACCACGAGCGGGTCGTATCGCGTCGACGGTAGTAGCATCGAAGTCATCCGGATGGCGGAAAGCGACGATACGACCGCATATTGGGCCGAGTCGGTTTACTACCCGGCTCCCGGCGGACTGGATCGAGTCCTAGAGTTCGATACACTCTCCCTCGGGGCTGTCGATCGGGTCGGTGTCGCCCCACGAGTGGAAGGTTACCGTCGCGACGTCCGTCTCGAGTTGAGCGGGGTACCCGGTCTCGGTGTCGACGTACCAGCGGGCGTCCTCCTCTGGGTGTTCGTACACCTCGACGGAGTCGCCGTTCAGGGTCGTCGTTTCGGTGGCTTCGAGCGAGTCCTGGACGCCCTGTGGGTTCTCGATGTCTGGCACGGAGGTTTCCGCCGCCGGATCGTCCGTAATGACGCAGTTCCCCTCGACGATCCCGTACGTCTCGCCGTCGACGTGGTATGACTCGACCACCTCGCCGTTGCCGAACTCGGTGCGAGTGTAGTGGTCTCCCTCGTAATGGGTCTGAGAGATCTCCGGAGAGCCAGCTTCGTGGAGGTCGATCTCTGAGACGTAGGACTCTCCGTAGTTGATGTCGCCTCCGGATCCGGTTCCGTGCTGGCCAGGTGCGTCGTCACCCTCGTCGGTCGAGCTGTCTGCATTGCCGTTTCCGTCGTCGCTGGTATCGCCGTCACTCCCGTCGTCGCTCGTACATCCGGCCAGTCCAGTGGCGACGCCGACTCCGGAGAGGATCAGCAGTCGACGCCGCGTCAGTCGCTCGCTCATCGCTCGCTCTTCGTCGTCCCACGTCGGGCCAGCAGATACGACACTCCACCGATGCTCGCGAGCGCGCTGGCGACGCCGAGACCGGGCAAGCTGTCGTCCGAACCGGACCCAGCTGTGCCGTCGTCCGTGCTGTCTGGGTCGTCGGCCGAGCCATCGTCGTCTCCGGACCCACCGCCGACGTCGCGCGGCTGATGGATCTCCTCGAGTGAGGGTCTGTCGGCCGCCGCCGCTGTCTCCGCCCAGGTGTCGTGGTGACCGAGTGTTCCGTACTGCATCCGCGATCCCGCACCCGAGCCAGCAATACCCGCATCGATGGCGTACACCGTCGTATCGTTCGAGAAGTAGACGATACCGTCGACGACGGTCGGAGACGGCGCGTGCTGCATCAGACCGATCGGAGTCTCGGTATCGAACCGCCAGTCGACGTCGCCGCGTTCTGTATCTATCGCGTACAGGTATCCGTCGTCACTGAAGACGAAGACGAGCCCATCCGCGACGGTTGGGGACGAACGCACTCGTTCGCCATCGCCTCGCGTCGCACGTGCCTCGTCGGTCACGTCGAGTGTCCACCGTTCGCTCCCGTCCTCGGCGTCAACTGCGTACATATAGCCTTCCCAGTCGCCGACGTAGACGGCCCCATCGGCTACGGTCGGCGAGGCGCTGACCTCGGACGACTGGAGCGAGTACTCCCACGACAGGTCGCCGTCCTCGGCATCGATCGCAAGCAGTCGACTTCCGACCTCGCCGACGTACACTGTTCCGTCTGCGATGGTTGGCGAGGAACGAATCGGTCCGTCTGCCGCGAACGCCCACTCCGCCTCGCCCGTCTCGGCGTCGATCGCGTAGAGGTGGGCATCGTCGCACCCGACGTAGACGATCCCGTCGGCAACGAGTGGCGTCGAGGCGACGCTATCGTCGGTTTCGAAGAGCCACTCGCGTTCACCCGTCCACGCGTCTAGGGCGTAGACGACGCCGTCGTCGCTTCCGAGATAGATCATCCCGTCGAAGACGACCGGCTGTGTGCTGGGGGCGTACTCCACGTCGACGCTGTAGAGCCGATCGTCGGTCGCCGCGTCGTAAGCTTCCACGGCGGCGTCTCCGCCGTCCTGGGCGACGAAGAGGACGTCGTTGACGACGGTCGCTGCATTGACCGGCCGATCCTGGAAGATCGCCTCCCGGTGGTCGCCGGTCGCCGCATCGATTGCGTGCACTCGATGGCTCGGTTGTTCCGACATCCCCACGTAGACCGTCCCGTCGACGACCGTCGGTGCAGTCCGGGCCCGCTGATCGGCTTCGTAGGTCCACTCGATAGTCCCGCCTGCAGCCGCTGTCTCGGTAGCCCCGGCGACAGCGACACCCGCCATCGCCACTCCGACACTCGCCCGGAGAACGTCCCGTCGAGTCGAACCCGACCGGCCTTCCGTCGCGTCTTCTAAGTTCCTCGGTCGGGTTCTACGAAGAGCCCCCCACCGACTATTACGTTGATCGTCGCGTTCACGCGCCCTCAGTTCCACAATATCGACGCGTTGGCCGGGGAACGCTTGACTGTTAGCTACGATCGAAGTAACTCATACGCCTACTTCGAAGTAACCCAGTTGAGAGATGGACGGCAGACCGGCTTACGCCGGTGCGTACCGGTCGGCGGCTCGAGCAGCCAGTCGCGCGACACGGATGGGTTCGGGGCGGCCACCCGAGTGGGTAAACGCCTCGAGAACCTCCGTGGCCGTCGTGAACTCACAGCCGACGGCCCTGGCGTAGACGGTGTCGTCGCCGAGTGACAGCGCCCGCCGTTCGGGAAGGTCGTGGTACGCCTCGAGGCGGTGTTCGAGGGCCGCGCCGTCGAACGCCTCGCGAATGCCGTCCTCGAGACCATCGCTCGCCTCGAACGTGACCGCGATCACGGGACGGTCACACCGCTCGTGGATCGTCGAGAGCTCGAGAACGTTGTACCAGGCTGGAGCGACGGCACCGACCAGGACGTACCGGGCGTCGGGCCGCGCTGTGTCGTCGACGAGCGACGTGACTGCGTCGGTTGCATCGGTGCCGCCGACGGTGCACGAGCCGTAGGCGAGTCCGTCTACGACGCCGTCGGCGCGTACGACGGCGCCGTCGGCGCGTACGACGGCGCCGGCGAGCGTGCTCTGGCTCCGGTTGCTCTGGTACGATTCGGCGATGCCAAGCGCCCGCGTTCCTGGTTTCGTCACTCCGTGTCGTCTTTGATCTCTTTCAACCGATCGAGTAGCTCGTCGCTGGATGCGCCGTTCTCGAACTCGATCGTCCCCTCGTGACTATTCTGTCCGGATTTGACTCCGTCGTCTTCGTCAAAATCAGCGTCAACGTCCTGTTGCTCGGATTCGTCGTAGCTCCCGAATCCCATACGTGGTAACACACGGGTCCCTAGTTGAAAAGTTCCGCGGTGATAGCTGTATCCTCTGATATCGTGAAATAAACACCAGCGGAACCGTTCGGACGACGCCACCGTTTTGACGCCGGAACGCGAGCGTTCGGTCATGGAGGTTCATCACGTCACCGAGGATGCGGAGACGTTCACCTGCAACGCGTTCCTGGCGGTCAGCGCGGAGACGACGCTCGTCGATGCGGGAGCCTGGGACGGCGTCGTCGAGGAGATTCGATCGCACACCGACCACGTCGATGCGGTCGTCGTGACCCATCAACACGGCGATCACGTCTCACAGCTCGAGGCGGTCGTCGACGCGTTCGATCCCGACGTCTACGCCTACGCCAATCACCCGGCTCGGACGCACCCACTCGCGGACGGCGACGAGGTGACGATCGGCGACGAGACGTTCGACGTCGTCTCCACGCCAGGCCACGCCGACGATCACGTCTCGTTCGTCTCCGATCGCTCGCTGTTTTCCGGCGATGTCGTCGTCCACGACGACGGCGCGTTCGACTACGGAAGCTTCGGCCGAACCGACATGGCCGGCCAGTCCCGCGAGCGGCTCATCGAGAGCATCGAGGAGCTGCTCGAGCGGATGCCCGATGGCGTTTCCCGGATGTACGCCGGCCACGGCGGTGTCTTCGAGGGCGACGTCCGCGACGTCGTCGAGACGGCCCTCGAGCGCGCGGAGAAACGCGAGCCGAAGTACCCCGACGAGTAGTCCGGTCTGGGCAGGGCGCTAGTCGTCGCTCGTTGCGGCCGGCGATTCGTGAGCGACCTGTTTCGAGTTCTCGAGCCAGTTCTCGATGTTCTCGGCGACGTAGTCCTTTCCGCCCCAGCCAAAGGCGATGCCAACTGCGAGCGCGACGGCCAGCCCCACGCCGTAGGCGATGCCCTGGGCGAACGTATGCAAGATCGTTACGTCGACACCCATCGTATCGAGACCGATGACCAGGACGACGAAGTACAGCATCATCTTCGTCCCACGGGCGAGCGCCGGCGAGAAACCGGTCCCTTTCGCAACCGGCGACTGTCGGACCTGATCGGCGGCGTGACTGGCGAGATAGAAGCCCAGAAAGAGAACGACGGTCCCCATGAGAATCGGCGGGACGTAGCCGAAGAACTCGACCGCCCAATTTGAGATGAACCTCGTGGAAACCGACGCATATCGGTGGATGAGCCACTCTATCGCCACAAAGAACGTGACCAGCAGGACGTAGTACCTGGCGAGCAGTCCGAACGTCCGCGAGACGGCGACCTCCCCGTCGGAAAACAGCGCGTCGAAGGGGGTCCGGCGGACCTTCTCGTCGAGTTCGATCCGCCGGCCGAGCGTCGTAACGATCGGTTGGACTTTGCTCGCGACGACGGCTCCGAGCAACAGAATGAGCCCGAAGACGAGGAGAATCGGAAAGAACTCGACGAGGCCGACGACGTGGCCCTCGAGAGCGTTTCGAATCCCGTCGACGAGCAACGGATACGAGTACATCACTGCTCACCTCCCGAGAGTCGCTCACGTTCGTCTGTCAATCGTTCGCGTTCCTCCTGTTTCATACCGCAATTTCCTTCGAACATCTCATTCGGTAATTAAACGGAGGAAAGATAGTATTTTTGATTAGAAGTTGGGCCAGAATCTGTTCGAGGAAGTCGGAGACGGCTCGTTCGATTCGGAGTGAAGCGGCTACTCGACCTGGAATACGCGGAAGAAACCGGACCGCAGGCGGTCGATTACGCCGCTCGAGCTTCCTTCGCCTTCGGGCGGAGGTTCCCGTAGCCACACTTGCGGCAATTGTCGGCATCTTTCGGGTTGCGTGCGTTACAGCGCATACAGATCATCTTCTCGAGCGTCCGTTTCTCTGCGGCGTCGAAGCTGGCCATATCGGGCCGTTGGGCCGACGTCCATTTAACCGCTGTGATCGCTCCGTTCGTCCCCCTCGTCGTGGTCGTCCCCGTCGTCGGCGAGATAATCGTCCTGGACGGCGACGATATCAGTCGAGTCCGCACAGTCGCGGTACCGGCGCAAGGGTTCCTCGTTGAGCGTCAAGAATGTCTCGCCCCACCGAAACGGCTCGAGAATTTCGGCCGCACGCTCGGGCTCGCCAAGGATGGAGAGCGCGCCAGCGAGCGCCTCGACGGTAGTGAGCTGGAACGGGCGACCGTAGTTGACCGGGTTCGCGGCGACGAGAAACGGGAGGGCACGGTGGACGCCGTTCATCCGGAACGAGGCAGCCTCCGCGGACTCCCAGGAGCAGTCGAGCGCGACGAGGGTACCGAGGCCGTCCTCGAGATCCGCCGGCGAGAGCGCTTGCTCCGCGTGGGGGTTGAGAACGATCCCGTACGGAACCTGTTCCATCCGTCGGTAGAGGATCGCCTCGTCGAACTGCTCGAGGCGACGCGCCGTACACTTCTTCGGATCGTCGTCGCCCTCGTAGTAGACGTGACACTCCACGGGTGGTCGTACGAACGACCGGAAGAAAAGCACCGCGGACCGGTGCCGTATTATCCCTCGTGGATCGCCTCGCCTCGATTGAGCCGCGTAGCGATGGTGAACGTCTGCTCGGCCTCCCGTCGCGTCGGGAAGTGGGCGGACATGTACCGGGCGGTCGCGATCAGTGGAATTCGACGGCGCGACTCGAGCGCACTCCCGACGTCGACGCCGTCGGCGCGATCCCCACGAGCCGCGGCCTCCGCCGTGGCGAGGTCGTACTGTCGGAACGCGGCCTCGAGGTTCTGGAGTGTGTGGAAGCCGGCGTCCTCGCACAGGAGGCTGTGGCCCAGCGTTCGCCTCAGGTCGGCGGACTTGCCCCCACAGTCGAGGAATTCGGCCACGAGCCGTCCGGATTCGTTCACCTCGCCGTCGACGTCGAACGTTTCGCGCAGGTCTTTGAGGATGGCGTCCGGGTCCCGGCCGGTGTCCTCCTCGCCAGCGTCGGGAATCGGTGCCGGTGGCGTGTTGAGAAAGCGATCGAGGTAGACCGAGATGCCGGCATCGAAGACGCCGCGGTAGAGTTCGACGGCGTCGGTTCGCCGCGTCGCTACGTGGACGGCGTTGGCGTAGGTGAACGTGTGATGAACCGTGTTCCAGTCGCCGAACTCGTTGGCGGTGCCAAACTGGGCGACCCGCGTCGCAGCGGCGTGGGCGACCTCGGCTGCGAGTTCTTCGCTCGTCGCCCCCTCGGCCGCCGCGTCCGCGAGCGCGTCGACGATCGCCTCGGGATCGTCCGCGAGCAGGGCCGATCGGAATCCGTCGGGGCGAGACCACGACGTCCCCGCCCCTTCTTCGACTAGCTCCTCGAGCCCGCTCGTCTCGGAGACGTCGCCGCCGTAGACGTCCTCGAGCAGGGCGATCAGGTCGATCGGCTGGCGCCACGCCGAGCGTTCGTCGCTTCGCGCCGCGGTCCTGATCGGTTCGACGACCGCGGCGAGGGCGTCGCCAGCGATCGGCTCGTTCCCTCGGCCGCTCACATCACCGGAATCGTCGAAGCCGTCGACGTGCTTGAGCGCCTCGAACGCCGTGTTCGCGAAGTCGAGGAGGTGGCCGTCCGAGAGGTAGGGATGGTCGGTCGCCGCGGCGAAGACGAGTTCAGCGAGTTCCGCTTCGGAGCGACCGGTTGCGACGGCAGTGCGCAGACAGCGTTCCGCGCCGGCCCGATCGCGCACCTCGACGCAGTCACGAAACCAGGATTTCAGCCGATCGAACGGGACCGCGTCGGTCGAAAACGACGGCTGGTCGAAGTTCACCGACTCGCCCGCACAGTCGTCCGCGACGTGGCGAACACCGGTGTACAGCGCTCGCTTTCGATCCTCGGGTGAGAGGTCGCCGATCACGTTCGCCATACAACCGAGTATCGTCAACCCCGATCCCCAGCCGGAGTCGTTGTACCGAGTACCGAAGAAAAGCGCCGTCTCGACGGGGTCGCGGAAGTCGATGCCCGCGTCGAGTAACCCGATCGTCGATTTGGCGACGACCAGTCGGAGGTTCTCCTCGAGTCCGGTCTCTAACCGTTCGGCCCAGTGTTCGTCGGGTGGCAGGTCCCGCGGCGGGTTCGGGTTCACGTAGACCGTTCCATCGCGGACCTCGACGGGGTACGTCGGCACGTCGTCGGCCCACGGGTCAAACGTGTCGCCACAGGAGAGTTCGAACCGCGCGTGGTGCCAGTGGCAGGTGAGGATGCCGTCGTCGACGGTGCCCTCGACCAGCGGAAAGGCCATGTGCGGACAGCGGTTGTTCACGGCCCGGATCTCGCCCTCGTGGGCGAAGATCGCGATCGGCGTTCCCTCGACGCTCGCCAGTTCGCGGCCGGACGCCTCGACGTCCTCGAGTGACGCGACCGCGTGGAAATCATCAGCTGTTGGCACGGGTCGTCGAACGCCGTCCGACCGTGTAAGCGTTTGCTGAATATGGGTTGTGTGTGGAAATAGATATATCCGCCACCTCGAGCGTACCCACCGAGTACCAGACTTTTTACGACAGCGACGAAACGTCTTTCCGATGGATTCGAGGTCGGTCGTTCGGCGGTACTACGACGCACTCGACGACCACGAGTACGACGCGCTCGAGGACGTGCTCGCCCCGGGATTCGTACAACGGCGTCCCGACCGGTCGTTCCCGGACCGCGAGTCGTTCGTCCGGTTCATGCGCGAGGGCCGTCCGAATCCGAACACGACTCACGAACTGGTTGCCATCGTCGGCCAAGGTGAGACGGTCGCGGCTCGCGGCCGCGTCCTCGATTCGGACGACCCCCTGTTCGAGTTCGCCGACTTCTTCGAACTCGAGGACGGGCGAATCGTCGAACTCGAGACGTACTCCAGGTGATCCTCTCGACCGGCTCTGTTCCGAACGCGAGGACCCCACCCAACGGACTCGAGACTATATCGGTTCACTGAGTAACACACCCAAACTGGGCACGTGCCACGATACCATTTCTCTCTGAATTTGGGACACACACCCTCTATAGCGACGGATCTAAACTCACAAGTACCCGGGAGACCGTAACGATATAAATGAACGTGAACAGAGACGTTTTCCTCTTTGCCGCGCTCGCGGTTGCCTGGGGGACGGCGTTTACGGCGATCGAGATCGGACTCGAGTCGCTTCCGCCGATTCTCTTTGCCGCGTTGCGATTCGACGTCGCTGCGGTCGTGTTTGCAGGTATCGTCCTCGCGATGGGGCTGGAGTGGCGACCGCGGACGAACGCCGACTGGATCGCGATCGGCGTCGGCGGCGGGTTGCTCGTCGGCGCGCACTTTGCCCTCCTCTTTCTCGGCCAGTCGTACGTCTCGAGTGCGGTCTCGGCTATCGTCATGAGCCTGATCCCGATCCTGACGCCGCCACTCGCACTCGCGGTGTTGCCACGGGCCCGCGTTCGAGCGCCGGCCGTCCTCGGATTGGTCGTCGGTCTCGCGGGGATCGTCGCCATCGCCACCGCAGGAGGCTCGCTCGACGGACAGGCACTCGGCATCGGATTGCTGCTCGCGGCCGCGCTCTCGTTTGCGGTCGGCTCCGTGATCCTCGAGCGAACCGAGAGGACGCTGTCGACGATGTCCCTGCAGGCGTGGGCGATGGCCGTCGGTGCCGTGCTCTTGCACGCGCTGAGCCTCGCCCACCCGGGCGAGCACATCGCGAGCATGTCGGCCGCGACACCGGCGACGGTCGGTGCGATCGCATATCTCGGACTCGTCTCGACTGCCGGTGGGTTCCTGTTGTACTTCGCTCTGCTCGAGCGGGTGGGGGCAACCGAAGCCAGTCTCATCAACTACGCAGCGCCGGTCGTCGCGGTGGTGGTCGGTTGGGTGGTTCTCGGGGAAGCGGTCACGCTCACGACGATCGTCGGCTTCGCGTTGATCCTCGTCGGATTCGCACTCTGCAAGATCGACACCCTCTGGAAGACGGCCGGACCGGTCGTCGGCTACGGCCCCTCCCGCCCACCAGTATCGGGCGTCGTACCCGCAGATCCGTGTGCCGAAAACGGAGTCGTCGTCGACGGAGACGGCAACGTCTTCGTCGCGGTACCCTCCGCTGACACCCGTTGTGGGGCACCAGCCGCCGACTGACCGCCGTTCACTCGACTGCGCTGAATACGACTCGTTGTTCGAGCGCCACCAAAAGTACCATACTCTTTCGTGATACAGTACTCTCTACTTAGGTGGTTCCGTGACCAAGAAACGCGAATACAGGGACGACTATCCCGACAAGACGCTGTACATTCCAGGTCCAACCGAGGTCCGCGAGGACGTCATCGACGAGATGAGCCAGCGGATGTTCGGCCACCGGATGGACCGGATGACCGACCTCTACACGACCATCGTCGAGGACACCAAGGAGTTTCTCGACACCGACAACGACGTCATCGTTCTGACGGGGTCGGGCACGGAGTTCATGGAGAGTTCGATTCTGAATCTCGTCGACGAGAACCTCCTCGTGACGACCTGCGGGAGCTTCAGCGAGCGCCAGGCCAACGTCGCCGAACGCCTCGGCAAGGACGTCGACACCCTCGAGTACGAGTGGGGGCAAGCGGTCAAACCCGGCGACGTCCGCGAGGTGCTCGAGCGAAGCGACACCGAGTACGACGTCGTCACGTGCGTGATGAACGAGTCTTCGACCGGCGTCCGCAACCCAGTCGAGGAGATCGGTGACGTCGTCGCCGAGTATCCGGACACCTACTTCGTCGTCGACGCCGTCTCCGCGCTCGGCGGCGACTACGTCGATATCGACGAACACAACATCGACGTCATCTTCACCTCGGTGCAGAAGGCCTTCGCCATGCCGCCCGGCCTGGCCGTCTGTGTCGTCAGCGAGGACGCCTACGAACGGGAACTCGAGTCCGACTCGGCCTCGTGGTACGGCGGCTTCCAGCGCACGCTCGACTACTACGACCGGAAGGGCCAGACTCACTCGACGCCCGCCATCCCGGTCATGCTCGCCTACCGAAAGCAGATGAAACACATGCTCTCCGAGGGCCACGACGCCCGCGACGCGCGCCACCGCGAGATGGCCGAATACACCCGCGAGTGGGCCAACGAGCACTTCGAGATGTTCCCCGAAGGGGGCTACGAGTCCCAGACGGTCAGTTGCATCGAGAACACCCAGGGGATCGACGTCGCGGAAACTATCGACGCCGTCAGCGAGGAGTACGACTTCGTCTTCTCCAATGGCTACGGCTCCGCACTCGGCGAGAAGACGTTCCGTGTCGGTCACATGGGCGAACACGACCTCGAGTCGATCCAGGCGTTGACAGACGCCATCGAGGACGTCGCCGGGCTGTAGTCACCAGCGACACCTCGGTCCCCCGGCCGTTGTGCGTGTAGCGGGCGGACTTGCCTACCGACCCAGCCCGCGAACCCACTCGAGAACGCCCGTGATCGCGTCCGAAACCCACTCGAGTGCCGTTCCGGCCCGGCCGACGAGCCCGCCATCTTCGCTCCCATCCGTGGACGTACTACCCTCTCCGCTATCCGCGAGCGAGTCGTCGCCGTCCGTCTCCGCCTCGAGCGCTGCCCGAGCGTCGACGAGCCCGTGGCCGTCCTCGCAGCTCTCGAGGACCGGCTCCACGGTTTCGGTGATTGTCCGCCGAACTGCCTCGTTCGAACCCGCCCCATCGGCTTGCTCGCGCTCCCAGACCAGCGCCGCGACGCCGGTGACGAACGGACAGGCGATGCTGGTTCCGCTGGCCTCGGCGTACTCGTTGCCGGCGAACGTCGACTCGACGTCCGTCCCCGGCGCCAGCAGATCGACGGCGTCGCCGACGCTGCTGTACGATGCCAACGTGTCGTCTTCGTCCATCGCCGCGACCGCGAGGACGTTCTCGTGGGTCGCCGGATAGGTCATCGTTTCCGCCTCACAGGAGCCGTTCCCCGGGTTCCCCCCGTTTCCGGCCGCCGAGAGCAGCAGGTGGCCGGCGGCGTGTGCGGTCTCGATCGCCTCGGCTACCGTGGCGCTCTCGGTTTCGCCGCCGAGGCTCATCGAGATGAGTTCGACGTCGTTCGACAGACACCAGTCGATGCCGGCGATCAGTTCGCTGTACCGCCCGTTTCCGTCGTCGTCGAGCACTTTCACGGCATAGAGGTCCGCGTTCGGCGCCGTCCCGACGACGCCGAGGCCGTTGTCGAGCGCACCGGCGATACCGGCGACGTGGGTCCCGTGTCCGTGGCGATCCTCGTAGTCACCTGGCGATCCAAAGCCCGTGAAGTTCCGACCGCCCGCGACCTCGAGGCTACAGTGATCGGTCTGAATCCCCGTATCGAGAATGCCGACGTCGACGCCGGCGCCGTCCGCGTCGACCTCGTCGGCACCGATCCGCTCGAGGCCCCACGGCGCTCGCTGGTCGGAGTGAGTGGAACAGTCCGAACGATCCGGCCCCAACAGAAACTCCAGGAGCGACGGTGACCAGCCGTCGGGAATTTTCGTCTCGCCGTCGTCCTCGACGAACGCGACCGCCGGCGCGTCCGTGAGCTCCTCGAGGCGGTTTGACGGAACCTCCACGACGACGAACTCGAAGTTGTCGTACTCGAGGAGCGTCCGGCCACCGACGGCCTCGACCACGTCGAGGAGGTCGCCGAGCAGCCCGTTCCGCGGGTGGACGAACACCCTTCGAGTCTCCGTCGTCGACGCTGGCGGCGACGCCGATACCGGGTTCCCGACGGTTGCGAGGGTAACCCCGGCGCCGACACACTGGAGGAGCTGACGACGGCTGAGAGTCATGGAACCTGGACTATGAAGCTGAAGAATAAGTCTTCTGTCTGGGCTGCTCTCGCGTCGGTGACCTCGAGCGTGTCATAGCAGGTTCGCGTGAGTTTCGACACGACGCCGAGGTTCACCCGGGCAGGCCGGAACGGCCGAAGAGGCGTCCGACTCCCGGACTTTCGTCGTATCCGACGGGTCAGATCCGTAATAAAGAGTTTTAGTCCGGTCCTCCGTAGCGACTCGCATGACTGAGTACACCATCGAGTTCGTCGGGACGGGGGAGACGATCACCTGCTCGGAGAAAGAAACCATTCTCAGCCGGTGTCTCGAGGAGGGAATCGCCCAGGAATACTCCTGTCGCGTCGGGATGTGTCTGGCCTGTTCAGCCGAAGTCCTCGAGGGGGAGGTCACCCAGCCGGCCGCACGCGGCCTCACGGAGGAGGAAGCCGAGAACTACGCCCTGACCTGTATGGCCCGCCCACAATCCGACCTGAGACTCGAGCGCGGCGTCTACCCGCCGAGCATCGAAAGCGACCTCGAGGCCGAAGGCGGCGAGACGGCGGCGGCCGACGACTGACCGATCGCCGACCGTTCTGCGATCCGCTGGAACCGACTCATCGCAGGCCGTATCGTACGTCCCGCTGTTGACGTCGAGTATCAACGTGTCCCGAGATCCATCAAGCGGTCAACCGAGAGTGACGTCAGAAAATATGTGATATACTTTTTATTTTGGGTTAAATGAGCGTTCCTAGAGTAGTCTGAGAGACAGAAGTTTAACGGTATCGGGATGTCTCCCTCCAACTCGAGGGAAGAACGTGAAAAATGAAACGACCCCACTCGATGTGACCACTCGAGGTCCGGGAGAGCCGGAGGTTGTGGTTGTTGGTGGTATCCACGGCGACGAGACCGGCGGCGTCCGTGCAGTACGCCGTTTGCGGGAGGCGGACCTCGACCTAAAGCGGGGTGTCGCGTTCGTCGTCGCCAATCCGGCCGCAGTCGACGCCGGTGAACGATATCTGGACTCGGACCTCAATCGTGCCTTCCCTGGCAACCCAACCGGTGATCGTGAGCAACGACTCGCCGCTCACCTCCGAAAGTTGGTTCAGGACCGTACGACACTCTCACTGCACGGTACCCACTCCCAGCCCACACCGTTTGCACTCATCCACCGTTCTCAGCCCCGCCAGTTCGATCTTGCAGCGCGGATGCCCGTCCCACACGTCGTCGACCACTGGGGTGTAAACGAGGGGGCGATCACGTCCTGTGGACTCTCCGTCGAAATCGAAGTCGGTCCACAGGGCACAGAGGAAGCGGCCGTGGCCGCCGAACACCAAGCCGAAGCGTTTCTCAAGCTAGTGGATGCTCTGCCTGGTGAACCACCCACCGCAGACCCGAATTTCTTCCATATGGCCGACCCGATTGGAAAACCGTCCGGGGTATCCTACGAGGTTCACGTCACGAATTTCGAATCAGTCCCAGCGGGGACGACGTATGCAAGCGTCGATGGACGGGGACTGATCACAGATGACCCGTTTCACCCGATATTGATGTCAGCTGATGGATACTCGGAGATCTTCGGCTACAAGGGAGCCAAAATAGCGGACTCACTCGAACGGGTTCGAGAGATATTGCTCAATTAGGAACGAGGTGCGATCACCATGAGCCATAGTCAGAAGGATAACAAATCGATGCAAAAAAGCATAGAAGTAGAGTACTGGGTCGTCGATCAGGACGGCGCGCTCGCGGATCCAGGGGAGCTCACGGAGTATTCGGCGTTCGTCGAGGAGGAGTTCGTGTATCCGCTACTCGAGGTGAAAACCCCACCATGTGAGACGTATTCGGCACTGAGATCGACGTTCGTCGAACTACTAGACGAGCTCCTCCTCAAAGCCGACGAACTCGACAAAATGCTCGTCCCGCTCGGGACGCCACTCAATAGTGAATCGATCGAGGTTCGACCCAGCGAACGAAGCCGGATACAAAAGCGTGTGCTCGGCGATAACTTTGCCTACGCGAAACACTGTGCCGGGACGCATCTCCATTTCGAGAAGCGAAACGTCACAGATCAACTCAACGTACTTGCCAGCCTCGATCCGGCGCTATGCCTGTTGAATTCCTCTCCGTACTTCCAGGGGGAGCGGGTTGCAAACAGTGCTCGCGCATATATTTACCGGAAGAAGTGTTATGAATACTTCCCCCTACACGGCCAGCTTTGGGATTACGTCAATACCGTCGGACAGTGGGAGAGACAACTCGACCGGCTCTTCGATTCGTTCAAACGAGCGTCCATGAACGAGGGAGTCGAAGAAAACGATATCGATGCCAGTTTCTCCCCACAAGATATCGTGTGGACGCCAGTCAGATTACGTGACGAGATGCCAACCGTCGAGTGGCGCGCACCCGACACGTCGCTTCCGAGCCAGATTCTCCGTCTAGCCGAGGAAATCGGTACCATAATGGAGCAGCTCCATCACGCAGAAGTTCGTATCGAAGGCGCCACCGGTAACGTGACAGAAGAGAGAATCACGATTCCCGAATTCGATGCCGTACTTGACTACGTCGAGGAAGCGATACACGATGGGAGAGAGTCATCAGAGCTCTCTGCGTACCTCGAGCGAATGGGGTTCGACGTTCGGGAATACGAGCCACTCACACAGAAAATTGACGGGCACGAGTACGTCAGTCTTGACGAAGCCCGTGAAATTCGCCTTCGATACGGGAGACGACTGCGACGAGACGTGGATGACTTAACGAGAAGTTGATGTTTTCTACCATCTGTACACGCTCACTTGTGTGACAGACATCCGATATATGATCCGAAACTGCGCCGGAGAACAGGGACGCTCGGGACGACGCCAGCAGGCGTTCGCTGTGCCCGTCGGTGATGGTGTTCGTCTCGCCGGAAGTGGCGATCCCAAAGCCGGGTAATGGACTCTGAACGTAACTCTCAGTCGACGAAGTCGATGTCGTCGCCCATCTCGGGCTGGACGGCCTCGCCCTCCGGCCGGCCGTAGATCTGGGGCGACTGGACGCCGGTGACGACGATCATCGTGCGCATGCTGCCCTCCAGGGTCTCGTCGATCGAGGTTCCCCAGATGATACGAGCGTCGGGATCGATCCGGTCGTAGATCTCCTCGACGACGCCTTCGGCCTCCTCGATGGACATATCGTTGCCACCGGTGACGTTGACGAGCGCGGAGCTCGCACCCGAGATGTCGACGTCGAGCAGCGGCGAGCGGAGCGCGGTCTTCACCGAATCTTCGGCTTTCGCTTCCGAGTCGGACTCGCCGAGACCGATCATGGCGACGCCGCCGCGTTCCATCACCGTGCGAACGTCGGCGAAGTCCAAGTTGACGAGGCCGGGTTTCGTGATGAGTTCGGTGATGCCTTTGACCGAGCGCATCAGGACTTCGTCAGAGACTTTGAACGCCTGGCGAACGGGCAGTTTGCCGACGGAGTCGAGCAGGCGGTCGTTGGGGACGACGATCACCGTATCGGAGACGTCACGAAGCCGTTCTAAGCCCGCCTCGGCGTTCGTCCGCCGGACCTCGCCTTCCGCTGTAAACGGCGTCGTGACGATCGAAATCGTCAGCGCGCCGGCCTCGCGAGCAGCCTTGGCGACCACGGGAGCGGAACCGGTGCCGGTGCCACCACCGAGTCCCGCCGTGACGAACACCATGTCGGAGCCATCGATCGCGTCGTAGATGTCCTGTTGGCTCTCGAGGGCGGCCTCCTCACCCACCTGTGGCAGGGAGCCAGCGCCGCGGCCGCCGGTTTTCTCTTCACCCATCAGGATCTTCGTGTCGGCTTCGATCTCGACTAAGTGCTGGACGTCGGTGTTGGCGGCGACGAGTTTCGCGCCGTGGATGCCCTCCTCGTCCATGCGGTCGATCGTGTTACCGCCCGCACCGCCACAGCCGACGACGGTGATGTCGGTCTGGAGATCCTGAAGAACGTCCGCGAGTTCCTCGTCGGTCATCGTCCCCGATTCTCGGCCGCTCGCTGACTCGTCCGCCGACTGGCCGTCCTCGAGAGCCTCCGCCGGCTCTCCGTCCTCGGCCTCGTCGATGGCGTCGTCGATGAGTGAGTCCATTCTTGAGACCTTCTAAAGGGCGAAGCATAATTACCTTTCCCCTACACGTCAGCCGTGTGTCTGACACATTATTATTCGATTACGTATACAACATATATCTATTCGATATCTCGTCGCAGTCACTTGGTATCTGAACATTACCACCAGGTCTCTGTCAGTTTATAGCTGGAACCGATGCGTTCGATCGACGTGAACGCTCTCGGGCGTGATACGTTCGTCATCGACGGTGACCGCCTCGCCGTTCGCGAGTTTGCCAAACGCAGGTCCCTCCGAAACGCCTGCCTTCCTCGCTAGTTCCGGATCGAACGCCGCCTCCGCCGCGACGACAGTGCCATCCTCGACGGTGACGGAATCGAACGTCGAGGCGAGGACGTCCGCGAGCGCCTCGCCGATGGCGATCCTCGAGTCGGTATCGCCTTGGGGAACCGCCGCGCGAGCCCCGACGCGACTACCGCCGTTTTCGGTCGAGAACGCGACGGTGTGGGACGTGACGATCTCGCGCACCCGGTCGGCGTCGATCCCCTCCGCGACGTCGACGAGGTCGGTCGGCAGATCGATCACCGCGACCGAGGGTGCGATTCGCTCGCCGAATCGAATCCCGTCCTCGACAGTTCCCAGACGGCTCTCGACCGTTTCGACGACCTCGAGGGGCCGGTCGCCGACCTCGCGAAGCCAGGTCTCGCTGACGATCCGGTATCCCAGTTCCTCGATCGTCTCCGCGAGAACGGGTCGGTCGTCGTCGATCACCGCGAGTTGCGTCCCGCTCGCCGCGAAGACGGCCTCGAGGACGTCCGCGTGTGCCGACGGATGGCCCAGTTCCGCGAGCGCCCAGTCGGGGACGACGTGGCCGACGGCCCACGGTGTCTCGCGGACGATTCGCTCGAACCTGGGGGCGTAGTGGTTGCCGCCGAAGCCGACGATCTGCCGGCGGAAAGTCGGGTCACCATCCCCGCCACCCGTCGACCCGGCCCCGATCGGCTCGGCGTGAGGCGAGACACCCCGAAGTTCGAGGATCGCGCGAGCGACTGCCTCCGCGCCGTCGGGGTCGTCCCACTGCTCGTCGTCGCTCCCGAGTTCGGCGAACAGCGACGGACAGCCGACGTCGGTCGGCCCGTGGTGGGTACACTCCATTCCCACGTCGTAGCCGTCGGGCGCGTACTCGTCGAACGCCTCGAGCAAACGGACGAGCGCGTTCGGGCAGGCCTCGGCGACGGCGAAATCGTCGCCGCCGTACTCCGCCGGGCCGACGTTACCAGTAAAGTGTCCCGTCAGGAGCGGGCCGGTGTCGCCGGCGTGACGCGAGGCGAAGACGAGCAGATCGGGTTCGCAGTCGAAGGCCGCAGCGGAGGTCTCGAGTTCGAGATGCAGATCCGCGAACGAGCGGAGTTCGAACCCATCGGTCCAGTAGTACGTTCCGCCGCCATCGGCGTCCGGACGGCCCCCGTCCGTCCGTTCCGTCCAGGACTCGAGGTCACGAAGCCGATCGCAGATGTGCGTCGACGCGCGGTCGGCCCGGCTCTCGACGATCGCGATGTCAGTCATATCCGGTTTCGGTGACCGACCGCGTTAAATCGCCGGATTTCGGACGGGACGGTCCGGCGCAGTTGCCCCGGAGTCGCGAGGCTAGCTGTGTCAGGGTATCAGCAGGTAGACAAAGACACCGTAGCCGGCGACGAGGATCGCGCCGTCGATCCGCGAGAGTCGACGACCGTAGCCCATCATCGCGACGAGAACGAGCGTGAAGACGACCAGGAACGGGAACTCGAATCGGAGCGTTTCGGGGGCGATCGAAATGGGGGTGATGATCGCGACGATGCCGAGGACGGCCAAGACGTTGTAAATGTTCGAGCCGACGACGTTGCCGATCGCGAACGCCGTCTCGCCGCGGACGGCACCGACGACCGACGCCGCGAGTTCGGGAAGCGAGGTACCGAGGGCCAACACGGTGAGTCCGACGAACAACTCGGAGAAACCGAGCGCGAAGAGCAGATCGCTCCCGCCGGCGACGAGCCATCGCGAGCCGACCACGAGCGCGAGTAATCCACCGAGGACAAGCATGACGTCCCGCCCCCGGATTCCCTCGCCGGCATCGGGTTCCTCGGCGATAGGTGCCGGATCCGCACCCACATTGTACACTAGATACGCCGTGAATCCAGCCAGGACGAGCAGAAAGATCACCCCCTCGAGGCGTCCGATCACACCGTCGGCCCCGAGGACGACGAGTAGGAGGGCGGCGAACACCATGAACGGGACGTGTCGTCGCATGACCCGTTCGGTCACCGAGAGCGGTTTGACGAGCGCCGCGACTCCGAGGACGAGTCCGATGTTGGCGACGTTCGAGCCGAGGACGGCACCGAGCCCCAGGTCCGTCGAGACGTCGAGCGCGCCGATCGTCGCGACGAACAGTTCGGGCGCGGTCGTCGCGAACGCGATCACCGTCACGCCGACCGTCGCCGCGCGGAGTCCGATCCCCAGCGCGAGCCGACCGGCCCCGGCGACGAGTAGCTCGGCTCCGGCGTAGAGTGCGACCGCGCCGGCAGCCAGGAAGACGAGGGCGCCGGCCGTCCCGGAGAGCATGGAGGCGTCTACTCGAGAGCGGCCTAAAAGCGGTCCGGAACGTCGTCACTCGGCACGAAACGACCTCGAGAATCGACCGTTCTTCCGTCGTATCTTCACCTTGTGACCAGAAGCACTTAAAGGAACTCGAGTGGTCGGTCGACGGACGCCGCGTCTTCAGCCGAGGTTCGCCTCGAGCACGGACCGCGACTCTCCTTTCCGTCGAGGTGCCCCTTCCGAAAGGCCTAATCGGCCGCTTGCCCGAGTACGGGCAATGAGTCACCAGCTTCCGGACGTGCAGGCGACCTCGCCCGACGTCACCGTCGGTCTGAGTCAGGTCGGCGTCACCGGCGTCGAAAAGCTCGTCAAGATCGCCCGCGAGGACAAGCGCCCGCTCGTCTTTACGGCGGAGTTCGAGGTCTTCGTCGATCTGCCCGCCTGGCGCAAGGGCGCGGACATGAGCCGCAACATGGAGGTCATCGACGAGATCTTAGAGGACGCGACCCGCGAGGAGGCCTACCGCGTCGAAGAGGTCTGTGGCGACGCCGCCGAACGCTTACTCGAGAAACACGACTACACGTCGAAAGCCGAGGTGTCGATGACAGCGGAGTTCATGCGCCGCGAGCAGACGCCGGCGACCGACCGCGAGACCCAACACACCGTCGACATCGTCGCCGCCGCGACGGCGACCGACGAGGGCACCCGCGAGGAAATTGGTGCCGAGGTGACGGGGATGACCGTCTGTCCCTGCTCGCAGGGGATGTCCGCCGCGCGAGCAAAAGAGACGCTCGAGAATCTCGAGGTCGACGAGGAGACGATAACCGAGTTCTTAGAGGAAGTTCCACAGCCGGGTCACTCCCAGCGGGGCCACGCGACGCTAACCGTCGAGGCGGCCGGCGATCCGGACGTCGATTTAAACGACGTGATCGACATCGCCCGCGACGCGATGAGCGCACGCATCTACAACCTCGCGAAACGCCCCGACGAGGATCACATGACCTTCGCGGCACACTCGGACGCGAAGTTCGTCGAGGACTGCGTGCGCTCGATGGCCGAGGGGGTCGTCGACGAGTTCGACCATCTCGCGGACGACGCCGTCATCACGATGAAACAGTCGAACGACGAGTCGATCCACCAGCACAACGCCCACGCCGAGCGCGTCGTCGAGATGGGACGGCTGCGCGAGGAAGTCAACGGCGAGAGTTGATACCGACTTCGCTGGGTCCGTGCCGTCCGATCACAGGCAGGCGATCGACCGACAATCGGTCATCGCAGACACCCTCTCAGTGAGCCTGCTCAAAACGTCAGCGGCTCCGCGTTTTCCCACCGCGGGACGAACTCCTCGCGGACGTTCGCGGCGAACTCCGGATCCTTGAGGTCGATCATCCCGAACGCGTCGCCCGAGGAGAGCGGGTTCGGGACCTGAATGCAGACCTCGATATCGTCGATGAGGTTGAACGAGCCGGTTACGTCGTCGGTCGTCCGAACGTCGAATTCGGCCCGGTTTTGGAGGACCCCCCGGTACCGCTCGCCGACCTTCTCGGAGAGCGACGACACCAAATGCCTGGTCATCAACACGTCGATCGAGACGCCGCGGTCCAGGGCGTCCTCGAGTTCCGCGGTGACGTCCTCGCTGACCGCCTGGATGTCCCGCTCGGGGACCGGATCGGCGGCGACCATCACGATCCGGTCGTCGGCCGCTGCCAGCCGCTCTAACAGGAGATCGGTCGTCTCCTCCGGACCGACCGCGGCCGTCCAGAACTGATCTTCGACCGGCTCGGCCGCGTCGAGTTCACTCGAGAGATCGTCGACGATCGACTCGTACTGGTCGGCCTTCTCCTCGAGTTCGCGTTTCTTGTCCTCGAGCAGACGGTCGAGCGCGGTCTGGGGCTCGACTGCGACGTACTTTTTCGGTCGACTCGCCGTCTGACTCCGGACGAGGTTGTACTGCTCGATGTTGTTCAACACATCGTAGATCCGTCCCATCGGGACGTCGCTCGCACGAGACAACTCCTTGGCCGTTGTGGGGCCGGTCTGTAGTAGCGACCGATACGCCCGCGCTTCGTACTCCGAGAGTCCGAGATCCCTGAGACTGGCCATATCGTGAGAGGAGCCACCGGAGAAATATAAACACTGTGGTAGTTTTGTGCGGCCGTGTGCAACTGCGGTCCAGAGTCGCTATCAGTCGAGAACGTCTCGGACGCGCTCACTCAACTTCTCGGGAGTTTCGACAGCCGCCGACGTGCGTTCGTTCAACTCGACGCGGGCCATCCCCAACTCGAGGTCGTCGGTCGCCGCCGGGACGACGACCTTCTCGTGGTCGGCCATGCGCAACGCCGCCCGGTGGAGGTCAGATCCGGGGCTGTCGCCGACCCGGATCACCAGCGGGCCCTCGAGCAGCCGCGACACCGCCGTCGCATACCGGGCGATCTGGACGCCGAACCGATCGCTCGCGCCGGCGAACGACTCGAGCGTTTCGCGCGCGACGGTCCGGTAGCGATCCTCGCCGGTGAGGACGGCGAGATCGACCAGCGCGTCCGCGAACGCGACGTTCGAGTCGAGCGGTCGCAGCGGGCGCTCGAGCAAACCGACACCCGACGCCGGTCCGTCGAGAAACGAGTCTCCGTCGCGGAGTCGGTCGATCGTCGCGTCCGCGACCGACGTCGCGTCTGCGAACGCGTCCGTCTCGAGGACGCTCCCGGCAGTCGTCAGGGCGGACAGCGCTCGCGCCTGGGTCGCGAGCAGACACGTCGGCTCGGCCGACTCGCCGTCGTCCGCCACGGCCCGGCCGTGGACGTGTCGAACGACGCCGTCGGCGAGGAGTTCAGCCCGGAGCGTCTCGAGTGCGCGCTCGGCGTACCGGCGGGCGCGGTCGTCGTCGGTGTAGGCGTAGTACGTCAGGAGCCCCTCGATCGCGAGCGCGTTCGGGCCGCCGAAGACGCCGTCGTCGATCGGCGGCTCGGGTGCCGTCGCGCGGTCGGTGGCGTCGAGCCCGTGGGCGGCGTCCTCGCAGGGTGCCTGGCTGTTGGCGAAGGCGTCGACGTCGTCGTTCCACAGCGTCGTCGTCAGGAACTCGATCGTTCGCTCTGCGGGCTCGCGATACTCCGTGCCACCGGTGTGGAGATACGCGTTCGCGAACGCGCGGACCAACGCGGCGTTCGAGTCGAGCAGCTTCTCGTAGTGGAGTCCCGACCAGTCGCGCTCGGTCGCGAACCGGTAGAATCCCCCGTCGTACTCGTCGAGGAGGTTCGCGCTCAGCGCGTCGAACGACCGAAGCGCCATCTCTCGATCGCGCTTGAGTGCGAACTCGAGGGCGTCGGGGAGCGGAAACTTCGGGCTCCCGCCCCAGCCGCCGGCGACCTCGTCGTAAGTCTCGGTCAGCTGACCGAGCATTGCAGCTTCGACGTCGGGCGAGAGGTCGCCAGCCGGCGGATCGTCCTCGCGCAGCGACCGCGGGACGCGGGCCGCACCGTCGCCTTTGGTCTGCCACATCGTACGCACGCTATCGAGCACCTGCCGCATGCCGTCGGGGCCGAGATAGCCCGCGCCCGTCAGCACCCGGCCGTCGGGGGCGAGAAAGACAGTCGAGGGGAACCCACCCATGTTGTACCGGTCTCGAACACGGGGTCGGCGGTCGACGTCGACGCGGATCGGAACGAAGCTGTCGTTGACGTTCGCTGCGATGCGTGGCTCCGCGTACGTCTCCGCGTCCATCTCGTGGCAGTGATCGCACCACGTCGCGGTGAGCGAGAGTAACACGGGGACGTCGGCCTCGGCCGCCTCGTCGAACGCCGCTTGGCCCCACTCGCGCCACTCGACGCGTGTCTCGTCGTTCATACCGAATCGTCCGGGCGTCCCAGGCGTAAGCCCTTCGCTCACGGGTCGACAGCGATCACGCCGCCGGTCCGACGGCGGCAACTGAACCTGACTCGAGAGTAAAGGGTTTTGACCCTCGGTCGGCTATACCGGGGCATGCTCCGGTGGATCTTCGCGCTGTTGCTCATCCCGTTTCTGGACGCGGTGATCCTCGCGATCGTCGTGAGCCAGACCGAGGTACTCGGCTGGATCGGGATGGTTCTGCTCGTCGTCCTCACTGGATTGATCGGGATGTTGCTCGTGCGCGCCGAGGGTCGGCGGACCCTTCGCAAGATGCAACGAACGCTCGCCCAGGGCGAGCCGCCGACGAACGAGTTGCTCGACGGCGGGCTCTTGATCGCCTCCGGCGCGTTCTTGCTCACGCCCGGGCTCGTGACCGACCTCATCGGCTTCCTGCTCGTGCTCCCGCTTACCCGAATCCCCATCCGTGCGGGCCTCAAGCGGTTCGTGATCGTCCCCTACGCGGACAAGAAGACCGACGGGCTGGTCAGCGGTACCGTCTGGACCTACGGCTTCCCGGAGGGCGAGGGCGTCGGACAGGCGGGCTCGAGCGCCAGCGCGAACGCCGGCTCGAGTGACACCAACACGTACGACCTCGGCGAGGATGCCTACAGCGTCGACAACGGCAGCGACTCGTATACGATCGACTTCGGCGACGACGCCTCGAGATCATCGGACACGAAAGACGACGATGAGCGCGATCGCCACGCTCGCTAGCGGTTCTCACGGCATCCACGGAAAGAAACGCTTAAACGTACCACCCAGCAACTATTCAGTGCAGAGCGGGCCAATAGCTCAATTAGGTTGAGCGCCACTCTGATAAGGTGGAGGCTCTCGGTTCAAATCCGAGTTGGCCCATATTCTGGTGGCGAGCATATTCGCGAGCCACCGGTATGGAACTCAACTCGGATTTGAGCCCTAGAAGTCACAGCCCGCGAGCGAAGCGAGCAGGAACGTCTTCTTTCGGTTCAAATCCGAGTTGGCCCACTCAGCTTGTGAACGTGGGTCGCCTCCGTCCAGGAATTCCGATTAGGTCAAACGGTTGTCCGAGTGATGATTACCCTCGATACAGTTCCGGAGCGGGAGTAGACTCACCGCTCAAATACCACACACGGCCTGCGATGACTGATTGCCGGTCGACCGTCCGCCGGTCTGCGATCGGCCGGAACCGACGCATCGCGGTCCGTATCAAGATGCGTCGGGCGGCTGGTAGGGTACTCGCTCCGAGAGGCCGTCATCGGTAGCTCTGACCGTGTCGTCGCCCTCGAGAACGTTCGAAGCCGATATGCTTTTTACCGTATGTCCTCCTGTATCCGTGCTGTGAAGGGATCTGTCTTTCTCTGGGATCCGTCGACCAACGAGTGGGTTCGTGGGCTCGTCGAGCCACTTGCCTCCGTGTTTGCCGCACTCACACATCTCGGTGACGGCGCGCTGTTGCTCGTCTTGGGTGTACTCATTTACTGGTTTGGCGCGCTCGAGAGCCGCCGGGACCGAGTGTTCGTGATCGCCGTCGGGGTCGCGGCCCTGGCCCTGTCGGCTGGACTGAAAGGTGTCGTTCAGTTACCCCGTCCGGAATTGGCGTTTGCGCCGGAGGGGTATCCTGGGTATTCGTTCCCGAGTGCCCACGCGATGGGCAGTTCGGCGTTTTACGGGGCGCTAGCGGTGACGGTGGAGTGGAGTACCCGCCTCCGACGCTATCTTCTGGCCGGGAGCGTAATCGTGATCGTCGCGTTTTCACGGGTCGTGATGGGCGTTCACTATCTCGGTGACGTCGTCGTCGGCGTTGCACTCGGGCTCGCGCTGGTTGCCATCGGCGTCTGGACACGCGACGAAGGGCTGTTCGAGCCTGGCCCGATGTTTGCACTCGCGGTCGTCATCGCTGTTGTCGCGGCACTGCTTGGTTCCCGTGTCTTTCTGACGTTGACACTGGGCGCATCGATCGGCGGCTTGGTCGGCTGGCACTACATCGAGGATCGGTCGACCACCCAAAGCGGGGCTGCAGTCTTGGTACTTGGGTCCGTCACCCTCGTCGGTATCGCGGTGCTTCGTCTCGTCTCGATACTGGTTGGGGTTGCAGCCACTGACGGGGCGTTTACGCCAGTGGCTTTCTTCGGGGAAATCGTTGGATACACAGTGCTCACTGCCGCGGTGTTGTTGCTTCCGTGGGTCGCGATTACGATCGAGGATCGACCGCTCGTCAGACGATTGCAGTCACAGCTTCCCTTTAGTAAGCGTACAGTCAACGTCGAGACGACACAACGGAGCGATTAAACCGAGCTCTTGCGCCCACATCTCGAATCGCGCGCGTCGACAGGTGGTATTATCCTCTCTCAGCCAAAGTAGTACAGACCCCGATGCTCGAGACGCTTGTGGACGTGCTGTTTGCCGTTCTCCTGTACGTGGGCTTTCCAGCCCTGTTCGCGGTCTTCGTGTTGAAAGGCGCGTTCGTCGGGAAACCGCTCCCGACATCGGTTATTCTGCCCGGATACGTGTTGGCAATCTCTGCGAACCGCATCGAAACCGCGGGTATCGTTCTCGTTTCGAGTGCCGGCTACGTCATCGGCCAACTGCTCATCTACTATCTCGCACGGCGCGAGGGACTGTCGTCGATCCAGTCGTCATCGCGGATACACATCCCGCCCGACCGGATCGACCAGGCGGAACGGTGGCTCGAGCAGTACGGCGGCATCGGTGTGTTCGTCACGAACTTCGTTCCGTATCTCCGTGGGCTGATCTTCGTCCCAGCAGGGATAGCGCGCTACCCGGTTTCGCCACTCGTGTTCTTTGCGTTCACGTCGACGGTGATCTATCACACGGCCATCGTCGCCGTCGCGGTTGGGGCAGTGCGGACGATATTCTAGTATTCGATCGCCAGTGATGTTCCGTAACCGCCTAATCGGGCGCTCTCCGCACGGACTCGAGACCGCACTGAGAAAGACGAGTGCGTCCCTGATGAAGGCTGCTGGCCTCGAGTACGTCGGAAACCGACGAATCGGACTCTACCGCCGGGTTCGACGACTCGATGTCGGGGGCGTTCGATTTTCTGTCTAGGTAATTCATACGGACAACAGACCGTGTCACACCGTTACGATGGGGGGCCTACCGGTTACGACCGAGTAATCTACGGGATGGACGGAGAGTAACCTGAACGTTAGGAACGCTGCGTGTGTGAGTTGCGTATGGATTTTTCGAGACGAACGACGGCGAATCGACCGATAGGGAGACGATCGCTGGTACGAGCGTGTGGTGTGGTCGGCATCGCCGGCATAGCGGGATGTCTCGGCGACGACGACGACACAAACGGTGGCGAGAACGCCAACGGTGGGACCGACGCGAGCGATCCAGCCGGTGACGAGGGAACTCAAACCGAGGCCGAAAGCGCAGGTGAGGGTGGTGGCGAGTCGATTCGACTCGAGTCCGAAGATGGGTGGACAGATCCCCACGACGGTGTCGAGATACCGGATGATCCGGGGACGGCGATCATGACGGTCGGCGACGAGACGGTGGAGTTGTCCGGGATCGCAAGCGGGGGCGAGCTATCCGAGGGGGACGTCAGTGCGACGGGTGCACAACGGTTCGAGATTCAGGGCACGTTCCGTGGCGGCCAGTACCGTGACTACGGACTCGAGGTCAACGTCACGCGTGTGATCGGTGTCGAGGACACGACGGGGCGGTGGGCGGAGTCCGATTCGTTCGGTTTCACCCGTGACGACGGTATTCGGCTCGGAAACGTCATCTATCGACTGTACGAGGACGGTCGCCTCGCGGACGACGAGATCGCGGGCGAACTCGACGGTCGGCGGTTTACCGACGAGCCGTTCGTTCACATCGACCGGGACGGAATCCTGACGGTCGTCGAGGAGATCGACAGCCACGAAGACGAGTCGTTGAACGGCCGCTTCGAGTTCGGCGCTCGACTTCCGGACGGCTGGAACGAGATGTAGGGAGGGAACGACACCGCGGCGAGAGCTGACCTCGTCGACGTTCCGCCACTCGCTGTGTCGTCGTCACCGACCTGGCGCTCGAGTCGCGTTCCTGTTCGGCCTCCTCGAGCGACGGTCTGTCGGCTGGCGAGGCGGATTCGACCCAGTTGTGGTCGTGATCGAGCGTTCCGTGCTGTACCCGTTCCCGGTTCGTGGATATCGGCGTCGACTACGTAGACGGTAATGTCGGTGGCGAGGGAGACGACATCGTCGACGCCGTCGGGACAGTTCGTGCTCGTTCGTTGGCTTCGGACACCCACTCATATGAATCCTTGTCGCGTGTTACCGGTGACTGGTGACCTCATCCGAGCGATCACCGGCACCGACGACAACGGTCCGTATCAGGACTCGCTTTCGGATCTAGCACTGGTTATCCCGCCGCCCTCGCGGAGACTGGTCCAGCCACGGTGCTGTCCCAACCTGGCCGCTGTCTCGCCCCATCGCGACCGACTGTCGTCGAACTCCGGCCGGCTCGAGTTGCTTCTGAGAATATAGTTTCTGAATCATACACTTACCTCGAGTATAGTGGGTAGGTTACATTGGAGTAATCCTATAGAAGGGGTTCCAGAATTTCGGCAACGGTCAACCGATCGTGTCGGAGCAGTAGCACAGGATGGTAAAATACGGGTCTTTAGCATCTATAACAGAGATATTAGGGAGGATCGAATTCACACCGAGTCGGTTTAGGAATTCCGATCAGTGAGCCGTTGTCGAAGGGGGCGGCGTTTCTATGCTTTGCCCGATCCGCCCATTATTTGGCAGTATGATTACATAGGCTATATTATGTTGGAGTTTGAGTATGTTGGTATGGGAGCTGATCCAGACATGAGGGAAGCACAGCAAACGTTAGAAGAGACGGAGCCATCCCGTGGGTTGACAAACCAGGTTCCGCCGGACGAAGAGGTTCAGTGGGTTGCCAAACAAGACTTACGGACGGCGTGGTTGAGCCTCGTCTTGCACAAATTGAAGACTGTCGCCATCATGTTCATCTTCGGAATCGTCGCCGCAGTCTTCGCGATAGGTGCGTTAGACGGAATTCTCTGGGGATTTCTCGCGTTTCTCGCCGTCGGGATCGTCGCTCCGATCGGGTGGGTCGGCTACAAATACTACTACCTGAAAAATACCATCATCGAATACGCGGCTACGGACCAACAGTTCGTCAAGTACAAGGAGACGCCATCGACGACCAGAAGCGAGAGTCTTCCCGTCAACCGTGCCAAGGACGCCTCCTACAGACAGGACCGGTGGGACAAGTTCCTCGATACCGGAGATATCTACATTCAGGGGATCGGCAGGGCCGGGAGCATGAGGATCAAAAACATCCCCCATTCGGAAGCAGCACACCGGATGATCCAACAACAGATCGCGAACTCGGAGCAAGTCGACGACATGGGCGGGATGCAACAACGCAATGCCCGACAGGGTAACGTGGCCCACTAAACCAGCGACGAGTCGAATGGCGGCGTAATCCGGCATCCCCCTCGTTCAGTCTCCACACACTCTTTCAAAGAAATCAATAGTTACTTAGCGACGAACAATCCTTGTTCGGGTACCATGTCGGTCCTCTCGACAGAAGACGAAGGAAAGTTCCTGATGGACGTCAGGGGCGAACAGATTGGAATCGTCACCGAGATCGATCCGATCGAACAGGTCGCCTACGTCGACCCCGAGCCGAGCCTCACGAACGCCTGGATCCAGAGCCTCGGCCGCGGCAGCGCCGGCGAGGACGACCTCGAGGTTCCGGCCGACAACATCGAGACGATCACCGATTCGGAGGTTCGCGTCGACGCGAATCTCAGTAGCGACGTCGAGCCCGATTCCTGATTCGGACGGCGCTTCGACGCCGACCGAATGTCTTGCCAGCCCGAGGTGAATCGCTCGGGCCGTCGCACCGAGAAGTAAGCGCTTATATGGACGGCGACGACACTGCGAGACGATGATCTCCGGTGTGACCGACTACGGCGTCGACCTTTCGATTCACCCGAGCGACGTCGACGACCTCCTGTCCGTCGAGCCTGCTGACGTCGAGGCGCCGTCGGAACTTACCTTCGCGCGGAACGTGTTCGTCCCGTTGACGACCGCGTGTCGGTACACCTGTACTTACTGTACCTACTTCGACCCGCCGGGACAGGCCTCGTTACTCTCGCTCGAGGAGGTCCGCGAGATCTGTCGCCAGGGTGCCGATGCTGGCTGTACGGAGGCGCTGTTTACCTTCGGTGACGATCCGGACGACCGCTACACCGAAATCTACGCACAACTCGAGGAGTGGGGCCACGACTCGATCCACACCTACCTCCGGGCGGCCTGTGAGGTCGCTCTCGAGGAAGGCTTGCTGCCACACGCGAACCCGGGTGACCAGACGATCGAGCAGATGGAGACGGTCGCGGGCGTCAACGCCAGCATGGGCGTGATGCTCGAGTCGACGGCCGAGGTCGACGCCCACGCGGGTCCGCGTCGGAAGGAGCCGGCTCAGCGGCTGCGGACGATCGAAAACGCGGGGAAGCTCGACGTGGCCTTCACGACGGGCATTCTCGTCGGTATCGGCGAGACGTGGCGCGACCGGGCCGAGAGCCTGCTCGCGATCCGTGAGCTACACGACCGGTACGATCACGTCCAGGAAGTGATCGTCCAGCCGGTGGTGGACAACGAGCGCTGGTCCGGCGGAACCCCCGACACGGAGACGATGCGACGGGTGACGGCGATGGCCCGCGCCGCCTTACCCGAGGAGGTATCGGTACAGGTGCCGCCAAATCTCGCGCCCGCTCGAGAGCTGATCGACTGCGGGGTCGACGACCTCGGTGGAGTCTCACCCGTGACGGACGACCACATCAACCCCGAGTACGCCTGGCCGGCCCTGCGGGAACTCGAGGAGATCGCCGACCACGCAGGCGTGCCACTGGGCGAGCGGCTGCCGGTGTACGAGCGGTTCCTGCCGGCAGATCTGCGAACCGACGGCTTCGAGGGCGTGCCGGCGGACGGGACGGACGATCCGTCGACCGGCGGGGCGAACGACGCGTCGGCCGAGAACTCGAACAGTGGTGAGGAACGCGAGTGGATCTCGCCGACAATCCGGACGGCGCTGACGGCGGACGACGAGGCGGGACGGCGCTATCGGGGCGTCCTCGAGTCGGACGTGTGAGGACGAGACGAAAAACGCCTACATCGGCACGATAGCCGACGTTCTCGACGATTCCGTTCTGACCGCCAGCCCGGTCGACTTCGAGACGTTTGGCACACCCGCCGAAACGTACCGACGATCCCCCGCTCGTCGTGAGCGGTCTCTACTCTCGTTCGAGCGGCTGACTACGACAGTACGATTGGACCGCGAGTGTGGGGACGTGACAATCTTCGAGTACTCGGACGCAGTGCCCGTCTCGAGGCGGGTATCGTTCGTTCGCCGGCCCGAGAAATCGTCGTTAGGGACCAGCGCTATCCCCGTTAGGAACTAACGTCTAGCGTATGAGACTCGCACACGCACAGTCACTCGAGGAGTTCGGTACGCGGTCGCTCGTCGTCCACGGGATCATGGTGATCACGTTCGCAAACGCCGTACTGGCCGGGTTGTTCGTCGGCGGCGAGATCGGGCTCGTCTCGTTCGTCGCCTTGCTCAACCTCACCGCCGGGCTCTGGATCGCTCACTCGATTCACTCGCTCGGGAACGTCGGCCCGGACGCCGAGTACCGGGGAGTGATCAACGAGTTGTTCGAAACGAGCGAGGGACACGAGGATGGGTTCGATACCGGCCGGTTCGGACGCCTGCTCGCGCTGATCGCCGCCGTAACCGCCATCGCGCTCCTGACGTCGGCACAGGTGCTCTCGGGAGCGATTTTCTCGATCGCCGTCGTCGCAGTCGGCGCGGTCGCGGTCGTGACCGCGATCGTCGGCTTCCTCATCGCGCTCGGGGCAGCGTACGACGACGCCGAGCGGGCGACACTCGCCAGCGCTCCTGACGATCGGAACGCGGATAGCCGACCAGTCGCCGATCGGTAACTCGGAAGATTATCAGCAGTTACGCCCGCACTCTGTCGTGAGAGTTGTGCGAGTTCTCGAGCGCGTCTCACTCCCGCTCGCCCGCACCTAACGCCGCTTCGCCGACCTTTTCGTGGCCCTCGATGACTTCTTTTCCGCCCATGTACGGCCGCAGCGCCTCGGGAATCGTGACGGTGCCGTCTTCGTTCTGGTAGTACTCGAGGATCGCCACCATCACCCGGGGGAGCGCGAGGCCGGAGGCGTTCAGGGTGTGCAGGTACTCCGCCGACTCGTGGCGCTCGGGGCGGTATCGGAGCCCGGAGCGTCGGGCCTGGTAATCCTCGAAGTTAGAAGCACTCGAGACCTCGAGCCAGCGTCCGCCTTCCTCGGGGCCGTCCTCGAAGTCGTCGCCCGGTGCCCAGACCTCGATGTCGTAGGTCTTCGCGGAGGCGAAGGTGAGGTCGCCGGTACAGAGTTCGAGGATGCGGTAGGGGAGCCCGAGCCGTCGGAGGACTGCCTCGGCTTCGTCGAGGAGTCCCTCGAGGCGGTCGTAACTCTCCTCGGGTTCGACGAAGTTGACGAGTTCGACCTTGTTGAACTGGTGGACGCGGACGATACCGCGAGTCTCGGTGCCGTGTTCGCCGGCTTCACGACGGAAGTTCGGCGTATAGGCCTGGTGTTTGAGCGGAAGATCGTCTTTCAACAGGATCTCGTTTGCGTACATGTTGGTGACGGGGACCTCCGCAGTGGGACAGAGCCAGAGATCTTCTTCCTCGTAGGAATCGTCGTTGCTGGCACCGAGACGGTAAGCGTCGTCGGCGAACTTTGGCAGCTGACCGGTCCCTCGCATCGACGCGCTCTTGACGGGGATCGGCGGGAAGAGATCGACGTACCCCTGTTCTCGGTGGACATCCATCATGAACTGGACCAGCGCGTGCTCAAGTCGGGCGCCGTCGCCTTTGAGGAAGTAGAAGCCGGATCCGGTGGTCTTGGCGGCGCGTTCCTCGTCGATGACGTCGAGATCTTCGCCGAGTTCGTAGTGGGGGACGACGTCGTCGGGAAGTTCGCGCAGGTCGTCGAACCCCCAGCGTCGGTCTTCGACGTTGTGACGCTCTTCGAGCCCGAGGGGAACGCTCTCGTGGGGGACGTTCGGGACCTCGAGGAGCCGTTCCTGGAGTTCGTCGTGAAGTTCGTCGGCCTCGGCCTCGACGGCCTCGATTTCGTCTTTGAGCTCCCTGGATCGTTCGATCGCCTCCTCTCGCTCGTCGTCTTTTCCCTCGGCGACCAGTTTTCCGATCTGCTGGGTGATCTCGTTGCGATCGTGGCGCAGGTCGTCGCCGCGGGCTTTGAGTTCCCGCCATCGCTCGTCGATCTCGAGAATCTCGTCGAGGTCGACGTCCGCACCCCGATTCTCGAGGGCGTCGCCTACCTCATCGGGATTCTCGCGCAGGTAAGTCCGGTCGAGCATTTGCCGGGGATTCACTGCGCCCAGCCAAAACCGTGTCGGAAGGCGGCGTCTCCGAGGCGTCACGCAATCCCCCCGTCGGGGACGGACCACGCGGGAAACGTTTTTTTCGACGCGGGACGCTGGTTTCGAGTATGGACCCGCTCGAGGGGGAGGCGTCGTCGGTATCGGTCGAGTACGAGCCCGTGAGTGTCAAAGAGATCCTCATCGAGATGAAAGACACTGCGGAGTTGCTGATCGATCTCTCCTATTCGGCGGTGTTACACCGCAACGAGGACCTCGCGAGGGAGGTGCTTCGTCTCGAAGAGCGGATGGACGTCCTCGAACTCAAAGGGCGGATGAGTCTGATGATGGCCGTCCGCAACCCCGGCGACGCCGAACAGCTCGCACCGGTGCTGGGCATCGTCACCGCGGCCGACGACATCAGCGACGCTGCCGGCGACATCGCGAAGATCGTCTTAGAGGAGATGGGACTGCCGGAGGCGATGCGCGCGGCGCTCCCCGAGGCGACCGAGACGCTCGTCCGGGGCGTCGTCGACGTCGATTCGGCACACGCCGGCCGGACGCTCGAGGAGATCGACCTCGAGTCCGAGACCGGCGTCCGCGTCATCGCGCTCCGCCGGGGCGACGACTGGTTGCTCAATCCCGGCCCGGAGACGACTATCGAACCGGAGGATGTCGCGTTCCTCCGCGGCCCGGATCCGGCAATCGAGGGCGTCTACGAGTCGTTGACCGGCGACACCTACGAGTTGCCAGTCGTCGACGCACCAGACGTCGCTGATCTGGAGCGTGCCGTCGACACCATCGTCCACATGAAGAACCTCTCGGAACTCGCGGTCGATCTCGCCTACAGCAGCGTGCTGTTCGATAGCGAGAACTTAGCCGAGGAGGTGAGAAACCTCGAGGTCGAAGTCGACGCCCTCGAGTCGCGATTCGAGGCCTGGACGCTGCGGGCGGCCGCGGACGCCGAGGATCCGATCTCGCTACGCGGGCTGATCCGGCTTGGCAGCAGTACCGAGGTGATCAGCGACGCCGCAGTCGACATCACCGAGGGCGTGCTTCGCGACCTCGACGTTCACCCGGTCGTCCAGCTTGCAGTCCAGGAAAGCGACGAGATCATCACGAGCGTCGAAGTCGAAGCGGGAAGCGAACTCGACGGCACCGCGGTGACCGGCGGCGTCCCCGACGCGGAATCGACTATGTCGGTAATCGCCATCCGCCGGCCGGGCGACGGCTGGCTACTGGTCGGCGACTCGGACGTCGAACTCCAGGCCGGTGACGTCCTCATCTCGAAAGGGACTCGGACGGCCGGCGAGGCGTTCGACGCGCTCTCGGCGGCGTGATCGTCGTCGGTCCCGTTCGGCCGTCGCCACCGGTGCACTCGAGTGAGAGATTTACCGGCTCTCGACTCGACGGTGCGGTCAGAAGCCGGCGAAAACGGTGACCATTCGTGCCGTAGGAGAGACGTAACTCCGGGACGAGCCTCATAGCGATCGGATACTTTTCATCCTCCTTGGAGGGGCCACTGTCATGGATTCGGACGGGCCGTCGGTACTGGTCCTCGACGGCGATTACGATACGTCGCTGGTGATCGCGAGGGAGTTGACCGAGGATCTCGACGCAACGGTGGTTGGAACGGGGACGACGCGACACAGCCGGCTTCTTCGGTCGACGTACTGCGATTACGGCGCGGTCGTCCCGCCGTCGGACGATCCGGCCTACGCCGACGCGGTGGCCGGGGTGATTCGTTCGGCTCGCCCCGACGTGGTCTTGCCGGTCGGCTACGAATCGATGGCGAGCGTCGACGGGATCCGGTCGGCGATCCCCGAGGACGTCTCGCTGTGTCTCCCGCCGTCGGACTCGTTCCGGGCCGCCGTCGACAAGGCGGAGACGCTCCAACAGGGGAGTCAACTCGGGATCGAGACACCGGTCGACTACTCGAGACGCGTCGCAGATCTCGCGGCCGACGGTCGGCCGGACGTCTCGGATCACCTCCCGTTTCCGGTGTTTCTCAAGGCGCGTCGGGAGAACGGCTCGGCGACCACGTCACCCGTTTCCGATCCCGAGGCGTTCTGGGAGAGCTACGACCGGATCGCGGCGGCCGCGCCACGCGGTGACGTTCTCGTCCAGGAGTACGTCGATGGCTCGGATTCGACGTACGGCTGTGGCGTGCTCTGTTTCGACAACGCGGTCGAACTGACGTGCGTTCACGAGGAGGTTCGGTCGGTGCCACGTCACGGCGGGAGCGGAACTCATCTCCGCCTCGAGTCCGAGGAATCGGTCGCTCGAGACGCCACGCGCCTGCTCACGACGATCGGCTGGGACGGCGTCGCCCTCGTCGAGTTCAAGCGCCGCGCCGACGGAACGTTCGTCCTCATGGAGATCAACCCGAAGTTCTGGGCGTCCTACGCACTGGCCAGCCGATTTGGCTACCGGTTCGCCTCGACGATCGTCGCGGATCGTCTCGATCTGGCGGTCGAGACGCCGGTCGGCTCACCGGCCGAGCGCGGCGAGATGGTGTTTCCACTCCGCGAGTTGCAGTTCCAACTCGAGAATCGAGAAGAGGCCTCCCCCGCTGAGTACGCGGCGACCGTCTGCAGGCGAACCGCGGCCTGGGACGTCGACCACCGAGATCTGGGTGCCTGGCTGGTTCCACCGGTGTCGCTTCTGGCGAAGCTTCCGACTATCGACGTTTCGTCCCCGACGAGCGATACTGTATCAACCGTGCGGGACGAACGGAAGGGGGTCGAGGCGTGAGCCGGTTCTCGAGTCTCCCTCGGCTGGGCCGGTCGGCGGATCACGACTCCGGCGGCGAGCGAGTCGATTCCGGGAGTCTGGAGACACTCGAGTCGGACCCGTACTACTGGCTCTGTCGAGACGCGCTCCGCTACGCGAGCGAGCGCGAGTACACCGGCTGGGACTACGCGGACGGGCTCAGCAGCGCCCTCGTTCGGTCGCTTCCGTTCGAACACAGGTACCTGAACCTCGCCGTCCAGGAGACGATCAAGCGCGCGCCAGTCAACCTCCGGCCGCTGTTTCTCGTCGGACAGCGGCGAAACTACAAGGGGGCGGCCCTGTTCGCCCTCGCGAACCTCGAACTCTACGCGCTGACCGGCGAAGCCGAGTACGCCGGCGACGCCGAGGAACTACTCGAGTGGCTGCTCGCCGAGTCGAACGACTGGTGTTCGGGCTTCGGCGGTGGCGGCCACCGCCACCCACTGCAGGACCTCTCGAGTGCGACCGCCTCGACGCCGGGGGAAGTCTCCGGGGTCGTATCGACGACGTACGCCGTTCGGGCGCTCCTGCGAGGGGCCGACGTCCTCGCCGAACCCCGGTACGCCGACGTCGCACGGACCGCCCGCGCGTTCGTCCTCCGTGACCTCGAGTACACCGACATCGACGAGGGCGCGCGGATCAACTACACCGCCTCGCGGGACGGCTCAGCGGGCGGGGGCGAGTCGTATACGTTGAATGCGAACGCGATCGGGGCCCGCCTCTTGCTCGAGTTGGCGGACCGCTTCGACGATCAGCGATCGCTCGAGGCGGCGACGGCGATCCTCGACTACGTCGCGAGCACGCAGACGGCCGTCGGCGGCTGGATGTACACCGATCCGCCCACCGCCTCTCACCTGTCGATGGACAACTTCCACAACGGGTTCATCCTCGAGTCGTTCCTGCGCTACCGTGAGGTGACCGGCGACGACCGCTACGCCGTAACCCTCGAGCGCGGTCTCGAGTTCTACCGCGAGCGGCTGTTCGACGGCCCCGCGCCGCGGTGGGACGAGTCGAGTACCTACCCAAGAGACGTCCACGCGGCCGCACAGGGGATCGTCCTCTTTGCCGAACTGGGCGACCTCGAGTTCGCCCGCCGGATCGTCGACTGGACGCGCGAGGAACTACACGCCGGCGGCGGCCGGTTCTACTACCAGAAACGCCGGTTGTACACGAAGCGCTTTACCCTGATGCGGTGGTGTCAGGGTTGGATGGCGTTTTCGCTCTCGCGGTATCTCCGGCGCCGGTACGAACTCGAGCGGGCGTAGTTCGCCCACTGGCTCGAGGCCAGTAAGGCGACTGTACGCTGGGAAGCCAGTTCGTAATTATGGTGTCGTCTCTCGAACCGCCCGCACTAGATGGGGCTCGACGTTCGTCACGTAGACAGTATCGAGACGGTCAACCGAAATCAGTGGAACAACGTCGTCGACCAGTCGGATCTCAGCTGCGTCTATCATCGCTACGAGTGGCTTCGGGCAGTCGAGGAGGGACTCCCTCACGAGCCAAAACACCTCGTCGTCTCGAAACGCGGGAACCCGATCGCCGTCTTCCCGAACTTCGTCACCGACCTCGGGCGGATCAACCGGCTGAGTTCGATCAGGCCCGGCTACGGTGGGCCGGTCACGATGACCGACGAGGAGGAGGCACTCGAGTTGCTCCTCGACGCCGTCGAGGAGCTGTGCACGGGGCGGATCCTCTTCGACGAGATCAGGGCGTACGACCAGAACTACGTCCGCTATCACGAACTGCTCGAGGCCAAGGGGTACCGACCGACGATCCTCACCTGCCGATTCACGCTGGATCTCTCGCGTGGCTGGGAGACGCTGTTCTCCGAGATGGACGGAGAACGCAGGCGGGGGATCAGACGCGGCCACGACTCCGACTTCGAGGTCGTCGAGGAGGATCTCGACGGGCGAACACTCGAGGAGTTCTACCACGATTACGCGGCGGTGGCCGACCGCGTCGGCCTGCCGACGCATCCGCGATCCTTTTTCAGGGAGCTACACGAGTTCGACGACCGGATCGTGGTGTTCTCGCTCCGTGTCGACGGCGGAACGCAGGGCAGGTACATGTACCTGTTAGACGACGAACAGTCGACGCTCCAGCACCTCTTTACGGCCGTTACGGAGGACCACTTCGAGTACCACGCCCCGGAGTTGCTCCACGAACACGCGATCAAGTGGGGAATCGAGGAGGGCTACGACACCTACGAACTGCGCGGATCGCCGCCGGATTTCCGAAACGGCGTCTTCCGGTTCAAGGAGTACTTCGGGGCCGAGACGATCCCCCTTCTCGTCTACGAGCGCGGCCACCCCGCGCCCGCCCTGCCGGTATTGAACGCCGGGCGGACGATCTCGAGACGGCTCGAGTCCTGAAGTCGGCGGTCAATCCGCACCATTGGTTAGTTCCAGACCGTCTCGATTCCCGCATCGCGGATGATTTCGTCCGTCGTGATGATCGCATCCGTCTCTCACGTTCGAGACGTACCCACCCGTTCTCGTCGAGTCCCCGCCGACTTCGTCGGCGATTCGGATTTGGGGCTCGCCGTCGGCTGTGTATTCGTCCACCGGCTCGAGTCTCTCGATTTTACCGTCCGCTGCTCGAATGTGTTGCTGACATTGACGAGGTCGATCATCAGGCTACGAGAATAGTTGTTCTACACCACCGTCCGAGATCTGGACGAGGAAGAAGAGTATCAGGATAAGGGCGTACGCTATCACCACGATTCGAAGGATCCCAGCCGCTCGCTGGTGACGTTCGGGGAGTAGTTCCGGGACTCCCTGCAATATCCACAGTATCCCGAGGAGAAGCGCCGTATTCCCGAGACCGTAGCCCAAACCAAAATAGACGTACAGAGCAAAAAAGGGAAGGCTGACAGCAATGTAGCTCAGTCCCGTCCAGATCCCGTCGGGTTCTCTGAACAATCTCGTTTTCACTCGTTCCGTCGCTGATCGGTCGGTTGACACGAGACACGTCGGTGGTGACTACACGTTCACATATAGTTTCCGACCCGTAACTCTCGAAGAATGCGCTGTGTGAAAGCGGATCGACGAACTCACCTTGAACCATCACGACACTCGATTGCCGGGAATCACCGTCTCGCCCACCGCTCGAGTACCCACCAGTCTTGATTCGCTCACGAAACGTGGGCCACATGCAGCCCAACATGTATTGCACAGCGGCCCATAAGTTAACTATGGCAGCCGAGAACGTCCCCGAGTCGACGACCGTCAGCGATCGAGGGATGGTCACGATTCCGGCATCGTTGCGCCGGCGTCTCGACATCGAGGCGGGCGACAAAATTCGGTGGGACCTCGACGAGGACGGGAACCTTACGGTGGAAGTCGTCAAGCAGCGACACGGTGCGTTCGACGATTTCGATCCCGTTTCGATGGGCGGCGATGGGCTAGAAACGCACGATCTGGCAGGTCACGAATCCGACTCCGCGCGCTCGGAGGATTCGTAATGCGAGTCGCGGCCGTCGATACGGCGGTTCTCGTCGGGATGGTCGATGCCGACGACCGGAACCACGCCCCCGCGACGGAGATCGTTCGAGCGATGGACCACGGTGACCTCCCGGTGGGACGTGTGATCGACTACGTCATCCTCGAGACGTTGAACTGGATCCACAGCCGCCACCGTCACGAGAAAGCACACGAGACCTACGCTCGCCTGAACGAATCGGCCGGATTCGAGATCCACCACACAGCACAGAAGGACTTCCTGCGAGCACTCGAGCTATTCGAAACCCATGAGGGACTCTCATTCGGCGACGCATCGATCGTCGCGTACATGGAACGTGAAGGAATCGAATACGTCTATTCGTTCGACGACGACTTCGATGCCGTGGACGGAATTACTCGGTTGGACACTCCACATAATCCGTTCGGGTGATGGCGTTCGCAGCGATGTAGTCACCTCGACCGATGGACTGTAGCCGGCGATGAACCAGGACGTCACGACACACGATTCCCGGGAATAACCGTCCCACCCACCGCTCGAGCGGCTAATCCGACGTTTCGCCTTCCTCGATTGAGGACCCATCGCTTCCAGCGCTCGCCGTAGGGGACGAACTGTGCGACGTCGTGTTCGCGTGCCAGGTCGCGCTGGGCGGCCGGTCGGACGCCCATCAACATCTGAATCTGGAAGTCGGTATCGTGTCGGCGGGCCA
Source organism: Natrialba swarupiae (assembly GCF_008245225.1). GTDB lineage: Archaea > Halobacteriota > Halobacteria > Halobacteriales > Natrialbaceae > Natrarchaeobius > Natrarchaeobius swarupiae. The sequence continues at coordinate 38,946 of NZ_VTAW01000009.1, forward strand.
GCCTCTGTGCGTGGTCGATCATCGCGGGGTCGTGAGTCGCGACGGCGATGGCGTCTCCACGCCGTCTGAACGCCCGCTCGAGGAGGGTTCGGTACGCGCGATCTCGCCGATCAGGATCGGTGTACGCGATCGCCTCCGGCCGGGGGTAGGCACCACCCTTGACGAGTCGCAGGGCTGCGTCGGTGTCGGCGAGTCGATCGAAGTCCTCTCGAGTGCGATAGAGGTCAGCCTGCAGGCAAACGCCGATTCCGTCCCCGTACGCCGCGGCGAGGTCGACGGTCGCCTCGAGCGTCGCCTCGACAGTTCCGTGTTCTTCCATGTCGAGCCAGACGAAGACGTCGCGGTCGCGGCCGCGTGAGACGATCCGCTCGAGTTCGCCTCGAAAGACGGAGTCATCGAGATCGAGTCCGAGCTGGGTCGGTTTGACCGAAATCGCGGCCTCACCCTCGAGCGTGGCGAGGCGGTCGGCGAGCGCGCGATACTCAGCGGCGTCGGCGCGGACGCTCGCCCTGTCGTCGTGGTGAGAGCCAAGCAGGTTCACCAGTGGGACGACTCCGTCGCGGTCGAGCCGGCGTGCGTACTCGAGCGCTTCGATCGCTCTCTCGCCAGCGACGAAACGGTTCGCGACGGGCGGGATCATAGCGGACGGACCACCCTCGAGCGGTTAGTTAGGGTGTCGTTTCGGGGTCGCCGTCTCGGTGGTCCTCGGTGCTCATCGTCTCGGCACCATCCCGCGATCTATGAGAGATGTAAACAATCCACACGAAGAAAAATTTATCTGCTCGGATACGGGAACGTCCTCGGTGGCTACGTCCCGCCACCGATCGGATCGGTTCTCGGCGATGCCGAGGTCGAGCGCCGGAAACTCGAGCAACTCGCGTCGGTGATCGATCGCGAACGCCCCGACGTGGTGTCGCTCCTCGAGATCGATCGGGGCTCACATCGGACCGTCACCGACTGCCAGTTTCGAACTCTCCTCGAGTCACTCCGGGAACGCGGACTTTCCTACGGCGGCGGCGTCGCCAACAAGTACAGCAACGGCGGGCTCGTCGAGTCGGTGCCGTTTTTCGGCCACCTCGCGAACGCTGTTCTCTCGCGGTCGGATCGACCGACGACGGCACACTATCTCTCAGCAGGTCGAAAGCGCCTCGTCCTCGAGGTCGACCTCGCCGCCGACGCGGTCTTGTTCGCCGTCCACCTCTCGCTTGGTGCCCGGAGTAGGGACGTCAGCTCCGCGAACTCGCCGAGCTGGTCGCCAGCCAGGCCGACGGGCGGGACGTGATCGTGACGGGCGATTTCAACACGTTCGACGAGACGGGTGAACTGGCCGACTTCGCGGATCGGACGGGACTCGAAATTCGCGTTCCCGGCGAAACCGTTCCGAAACGGCCCCTAGACGAGTTTTTCGTCGAGTCGCGAACGCTCGATCTCTTCCTGTGTTCGCCGACGATTGCCGTCGAGCGCTGTGACGTCCTCGAGACGGGACGCTGATCGGGCGGTCGCGAGACGGCCGGAACCCGGCGCGTTCTCGAGGGAGAGCCTGTTTCGACTCGTCTAAATCGGATGGATCTCCCGGTCTGGAGCCGACCTCGAGCGGGGCCCACGAGCGTTCAAAAGCCGAGAACGAGCGCCGAGACGCCGATGAAGATCACCATTCCGAAGACGTCGACGACGTTGGTGACGATCGGAATCGTGGTGTCGTCAGGGTCGATCCCCAGTCGGTAGGAGCCGTAGGTCGCTAGAAAACTGAAGACGATCGCGATGACGGCGACGGACATCCCGCTGACCAGCGAGATCACGAGCAACTGCGAGAGCGGGAGCGGCGAACCGATGACGATACCGAGCCCGTACGCGCCGACTGCGAGCGCCGAAAAGATCGTCGCCGCGAGCGCGAGGATGGCCGCGACGTTCGCCCACAGCACTCGATCGGACGGATCGAGTTCGGTCGTCCCCAGGTGAAAGCGCGTCGAGAGCCGCGAACTCAAGATCGCACCGAGGTTGCCGCCCATGTCGACCATCGTCGGCACCATCACGGCGAGGATCGCGTACTGGTTGAGCATCTCCTCGGCGCCCTCGAGAGTGATGCCAGCCCAGAGGACGATGATCGAGAGGACGATCAGCAACGGGAACATGTTCCCGACGATGCGCTTCCAGTTCCACGTGCCAAGCGAGCCGCCGCCGCCGACGACCATCAGACGATCACCTCGACGAACCCGATCGCGAACAGCATGAACACCATGCCGAAGATATCACCGAGCGTCGTCACGATCGGTCCGACGAGGTTGTCGGGGTCGTAGCCGTACGTGTAGCCGGCGAAGATCAGCGTGAGCAAGCCGAAGATCAACACGACCGACGTCAACGCGCCGGCGACCAACATAATGGCGACGAGTTCGTACAGCGCCGCGACCTCCCAGCCGAGTATCAGGAGGGCGAGCCAGGTGACGACGCCGATGACGATCGAGATACCGATCCCGTTGACGAACGAGGCGAGGACGGCGTTGACGAGTCGGTCGTCCCACCTAAAGCGCGGTTCGATCAGCCCCTGGTGGAGGCCGCTCGCGATACGTCCGCCGAGTGCGCCGTAGACGTTTCCTCGCGTGGCCAAAAACACGGGAATCATCACGAGTAGGCCGGGAAATCGCTCGACGCTCTCGATCATCCCCTCGAGTACCAGTCCGGCGAACAGTCCGCCGCCGAGTGCGACGAGCAAGACCGGTATCGCCTCCCGATAGATCGACCAGAAGTCACGCCGAACGCTCATACGGGTGAATCATCCAGTCGACTGTTAAGTTTACCGGGACGATCCCACGTTAGTGCGAGGAGACGCTCGAAACCGAACTCGTCGCTGGCGAGCCGACGCGAACGATCGTCGACTACGCCGAGGAAGGCGACGTCGACCACGTCGTCATCGGCAGTCATGGACGAGGGAATCGCACGCTACCTCCTCGGGAGCGTCGCGGAGGGGGTCGTTCGGCGCTCGCTCGTGCCGGTGACGGTCGTTCGTCCGTGAGATCGTTAACGAAATTACGGCCCGGCGTCTAGTCAGCGAAAATGAGCGTATCGCGCCGCTCGGTCCTCGGCGTCCTCGGCGTCGGTGCCCTCGGCGGACTCGCCGGGTGTACGATGCTCGACCAGACGGTTTCCCTCCGCCAGCTGGTGCTCGCGAACGAAGCGGACGACGAACGCGCCGTCAATCTCCTCGTCGAAGCGGACGGCACACTGGTCCACTGGGCGACAGAGACGGTTCCACCCGCGGACGGGACCGTTCCCGGCACCATCCAGATCGGCTGCACCTGGCCAGTCGACGTCCCGAGTTACCGGCTGTCGGCCCGACTGGACGGCGAATCGGAGTGGGAGAGCTGGGAGATCGACGCCACAGCGGTCCACGACGACGGCGAACTCTGTCGACGCGTCACGATCGACGACGACGGCGAGATCAGCGAGCAATCGATCACCCCGTGTCCGAGCGATCCGTCCGGCCTCGAGGCGATCGAGTTCACGTGCGACGATCGGTCGGCCAGATAACCTCCTCGAGAGAGCGCTCAGAGCGAGACAACGGCGACGACGAGCCAGGCGACACCGATTCCGGCGAGCGAGAGGACGAGGTTGCCCGCCGCGTTTACGACCGCGAGCCGGCGGTCACCGCGTTCGTACAGCTGGACCGTCTCGACGGAAAACGAGGAGAACGTCGTGAACGCGCCACAGGCGCCGATCCCGAGCAACTGGATGGTCGACTCGCCAGCGCCGGCGAAGATCGCCAGCGCGAAGACGAAGCTGCCGATCACGTTCACCGCGAGCGTCGGCCACGGGAATCGCTCGCTCGAGAGGTGGAGATAGATCCCGTGGCGCAACACGGCACCGATGGCGCCGCCGGTGCCGACGACGTGGGCGGGTTCGGGATCGAACGCGACGAACTCCGAGAGAAGCGGGAGAGCCACGAGGGCAGCGCCGACACCGGAGATCACGCCGTCTCACCGCCGTTTTCCGCAGTCGCGGTCGAGCCGCCGGTTACCCGGCGTGCGAGCGTTCGACTCGCGAGGACGCCCGCGAACCCGAGCCCGTAGTTACCCAGGACGATAGCGACGAGTACGAGCGGTTCCGCGGGACCCGCGGTGATCCCGGTCTGGATCGCGAACGTGCTGTAGGTGGTCAGCGAGGAGAGGAATCCGGTCGTAAAGACGATGCGGGACGTTCGGTCGACGAGGCCGGTGTACTGGGCCTCGTAGACGAAGAATCCGAGTGCGAAACTGCCGAGGATGTTGACGAGCAAGACGGCCAGAACGTCAGGAAAGACGCCGAGTGCGAAAAACCGGAGGTTAGCACCGGCGAAGCCGCCGATAGCGATCAGTGCGAGCGTCTCGAGTCGAACGAGGGGGTGGTCGTCTGCCATGGCTGGTGGTCACAGGGACCGTCAGCCGCCCTCGCGGTCGTCGAGACGTCGACGTGGCGACACCGACGGGACGTCTCGCCACAGAGGAAGTCGGCAGTTGGGTCGGGCGGGCCCCATCGCCCGGATATCGCAGGGTTCTCGAGGAACCCGTATCAGAATTTCGGAACGCGAATCGACCGGGTCGGATCTGGGCTCCGACTCCGTCGCGCCGAAGGAAAAGACCCAAGTTTAGACTGACTCTAATCGGTGACATGGTCGACGACGCCGCGGACGGGAGAGGCGGGTTCGTTCGAGCCTCGTGGGCGAACGTCCTCGGCAACGCGGTGAAGATTCTCGTCGAGGGTGCGGCCGGACTCGCCTTCGGGAGCGTCGCCCTGGTCGCGGACGCGGCACACTCCGTCGCCGACCTGGTCGCGAGCGTCGTCGTGCTCGTCTGGGGACGGAGTTCCTTCGAGGAACCCGACGACACGCATCCACACGGTCACGACCGGATCGAACCGTTGACGGCGCTGTTCGTCGGCGCGGTGATCGCAGTACTCGGGCTGTATCTGTTCTACGAATCCGTCCAGGGGCTCGTCTTCCCGGACCCACCCGCGGCCAGCCCGCTGTTGCTCGGCGCGCTCGGCTTTGCGATCGCCGATATGTACCTCGTCTACCGCTACACGGAGTACGTCAACGCCGGTCTCGGCTCGACCGCTCTCGAGGCGCTCGCGACGGACTGTCTGAACGATATCTACACCTCGTTCGCGGCGGTCGTCGGCGTTTTCGGCGTTCTGTTCGGTCACCCGGTGCTCGATCCGCTCGCCGGCGCACTCGTCAGCGTTCTCGTCGTCTACCAGGGCGTCGAGATCGGCCGCGAGAACGTCGAGTACCTCACCGGCGCCGCCGCGGACGCCGACCAGCGCGCCGAGATCACGGGAGCGCTTCGGGACCACCCCGCGGTCGAGGGCGTCCACGATCTAACCGTCTTCTACGACGGCACCGTCCTCGAGGTCGAGGTCCACGTGGAAGTCGACGGCGACATGCCGTTCCGGCGGGCCCACGACATCGAATCCGACCTCATCGACCGCCTACGGGGACTCGAGGACGTCGGCGACGCCCACATCCACCTCGATCCGTCGGGGATCGGCGAGTGGAAAGACCGGGACGACAACCGGTGACGCCCCGTCTCGCCCAGTGGACGTTTCCAGAGCTTCTGTTCGCGCGTTTCCGCTTTCCGACCGAACCAGAGCGTAGGCGAAATTCGTGACGCGAATCCGAGCCACGCTGACGTGGCGCGCCGATTGCGCTGGTCGTCCTGAGCTACGGCCCTTCGACGGCCGATTCGTCGATTCGTCGCCCCTCGAGGGCCGCCTCGCCGGTGGTGGTACTCTCGTCTCGGTCGGCCGAAACTGGTGGCCGGGGGAGCGTTACGACGACCGTCGTCCCCGCCGGGCCAGTTTCGGCGAGCTCGACGGAGCCCCCGTATCTGTCCGCCAGGATCCGGACGAGGTAGAGCCCGAGCCCGTGATTTCGTGACTTTCGGTCGAACAGCGATCCGCGCCACTGTTCCGGAATGCCCGGACCATCGTCCGAGACGGCAACGGTTGCCGCCTCCGGCGTCGTCTCGACGCTCAGATCGACGTGGGGCCTCTCCGAGTCGTTGTGGACGATCGCGTTCTCGAGGAGATTTTCGAAGATTCGCTCGATGCCGTCGTTGCCGACGACGACCGCAGTGTCGGGCAGAGACGTATCGATTTCGGCGTGGGCGTGCTCGTCTCGAGCGGCCGAAACCGTGGCCTCGAGCAGTTCCGCGAGGTCGACCGTCGACAGTCGGTCGGGACACTCGTTCGCGTCGAGCAGAAGTCGAACGTCCTCGACGACGGCCGTGAGCGCATCGCTCTCCTGGCTGATCGCCTCGAGTCGCGTTCGCGTTCGGTCGTCCCGGCTTCCATCGAGGAGCATCGTCGCGTGACCGCGGACGATCTGAACGCTGTTGAGCACCTCGTGTCGCAAGAGATCGTTCAGATAGCGAAGCAGTTCGCGCTCGTGTGCGAGTCGGTCGGTGTGGGCGGCGTTGGCGGCCGCATCGGCCTCGCGGCGGATCGCTCTCGCCTCGTGGACCCCGACGGCGACCCCGCCGAACGCCCCGGCGGTGACGACGACGTGAACCCAGACGACGGCCCGGAAGCGATCGACCGGGGTGAAGAGACCGAGTGCGAGGGCGCCGACAAGTAACAGGACGAGGGGACCGGCGAGACACCAGCCAGCGATTCGACCGTATCGGTCAGGCCCGAGAGCACTCCGCTCGAGTCGCCACCCACCCCAGAGCAGGCCCAGAGTCAAAAGAGCGATCGTCCCCGCGCCGAGTGCACCCTCGACACCGAGGGTCGATCGAAACGCGACGAGCCAGGACAGGAGGACAACACCGGAGAGCCCACCGAATGCACTAACGGCGTACGGGAAGCGGTGGTCGATCGTGCGGCGGGTCGGCGGTTCTCCGATCATCGTCCACTACCGGCGGTTCGCGCCGTGCGGTAATCGGGCGTCCCTACCGCCCTTTACAAACTGAGACGTGAAGTCTGTACCGACTTGTCACGGTCTCGCACGGTCCGGTGTAACGTGATCGTGCCCTCGTTTACTTCCCAGTGATCGATCGGCCGCGGACGGGCGACCTGGCCGACGCCAGCCTTTAACCCCTCCGACGATGGGCTACTGGTATGGAATCAGGTTCCGTCCGAGCGGTTACGGCCGGCGACTGTACGGACCTCTACTACCTCGATACCGGGATGTACGACGCCGACGGCTACGGCGCCGTCTACGTTCTCGACGACGACGACCGCCCCGTCGTCGTCGAAACCGGGATCGGCACCAACCACGAGCGGATCCTCGAGGCGCTTACCGAACTCGACATCGCTCGCGACGAACTGGCGGCGATCGCGGTCACCCACGTCCATCTGGACCACGCCGGCGGCGCGGGGTTTCTCGCACGAGCGTGCCCGAACGCGGACGTCTACGTTCCGGCAGTGGGTGCGAGTCACCTCGCCGATCCCTCGGCGCTGGTCGCCGGAACGAAAGCCGCCGTCGGCGACCAGTGGGAGTTCTACACCGAACCCGAGCCGGTCCCCGAAGATCGGGTCGTCGAGATCGAGGACGGCGACGTGATCGACTTCGGCGATCACGAACTGCGCGTCCACGAGGCACCCGGCCACGCCTTCCACCAGGTCGTCTTCGCGGATCCCGAAAACGACGCGGTCTTCACCGGCGACGCCGCAGGTCTCTGGGCCCCCGAGCACGAACGGATCGTCGAGACCTCTCCGCCGTCTGACTTCGACCTCGAACAGTGTCTCGCCGACCTCGAGACGATCGCCGAGATCGATCCCGACGTGCTCTGTTACACCCACTTCGGTCCCCGCGAGGTCGGTGACGACCTCGATCGCGCCCTCGAGGAGTACGCGACCGTCCTCGAGGAGTGGGTCGCCGACGTCGCGGCGGCCCGCGAGGAGTGCGAAGACGATGAGGCGGTCGTCGAGCAGTTCGCTGCGTCCACCGACCTCGGGGAGGTCTGGAACGAACGCAAGGCCAGCGCCGAGGCGGCGATGAACGCCCGCGGCGTACTCGGCTACCTCGACGATCGGGACTGATCGCTCGAGGAGAACCGCCAGTCGCACGGACGGCGACGACCCAACCGATCGGAGTAAGCCGATCGTTTCCGTCGGAGACGTGGTCTCGTTACCGGTCGACCGACGACGGTCACAACAATAAACGGTGTTGGCTCGGTTCCACGTTTCATCACGTTTTATCGTACGGGACCTGTTCACATACGGTATGGACTGGCGGGAGGCAGAACGGGAGTACGACGATGAGGTGATCGGCGAGACGACGCTCGGTCGGATGTTCGAGGACGCGGCCGAACGACACAGAAATCGACCAGCACAGCGGTACAAGGGTGGCGTCTACGATCGGTCGCTGACCGACGACGTCGTCCCCCCCGCGACACCTGGCGCGTTCGGGGCGATCTCCTACGCCGAGATGCGCAGTATCGTCCGGACGCTCGCGGCGGGGTTTCGCGACCTCGGCCTCGAGACCGGGGACCGGGTTGGACTCTTCGCCGATACCAGAATGGAGTGGGCACAGTGTGATTTCGCCCTGCTCTGTGCGGGCGGCGTCGTGACGACCGTCTACACCGGCTCGTCGTCCGATCAGGTCCGGTATCTACTCGACGACCCTGGCGCCTCCGGCGTCGTCGTCGAGAACGAGGACCTTCTCGAGACCGTCCTCGAGGTCGAAGACGACCTCGATCTCAAGTTCGTCGTCTCGATGGACGAACTCGAGGGGTACGACGACCGCGAGGACGTGTTGACTCTCGGCGACCTTCACGAGCGCGGCGAGGAGGCACTCGATCTCGAGACGTATCAGGGGTGGGTCGACGAGCCGAAGATGGACGACCTGGCGAGTCTGATCTACACGAGCGGAACGACTGGACAGCCAAAGGGAGTCAAACTCACCCATCGAAACTTCCGGGCGAACGTCAACCAGATTCGCAAACGGTACGGGCCGCGCCCGGACAAGGACGACGGCCTACCCACGATCGACGAGAGCGTCCAGTCGGTCTCGTACCTGCCCCTAGCACATGTCTTCGAACGGACCGCAGGCCACTTCCTCCTCTTGGCCAGCGGCGCCTGTATCGCCTACGCCGAAGATCCGGACACGCTTCAGGACGACTTCGAGGCAGTCGAGCCGAACACGGCGACGAGCGTCCCCCGCGTCTACGAGAAGATTTACGACGCGATCCGCGAGCAAGCCAGCGAGTCGTCGATAAAACAGCGGATCTTCGAGTGGGCGACCGACGTCGGCGTCGAGTATCAGCGGGCGGAGTCGCCCGGACCGGTTCTCTCGGCCAAGCGGTCGGTCGCCGACAGGCTGGTCTTCTCGACGGTTCGTGAGGCGCTCGGCGGAAACATCGAGCTCCTGATCAGCGGCGGTGGAAGCCTCTCGCCCGAACTCTGCCAACTCTATCACGCCATGGGATTGCCGATCTACGAGGGGTACGGACTCACCGAGACCGCGCCCGTCGTCTCGGTCAATCCGCCGGAGGAGCCGAAGATCGGGACGATCGGCCCGGCGCTGCCCGGCGTCGAGATCGAGATCGACGAGAGCATCGTCGACCAGGAGGCGTTCGACGATCCCGGCGACGTCGGCGAACTCCTCGTTCGCGGACCGAACGTCGCCGACGGCTACTGGAACAAGCCCGCCGCAACCGACCGCGCCTTTACGACGGATCTCCGGGCCAGCGACGGAGGGGAACTGACCGAACACACCGGTGACGGCCAGTGGTTTCGCACCGGCGACGTCGTCCACCGCCGCGAGGACGGCTACCTCGAGTTCCGCGAACGGACGAAACAGATCATCGTCCTCTCGACGGGCAAGAACGTCGCACCGGCACCGATCGAGGACGCGTTCGCCGCCAGTGAGGTCGTCGAACAGTGTATGGTCGTCGGTGACGAACGAAAATTCATCGGCGCGTTGCTCGTCCCGAACACGGATCACGTTCGAGAGTGGGCCGAGACCGAGGGGATCGAACTCCCCGACGATCCGGCGACACTCTGTGAGAACGAGCGCGTCCGCGAGTACGTCGGTGAGGAAGTCGAACGCGTCAACGAGGAGTTCGAGCGCCACGAGACGATAAAGCGGTTCGAACTCGTCCCGCGAGAGTTCACCGAGGAAAACGACATGCTCACGCCGACGATGAAGAAGAAACGCCGCGTTATCATGGACCGATTCGCCGATCGAGTCGATCGACTGTACGACGAACAGTGACGGACCACTCGCGGTCGTTCGACATGTGATACGGTCTACGGTAACTGATTGCCGGTCGATCGCCCGCCGTTTCGCGATCGGCCGGTACCGACGCATCACGGTTCGGACGAACCGCCATCGAAAAAACGGAAGTCGTTGTCGGAATCAGTCGGCGGCCGCTTCGACCGTCTCGCCGTCGTCTTCGCGGTAGTGTTCCTCGATGAGATCCTCGCCGATACGGTTGAGTTCCTCCTTTGGCAGCATCGACAGCAGGTCCCAGCCGATCTCGAGGGTCTCGTCGATCGATCGGTTCGTGTCGTACCCCTGCTCGACGAACTCCTCTTCGAAGCGGTCGGCGAAGTCGAGGTACTTGTTGTCACGCTCGCTGAGTGCCTCGCGACCGACGATGTTCACGAGGTCGCGGAGGTCTTTCCCCTCCGCGTAGGCGGCGAACAGCTGGTCTTTGACGTCGGCGTGGTCGGCACGGGTGAGTCCCTCACCGATCCCGTCGTCCATTAGCCGCGAGAGGCTGGGTGAGACGTTGATCGGCGGCTCGACCCCCTGACTGTTCAGATCCCGATCCATCATGATCTGGCCTTCGGTAATGTAGCCGGTCAGGTCAGGAATCGGGTGCGTGTCGTCGTCGCCGGGCATCGTCAGGATCGGAATCTGTGTGACCGATCCCTCGCGGCCTTCGATTCGACCCGCCCGCTCGTAGAGCTGGGCCAGGTCCGTGTACATGTATCCGGGGTAACCACGTCGACCCGGAACCTCCTCGCGTGCGGCACCGATCTCTCGCAGTGCCTCACAGTAGTTGGTCATGTCAGTCAGGATCACGAGCACGTGATACCCTTTCTCGAAGGCGAGATACTCCGCCGTCGTCAGCGCCATCCGCGGCGTGACCGTCCGCTCGACTGCGGGGTCGTCCGCGAGGTTCATGAAGACGACCGAACGCTCGAGTGCGCCGGTGCGTTCGAAGTCGTCCATGAACTCGTTTGCCTCCTCGGCGGTGATCCCCATCGCGCCGAAGATGACCGCGAACTCCGAGCCCTCTTCACCGTCCTCTTCTTCCTCCGGGACGGTCGCCTGTCGGGCGATCTGGAGTGCGAGGTCGTTGTGTGGGAGCCCCGAGCCCGAGAAGATCGGGAGCTTCTGACCGCGAACGAGGGTGTTCATGCCGTCGATCGCGCTGACGCCCGTCTGGATGAACTCCTCGGGATACTCCCGGGAGTAGGGGTTGATCGCCGCGCCGACGATGTCCTGGCGTTCTTCCGGAACGATGTCCGGGCCGCCGTCGATCGGGTTCCCGGAGCCGTCTAAGACCCGCCCGAGGAGGTCCTCGGTGACGGGCATCTTCATCGTCTCGCCCAAGAACCGAACCGAAGCGTTTCGATCGATACCGCCGGTGCCTTCGAACACCTGAATCGAGACGAGTCCGTCACTCGACTCGAGTACCTGTCCGCGCAAGGTGTCGCCCTGTGGCGTCTCGATTTCGACGATCTCGTCGTAGCCGATCGGCTCGTCGACTTCGGCAAACACCAACGGACCGCTGACTTCCGTAATTGTCTGATATTCTTTCATGGCTAGTAGAGCTCCCTGATCTGGGACTCGAGAGAGTCCTCGATGTCGTCGATGAACTCGTTCCACTCCTCGGCGACGCCGATACGGTTGAGCCGCGGGGCGGCGTCGACGTCAGCGATCTCCTCGACCGGCACACCGGCGTCGAGTGCGTTGAACGCTTCGTCGTTGAACGTCTTGATCGCCTGGAGCATCCGGTACGTTTTCTCCGGTTCGCAGTAGGTGTCCGTGTCGTTGAACGCGTCCTGTTGGAGCCACGCCTCGCGGATGTACCGAGAGACCTCCAGCGTCAGCTGCTGGTCCTCCGGCAGCGCGTCCTTGCCGACGAGCTGAACGATCTCCTGGAGTTCGGCTTCCTCGTCCAGAACGTCGACCGCCCACTGGCGGATCTCCGGATAGTCCTCCGCGACGTTCTCTCGGTACCAGGGATCGAGCTGTTGGCTGTACAGTGAGTACGACTCGTTCCAGTTGATCGACGGGAAGTGGCGTTTCTCGGCGAGGTCCGCATCCAGCGCCCAGAACGTCTTGACGATCCGCAGGGTGTTCTGGGTCACCGGCTCGGAGAAGTCGCCGCCGGGCGGCGACACTGCGCCGACGACCGAGATCGAACCCACGTCGCCGTTGAACAGCTGGAACAGTCCCGCTCGCTCGTAGAACTCCGAGAGCGACGCGGCGAGATACGCAGGATAGCCCTCTTCGCCGGGCATCTCCTCGAGTCGACTCGAGATCTCGCGCATGGCCTCTGCCCACCGCGAGGTGGAGTCGGCCATCAGCGCGACGTCGTAGCCCATGTCTCGGTAGTACTCCGCGATCGTGATCCCGGTATAAATACAGGATTCGCGGGCTGCGACTGGCATATTCGACGTGTTCGCGATGAGACACGTCCGGGCCATCAGCGGGTTCCCGGTCTGTGGGTCCGGCAGTTCCGGGAAGTCCTCGATGACTTCCGTCATCTCGTTGCCACGCTCACCACAGCCGATGTAGACGACGATGTCGGCGTCGGACCACTTCGCGAGTTGCTGTTGCGTGACGGTCTTGCCGGAGCCAAAGGGTCCGGGAATCGCCGCCGTCCCACCTTTCGCGAGCGGGAAGAGGCCGTCCTGGATTCGCTGGCCCGTCACCAGCGGATCGGTCGGCGTCATCTTGTCGCCGGCGGGCCGAGCCTCACGAACCGGCCACTCCTGGTGCATCGAGATCTCCTCGCCGCTGGAGAGTTCGACGACCGTCTCCTCGACGGTGAACGATCCCGCCTCGATGGAGACGACCTCGCCACCCTCGTAGTCGGGGGGCACCATCACTTTGTGCTCGATCGTGACCGTCTCGGGGACCGTCCCGACGACGTCACCGGGCTCGACCGTCTCGCCTTCCGAGACCTCGGGCGTAAACTCCCAGCTCTTCTCGAGGTCGATGCCGGGTGCGTCGACGCCCCTGTCGAGGAACGCCGACCCCATCTTCGACTCGAGGACGTCGAGCGGACGCTGGACGCCGTCGTAGATGGAGTCGAGCATTCCGGGTCCGAGGTCGACGCTCAGGGGTTCGCCCGTGTTCTGGACGGGTTCACCCGGGCCGACGCCGGACGTCTCCTCGTAGACCTGAATCGTGGTCAGGTTCCCTTCGATCTCGATGACCTCGCCCATCAGCCCTTCGTCGCCGACGTAGACGACGTCGTTCATCCGGGCGTCGAGGTCCGTGGCGGTCACGACGGGACCGCTCACGCTTTCGATTACACCGTCTTCGTCGACGGATTCGATGTCTTCTGCCTGGCTCATAGTTTACTCGTTGTCTTCCTCGTCCTCTTCCATGAGGTCGATACCGATCGCGCGTTTGATCTGATCGCGCAGTCCGCCGCCACCCGTACCGGAGCCGATGGTGACGACGACCGGTTCGACGCTCGTTTCGACGTCCTGTCTGACGTTCCGCGAGAGGTGCTCGAGGTCGTCGTCGTGCATCACGACGATGCCGACGCCCTCGTCGTCTAGAACCGTCGTGACGGCGTCGTCTAACTCTGTCCCTTTCTGCTCGTCGGCGACGTTCTCGAACCGGCGAACGCCGGCGAGTCTGAATCCGGTCGTAAACTCGGGGTCGCCGACGACTGCGATCTCCTGGCTCATAGGATCACCAACTCCTCTTCGATCTCGCTCTCTGAAAGGCCGACCTCCCGGCCACGAGCGATCGCACGGATGTTCTCGACCTCGCGTTCTTTCGCGAGAATGTACGATAAGACGGCCGACACCGATACCGGATAGATACTCGAGAGCGTATCCGAGTACTCGAGCAACGCCGCGTCGAGTGCGTGTTCGAACTGGATGAGACTCTCGGCCTCGCGCAGTCGAGTAAGGGCACTCGAGAGTCGGTCACCGTAGCGTTTGCTCTCGGCGATATGGTCGACGAGTTCGTCGTAGTCGGTGACGAGTCGCGAAAGCTCCGAGCGGTCGAAGAGAACGCCTCCTTCGATGTAGTACTCGGTGGGCTCGAGGTCGGCACCGCTTCGGGCGAGGCGCAAGGCGTTCCGGGCGTTCCGGAAGTCGATCTCGGCCTGCAGGAACTCGACGTAGAGCGCTTCCGGACCGGACTGTGGCTCGGTGAACGACAGATCGTACGATCCACTCAGGTCCTCGATGAGGCGTTCGTAGAACTCCCTGTCGAGGGCGTTCTCGAGTGGAACCAGCGCGCCGCTTTCCTCGTACTCCTCGTAGGCCGACTCGAGTGCGTCGTGGAAGATCGTCCGATTGAAGATCTCGACGACGTCCTCGACGGTATCCGCCTCGAGTGCACGATCGAGCGTCGCGTCGTCGATCTCGCCGGCCCGGATGAGATCGGTTTCGATCTCGTCGGCCGGCGTGTCGGTGTAGACGCCGCGAATGATCGTCTTGATGTTCCAGACGTCGAACTTCCGGAGGTAGCGGGCGATGAGGTCGTAGAGTCGACCCTCCGACCAGTCCAGTAAGTCGTCGAAGTGCTTCGCGAGATTCTGATTCAGCGCGTACTCGATCAGGTCGACTCCCGAAAACCGCGTTCCGAGCTGGTTGATCTCGCGTTCGTACTCCGATTCCTCCATGAACCGTGCGATCCCGCTTGGCCCCATCCGGATCAGCTTGCGGTAGTCCTCGTCCGCGAACAGCGACGCTCGACGCGACCGAACGCGGCCGTTGACGTACTCCGGATTCGAGGCACCGAAACTCATTGGTCGAAGAGGCGGTTGCTGATCTCCCGGAGGTTCTCTTCCCAGACGTCCTCGAGGACCGAGTCGAACGTGTTGTTGACCCGGACTCGGGATTCCTCGCTCTCGACGACGACGCCGCCGAGACAGTCGTAGGGACCGGCGTACTCGTAGTCGGCGTACTCCTCATCGGAGAGGATCGACTCGATCAGCTCTGCGTCTCCCTCGCGACCGTAGACACTGACGTCGTCGCCCGCTTCGAACTCGACGCTCGCGACGTCGAGCAGCTCACGAGTGAGCTGTTCACGCTCCTCGTCCTCGAGCGTCGCGAGTTCGTCTTCGACTGCTTCACGGACGTCTCCGAGGACGTCACGCCGGGCCTCCAGGCGTTGTTGTTTCGCCTCCAGTTTCGCACTGGAGAGTCGCTGTTCGCGAAGCTGTTCGATCTCGCGATCGACCTCGCGCTCCGCGCTCTCGAGGATCTCGTCGGCATCCGCTTCGGCCGCGTCGACGATCTCCTCGGCGCGGGTTTCACCCTCTGAACGGATGTCTTCCGCACGCGCGCGGGCCTCGTCTCGAATGTCTTCGACGACTGTGTCCAAACTCATTGTGGGACGGTTGGGTTACCCAACCAGGAAAATAACGACGATCGCGAAAATGACGAGCGTTTCGGGTAACACCGTCATAACGATCCCGGGAACGAACATATCATCGTCCTCGGCGATAGCGCCGACGGCGGCCGCACCGATCCCCCGCTCGGCGTAACCGGATGCGAGCGCGGCGAGACCGACGGAGATCGCCGCCGCAGCCTCGGCGTAGTTCTCCGCGACCGCGACGTCAGATTCGTTCGTCTCAGCGGCCTCCGCCGCCTGCAGTGCAATATCAGCGAGCTCGGGTGCGTTTTCGATCATGATTAGTGCGATATGCGGATTGGATTTCTCCGAACAGGCGTATCTGTCGCTGCTCCCCTCATAAAACTCTCGAAAGAATTCGACATAGCTAAACCGTATCAACAGATTTCGCCCGATCGTGCTACAAATTGGCAAAGATAGTTCCTGACGGGTTCGAGACAGTATCGGCTGAAACGATCGACGGACCGAATCCGTTCGCTCAGGTGGTGTCGAGCCGAGACCGGTGTACGAGTCCACAGTGGGACTCGAGTCAAGCGACAACGGCGCGGAAAAAGACGAAGCGTCGATCAGTCGGCCGGCTGGACCGTCTGCTCCTCACCGAACGGCTCGTACTCCTCGCCGCCGCCCTGGTAGAACTTCTGGAAGAATTCCACGTACTCGAGACGTAGCATCTGGATCCCTGCTGCGGTGATGCCGAGCAGGAGGACCAGGATGTGCCCGAGGACGAAGACGACGATGGCGGCGATGATCGCGATCGCCGAGACCAGGATACCGTCGCCGGCGTGGACGAGACCGACGAATTCGGGCGAGAGCTCTCCGTACTCGTACCCCGAGATCTCGGTAATGTGCAGTCCGGGGTAGTTGAAGTACGTGTAGCCTGCCTCCGTCTCGTAGGCGCCGAAGACCAGCAGATTGACCGCGAACGCCATCCCACCCTTTGCGAGCAGGACCGCGACCATCCGCAGGTACGAGAGGACGTGGCCGAACGCCCACGCCGGAATCTCGAAGACGCCGGCGATCCCCTCGCCGACGCCGACCATCACGCTGCCGACGAGGAACATCGCGATGCCGAGAATGCCGACGATCTCCGGAAGGCCGGCAAAGCCGAGGAACTCGTAGAGAACGGCATCAGGGCCGGTTCCAACGAGGAACTCGGGTTTCGTCTCGCTGAACGCGAGGTCAGCGGGCAACGCGGCGATACCGTGTTCGATGCTCCCGGCGTCGCCGTGAGAGAAGATCCAGATGAACAGCCCGTTCATCGCGAGGATCCACGACAGTCGCTCGTAGACGGCCGCCTTCAGCCCGTGGCTGAGGTCGTTGACGAAGCCCAAGATGAGGCCGATGTTGAGGTGGATGATCCCGAACAGGATGCTCAGGATGATCCACAGCAACGCCCACTCCGAGAGCTGGAGGCCCTTCGAGAGCGAGCCGGCAAGCGGCAGGAAGCCGAGTCCCACGTCCGCCATGTGGATGCCGAAGATGTCGTCGTACAGGTAGCCGAAGACGACGGTGAACGCACCGGCCCAGATGCCGATCGTTCCGAGCGCCTTGCCGGCGTCGGAGTCGAAGTACTTCCAGCAGCCATAGCCCATCAGCATGTAGAGGATCCCGTAGCCGATGTCCCCGATCATGAACCCGAACGCGAACGGGTAGGTCAGAAACACCAGCAACGTGGGATCGAGTTCGCTGTACTTGGGCTGGCTCACCATCTTCACCAGCAGTTCGAACGGCTTCGCCGGCGTCAGGTTGTCGAGGATAACCGGCGGATCCTCGTCCATCGTGACGGCACCGCTCGAGCCGGCGGCGCCGGCCGCCCCGGTCGTCCCGCCGTCAGTCGCGGCCTTCTGACGCGCCGGCTGTGACGCTTCGGCGTCGTCTGCGTCATCGTTGCCACCGTCGCCGTCACCGCCGCTGCCCGTGTGGGCCTCGGCGCCGTGTTCGTGTTCCTCGTACTCCGCGACCTCGAGCTGTTCGATCTCGACGCTATCGCCGACGGCGTCGGTGACGGCGTCGACGAATCGGTCGTACTCGGAGGCGGGAATCCAGCCCTCGGCGATGAAGGCGTTGTCCGTCGTCGCGAACTGCAACGGTGCCTCCGCGCGCTGGACCTCGATGCTCAGCTCCTCCTCGAGGCGCACGAGGAAGCCGCCGTCGTCGAGTTCGATCTCCTCGAGGTCGGCGTCGATCCGGTCGAGTTCGTCCTCGAGGTCGCGTTTCTCGTCGGTGAGTTCGCGGACGTACTCCTCGGGACTCTGTTCGGTCTCCGGGACCGGGTGGCGGGTGAACTCGATTCCGACGAGCGCATCGTCGACGAGTCCGTCGGTCGACTCACCCTCCGCAGGTGCGGCGACGATCGCGACGACGTCGCCGCCGGTCAGGATCTCGTACGCGCGGATCTCGTCGGCCGCCTCGAGGGCCGATTCGACCTCGGCGTAGGAACCCTCACCGACGAGGACGTCGACGCTGTCGTACCCCGAGAGCAGATCGGGATCGATCCCGAGTTCGGCGAAGGGGTCGACGCGATCGATCTTCTCCTCGACCAGACGTAGCTCCTCGCGGGCCTCGGAGTGTTGGTCGTCGAGTTCGTTTACCCGCGTCCGGATCTCCTCGAGTCGCTGCTCCCAGTTGTCGTCGACCGTTCCGGCGGCCGTCTCCTCACCGGAGATATCGAGCGTGCTCTCGAGGGCGCGGACGGTCACCAGCTTCTCGGAGGCGTCGTCGGCCCCCTCGATCGGGTTACCGTTGTCGAACCCCTCCCAGGAGCCGTCGTAATCCGAGAGATGAACCAGGTTCAACTCGTGGATCGTCTCGATGACCGTGGGCATGACGCCCTTCGAACCGGCCATCGAGACCTTGCTCATCTGCTCAGGTCTGAGCATGAACGTCCTCCTGGAACAGGTCGACGACGTGGTCGGTTACTTCCTCGACCCGTTTTTCGGCGCGCTCGGCGAGCGCCGCACGCTCCTGTTCGCCCTCTTCGAGGACGCGCTCACACTCCTCATCGATCTCGTCGCGGGCCTCCTCGAGGCGTCGCTCTTTGAGATCGCGCGCTTCCTCTTCCGCGTCCGTGCGAATCTCCTCGGCACGTTTCCGGGCCTCGGCTATTCGCTCGTCGCGGTCATCTTCTGCCTCTGCGACGATGTCGTCGGCATCGTGCTCCGCCGACTGAATTCGTTCGAGAACCTCTGGCCTCGGCATACTCTAAGCAAACGAACGTTTGCGACAGCGCGTATATGGTAGTTGCGAAAGTCCGCCACGACACAGACGCTTTGCGAACGCAGTAGTCCCGGATTAGCACGGATCGTCGAACAGAACAGTAGACATATCCCGGTCGGCGCGAAACGTGCGTTCAATGGGAGTTCTGGAACACAAGGCCCGTGCCCGGCTGTTCTACAAGTATCTCTCCAGGGTCTACGATCGAGTCAACCCGTTTATTTGGACCGAAGAGATGCGAACGGACGCGCTCGGCCTGCTCGACCTCGAGCCGGAGATGACCGTCCTCGACGTCGGCTGTGGCACCGGATTCGCCACGGATGGGCTACTCGAACACGTCGACGAGGTGTACGCACTCGACCAGAGCGAACACCAACTCGAGCAAGCCTACGCGAAGTTCGGCAAGCGAGCGCCGCCGGTGACCTTCCACCGTGGTGACGCCGAACGACTGCCGTTCGCGACCGACACGTTCGACGTCGTCTGGTCCTCCGGTTCGATCGAGTACTGGCCGAACCCGATTCTCGCCTTGCGGGAGTTTCGCCGCGTGTTGAAACCCGGCGGCCAGGTACTCGTCGTCGGCCCCAACTATCCCGACAGCTTCCTCGCCCGCAAACTCGCGGACTCGATAATGCTCTTTTACGACGAGTACGAGGCCGATCGGATGTTCAAACGCGCCGGCTTCGAGGAGGTCAAACACGCCTTTCTGGGCCCCGCCTACGATCCGGACGTTGCGATCACGACGATCGGCCGCGCGCCGGAGTGACCTCGGGCGCGTGACGGTCCCGATCGAACGACCACCGTCTCGAGGCGTTCGGCGACCATCCCCGTCCGTCAGACTGTGATCGTCTCGAATCGTCAGGCGAGGTCGTCCAAACTCAGGTCGCAATCGTCTCGAGGGTCGCAATCGTCCGGTCGTCGACCGCGAGTCGGACCGTCACCGTGTCGCCCGCAGTCGGCACTGGGTCGTTCGTCTCGGCGACGAAAACGCTCGCCCGCTCGCCGCTTCGCCACTCCGGATCGGCCTGCTCGTTGAACGGCCCCGTCGGCGTCCCGTTGAATCCGCTCGCGCCTGCGACCGGAACGGGCGGCTGTTCGGCTAGCCCCTCGCCGTCGACCGCGACGACGACCGAGAGCTCCCGAACGTCGATCGGATCGCCCGCCACGTGGTCGATCGCGATTTCGACGTCTTCGGCGTCCGTGTCGACCGAGAGATCGAACGCGGCGTTCGGCCCCGTCGACTCGAGCGACCACGTGGCCACGCCAACTGCGACGACACCGGCCAGACAGACGGTAATCGCGAGCAACGCGACGACGCCGACGAGTGGACTGAGAGCGCGCCCGCTCTCGCGGCTCCGACTGCCGCCGAACAACGACGACCCGTCGGTCGGCGTCACCGATCCTCGGTCGGTCCCAGTCACGCACCTCCCTGGCCGCGCCTTCCAATATAAACGCCCGGCTTCTCGCCCCCGCGTTACGTCTGTCGCTGTCCTTTTCGGAAACGAGTAATAAGCGAGACGGGAGCCGCGGCGTCTGTCGTCCGTCAGTACTGCCAGTTGCCGTCGACCGTCGCTTCGACGGTTCCCGAGTCGGTCTCCGCGATCAGTTCGTAGTTGTCGTCCGGCGGGAGAATCCAGCGGCTCCCGTCCACGCCGGTCTGTCCGACCTCGTGGTCGTCGATCGAGATCGTCGCCGGGACCGGATCGCCCGTCGACTCGTCCGTGACGACGACTTCGGCCGGCCCGTTCGCCGGCGTCTCGTTGAGCGTCATCTCGAGTCCGTCGTTGGTCCAGCTCTGAGAGGAATCGACCGGCAACGAGCTGACCGATAGCTCCTGAAGTTCACGGTGGACTTCGCCGGAGCCGCCGTCGAGGTAGATCTCGAGGTGGTGGTCGTCGAGGACGAGGCGGACGAGGTGGGGACCTGACCCGAGCGGATAACTCGGACTGCCGCTATCACTTGCCCACGGATACAGTTCCTGACCGCGCTCGAAGGCGGGGTTCGTCTGGTCTTCGATCTCCGCGAACTGATCCGACGAGTGCGGTTCGCGATTGTCGAACCGTGTCGTCTCGGAAACGTAGGTCGATCCGTCGAGGATCGAGACTCGATATCCGTGCTGGGACGTTTGCAGGCGAATGTCGTACTCGGTGTTCGGATCCACTCGCTCGCTCGCCAGAGCGAGATTCGTCCGTATCGGCGTCCTGTGGAATCCGAGCGTCGCCTCGGTTGCATCCCGTTGCTGGTTCGACAACGAGTACCCCGGTACCATATCCGCGTGCTGATTCAGGTCGTCGAGTGCGTTTTGCAACGCGACTGCTTCGTTGTAGTTTCGCAACAACATCCGGACGGCTTCCCCGTCCGATCGCTCGCCGTTCGCGTGGCCGCGGATGATCTCCTCTTCGCGCTCCTCGAGTTCGAGTGCGCGCTCTTCGATTCTATCGTGTGCGTCCTCGATCATCGCCGCCTGCTCGTCCGGAGAGGCAGTATCGAACTCGCGTTCAGCGATCACGTACTGTTCGTGGTCGATTCGCAACTCGTCGTCGCTGCTCGCGAGAACTGTGCCGAGATCGGTTCCGACGTGTGTGTAGCTGGTGCCAGCGTCGCCGATCGGCAGGCGGTTTGTCGTTCCATCCACCTCGACCGGCGTTTGTTGTGGGGACTGGTCCTGTACGCTTCCCGACGACTCGAATTCCGCGAGACCGCTCGAATCCGCGGCGACGAGCGTCATGGCGGGAAGCGAGCAGACGAGAAGCAACGCGAGGAGGGCGGCAGTCGCGCTGTTCATCGGGCCACGGTACGCGTTCCTGATACAAAAGCGGGTCGCACTCGAGACGGGCGCTACCGAACGATTCTCGGACGGCGAGACCGGCTACGACGCGCAGTAACGCCGTATTTTTGTATGGAAAGTGTTTTTTCCCCCGGGAAACCACCCGTTGTTAGGTATGCGGTTATCCACCGCTGTCACAGTCGCCCTCACAGCCCTCCTCGTCACCTCGATGCTCGGGATGGCGGCCGTCTCGCCGTCGGCCGCACTCGAGTCCGAGCCCGACCCGGCGGTCGCTGTCGATCCAGCGACGGCGTCCGTCGCCGAACCAGGTGACCGCGTGAGCGTCCAGCACTCTCCCGCGTCGACCACCGCCGACGGGTCGCCGCTCTCACCCGCGGATCCCTACCAGGTGATCCGGATCAACCTCACCGACGACGGCGACGCCCGCTGGTCGATCGAAACGCGGTTTCTCATCACCGACGACGAAGACGAAACCGTCTTCGAGGAGTACGCCGCCGAGGTTGCCGCCGGCAACCGTGACGTCGGCTACGAGAGTACACAGTTCGACGCCGTCGTCGCCGACGTCGCCGCCTCGAGCGGACGCGAGATGAGGATCGAAGACGACGGCTGGGATCAGCCACGAATCGAAGAGCCCGAAGACGAGTACGACGACGATGTCCGCATCGGCGTCATCTCCTACTCGTTCACCTGGACGGAGTTCAGCCGGGTCGACGAAAATCGAATCTACTTCGATGATACGCTCCAGGCGGACAATGGCTCCTGGCTGGATCTCGGCGACGGCCAACGGCTCGTCATCGAGTCTCCGTCAGGCTACTTCCTCGAGACGCCCACCGACCTCGAGTGGGACGGGCCACACGAGTTCGAGGAAGGCGAACTCGACATCATCTTCGTCCAGGGCTCGGGCCCAGCTGGACTCTCGCTCGAGTACCTGCTGGCCGGTCTGATCATCGTACTCGTCGGCGGATTCGTCCTCTATCGCGTCTGGCAGTCCGCCGACGAGGAGCGGCTCCCGGACTGGCTTCCCGCCTCTGCTCCGTCGAGCGCGGAGAGCAGTTCGTCTGCATCCACACCGACGGACTCGGGCGGTGGACAGACGGTCCCGGACGACCGTGCGGACGGAGATCTCGCGGGCCCGTCGTCCACCAGTATCGAGTTCAACGAAGAGATCGACGACGACGTCGATCCGGAACTGTTGAGCGACGAGGAACGGGTCCTCAGGATGCTCAAACAAAACGGCGGCCGAATGAAACAGGCGAACATCGTCAAAGAAACCGGCTGGTCGAACGCCAAGGTATCACAACTGCTCTCACAGATGGACGACGACGAATCGATCGAGAAACTCCGAATCGGTCGCGAGAATCTCATCACTCTGCCGGAAGTCGATCCGACGGAGATCGATTAGCTCTCCGTTCTGTCGGAAGGCGGTGTGTCGCCGCCGGAGCACACGACATCCGTTGACCTCCTCCTCCGCGTAAACGCGGAGGAATCCCACCATGGGATTTCAGGCCCAGCGTTGTGGCCTGTTGGTTTCAAGACGCATACGTTCCACACGTCTCTTGCTGGGTTTCAGCATCGGTGTGGCTGTCTTGCGGCCCGGTCAAAGAGGTCGTTCGAAAGGCGTGAGTTCTGGCAACGGTCGATGTAGTTCTCGACAGTTTCGGTGGAGACGTGCCCGGCTGTTCCGGCGTAGTAGCCGCGTGCCCACCGGATTTTCTCGCCGTCGTGGTCGGCATGGCGGTGGTTGTACTTCCGCGAGGAAATGCCCTTGAACCAGTTGGTAAGCAGTGCCGGACTGTGCTTGGGCGGGCTACTGACGAACAGGTGAACGTGGTCGGGCTGAACAGTCAGGTTTTGAATTTCTAACCCCTTCTCGTCGGCAATTTCGTGGAGGATGGATTCCACACGGTCGGCAACCTCTCCCGTCAGTACCGCGTTGCGGTATTGAGCGGACCCTTGGTCCGCGATATCCGCAGAACCGTCGGTTCTGCGAGACTTCGGGAGCCACACGAGGTGGTAATTGAGGTTGTAGGTTGCGTGCCGTGTGGTCTTCATCCGTGCTACATACTATGATCATGTAATGGCAAATATATTGCGAAATCGGTGGGAAATCCAGCCCTGCAATAGAACTGTGGATTATCACACTATCTGTCTGCTCGACCCCCGCCTGTTCGTTTCTCGGTTCCGACAGAGCGTCGGAACAATCGTCACTCACGGGAAGGCGGGGGTATGCGCTCGTATCTCTATCACGTGAACGTCGCGAGGACGACACTCCCGACGACGAGAACCAGATACAGACCGAGAACTGTCCGCGAGGACGGATAGACATCGAAGCGCCTCTCGAGTCGTCGACGGATTGCTGGAATCGCCACGATGCCAGCCGCGGTCCACGAAACTCCGATAATCCACCCACCGAGGAGCAACGTCCCGTAGTGGAAGCCACCGAGTACCAGCAACGACGACCCCCCGAGAAACGTGAGCGTGCCCACGACATATGCGAGCACGCCCAGCCCCGTGATCCCGCGGTTGGCATCGCGGACGATCTGCCACGACTCTCGCTCGTCGATCTCCTGGCTGTCCGCGACGTCCTCGACCGCCGACAAACGCATCGAGCCACAGTCGTTACACGGTGGATTGTTCCGGTTGTGGACCCGACCGCAGTCCTCGCAGACGAACGAAACGCTCGTCGCGCTCTCGACTTCCACTTCCTCAGCGAGACTCACACAGACCTCCTGACCGGTTTCGTATCAGACATCCATACGCACCCACTGGCATTAATGTTTCAACAGAAGGTAATAATTTATCGGTTCTATCAAACGATAGATCACTCGTCGATCGACTCTGCTGACTCGAGACAGAACGACAAAACACCCCTCACTCGCTTCGCTCGCTCGCGGTCGAACCACTAGGCCAACGGCGTCCGCTCGACCACTTGCCACGTGCACCTTTTTCTGCACCGGTTCGTTCCCGCCGGTCACTCACCCCTCGCGCAAAAATCTGCACCAAAAAGGCCGCTCGCTTCGCTCGCGGCACTTATGCTAGTGGCGTCCGCTCGACCACTTGCCCGTCGTAACTCGGATACTGTTCGACGATTTCGCCCTCCTCGAGGTCGCCCTCATCGATCATCTCCTCTAAGAGCCACCAGGCGACCTCGACGTGGTTCGTCTTGACGGTGTAGAACTCCTCGGGGACGCCGAGTTCGGCGAATCGCTCGGGATCCACAGAGGTCTTCCCGTAGACGAGCGTGCCGTCGTCGGTGACGTCGTCGAACTCTCGGCGGACGTTGCGAGCCATGCGTTTGAGTCGGCGGCGGTGTTGGGCTGCGTCTTTGAAGACCGAGGTACAGAAGTAGACGCGCTCGTGGTCGCCCATCACCTCGAGGATTTCCTCGCGGGTGCCGCCGACCGCGCTCATGTGGTCCTCTTTGAGTTCGAACCCGTTTTCCTGCATCCGGCGGTAGTTCCCCTGGGACATCTCGAACTCGTTGACGTTACAGAACTCCGCTGCACCCTCGTCTAAGAACTCGAGAAACTCCTCTTCGGCGCGGATACCCGGTATCTCGAAGGCGGGGGTCAGCCCCTCCTCGCGGGCGATATAGAGGATCTCCTCCCACTCGGTGCCGTGGAGCTCTCCCCACTGCTCGAGCGGCGGGTGGAACCGGATTTCGTCGAGTCCGGCTTCCGAGAGCCGGCGCATGTTCTCCCGACCGCCGGTGATCCCGGTGTAGAGGTGCGTGTGGTGGTCCTCGCCGAACTCGTCTTTGAGCAGCGAGAGGTAGTGACAGGTCCGGTCGAGGGCCTCCTGGGGCTCGCCGCCCGTAATGGAGGTGCCGAGTGCGTCCATCCGCCTCGCCTCGGTGAGGACGTCCTCGTCGTCCTCGACGAGACGTTCGTTCGCGTAGACGTCGGTGACGTTCTTGCGGTTCTCACCGAGCGGGCAGTAGAAGCAGTCGCGCTGGTCGCAGTAGCCGTAGACGAACAGGACCATCTTCCCTCCTTTCGCACACTGCTCACAGCCCCTGGAGATCATTCGATTACACGTAGCCAGCCGAGCCTCAAAAGCCGTGCGAAACGAGGATGGCCGTCCGTTCGGACCGATCGGTCGATCACGCGAAATCGATCGACCGCGGCATCGACTTGCGGTCTCCAGAAGACGGAAATACCGTCGAGTGCAACCACGAACCGATGCTGCTGGTCCTCTGTGTCGACCTCGACGACGACCTCGGCCGGAAGACCGGCTTCTCGACCCCGGTCATCGGTCGCGAGCCGGTCGAGGAGGCCGCGGTCGCGCTCGCGACCGCCGACCCCGAGGACTCCGACGTCAACGTCATCTTCCAGGGCTTGCACGTCTACGACGACCTCTCGGCCCGCGACGAGAGCGTCGAGGTCGCGGTCGTCACCGGCAACGAGGAAGACGACGTCAGCGCCAACCGCGAGGTCGGCGACGAGGTCGACACCGTCCTCGCGAGCCTCTCGACCAGCGAGGACGTCACCGCGCTGGTCATCACCGACGGTGCACAGGACGAGTCCGTCATCCCGATCATCAGATCGCGAGTCCCGATCGACGGCGTCCGCCGGGTCGTCGTCCGGCAAGCCCAGAATCTCGAGTCGATGTACTACACGATCAAGCAGGTACTCGACGACCCCGAAACCCGCGGGACGGTGCTCATCCCGCTTGGCATCTTGCTGTTGATCTACCCGCTCGCGCTGATCGGGAGCGCACTCGAGATGCCCGGCTTCGTTCTGGGGACGACCTCCGCGTTGCTCGGGCTCTATCTCATCTCTCGAGGACTCGGACTGGGCAACCGCCTCGATACCGCCGTCGAGCGCGGCCGACGGCTGCTGTACGCCGGCAGGACGACCCTGCTCGCGTACGTCGTCGCCGCCGCGCTGGTCGTTCTCGGCGGCGTCCACGGGCTGAACGAACTCGAGGCCGTCCGAGAGACGACGACCGCCGACGTCGGCGCACTCGCCGTGGCGGCCGCGATCGTCTACGGCTCGGTCCAGTGGGTCGCCGCAGCCGGCGTGACGACGAGCCTCGGGCAGATCACCGACGAGTACATCGCCGATACCCTCGAGTGGCGCTATCTCAACGCCCCTTTCTACGTGCTCTCGATGGCGATCGTCCTCCACGCAGTGAGCGCTTTCTTCCTCGATCGCGTCGACGTCACCTACCTCGCGACGGCGCTGACCGCCGGGACGTTACTCGGGATCGTGAGCACGCTGACGTTCGCCGTCGTCGAATCCCGGTTCTCGGAGCCGGAGAACCGTGAAGCGCGTCCGTCCGAGAGCGCGTAGCGTCTATCGCTCGCGTTCGACGACGAACTCCGCCAGATCGAGGAGATACGATCTCGTCTCGGGGTCAGCGACATCGACCCGTTCGAGCGCGTCGATGGCTCGGTCGGCTTCGGTTCGGGCACGCCGGTTCGCTTCCTCGGGCGTGAGGTCGGTTACCTGGACGACCGACGGACGTTTGAGCGCGGCGTCGTGTCCGGTGGGCTTGCCGAGTTCCTCGGGGTCGGCGACCGCGTCGAGCACGTCGTCTCTGATCTGGAAGGCGACCCCGACCCGTTCGGCGTACTCCCCGAGCGCTTCGACGGTGAACGGATCGGAGTCGGCAGCGATCGCACCGAGTTCGGCCGCTGCCCGGAAGAGTGCCCCGGTCTTTCGTCTGGCAAGGGTCATGTACTCCGCTTCGTTCGCCGGTTTGGCGGCGAGTTCGGTCGCCTCGCCGACGCCGAGTTCGACCATTGCCTCGGCGACGACGCGGGTCGCGTCCGGATCAGCCGAAAAGAGCGCGAACGCTTCCCCGAGTAACCCGTCACTGGTGACGATCGCCGGCCCGTGGCCGAACTCGGCCCAGGCGCTTTCCGTGCCTCGCCGGAGCTCCGATCGATCGATGATGTCGTCGATGACCAGCGAGGCGTTGTGGACGAGTTCGATTCCGACACCGAAATCAACCGCGTCTTCGGGGGTCCCCCCGACGGTCTCGCAGGCCAGCACGGTAATCATCGGTCGCACGCGTTTTCCCCCCGAGAGGGCAACGTGGCGAACTTCCTCGTTGAGCGTCTCGGGGTCGACTCCGTCGACGACGTCGACGAGACGCTCCTCAATCAGCGCCCGACGGCGCTCCAGAAGTTCCATTGACGGTCTTTAGGAGGGGGTCAAAAAGTAGGTGACGGTTCGTCGAGCCTTACGTTTCGTCGTCGACCTGCTCGAACGTGAACGTCTCGTCGAATGGATCGTCTCCGTCGGATCGATCGCTCGAGTCCGCGGTGTCGCTACCGTCGCTTCCCGCGTCGTCACTTCTCGCGTCGTCGGGACCGTCGCTCGTGGAGTGATCGTCGACCTCGCCGTCGTCACCGTTCGGGTTGGCGCCTTCGTCGACGTCGCCGGCATCCGCTCCACCGCCGACCTCGAGCGCAGGGACGGGTTCCTCGTCAACCGTCTCGTCGGTGTCGAAGCTCTCGAGGGTGGCCGAGAGATGTCCAGCACGGCCGGCGAGGTCGTCGGCGCTCTGTGAGACTTCGGTGAGTGCGGTCGTCTGTTCCTCGGCGGCGGCCGCGACGGTCTCGCTTTCGGCGCTGGTCTCTTCGGCGATCGCCGCGACGTCGTCGACCATCGCGACGACCTCCTGGGTCGAACTCGCCTGTTCGTCGCTGGCCTCGGAAATCTCCTGAATCCCGCCGTTCGTCTCCTCGGCGTAATCCGCGATCTCCTCTAAGGCGTCGGCGGCCCGTTCGACCGAGTCGGTGTGTTCCGTGACTCGATCGCTGGTCTGCTGGACTTCCTCGGCGGCCCGATCGGTCTGGGATTTGATCCGCTCGAGGCGGCGCTCGATGTCGGCGGCCGCGTTCTTGGTCTCCTCGGCGAGATCCTTGACCTCCCCGGCGACGACCGAAAAGCCCTCACTCGAGTCGGCGGATCGGGAGGCTTCGATGTTGGCGTTCAGCGCCAGCATGTTCGTCTGCTCGGCGACCTCGCTGATGAACTCGAGGAGCTCGTCGATCTGTTCCATCTCGCGTTCGAGGCGGGCGATCTCCTCGACAGCGGCTTCGGATTCTGTCTCGATCTCGGTCATCCCCTCGAGAGCTTCCTGGGCCGCCTCCCGGCCGCGTTCGCCGGTCTCAGCTGTTCGCGCCGCGAGGTCGGCGACCTCGTTCGAGGAAGCGGCGATCTCTTCGGTCGTCGTCGAGAGGCCGTTCATCTCGTGGGTGACCGACTGGAGGTTCTCGTTCTGGCGGTCAGCACCTTCGGAGATCTCCTGGACCGACTCGGTGACCTGCTCGGAGGCCGATCGGACTTCCTCGCTCGAGGCGGTGACCTGCTCGGAGGCGGTGGCGACTTCGGTCGCGAACGATTTGACCGTCGCCGTCGTCGCCTCGAGTTCGGTGATCATCTCGTTGAACTCGGTCGCGATCGACGCCATCGCCTCGCTCTCGCTTTCGGGGTCCATCCGCGCGGTCAGATCACCCTCCGCACACACTTGCATCACCTCGCTGTACTCGTCGGCTTTCGTCTCGAGATGTTCGTTCATCGCCTCGGATTCGGTGCGAGCCTGTTCGGCCTCCGTTCGCGCCGACTCGGCCTGGTGGATCTGCATCTTCAACGACTCGCGCATGCTGTCGAGACCATTGTACAGCCGGCCGATCTCGTCCGTTCGAGACGTCTCGAGGTCGACATCGAGGTTTCCGGCTTCGATCTCGCCGACCCGGTCGCGGAGTTGACCGAGGGGGACGACGGTCTGTCGACCGATGACGACGCCGACGACGCCGAGTGCGATCAGACTGGCAAGCACCATCTGGAGGACGTTCGATCTGACGTCGTCTGCGACCCCGTAGGCCTGGTCGGTCGGCACGCTCGTCACCGCGACCCACTGCGTGTCGGGGATCGCGACGTACGCCTGAACGTACTCCTCACCGTGGACCTGCGTCGCGCGACCGCCGAGTGCGGCGTCGACCGCATCGTCCTCGAGCGAACCGTCCTCGAGCGTGAGGCCATCCGCCTGCAACACCTGGGTTCCGTCACCGTCGACGATCGTCGTCGACATCGCCGCTTCCTCCTGGTGGAGCTGATCGACGCGGTGTTCGAGCGTCGTGACGACGACGACGACCCGATCGTCGCGTTCGGTAACCGGACTGGCAAACGCCATCACCTGATCGTCGAGCGTCGACGACTCGTAGGCCTGCTCGGAGTACCAGACCGCTTCACTGAACGGGAACTCCTCGTCGAAATCGGTCTCCGTCCACGGCTCGTCGAGATTCCCGAGGTCCGTCTCCCGGTGTTGTGCGTCGGTGCTCGTGACGACCGTTCCCTCCGCGGTGTCGACGTAGTGTATCGCCCGAACGTCCGCGCTCATCCTGGCTTGCTCTTCGACGAGTTGGCCCTGAATGGCCGGCGGGTTATCCTCCTGGAGCGTCGGTGACGACGACACCGTCCGCGTCTGGATACGCATGTTTTCGATCCAGTCGCCGATCGCATCCGCCTGCAGTTCTGCCGTCGATTCGATCTGTTCGTCCGAATCGGTTCGGACCGTTTCGTCGATCTCGGCGTAGCTCACGGCGCCGACAGCGCCGATAACGAGAACTACCGCCAGAATCGAGATCACGAACTTCACCAGATATCGCCGTCTGATAACCGATGGAACTAGTTTTGCGAACATATTACGTACTCACCCTGTCGATTTCGGTTATACCGCTTCCCGCCGTGTCGTCGAACCGCCAGTACTCGAACGTCGCATCCGTCACGTCTCCGTTCTCGTCGAATCCGAGCGGACTCGAGGCACCCTGATACTCGACGTGCTCGCCTCGAGCCGCGAGATCGATCCCCTCCGCGAGCGTCTCCGGTCCGATCAGTTCGCCCGGCCCCTCGGTGACGATCCGCATCGCGTTGCCGACCGCCGCTCCGTCGTTCTCGCCGGCGAAGGCGTTCGCGAGCAACATGACCGCCGTCGCGTCGTACGCGTGGGCGGTAAACACTCCCGGCTCGGCGTCGTACTGTTCCTCGTACAATTCGGCGAAGACGTCTTCGCCCGGTCCGCCGACGAGCGGTGCGGTTCCACGGATGTGGTTGATCGTGTTCTCGGTCATCTCGTGGAGGGAGCTATCACGCAACCCATCCGTCGCCAGAATGTAGATGCCCGGATCGTGGTCGATCAGCCCGTCGAACAGCCCCGCGCTCGTCTCGGGATAGCCGATCACGACGACGAGATCGGGATCGCCAGCAGTCACCGCCTCGATCACCTCCTCGTCGTCGGCTCCCCCCTCGTCGAACGAGACCTGTTCGGTCACCGTCCCGTCGTGATTGCCACGGAACGCGCGGGCGAACGCCCGGCTCAGCTGCCAGCCGTAGTCGTTGTTCACGTACAACGTCGCCGCACGCTGGGCGTTACGTTCGGTCGCCGCCCGTTCCGCGAGAACGACCGCCTGCAGCGAGTCCGATACCGCGGTTCGGAACAGCAATCCGGCGTCGTTCACCGTCGAAATCGTCGGCGTCGTCGACGCCGGCGAGCAACAGACCGTTCGGTGGGGGACGAGCACCTGCTGGGCGACCTGTAACGTGACGTCCGAGGCTGACGCCCCGTTGACCATCGGGTAGCCGGCGTCGACCAGCCCTGAGGCAGCTTGAACGCCCACCGACGGAGAGGTTTCCGTATCCACCACTTCGTACTCGATTTCGGGGTCGACCTCGTCTGCGACCTGTTCGATCGGTAACAGTGCACCGTCCTTGATCGGTTCGCCCACCGACCCGAGATCGCCGGTGAGCGGATGCATGACCCCGAGTCTGATCGTCCGGTCGGTCGGACGGGTCTCCACCTCGCTTTCGACGTCGCCCGTCTCCGACCCGGGATCCTCCTCGAGACACCCTGCGAGGCCGCCGACACCAGCGGCGACGCCACCTGAGAGGAGTTCCCGTCGTTTCATTCGATACGGCATACGCGTTTCCTCTCAGTACTGGCGTATAATTATATTGCTACGTTACTAAGTAATTATATGAGAGTATTATAAAAATGCGTGAAACGAGTGGCGGAATCCTATGACTGCCCACGTGAACGGTTTCCTCGAGTCGAGGATCGATCGTCGGAGGAGCCGACGGGGCGTTCCCGTTACTGGAACTGCTCGGTCAGCGCCGGAACGACGTCGAAGAGGTCGTCGTGGATGGCGTAGTCGGCGATGTCCATGATCGGCGCGTTCGGATCGGTGTTGATGGCGACGATCGTCTCCGAGCCCTTCATCCCGGCGACGTGCTGGACCGCGCCCGAAATCCCGATCGCGATGTAGACGTCCGGCGTGACGACCTTTCCGGACTGGCCGACCTGCCGGTTTTTGGGGAGCCAGCCGTTGTCGACGATCGGACGCGACGAGGAGACGGTGGCGTCGAGTGCGTCCGCGAGGTCGTGGATGATCTCGAGATTCTCCTCTTCGTCGATACCGCGGCCGACCGAGACGAGAACGTCGGCGTCCGCGATGTCGACGTCGCCGCCGGCGACCTCCTCGAAGCCGTTGACGGTCGAACCGAGCGCCGCGTCGTCGATCTCGACGTCGAACGACCTGATCTCGGCGTCACCGGTCCCCTCGGCTTTGGGCCACTCGGCTCCGCGGATCGTGACGACCGCCGGCCCCTCGAGTTCGACGGTGGTCTCGACCTTGCCGCCGTACATCTCGCGGGTGGCGACGAGCGTCTCGCCGTCGCTCTCGAGGCCGATTGTGTCGGTGACGATGGGGCGCTCGAGGCGTCCGGCGAGGGCAGGGGCGTAGTCGAGGCCGTTGACGCTGTTCGGGACGAGGACGTACTGGGGGTCGATGTCGGCGGTGAGCTGTTCGATCGCCTGGATGTAGATATCGTGGTTGTACTCCTCGCCATCGCTAACGGTGTGGACGACGTCGACGCCGTCGCGGTCGAGTTTCGCGGCGAAGTCGTCGACGGTGCCGCTGATAACGACGAGATGGAGGTCGCCGCCGAGGTCGTCGGCGAGTCCGCGACCGGCGGTGGCGATCTCGTAGCTGACGTCGCGAAGCTTACCGCGGCGGTGGTCGGCAATCGCGAGCACGTCGGTCATTGTGCCACCCCCTTCTCGCGGAGCAACGAAGCGAGATCGCCGGCGGTGTCGTCGGCACCACCCTCCCAGACGGTGACGTCGGTCTCGCTTTCGGGTTCGTACATCTCCGTCAACGCGAGCGCGGAGTCGACACCCTCGATGCCGAGGTCGTCGAGCGTCTGCACCTCGAGGGGTTTGCGCTGAGCCTGCCGGATGCCTCGGAGGCTGGCGTAGCGCGGTTCGTTGATACCGGTCTGGATGGTGAGGACGGCGGGGAGGTCGACGTCGGTGAGCTCCTCGACGCCACCCTCGAGTTCGCGGCGAACCGAGGCCGTATCGTCCGCGAACTCGTGCTCGAGGTGGTTGACCACGGCGGCCCACTGGTAGCCGACGCGGTCGGCGAGGGCGACGCCGGTGGCACCGAAGCTGTCGTCGCCGGTCTGGACGCCCGAGAGGACGAGATCCGGCTGCTCGTCGTCGACGACGGCGGCGAGGAGGTCGGCTTTGGTACCGGGGTCGAGAAGTCCGACATCGGCGAGATCGTCGTCCCAGACGCGGAGGGCCCGGTCGGCACCTTTCGCGAGGGCCTGACGGATGGTCTGGTCGGCGTCCTCGGGGCCGATAGTGACCGTGACGACCTCGTCGGCGAGGTCGGCCTCCTGGAGCTGGACGGCCTCCTCGACGGCGTAGTCGTCCCACTCGTTCAGGTCAGCACCGAGATACTGGTCAGCGATTGTTGTCCCGTCGATCTCGAAAGCGTCTTCGACGGTGGCGACTTCGGAAACCGTAACGAGGATCTTCATCGGTATCACTGCAACGTCCGGGCCGTAAACGTTTTCGAAACCTCGAGTCCCTCGTTTGCCGTTCATTCTCCGGTCTGTGGTCGATCAGTTTCAGTGGAACCGTGACCGCCGGTGGGTGGGGAGTATCGTCGCCGGTCATACCATCTGCTGTCCGTGTTGACGACGGTCAGTCTCGTGTCCGCCATTCGGATCCATCCGGCACGCTCGAGGCCCGTACCGAGACGGAAACGGTTTAACGACGCCTCCGGTACTACGGGTATGGCAGACTGTCCACTCGCCGACGACTGTCCGAGCTTTTCCGAACGGATCTCCGGAATGGGGTGTAACCACTACGGAGACCGGGGTGGCAAGGAGTGGTGTAACCACTACAGCCAGCCGATCGAGGATCTGAAGACCCAGCCCGTCAAATCCGGCGAGGAGGTCGTTATCGACGTCGTCGACATGCACGAAAGCGGTGCCGGCGTCGGTCGCACCGAGGACGGATTCATCGTCATGGTCGACGGTGTCCTCCCGGAGGCCAGAGCCCGCGTCGAGATCACCCGCGTCCACAGCAATCACGCACGCGCAGAAGAACTCGAGATCCTTCCGATGCCCGACGACGAGGACGACGAGGAGACGGACTCCGGTGTCGACGCGGGGGGCGAGACGGACGATGACACCCAGTCGGACCAGCGAGAACAGTTGGGCAGTCGAGAGAACTTCTGGGGCTCCTGAACACCCCCTCGAATCGAGGAATCGTAATCCGCTCGAACAGTCGACGGTGGACAGTCGAACCGACGTGTGGTCGTGACGGTCATCGACGGTGCAACAAGAGGTAAGTGCGTGTTTCGTCTAGTATAACGCGATTAATGGCAGGCGGATCGAACGCCGGACGGCGTCTTCTCGCGGTGATCGCGGTGATCTGTGCCGTCGGTGGGCTCGTACTGGCGGCGAGTGCGATGCCGATGCTCGCGGCGGACGCTCCTGTGAGCGGGCTGACGACGGAAGGGGGTGCCATCGACGACCGCCACGGTCCCGGCGCTGGCGCTGCTGACGGCCAGACCGCATACCCGGGCTCCGGCGGCACGGAGGCTGGCGGTGCCCACGCTGACGCCGTTTCGGAGACGCCGACCGATGGATCGCAAATCGACGGACCGCAACTCGACGATCGAGATCTCGGTCCGGCCGAGACGGTCGCCGGCGGTATTCTGTACGGACTCGGAACGCTGTTTTCCGCACTCGGCGGTGACGACGGAGCCGACGATCTAACCGGTGGAGACGAGTCGCTCGAGGACGGTGCCGTCGCCGACACAGACGCCGACAGCGCGGCCGCGGAGTCACCCGACGTCGACACAGACGAGTCCGCCGAGGACCCAACCCCCGCCGACAGCGGGATGGGTGGCGAGTTCGGCGAGCTACTGACCGGCGGGGACGAGCCCGACGGGCCAGCCGCGAGCGCGGACGGTGCGGAGTCAACGATCGAAGACGCCGGCGACGAGGCGGTTCCGGCGGACGACGTCGATCTCGACTCGAGCGACGACCTCGCGGCTGGCGACGAGATCGCCACGGACGCCGACCGTGAAGATGAGACGTCGATCAACGACGACGTCACCACAGTGGATGGCGAACACGCAGACGGGCTCGAGTCGGAAATCGAAGGCGAAGACGGACTCGAGTCGGAAATCGAAGGTGAAGACGGGCTCGAGTCGGTTGGCGACGACACGGACCCCGAGTCCACTGACGGACTCGAATCTCCCGACGACCTCGAATCCAACGGAGACGCGGGTGACGACATCGACTCGAGTGACGCGATCGATTCCGCCGAGACGGTCGATGCGGACGACCCTGACAGGCTCGAGCACGACGGCGACCTCGGCGACGAGGAACGGAGTGACGGGGACGTCGAGGGAGAAGAACCCGGTGACGGCGACGAGGACTCGACTGCGGCGGGTGACTCGAGCGGCGACGGGGGCAGTGACGGAGACTCGACGCTCGAGGACGGAACGCCCGACGTATCGGGAACGGTGCTCCTCCTCGTCGGGCTCGCGCTCGCGGTGGCGATCGTCGGCTATCTCCTCTATCGGTCGGACGATCCGATCGGGACCGTGCTGTCGATTCCCAGTCGGATCGCGTCGTTCGTCGTGGCTGGCGTCGTCGCCTGCTCGCAGGCCCTCGAGCGGGCGGTCGCTGCGCTTCGGAGAGTCGGCTCGATCCGCGAGCTTCCGGCGCTCGTGCGCGCGACGATCGGCGGGCTACTCGAGTCGGCGCGGACGCGGACCCGGAACGTGGGATCCTCGATCGGGCTGTTCGACGAGCCGGAGCCCGAGCCCGCCGACACTCGGCGGGACGACGAGCACGCGAGCGCTCGAGAGCGGATCGAACGCGCCTTCGAGACGGTGATCTCGGCATCGACCTTCTATCGGGCGCGGGTCGCGACCGCGACCCCCACCGACGTCGCCCGAAGCGCGAAGCATGCGGGTGCACCCACCGGCCCGGTCGAGACGATCACCGACGCGTTCCGCGACGTCGAGTACGGCGAGCGCGATCCCGAACCCTACGTCGATTCGGCCGACGCGGCTCGCGAACGGCTTCGAAACGAACTCGAGTCGACCGGTGACGACACGGCCTCGGAGGACGACGAATGAGTCGGACGCCGTCCCGTCGCGGACTCTCCGTCGCGACGCTGCTCGCGGGTACGTTCCTCGCTGTCGGTCTCGTCTTCGCACTCGACCCGACGGTGGCAACCGGGGCCGTACCGGCACTCGAGGCGGTACTCGCGTCGCTCGATCCCGGTCTGATCGTCCTCGTCGCGACCCTGTTGCTCGTGGTGTTCGCTCCGGCGCTCGGTATCGCGGGCAAACTCCGTTCGCGCCCGGTGGACCCACTCGTCGGTTCTGGGGAGCGAACCGCAGCCGACCGACCCGACGGTGAAGCGAACGCTCGCAGTCGGTCACCGGGCAGGCGGGGATGGGACGTCGTCGGCGACTCGTTCGAGCGGGACGTCGAGCGCGCGACCGACTACGACGGCGACCGCGAGGTTCGCTCGGCGGCGCGCGAGGAGGTCGTCGATACGCTCCGGCCGATCGCGACACGGGCGTACGCGAACCGCGCCGGCGTCGCTCGCTCTGCCGCCACGCGAGTGATCGAACGCGGAAGCTGGACCGACGACGACCGCGCGGCGGCGTTTCTCGCGGGCGAATCGGGCCCGTCGACGCCGGTCTGGCTCTGGCTGTTCGATCTCGTCACCGCGACCGACCCCTTCTCTCGGAGCCTCGAGCGGACGATCGACGAGATCGAATCGATACAGGCGGCGACGACGATCGATCTCGCAGACGAAGAGGCCACCAGCGAGAACGGAACCGACGAAAACGACAGCAGCGACGGGAGCCGAACCGACGGCGACGCTCGCGCCGACCTCGAGGGTACGCGATGACGCGGAGGAGTCGCCGCGCCCGATGGCAGGGCGCGCTCGTGGTCGCGGCGATCTCGGCGCTTCTGGGTGTCGCAGTCGGCGTCTCCGAACTGTTCTTTCTCGCCGTGGTCGCGCTCGGGTTCGTCCTCGTCGGCCAGTTGAGCGCCGAACCCGACGCCAACCTTCGCGTCGAACGCCACCTCGAGGAGACGCGGGTGCGACCGGGGAAGCCGGTGACGGTGACGCTGTCGGTGACGAACGAGGGCGACCGCGTCGTCTCCGACGTCCGACTCGCGGACGAGCCGCCGGCGGACGCCCCCGTCACGGACGGCTCGCCGGCGTTTGCGACGGCCGTCAGGCCGGAGGAGACGGTCAGTCACGAGTACGAACTGACGCCGCCGCGGGGGGAGTTCTCGTTCGGCCCGACGCGGCTCCGGACCCGCTCGCTCGCGGCGACGAGCGTCGCGACCGACGAACGCGACCCCGACGGCGACGCCGAACTCAGCTGTGAGACGCTGCTCGATACCTTCCCCGTCCTGGATCAGACGATCCAGTTCGTCGGTCGGACGCCCACCGACGACGGCGGGAGCGGTATCGAATTCTTCTCGACCCGGGAGTACCGCCGCGGCGATCCGATAAACCGGATCGACTGGCACCGCTTCGCCCGGACCGGTGAACTCGCGACCGTCGAGTACCGCGAGGAGCGGGCAGTGACGGTCGTCTTCGTCGTCGACGACCGCGACGGCGTCCACCGTGAACCACTCGAGGGCGGTCCCGACTCGTACGACCTCACGCTGTACGCCGCCTCGCGAGGCGTCGTCGCCTCCCTCGAGGACGGCAACCGAACCGGCGTGGCGACCCTCTCGGGACGAACCTGGATCGAACCGTCGGCCGAGACCGACGTCCGGACGCGGATGGACGACGAACTCGGCGACGCGACTGCCGACCGGCCGGTCACCGAGGGGGGATCGCCGGGCGCGTCGCTCGCGGCCGACCTCGAGCGCCGGCTCCCGCGCCGAGCACAGGTCGTCCTCTGTACGCCGCTTTCGGACCGCGGCGCGGTCGATCTGGTCGAGACGTTGCGAAGCCGCGGACGCGACGTCACGGTCGTCACGCCGGATCTGACGACCGGCGTCGCGTCGGCGTCGATTCCGACGGGTGCACGGATCGCCGGGCTCCGGCGGACGAATCGGATCGACGCCCTCCGGGGCGTCGGCGCGACGGTCGTCGACTGGCACCTCGAGGATCCGATCTCGGTCGACCTCGCGCGGGCGTTTCGCGGCTCCCGATCCGGCCGGTCCTCGCCGGCGCGTCGCTCCTCGGGGACGGGGACAGCGGCGACGCCGGGAGCCGACACGGCGGACCCCGACCGGTCGGCGACCAGCGAACCGGACGGCCGACAAACGGTGACGGGAGGTGCCAGCCGATGAGACAGGGGATCGCGGATGTCGGCAGCTCGGCGTTCTCGTCTGCGTTCGTCGAGGTTCGCCGGGCGTTATCTCGGCCGACGGCGAGCGACGTCGCGACGATCGGCTGTACGCTTCTGGTCGCCGTCGTCGTCGGCTCGGCGCTCGTCGGCGTCGGTCTCGCGCTGTTCGCGACGGTCGCGGGACTCGTCGCTGCGTTGGCGACGGTCCTGCTCGCGAGCGACCGGCCGCTCGTTCGGGCGGTCGGGGGGGCCGTCGCGATTCCCGCGGCGCTCGTCGTCGTTCTACCGGCCGTCCTCGCCGCGGCGCTGGTCGCCTCGAGCAGCGCCGGACGCTTCGCCGGCGTCACCGTCTGGGCGCTCGTCGTCGCGGGGCTGTCCGCCGGGCTCGTCTCCTGGAAACGGCTCGGAGACGGCGGCGCCGCACGTGGCGCGACGGGATCGATGCTCGCCGCGATGGGCGTGATCGCCCTCGTCGTCGTCCGGATCCTCCCCGAATCGACGGTCCGGGAACGGGCCGGCGCGGCCGCCGCGGACGTCGCCGGAACGCTCTGGAACGTCTTCGTCGTCGCCGACGGCTCGTGGGCGATCGTCTCGTTTGCCGTCCTCCTGTTCGCGACCGCCTTCGCCGTGAGCCGCGCGATTGCCGCTGTCCCGTTCGAACGGCTCGTCCCGCCGGACCGCGAGCCTCGACTCTCGGCGGTCACCGACGCGATCCAGCGTGCGTGTTCGTACGGTCTGCGGTTCGCCGTCCTCCTCGCGGTCCTCGCGTTCGTCACGCCGGCCGTCAGCGACCGCCTCGAGGAGATTCCGACGACGCCGCTCGAGGTCGCGACCCAGCTTCCGTGGTCGATCGGATACGTGCCAGCACTGATAGTGACCGCCTCCGGGCTTCGACTCCTGTTCGTCTCGGGTCTCGTCGCTGGCGTCGCGCTCGTCGTCCTCGAGTGGACGCGCCGGACCCTGCGTCACAACGCCGCGCTGGCGTTCGCACGCATCGTCGCTCCCGGCGTCGGGGCGGCGTTGATCGCCGTCGTCGCCGCCGTCGCGCTCTCGGCGCTTGCACCCGGTCTCGATCCCGCGGCGGTACTCGAGGGCAGCGCCCCACCGTCGGTCGTGGAACTGGTCGAGTCGTTGCCGCCGTTCGCGCTCGCGGCGTCGATCGTCGTGGTCGCGTTGAGCGTTCTCTCGCTGGTGCTCTACAGCGTGACGCTCCTCCGTTCGCTCAGAATCCTTCCGGGGCGGGCGATCGGCGGCGCGCTCGCGGCTGGCTCGATATTCCTCCTCGCGGTTGGGCTCGCCGTCGTCGGCCGAGCGGAACTCGCGATCGTGACCGGTGCCGGCGCGTTCGTCCTCTGGGACATCGGCGAGTACGCCGACGGCGTTCGGGCCGAACTGGGTCGGGACGCAGAGACGCTGCGCGCCGAACTCGTCCACGTCGGCGGGACCCTGTTGACGGGGGCCGTCGTCGCGGGCGCGACGGTAGTGCTCTACCGCTGGATCGGAACCGACACGCCGATCTCCGATCCAATCTCGGCGGCGATCGCACTCGCAACCGGCCTGCTCGCGGTCGTGTTCGTGGCGTGGTCGCTTCGAGGCTGACGATCGACTCGAGGCGGGATCGAATTTGCTGATCGTCGGTCGATCGCCGGACGATGGTCCGTGGACGATCGGACGATAGCCGACGGACAGGCGAGGCCGTCGCGATCAGTCACCCATCGACGGCACCGGCACGCCGTTCAGCGCGCTCTCGACGACGGCGTAGGGATCGACGTCACGGACGTCGGCCTCCGTGGTGAGGACGATCCGGTGGTCGAGCACCGGGTGGACGACCACGTGGACGTCCTCCGGAGCGACGTAGTCGCGACCGACGATCGCCGCGCGGGCTCGCGCCGCCTCGAACAGCCGCTGGATGCCCCGCGGGGAGACGCCGACGTCGACGCGCTCGTCCTCACGGGTCGCCCGACAGACGTCGACGACGTACGCCCGGATCTCGGGGTCGACGGCCACCGTCTCCGGCACCGACTGCAGCGCCAGGACGGTCTCGCGGTCGACGATACGGGAAGCTTCGGGCGTCCGGGACTCGCGGCTCGCACGCCGGTCGACCAGTTCGAGTTCGCCGTCGCGGTCGGGATACCCCATCGCGGTCTTGACCATGAAGCGGTCGACCTGAGCCTCCGGCAGGGGGAAGGTCCCCTCCTGCTCGACGGGGTTTTGCGTCGCAATCACGAAAAACGGCTCCGGCAGCGGACGGGTCTCGCCGCCGATCGAGACCTGCTTTTCGCCCATCGCCTCGAGCAAGGCGGCCTGGGTCTTCGGCGGCGCGCGGTTGATCTCGTCGGCGAGGACGACGTTCGCGAAGATCGGGCCGGCCTCGAACTCGAACTGGCCCGCCTGTTCGTCGTAGACGTGCGTTCCCGTGATGTCCGCGGGCAACAGGTCCGGCGTGAACTGGATCCGGCTGAACTCGAGGTCAAGCACCCGCGCCAGCGTCCGCGCCGTCAGCGTCTTGCCGGTGCCGGGGACGTCCTCGAGTAAGACGTGTCCCTCCCCGACGACGGCAGTCAGGATCGTCTCGAACAGCGTCGGATCGCCGATAACCGCCGTCCGAATCTCCTCGAAGACCGCCCCGCAGACCCGTTCGGCTTCCGTGACGTTCATGACAGCGACCAGTTTCCCGACACCCATATAGGGTTTGGCCTGTCCTCGAGAATCGTGCAAACCCCCCGCACCCGATACTCCGGTTTCGCTCCGTTTCGGCCAGTTCGAGACGTTGACGAGGCCGACCTCCACCGGTCGATCTGGAAGCGTCTCATACGGATTCCTGTGCGGATGTCCCGGCGCACCCGCCACCCGGGCCGCGGCTGCGCCGACACTGACTGACAGTAAACCGTATCAAGGGGGGTTGTACTGTATCGGGTTATCATTGCCGATAGATAACGTGTACAATTAGTGAAGCGCTCTGAGGTGGCTACTCGTCGACGTCGTTTCCAAGCCCATCTACGTCCGGTGACGCCTCACCAGCAACCGACTCTGCAAAGTGACACCGCGACTGGGTTCCTTTCACCTGCTGCCAGTCTGGTGACTCGGTTTGACACTTCGATTCAACCATCGGACAGCGAGTGTGGAAGCTACAGCCGTCAGGTCGGTCGATCGGGCTCGGAACTGCTCCCTCAAGTGGTTCGAACCCGCTCGTGCCGTCGATAGTCGGAACCGCATCGAAAAGGGCAGCGGTATACGGATGCGCTGGGCTGTCCCGTAACGACTCTGCAGCCCCCCGTTCGACGATTTCACCAAGGTAGGTAACGAGGATTCGATCGGCCAGATGCGAGACGACTTTCAGATCGTGTGAAATAATGACGAAGCTTTGTCCAGATTGTTCTTGTAACTCCAACAATAGATTACAGACGGTCGCCTGGATGGAAACGTCAAGTCCGGAGACCGGTTCGTCAAGGACGACCAGTTCCGGCTCAAGTGCCATCGCCCGTGCCAGCGCGACTCGTTGTAGTTGCCCGCCTGAGAGTTGGTGTGGGCGGCGGTCAGCG
Organism: Natrialba swarupiae; assembly: GCF_008245225.1. GTDB lineage: Archaea > Halobacteriota > Halobacteria > Halobacteriales > Natrialbaceae > Natrarchaeobius > Natrarchaeobius swarupiae. The sequence goes on from NZ_VTAW01000009.1 coordinate 80,681, forward strand.
TGTTCTGGCCCCAGCTCTACCCACTCGAGAACTTCCCGAACGCGATCCCACTGTTCGGACTGTGCCCAGCCTGCCTCGATAAGTGGTTCAGCAACCAGTTCTCGGACACGAAGTCTTGGATTACAACTCGACCGGGCATCCTGAAAAACCATTCCAACGTCGTTGAGTTGGTCGTGGCTTCTGTCTTCGGCGATGCCAACTGGCTGGCCGTTGAGCCGAATTGTCCCTGACGTTAGGCCTGATAGCCCGGTCATCAACTCGGCAATCGTGGACTTGCCACTCCCGCTCTCGCCGACTATGCCCAGCGTTTCACCCGGTCGAACTACGAAACTGACGTCGTTGACTGCTGTCAGTTGCTCGCGGCCCGATAAAACGCTCTCCAGGACGGACTGGTTAGTTTCGTACTCTTTCGAGACGTTCTCGAAGCGCACCACTGGGTCGGTAACCGAGTCGTCGTTCACGAGCGACTTCGTTCCCGAATCGAACCCTTGATCCTCATTGGATCCAGTGGGGTGTGCGTCTAGATCAGGAACTGAATCGAGTTCGCTACACTTGACATGGTGGGTACTTTCGACTGTAGTGACGGGTGGCTCAGTTGTGTTGCATTCTGTAGTGGCGTAGGAACATCGCGATGCGAAGGGGCAGCCTCGGCTGTCGAAGCGGTCCGGGACTGTGCCATCAATCGTTGGGAGTTTTGTCCCACTATGGTTGGCGTCGATCCGGCACCGTAGCAATCCGTGGGTATATGGGTGTCGTGGATTATTCAGGACCCTCTCAGTCGGTCCCGATTCCATTACCTCGCCACCATAGAGGACGACAACCCGGTCACAAATCTCGGAGACGACGCCGAGGTCGTGGCTTATTAGCACGATAGACATCTCCTCGATCTCGCTGAGATCGGCCAGGAGGTCGAGTAACTGGGCTTGCGTCGTCGTATCAAGCGCCGTCGTCGGTTCGTCGGCTAACAAGAGCGTCGGGTTGGCCGCCAGCGCCACAGCAAGCATCACGCGCTGGCGCATCCCACCAGAGAACTCGTGGGGATAGTCGTCGATTCGACGTTCGGCATCGGCGATACCAACGCGTTCGAGGAGTCCGATTGCCTCGTTTCGCGCGTCACTCCACAGTGGGCGACGCCGGAACGACTGGAATCCAAAGGCTGCTGGGAGGGACTTCGCGGGACCGTCGTGTGTCAGTGTCGCAGCCTCTAAAATCTGCTCACCAACAGTCAACACGGGATTCAACGAGGCCCCCGGGTCCTGGAATAACATCGAGATTCCTGAACCACGGATGCGCCGTTTCGTCGTCCGATCCGCTTCGGTAAGCTCGGTCCCATCGAAGGTGACGGTCCCGCCGACGATCTCACCCGGCTCCTCGAGGCCAACGATCGAACGGGCTGTAACTGACTTCCCGGAGCCACTCTCGCCGACGATTCCGACGATCTCTCCACGACCGACCTCGAACGTGACACCGTTGACCGCACGAACCGTTTTCTCCGGCAAACGAAATTCGGTTTGTAGATTGTCTACTCTGAGTAACGGATCCATCTCACACCTCCTCGACCCGCGTCTGGAGGTGCGGATCAAGTGCATCACGGAGCCCATCACCGAGTAAATTGAACCCGAGGACGGTAAGCGCGATTGCGATCCCAGGGACGTTGACGAGCCACCAGGCGGTCCTGAGGTAGTGTCGACCCCCTGCGAGCATGGTGCCCCACTCGGGCGTCGGTGGCTGTGCCCCTAGCCCGATAAAAGAAAGTCCCGCGGTTGCGAGGACGACCGTTCCGATATTCAGTGTCCCAATCACCATCACTGGATTCATCACAGATGGCAACAGGTGCCGGCGAGCGATTCGCCAGCGAGGAGCACCAAAGAGCCGACCAGCGGCTACATATTCACGTTCCTTAGCCGAAAGGACCGTCCCTCTCACGATGCGAGCGTAGGTCGCCCAGCCGACCACCGCCAAGGCGATCATTACGTTGCGCAAACTGGGTCCAAGGATGCCTGCAACGACCAACGCCAGGACTAATCCGGGAAAGGCGAGTTGAATATCGACTAAGCGCATCAACGCTTCGTCGATCCAGCCACCGGCATAGCCTGCAGCCAGTCCAACTATCGTTCCGAGTACAACCCTGATCCCTGTAACCAGCAACGCGATGCCCAGAGAGTAGCGTGCGCCGTGGACGACCCGTGACAAGACATCCCGTCCGAGTTGGTCCGTCCCCAATGGGTGAGCCAGTGTTGGTGACTGGATTTGTGGGCCGACGTTGGTTGCAGTCGGATCGTAGGGGACAACGACAGGTCCAAGCGTGGCGGTCACAGAGAGCGTGGCGACAATCACTGCACCAGCCAGCGTCAGCGGGTTCCGACGGAGAAACCGTGCAGTCGCTCGAAGTCGAGAATCTAAGACCGACCGGATTCGGTCCTGGGGCCGATCGATATCTGAGCCATCTGTTAGTGGTTGGTCACCATCACCAGTGGTCGAATCTGAGGCAGTATCCGTTATTGTCACGAATTAGTTCCTCCGAGCCGAATCCGTGGGTCCAGCCGATAGTAGGAAAGATCCACGAGGAGATTCGTCACGACGAAGATCACGGCGGTTAGTAATACGATCCCTTGGACAACAGGGTAATTCCGAGCAAAAATCGAATCAACGAGTAGCATTCCAAGACCCGGTCGTTGGAAGACGACCTCAACGACTAGTGCACCGTTGAGAACGAACCCAAACTGGAGCCCGACGATAGTGATAACCGGGATCAACGCGTTTCTGAGGACATGCTTATACAGAACGAGACGCTCTCGAAGCCCCTTTGCGCGGGCAGCAGTCACGTACTCTGACTCGAGTTCATCCAGCATCGCCGTCCGAACAAGGCGGGTGATGATTGCAGCCATGCCGGATCCTAGAGTCACCGCTGGCAACACGAGTTGGGAAAGTGATCCACTACCAGAAACTGGAAAGAGTCCGAGATAGAGCGAGAACACGATTATCAGGAGGTATCCAAGCCAGAAGTTCGGCATCGAGACACCGATTAGCGCAGCTAGTTGGCTACCGATGTCGATGCGGTCACCGCGGTGAACGGCGCTTACGATTCCAGCCGGAACCGCGATGCAAAGCGCGACCACCATCGACGCGAGGGCCAACTCGATCGTCGTCGGTGCGTGTTCGACAAGCAACGTGGTCACTGACTGACTGCTGTAATAGGATTCACCGAGGTCACCGTTACTAATTCCGACGACCCAATCGACGTACTGGATCGGGATTGGATCATTAAGTCCTTCGGCCTCACGGAACGCCTCGACCGCCTCCGGCGTCGGGTGCGTGTCTTCCCGCTGGTCGAGGATTGTCTCGGCCGGATCTCCTGGTGTAAGGAACACTAGTCCGAACGAGAGAGCAGATGCTCCGAACAGGACCGTCAGGGCAGTCGAAAGGCGGTAGAGCAGATAGTTCCCGAGATTCATCTACTGGGATTCAGTCCGGTGATGCCTCAGTGAGATCGGTTGCCTGCATGATTGGGTGAGCGTCTACGCCGGATACATCAGACCTAATCCCGAGTGCGTATTCCTTGTACGCGATTGGAATGATGGGGGCGTCTTCGATGATCTGTTTTTGTGCTTCAATGTAGTCATCCGTGCGATCCTCCTCTGGTGTCGTAAATCCATCCTCAATTAGTTCGTCGACTTCCTCACCAACGTTGTGGAGTCCAGTGCCGTCACGCTCGTAGTTGGTTACATTGACGATCCCCTTTCGATGCCAACTGGCATACATTCGGTAGTCGGCACCAGCACTGAGCGACCCGTAGTTGTACAGCGAGATGTGGGCGTGGTCATTCTCGCTGAAGAATGCTGATCGCTCTGTGAGCCGGATGTCGACATCGACGCCGATTTCGTCGAAGGCTGCTTGGAGCGACTCTGCCAGCTGTCCACCGCCAACCACTACGTCGTTGCTGACCAGAAGCTCGAGCGGTTCGCCATCATACGAGGATTGTTCGACGAGTTCGCTCGCTCGCTCTGGATCGTAGTCGTACGTTCTGACCTCGTCAGTTGCGCTCCACGGGATTGCTGGCGCGATCGGAGATCTAGCCGGTTCGCCGAGCCCCTGAAACACGCTGTCGATTAGATCGGACTGTGAGACCGCGTAGTTGAGCGCATGGCGCAGATCTCGATCGTTCGTGGGTTCGAGGTACCGATTGATACCGCCGTAGATGATGATCGGCTCGACTGCATAATCGACATCGATCCCATCGCTTTCTTCGACTAGTTCTATCTGTTCTGGCGGGAGCTCGAATGCGATGTCTGCTCCCCCCGACTCGAGTTCGAGTACTCGGGTAGAGTTGTCCAGTACGACGTTGAACGTAACTGTGTCGTACTCTGTCGTCTCACCCCAGTAGTCGTCGAATGGTTCCGTATCGAGTTGCTCACCACGGTCGATATCGGTAACTCTCAGTTGTCCAGTGCCGATCGGCTCTTCATTGTCCGCCGCATCGCTGTGTGGAATTCCCGTATTGGGGTGTGAGATCGCCTCTGGCAGCGCAGGGATCGGATTCGGGCTGGCAAATTCGACCGTATGGTCGTCTAATGCCGTTACCTCTGTGCCTCCTGAAAGCGGGAGCCACTCAGGTGCACTGTCCTCGAACTCCGGCTGGAAGCGATCAACGACGTGGCTGGCCTCAAACGGCGTCCCGTCGTGGAAGAGAACGTCTTCTCGGAGGGAAAACTCCCAGGTCAGGTCGTCGACGAGCTCCCACTCTGTCGCCAACCCGGGCTCGATCTCGAGATCTGGCGTCGGCCTGGTGAGCGTCTCGAAGACGTTCGTGAAGTACGGAGCGACGCCACCGTATGGTTCCAGCGTCCACTCCGCCGTCACGTCCCAGGAGAGTGCTACTGTGAGGTCGCCATCCTCGCTCCCGGCACCGAGACAGCCAGCGTATGCCGAGATGCCGGCTGCTGTCCCAGCACCCAACAGCGCTCGTCGAGTGAGTAAGCCTTGCTGACGATTATCCGTATGCTCACTCATCGGTCCACCTCCGCAGGTGCGGCCTGTGTTCCATTTTCGCCCTCGCCAGGTGGCTGATTGGGGGCACCGTCGACGTACGAGATGACCGCTGCGGGTAACGTGTACCGATAGCACCAGGTCCCGTCTGTCGCGTCAGGCTCTTCGTGGAGCCACGTGTCGAGTGCGTCCGCGTGGGCGAGCGGGTCCTCGACGGCGTCACCCAGCACGGTCTCGAGAAGTGTGGCTTTCGAGTCCGCCCGTCGCTCGCGGGTCTTCGGTACGGTTTCCACGCTCGGATAGCAACCGCGATCAGCCAGGAGGCCGCAGTAGAATGCTTGTCGTGGCGGTGGCGAGGCGAGTGTATCACCCGCCCGTACAGCGACCCGCCGATGTGGCGGGAGACATCCTGGACTATCGATAATCACGAAGCCCTGAGTGGCTGTCTCGAGAATCCGATCCAGACACTCATGGAGGTCGGGCTGTCGGTAGAGTGACCACCCTGCGACGACCCAATCGTGAGTGGCGATATCAGTCGATGGCCACTCTCGTTCGATGATCTCCACGTGTTTCCTGCAGTTCGCGGCAGTCAAATTGCGATCGAGCCTGTTCGCCATTGACGACGATGCCTCGAGGGCGGTAACCACATCGGCACGCTGTGCTAAGAGTCTCGTGTACCGTCCAGTTCCAGGGCCAATTTCTAGAACTGTATCAGACGGTCCAACCAGAGAACGGATTCTGGACGACCCAGCCGGTTTGTTGACGAAGCGCTCTTCGTACGTGTCGACGTGCTCAGCCCAGAACTCCTCGTCGCCATCAGAGTCAGTCCACCGGTTTCGTTCGTCAGTGACGATCTCTTCCCACCGTTCGTTCAACGCCATCGGATTGCTGGTTGAAACCGGAGCTACCGTCGAATCCGTCTGACTCATTGGTTGGTCTCCGTAGCCATGAGCCGATTAGATTCGCTTGGTCCAGGGATCGCTATGCGATTTCTTCTCACTGAATGCGCTTGCTTCACCACATTCTAATAAACTGATCTAAGAGGTTAATAGTAGTTACTATCTATTTTGGAGATATTATTAAACCCGAGTCATCGAATTGTGGCGAGCGGCGAAGGCTGTAAGCCACAATCTCGCCGATTCTACTCGGCGATTGATTTTGGTAATATTTTTCACCACATCGGGACTGGTACCGCCGAAACAGCGATTATCAACCTCTCCGCGTGTTCAATCCCATGACATCCCCTCTCCCTAAACTACCCGATCACTCCTTTACAACCCGATCAGGTTTCGTATCACATTCGCAGCTTCGATTCAGCAGACTGTGGCCGGACTCTGAGTGGCTTCTAACAGGCCGCTCTCGTTCGTTTCGAGTGACCAAGGTTGAGCAAACCTGGGAAATTGCCACAATCATCTTTCATCACGTGAGTAAGGCGTTGTACGCAGGGAAATACGATCAGCTCTCGGCGGAGCGTTCGCTCGGGTCGTCTCGAGAAGACCCAAGTCGGTTCCCACTCGCGGCCCATCGGGTCGGACCGGAGTCGACCGTGGACGGTTCGCCTCGAGGGGTACGTTCAAGACCCTCCTCGAGCCACCGGTTGATATGTTACGTTCGTTCGACGGAACGGAACCACGGATCGCCGACTCGGCGTACATCGACGAGACAGCGGTCGTCATCGGCGACGTAATCGTCGAAGACGAAGCGAGCATCTGGCCGAACACCACGCTTCGCGGCGATCACGGACCGATCGTCGTCGGGGCGCGCGCGAACGTCCAGGACAACGCGGTGTTACACGAGGACGCCACGCTCGAGACCGGAGCGACGGTCGGCCACAGCGCGATCGTCCACGACGCGACCGTCGCCGAGGGCGCGCTGGTCGGGATGAACGCGGTCGTTCTGGACGGTGCACACGTCGGCGAAAATGCGGTCGTCGCGGCCGGCAGCGTCGTCACCGAGGGAACCGAGATTCCGGCCTCGACGCTCGTCGCCGGCACACCTGCCGAGGAGAAAGGCGACGTCGACGATCCGCGTCTCGAGGAGACGGCCGATCGGTACGCCGAGCTAGCAAAGCGGCATGTCCGATCCGCCGAACGGATCGAGTGAGGCGGATAAGCGCCATCGATTCGGAGGGAACCGGACAACTGCGGCATTCCACCGCTCCGGTTCAGCGTTCCGCGGATGATTCCCCTCGCCGTTTCGCGGATGATTCCTCTCGTTTCGCGGGTATGCTCTCCGATCCGCTCGCGCCGGCGATCACCCTCGAGAGGCGTCGCCGCCACTCGCGTTGTTGCTCGAGTTCCGCTTCGACCGTCTCGAGGCGGTTTTCGAGGCCCTCGATCGTACGTCGAAGCTCGTCCGAAGAGCTGTCAGCGGGGTCGACGCCGGCAGGGTCGGTCCGGGGATCGACTCCCCCGTCGGGTGCGGGGGACAACTCCGAGCGCACCTCGTCGACGTCGATGCGCATCTCCTCGAGGACGTATCGCGCCGTCTGTTCCTCACCCAGGCGCTCCTCGAGGGCCCCGATGGCCGTCTCGAGGCTGTGTATTCGGGATCTAACCCGTGCGACCCGCGGATCGGTGCGAGCGTCGGGCCGAGTGTCGTCCACCGACTCTCGAGGGATCGAATCGGTTCGTGATTCGCGTCTCGACTCGAGTTCCGCCACGAGCGCGTCGATCGGGGGTTCCGGCCAGGGCGTCGACTCCGTCGACTCGAGACCGTCCGTCTCGATCTTCCAGTAGTCGACGCCGCGAATGAACTCGTGATCGAGTGCGCCCACGATCGCCGAGGCGGGAACGGCCGTCTCGAACGCGAGTTCGACGAGCGAGACGGACGGATCGGCGTCCGCGAGAGGTGGGTAACTGTCCCGGACGTCGAGGGCGTTTCCCAGTTCGCGAAACAGCCGCCGTTTCCGGTCGTCGTACGCCTCGTCGGAATCGAAGTGGATGCGAGCGTAGTACAGGTGTCTCGTCGGAGCGGCCTCCGTCGACGGTTCACGGTCGATCGCCGCCTCGACGTCTCGGTCCATGATCCACTCCCAACTGACGAAACAGTTCGGGGAGAAAATATATCTTGCTGTCAATTTCGAGGGAGCGAACCGCTCGTCGCCCGACGAGGGAAACCCTGATACGGTCACCGATCCAATCGCTCGCCATGAGCGAATCGTCGTGGACCGACCGGATCGTCGGAGAGCGAATGACGGTCGACCAGGAGTTCTCCTCGCGAATCCAGGGCTCTGAGTTCTCGAATCAGCAGTGGAGCCTGATCATGACCGCCACCGAGTTCGAGATCGAACACCCCGGCGATCCGGAACGGGCTCAGATCGTCGCCAACACCGACAACGTCGATCAGATCATCCCCGAACTCGAGAACGTCGACGCCCGAATGGGCGCGGCTGGAGCCGGCGGCTCCGGATCCGGCTCGTCGAGCGGGCTCATCGACTCCATCAAAGGGTCGCTCGGCCTCGGCGGTGGCGGCGACGATCACGCAGACCAACTGGCAGCGGCCGAACGGCTCACCCAGGAGTACGCCGAGGAGTTACAATCACACCTCGAGGCGAAGGGACGCTGGGACTCCGTCCGGGAGTCGGTCGTCGACCAGGAGTAACGGCTCGACCGGAGAAACGGTACAAACACGAAGCCGTGATCGGCCGGGGAGTCGGTCCACACACGAGTGGGCCGCCGTCGCAAGCCACAGCATCTTTACGCGCGCTCCCCGACCGTAGGGGTATGTCCGACGACGTAGAGACGATGACGTTCTCGATCGAATCCGAAGACGACGCCGACGAAGTCACGGTACCAGCGGGTCTCGTCGACCTCGTCGCCGAAGGCGAACAGAGCGACGTCGAGACCGTCGGCGACGTCGTCTTGCTCTCGTTTGCGAGTCGCGCTCACCACCTCGTCCACCACGGCCAGGGTGCCGACGAAGAACTCGAGGCCCAGGAAGAACGCGTGATGGACCTCTTCGAGGAGCGCTTCGGCGTCACGTTCGGCGAAGCGACCGGTCACCAGCACTGATCGCGCTCTCTCTCGGACCTCGAGTCGCGACGCGAGTGCGATAGCGAACCTGTTAGCTGGCGACGGAAATCGATCCTTGCGGAGCGCCGTCCCCGCCCGCATCCTCCCCACTACCGGCAGCGGCGTCGTTTGAATCAGTCCCGTTATCGACAGCGCTGTCGTCCGAATCCGCATCGTCGCCGACAGCGGCATCGCTCGTATCAGTCCCATCGTTCATCTCGAGATCGTCGCCACTCGCGTCGGGCCCGTTACCGGTGACGGTATCCTGTTCGGATTCGCCACTCGGATCGGGCCCGGTTTCCGGTTGGGTATCCGCGTCAGCGTCGTTTTCTGCTTCAGGCCCCGGCCCAGTTTCGCCAGCGGTGTCGTCTTCGGTTTCGATTCCATTCGCCGAGTCGTCCGCTGTGGGGTCGGCGTTAGTTTCGCCGTCACCGGTGGGATCCTCTTCGAACGGCTCGTCGTCAGTCGGCTCGTCACCGGTGGGCTCGTCCGTTTCCGGCGCGTCCGCCGAAACGGTCGTCGAGAGTTCACTGTCGCCGATCGCGACCGTGTGCGTCGACTCGCCTTCGGGTAGCGTCGACGTGAACGTCACGTCCGTCGACTCACCGCCCTCGAGTTGGACGGTCTGATCCGCGATAGTCTGTCCGTCGACGGTGTACGTCGCCGTCTCCGTTCCCCCGAGGTCGCCGTCGTTAGCGATCGTCGCGACGACCTCTACCTCCTGACCCGCTTCTCCGGTGTCGGGCGCGAACAGATCGGTGACGACGAACTCGGCTGGAGCGTCGATCGTCACGATCGTCTCGGCGGTCTCGTTCTCACTCGAGACGACAGCCGTGTACTCGCCGGACTCGACGCCCTCCGTCTCGTACTCGAGGTCGATCGTCGTCGTCTCGCCGGGTTCGAGATCGACCGTCGCGGCGTCGACGACGTCGTCGGCGATCGACAGTTCGATCTCCTGACTGCCGTCCGCGTCGCCGTCGTTTTCGATCGCCGCGACGATCTCGAGTGTCTCACCCACCTCGACGGGCGAGTTCGTCTCGAGGATCGAAACGGCGAAGAACGGTGCGCCGGGATCGATCTCGCCGGCAGTCTCCGTTTCGGCGATGGGCCACTCGTCCTCGTCGTAATCGTAGCGGTCCATGCCGGCCCGCCAGACGAGCCGTTCGTCGTCGTCTTCCGGTGTCCACTCGACGGTGAACTCGCCGCCGTCGGCCGAGAGTTCGTCGATCGGTTCGTCCTCGGTCGTCCCCTCGAGGAACTCGCTGTCGACGAACAGGTCGGCGTCGTTCGGATTCTCGTAGGTGAACGTCACGTCGATCCCGTCCTCCGTGGGAGCTGTCTCGGCGACGTCGAGATCGGGCACCTCGGGTCGGACCTCCTCGAGACAGTCCGCAGCGTCCGGATTCGGATGGTCGATCTCGCCGGGAATCGCCGCCGGCGAACTGATCCCGGCGATGGCCGCACCGAACTCACCCGGCGGTACCTCGACCGTCGCCCCCTCGTCCGTTTCGAGGACGTCGAACTCCTCGCCGATTTCGAAGACGATCGTTCCCTCGAGAGGTGCCTCGACGTCGTCACCGAGGGTGATCGCGTACTCGCCCATCGTGTTGCCAAAGCCACTCGACTCGTAGAAACTGGTCGCGACGATGACCGTCTCGCCGTCCTCGAAGGTGCCGGTTATCTCCGCGCGCTGGCAGTCGACGAACTCGACGTCGTACTCGGGTGGGACGTCCACGACGGAGTACTCGATCGTCTCGCTCTCGAGAACCGGCGCGTCGTCTAGGTCGAGGGTCTCGAGATCCGTCGGCCGATCCTCGGCAGTCGCGTCGGCAGAGACCGTCTCGAAGGCATCGTTACCGACCGATTCCTGGCCACCTTCGTCGCCGTCGTCCGCCGATCCACCGTTGCCCTCGTCGACATCCTCCAGCGACACGATCGTCACCTCGACCGTCTCGTCGTCCTCGAGTGGCGGGTCGATCCCGATGCTCTCGTTCTCGACCGTCTCGCCGGCGTCGAACGGGACGCTCTCGCCCCGTTGCTCGCCGTCTTCGTCGATGACGACGATGGCGAACCGGACGTCGGCGCTCGCCTCCTCGACGACGACCGACTCGCCATCACCCTCCTGGTCGCCCACCACCAGAGTCGCCTCGGGATCGTCCGGCGGCGCGTCGACGATCGTGTACTCGATCGACTCGTTCGCCAGCTCGTCGTCGTCCGCGAGCGCCCGCACGGAAACGTCGACGGTCGTGTTCTCCTCGATCGGCGGTTCGAGGTCGAGTTCGAGCGAGTCGACGGCGTCGCCCGCCTCGAAGGGGTCGCTGTCGACCCGTTCGCCGTCGTACTCGGCCGTGACGACGTAGTCGACCGACGCGTTCGCCTCGTCGACGACGAGCGTCTCGCCGTCACCCTCCTGGTCGCTCACCACCAGAGTCGCCTCGGGCTCCGTCGGCTCTTCTATCGTTACGAACGCCGCGTCGAGCACCGGTCCACCGCCGTCGGCGACGTACGGCTCGTCTTCCTCGCCGTCGGTCTCGGCGTACTGGAACGTCTCGTCGCCCGTCGTATCGTGGTGGACGACCGCCACCAGCGGTCCGCTCTCGGTCAGCGGATCGTCGAGGGCAATTTCGAGATCCTCGTGTTCGCCCGACTCGAGGTACTCGGAAACGCCGATAACACCCTCGGGATCTGCATCGACGTCCATCCCGTCGTAGACCGCCACGAATCCACCCTGGGAGAGATCGACGGCGTCGACGACGACTGTCTCGCCGTCCGACTCCTGGTCGGAGAACGTGATCGTCGCCGTTCCCTCGAGTTCGTCGATCGCTTCGATCTTCTGGACGACCTCGACCTCGACGAACTGGACGAGTTGGGCTTCGGCGTCGGTATCCTCCGCCACCGCGTAGGCGGTCGCGTCGGCTGCGGTCTCCTGTGTCAAGACCTGCAGTTGCGTGACACTGATCCGCTGGTACTGGATCGCGCGAGCAGTCTCCTGGGCCGCGCTCTGTGCGCCGATCTGGATCTGTGTGATCGTCGCCTCCTGGTGCTGGACGAGCGCGCCGCTCGAGGCGCCGGTGGCGAGGCGTTGAACCTGCGTGACGTCGACGACCTGCTTCTGGAGCACCGCTCCCTCGCCGGCCCCGCGGGCGGCCGCCTGGATCTGTTCGACCTCGACGATCTGGTACTGGATCGCCGACTCGACCGCTCCCTTCGAGGCCCCGGTCGCCGCGTACTGGATCTGGGTGATCGACACCTCCTGGCGCTGGACGAGCGTCCCCTGTGCGGCGCCGTCGGCGGCGGCCTGAATCTGTTCGACGGTCGCCTCCTGGCTCCCCTCGATCGATCCCTTCGCCGCGCCGAAGGAAGCCTCCTGGATCATCGTAATCGAGATCCGCTGAACCTGCTCGATTCGAACCGACTGGGCCTGTTTCAGCGCACCTTTTCCGGCCCCGCGTGCGGCGAACTGGGTCTGTTCGACCGTCACCTCCTGTTTCTGGACGAGCGCCCCCTTCGCCGCCCCCGTGGCCGCCTTCTGGACCTGCTTGATGTCGACCCGCTGGTGCTGTTCGACCTCGAGATCGAGTTCCTGCTCGAGGACCTCCTCGCTTGCCCCCTCGAGTGCGCCCCCGGCCGCCCCGGCCGCGGCATGTTGGACGTGCTCGAGGGTCACCTGCTGGCGCTGCTCGACGGTGATCCGCTGGTACTGATCGAGAACGCCGTACGCCGCACCCTGGGCGGCCTCTTGGATCTTCGGTTTCCGGTCGATTTCCTTCTCGCCGGCCTCGCTTGCGGCACCCGCCGCGGCACCGAACGTCGCGACCTGGACCTGTTCGACGGTGACGCGCTGTTCCTGAGCGAGCGCGCCGTGGGCACCGCCCCAGGCCGCACTCTGCAACTGGCTCGCCTCGACGGTCTGGTGCTGGGAGAGCGCACCGCCGGCCGCACCACCGACCGCGGACTGGACCTGCTCCACCTCGACCGCCTGGGCCTGCATCAACGAACCGTGGACCGCGCCCGCGGTCGCCTGCTGGACCTGTTCGACGTCGGCCTCCTGGTGCTGGGCGACGGCGTCGGTCGCGCCCTCGAGGGCCGCCGTTCGTTGCTCCTGGCTCACCTCGACGCCCTGTGACTGGGCGAGTTCGATCCCGTCGTCGACGCCCTCGGCGACGGCGTCTTCGTGTTCTTGACTGATCGATAGATCGCTCGCCGGCTCCGGCGTCTCCATCGAGAGCGGTCGAACGTCGCCGGTCTGTGAACCGTCTGGTCCAATGCCATCGGCGGGAGCACTCGACGCAGTCGGCTCGTTCCCCGAACTGCCCGCCGCGGTCGACTCGAGGTCGACGTCTCCAGCCGGCGACGCACCCTCTACCGTGGTGCCCTCCTCGAGAAGACCGCCGAGGCCGCCGCCGAGCAACGGCACGGCGACGACGCTCGTCGTCATCAGAACCGTCACCGCGACGACGGCGAGAGCCGAGCGACGCCCCATCTACGCCACCTCCGGGACGCCGGCGAACCCCAGAGGGTCCGGATGGGCGAAGCGCCACTCTCTCGCTCCGAGATCACGAGTCCAACCGCCCGCACCGGCGGTGTCACCCGGTCGAGTCACTCCCGTCGATCGATTCCCCCTCGATTCGAACCACACGCTGGCGAAGTACATCCGTCCAACGTGGACGAACCGAATCCGATGATAAACGCCTCGGTCGTTCCAGTTGCTCGCGTGAGACAATCGTCCGTTACTCCTCGCCGTCGAGAGCAACCCCCAGTCGTCGACGTCTCGAGTATTCTGGACCACTTCGGTGAACACATCAGTTTAGGCGACCGTCACCGGCACCGAGAGGAACCCGCGGTTTCGAACGATTATCGCTCGAGCGGGACGACCACAGACCGTACGTCGTAAACCAAAATTTTAATTCTGGTTTACGAGAGAGTGGAGGTATGGAAACCCACCGAGAGTCGGTCGATCCTGTCGCCGACGACGTGATCAAATCGTTCGCTCGAGCCGCGGTGCTCGCGGCGTTGCTGGGGGCGACGGCGTTCGTCTCCATTCCGATTCCGTTCTCACCGGTCCCGGTTACGCTTCAGACCCTGTTCGTCTTCCTGGCGGGACTGTACCTGGGGCCCGTCTGGGGAACCGTTTCGATCCTGCTCTATCTCGCCGCGGGAGCGATCGGTCTCCCCGTCTTCTCCGGGATGACTGGCGGGCTCGGCGTTCTGGTCGGCGAAACGGGCGGCTACCTCTGGGCGTACGCGATCGCGGCGGGCGTGGTCGGTCTCATAGTTCATCGGGGGAGGGAGCTCCGCGACCCGGCCGAGGAACCACTCCCGATTCTCGTCGGGAGTCTGGTCGTCGCCACGTTGCTCATCTACGCGATCGGAACCGGCTACATGGCCTGGCTGCTCGAACTCGAACTCGGAGAAGCCATCGCCGTGGGCGTCCTCCCGTTCATTCCCGGTGGAGTGTTCAAGCTCGTCGCCGCGATCGCTATCGTCAAGAGCAAACGGATCACACAGATCCGATAGTCCTGCCGATGATCGAGTTTCGTTCCGTCTCGTACGCCTTCGAGGACGTTCCGGTTCTCGAGGAGCTGTCGCTGTCGATCGGCGACGGCGAGTTCGTCGTCCTCGCCGGTGCCAACGGGAGCGGGAAGACGACCCTCATTCGCCACTGCAACGGGCTGCTCTCGCCCGACGAGGGAACGGTTCTCGTCGACGACCGTCCGGTCTGTGACGACCTGATCGCCGCCCGCTCGAGCGTCGGAATGGTCTTTCAACATCCCCGCGATCAGTTCGTCGCCGCCACCGTCGGGGCCGACGTCGCCTTCGGTCCTGAGAACCTCGGACTCCCGCGAGAGGAGATCGACCACCGGGTCGACGCCGCACTCGAGGCCGTGAACATGACCGGACGGGCCGACGATCGGATCGACGCGCTCTCGGGCGGCGAGCAGGCCCGCGTCGCGATCGCCGGCGCGCTCGCGATGGAGCCGACCCACCTCGTCCTCGACGAGCCGTTCACCGGACTCGACGATCCCGCCCGTCGGTCGGTGCTCTCCCGCCTCGAGTCGCTGTCGGCCGACGGCACCGGCGTCGTCCTCGCCACACACGACCTTCGGGACGTTCTCTCTCTTGCGGATCGCGTGATCGCGATGGACGACGGTCGAATCGTCGCCGACGATCCGCCAGAACGGGCGCGTGACCGACTCGAGAACGTCGCAGTTCGTGTTCCCTGATGCTCACCTACGAACCGGACGAGACGATCGCCCACCGGCTCGATCCACGGTCGAAGCTGGCGGTCCAGATCGGCTTCGCCGCCACCGCGCTTGCACACACGAGTCCGCGTGCGCTGATCGCACTCACCGTCGTCGCCGGCGTCGTCCTCGCCGCGACGCGGGTACCGCCACTCGAGACGCTTTACGCCTACCGGTTCGCGCTCGTCATCCTGGCGATCGCGCCACTGGTCGCCGCGGCGACGCTCGGCCCACCCTGGATCGACGTCGAGCGCGGAACTACCTCCGCGCGCGCAAGTTACCGCGTCCTCCTCATCTTGCTCGTCAGCGCGGCCTACGTCAGATCGACGCCCGTTCGTCACTCGCGAGCCGCGATACAGCGAACGATCCCCGGAAAACCGGGACAGGTACTCGGCGTCGGCGTCGCACTCGTCTTCAGGTTCCTCCCCGTCCTCCGGGGAGACCTCCAGACCATTCGCGAGGCGATGGCGGCCCGACTCGGAACCGAGCGCAACGCAGCCGAACGCATCCACCTCGTCGGCGTGCTGGCGCTGACGCGGGCGTTCGACCGGGCCGACCGCCTCAGTCTCGCCCTCCAGGCGCGGTGTTTCGCCTGGAATCCGACGCTCCCACCACTCTCGTTCTCGAGAGCCGATCTCCCCGCCTTCGGCGTCGCAGTCGCCTTGCTCCTGTCGGCGTTCGTGTAGCGACCACACCCGTTCGTCGGATTCGAAACGAGGGGCGACGGGACAGGTTCCGAGGCGACCGTCCACGGCGTTAGTCGCGGGACGAAGCCGACAGCGTGACCGACGGGTGCGCGTCGGGACCAGCGTTGTCACTCCCGTCGCGGACGACGACCGATGGCACGTCCGCGGCGTCACGTATCTCTCGCTCGAAGAACTCCCGGTT
Source organism: Natrialba swarupiae (assembly GCF_008245225.1). Taxonomy (GTDB): domain Archaea; phylum Halobacteriota; class Halobacteria; order Halobacteriales; family Natrialbaceae; genus Natrarchaeobius; species Natrarchaeobius swarupiae. The sequence goes on from NZ_VTAW01000009.1 coordinate 96,810, forward strand.
GGCGCGTATCGTCTCCTCGTCCCACTCCCACCACTCGAGTGCGAGGAGTTTCTCCCGTATCTCTCGTGGGAAGCGCCACTTGATGTGTTCGGCGGGAACGCCTGCGACGATCGAGTACGGTTCGACGTCGTCGGTGACGATGGCACCCGCGCCGACGACTGCCCCGTCGCCGATCGTCACCCCCGAGAGGATCGTCGCTCGGGTTCCGATCCAGACGTCGTTCCCGATCGTGATCGGGCCTGACGACGTCGGCGGGAGGTCGCTCTCGAGGACCTCGTCGTAGAGGCGGATCTGCATCGCCGGCTTTCCAGTCTCGTGGTTGGTCTCCTGGAACGTCGCTCGCCTGGCGATCGCGCAGTAGTTTCCGATCTCGATCTCGCCGACCAGATCGCAGTTGGGCTCGAGGTTCGTTCGCCGGCCGATCGTGACGTCACCGTTGAGCACGCAGCCGCGGCTCAGTCTCGTTCGTGGTCCGAGATCCACCGTACCCCGCAACAAACACCCTTTGGAGATTCGAGCCGTCGACGCGATCGAGAACGACATCGGGCCCGAGATCCGACCGACGAGTTCACACGCTACGGGCGGGTATCCGAGGATCGAAAGCGAACGATCCAGGACGGTAGCGAGGGTCACTGTACTCCACCGTCGACATCACCCCACATATAGCTCATCGACTGGCGGTGAACACTCGCCGAATCCGACCGGTTACAGGGACGGAGTACTCGAGACTGACGCGCGGTCGACGGCGAATAAGCCACCCCTATGCCGGCTCTGTGAACGAACCCGCGGAGAAAGTGGGATCGAGAGGGGGGAACAGATCCCTCGGTGACTGCTTCCCCGGCCGCGGGCGATTCTGGGGGGGAGGGGAATGGCACACGGCTGGGGAACTGCCTCCAGACGAACCGTCTGGATGGGCATTCGATAGTTCATGGTGATTGCTAATAATGGTTTGGGATAGAGGTTTTCTCTGGAGTTAGTTTGGTCGAGTGAACACTGTACGGGATTGGCTGACGGATGAACCGACCATCTGTGACGAACCAGTCTCGTGGTGCCAGAGATCACAGCGCTCCAACAACGTATCGCTCACGGTTTCGATCCGATCGTCTTTCGTTCGCACCCCAAAACGCTGTCTCCCTCAAAGATCGTTATCACTTAACTCGGCAGGTGAGTCCGAAGTAACCACCATATGATCGTGAAGTTAGCTAACAATTATTGCGGCCCTCTGTCCGTGTGGGGGTATGTTGCCGTGTGATACTGAACGTGAGGAGACCAGAGACGACGAGACCACGAGACAAAATCCCGATCAATGTGGAATGGAGAGCAGAAACGATCGAGTATCTGAATACAGATCACACCTCGGTCGACGATCACTATTACGGACGAGCGCTGCTGCCCTTGCAGGGATCGTGACGATGTCGGGGACGGCGATGGCTGCTGACGAAGCGGCGGGCGGCGCGAGCGGTCCGATCGTGTGTGTGGGAAGCGGACTTAGCGTCGACGCGTTCGACGCGGTGACCGGGGAGCACGAGTGGACGTTCCCGACCGAAGGCAGTGCGTGGTCTTCACCAACTGTCGTCGATGGAACCGTCTATTTCGGGTGTAACGGAGACGAAGAATCCGACGCGACCCTCTATGCGGTCGACGCAACAACCGGAGACGAAATCTGGCGTTTTACCGATCCCGGTGACTGGGTATTCTCCTCCCCGACTGTCGTCGACGGGACGGTCTACGTCGGTGAAGGCGGTGGAACTGCGACCGACGACTGGGATTATTCGGTGTTTGCAGTCGACGCAGAGACAGGGGACGGGATCTGGGAGTTCGAGGGTGTCGACGACCAAGTACAGTCTTCACCGTACGTCTCCGATGGAACCGTGTACGTTGGGTCACACGATGGGAGTCTCTACGCGATCGACGACGAAACGGGAGACGAAGAGTGGTCGTTCGACCCCGATAGGGGAAGGATCACCTCCTCACCAACTGTCGTCGATGGCACCGTCTACGTCGGTGAGGAGTGGGCAGGGTTGCACGCGGTAGACGCCGACACGGGTGATCCCGAGTGGTCGGTCACCACCGGTATTTCGGGTGTTGCATCGTCGCCCACAGTGGTCGACGGTGTGGTCTACTTCGGCGAGGGGAACTCCGGGTTACACTCCGGAAGTCTGCATGCTGTCGACGCAGCCACGGGCGATCTCGAGTGGTCGTTCACCGAACCGAACGCGCCAGTCACGTCGTCCCCGACGGTAGCCGATGGAATTGTCTACGTCGGCGAAGGATACCACAGCAGAGACGGTGATCTGTACGCCGTCGACGCGGAGACAGGAGATCTCGAGTGGACGTTTACGAACCCGGAGAGTAACCCGATCTGGTCGTCCCCTACCGTGTACGACGGAACTGTCTACGTGAGTCTACAGGGAGCATCTCTGTACGCACTGGACGCTGCAACGGGGGACGATCAGTGGTCTGCGGATGGTCTCGGATACACCGTTCGATCGTCACCGACAGTGGTAGCCGATCCCGAGAACGGGCACAGCGTCGACTCGAGGGTCAAGTTGGGGACACTCGGCCACCACCACGAACGGGCGGACACGAGCAACGGTAGTGACGAGTCGACGCTCGCGGACTACGCCAACGACGACGGAGAGGTTGATTCCAGCGGTCTCGGTAACGCCTTCAGCGACTGGCAGTCAGGAGAGATCAGTTCTCAGGATCTGGGTGAAGCCTTTAGCGCTTGGCAGAGCGGAGATCCTGTCGTATAATTGTCCGGATCTCGTGTTTCGTCTCGGTCTCCTCGGGAGCCAACCAGCGCGGTATTACTCGTTCTACTCACGGATATCCGTCGTAGAAAGAGCCAATGGAAGGGTTGGGAACGACGCCGAGACGCTCACTTCGCTGCACGCCTCGTCTATTTCAAATCCCTCGACGGCTGTTGCTGCTTACGTATTGTTCGCAGCAAAAAGCCGGTGGAAGGGATTGTGAACCACGGTCGCAGCGAAGCTGCTCTCTGGTTCAAATCCCTCGACGGCTTGCTTCGCTCCTCACGTGACGTTCGTCGCAGAAGGCAAGCCGGTGGAGGGATTTGAACCCTCGACCTAATCCTTACGAAGGATTCGCTCTGCCAGTCTGAGCTACACCGGCGCGCACCCACACCCCGGTTGGGATGTGGAGCGAGTGTACTCATTCATACGCTCGATACCGGGCATAAGGGTTGCGAATCGTTCCGATCGTGAGAGGAGTTGTGCGGTCTCCGCAGACGGCTCGTTCGGATTCGGAAAGACAGTTCCTTCGACCCCCCAGACAACCGGTGTCCGGTCACGCCCGCTCGAGGCGGACGTCGAGACAGACGTTGAGTTCGTGAGGGGCGTATGAGCGGACGGTTCGGCGGGTCTTGACGGTGACGTCGTAGCCCGGTTGTGCGGCCTCACGAATCGCGCGTTCACCCGGCCCGAACGGGTCGTCTTCGTGTTGGATGTCGTAGTAGTGAACGACGCAGTCCTCGCCCGCGATCGTCACGGCCGACTCGAGGAACTCGTCGGCGCTGTGTGGGAGATTCATCACGATGCGGTCGGCCCAGTCCTCGTACTCGGGTGCGACTGCTCGCACGTCGTCGTGGACTGCGGTCACCCGGTCGGCGACGCCGTTTCGATCCGCGTTCTCGCGGAGATACTCGATCGCCTCGCCGTTGACGTCGACACCGACGCACGTCCCACCGCGTTTCGTGAACGGGATCACGAACGGACCGACGCCCGCGAACATGTCGAACGCGTGCTCGCCGTCTGCAACCTGACTGGCGACGCGGTGGCGCTCCGTCGCGAGTCGCGGGGAGAAATAGACGGCGGCGAGGTCGAGGGCGAACTCGCAGCCGTACTCCCGGTGGACGACCTCGGTGTTCTCGCCCGCGAGGACCTCCCAGTCGCGGACTCGCGTCTCGCCTTTGACCTTGGAGGCCTTGTTCAACACCGTATCGACGGGGAGATCGGACTCGATGACCGCCGCGGCGATCTCGTCTGCGCGTTCCTCGTCGTCTTCGTCGAGCAACACCGCCCGCCCCAATCGCTCGTAGGACGGATCGAATCCCAGGAGGTCGGCCGGCGTCGTCTGGGTGTCGCGCTCGACGGCGCTCCGGGTGCACACCTCGAGGTCGCCACTCACGGCGTCGGGGTCGACGACGGGGATGTAGAGATCTTCCCCCTCGACGTCGATCTCGTAGGCGTCGTCGATCAGATCAGCCTCCGCGAGTTCCCGACGCGTCGTCTCACCCTGCTCGCGGGACACGCGCACGAACGGGACGTCCATACACGTACTCGCCGACGGGGTGTCCTAACGCTGGCGTTTTCGTCGGCCCGCAGCGATGGTAGGCACGAACGTACGACGGCTCGACCGCATTCATCGAGGGTCGAAGCGCTTTCGGCGTTCCGGTGAGAGCGATCGGTATGGGCGTTCGAATGCGGCTGACGGCCGTCGAGACGGTCCACGACGAGGGATCGTGGCTGTTCACGGTTCGCGACCGCCACGGCGAACTCGAAGAGATACTCCTCGTTCCCTGCGAGGACGGCGTCGAAGCGTGGATCAACCGCTGTACGCACGAGTCTCAGCGCTTCGACACCGGCAACGGGGCGGCAATGCGAGAGGGGCAAATCATCTGCCCGAAACACGGCTCGATGTTCGACTCCTGTAGCGGCTACTGCGACAACGGCGAGGCCGCAGAGACGACGCTACCCTCGGTCGACGTGGCGGTCGACGACGGGACGGTCTACCTGACCGACGACGACGTCAACTACCTCCACGACGGGGGCATCGACGAGAACGAGGACGAGGACGATGGCCCCGCCTCGACCTCCCACCTCTCGTTTTGAGCGGCTTTATGGCCCTTCACTGACTGGTCGCCACATGGAACGACGAACCGTCTCGAGTGGAACCGAGTGGGAACCGAGAGTCGGCTACTCGCGGGCCGTCCGTGCCGGGTCACAGGTCCACGTCGCCGGCACGACCGCGACCGACGAAAACGGGGACGTCGTCGGCGTCGACGATCCGTACCGCCAGACCGAGCGGGCACTCGAGATCGTTCGCGAGGCGCTCGAAGCGGCCGGAGCCACGGTCGATGACGTCGTCAGAACTCGCCTCTACGTGACGAACATCGACCACTGGGAGGAGATCGGGCGAGCACACGGCGAGGTCGTCGGCGAGGTACGACCGGCGGCGAGCATGGTCGAGGTCGAACGCCTGATCGATCCCGATCATCTGGTCGAACTCGAGGCGGTCGCGGTCGTCGACGATAACGGCGAGTGACGAACGTGCTCGATTCACTCGCATCGAGGTCCGTCGAACGGCCGTCTCGAATCGAGTCGACGGCGTTGCGGTCGTCGCTGACCAACCTATAGTAGCCACTGCAAGTCATTGCGCACCTGATCGCCAGACAGATCGGCGGTCAGTGTGCAAATCGTTGCAGTTGTTAGTATATCGTTTACGGTAGTAGACGAGGCGCGACCGACTCGCGCCACGAGAAGGTGACAGCGGACTGCGTTTCTCACACACCGATTCGTCTCGATGGCTGTGAGTGCTCGAGGCCGGTTCGGACGTCGGCGCTTGCGTGTGTCGTCGACCGGTGGTGGTCCGGTCGTCACGTCCGCGCGTTCGGAAAGGAGGCGTCCGCCGGCCGACACGGTGTGTGGACGATCGGTGCTCGCAGTCGGTGGCATGACACGAGAGCGGAAACTGACCACGAACGCTCTCGTTCCGTCTTGCAGGAACTCACCTGGGCTTTCAGTGTTCCGAGGGGGAACACGAACGATTCCACGCCCCGGTCGTCCCGGGGCGCAGTCGACGCTACGACACACCGATACTTAAAATTGACTAACCTAGAATATATTTTAGATGAGTCTAACTCAACTAGTGGGTGCGGTGTTACAGTGAGTGCTTCCGAGTGAGCGTCGTCCGACCGACGCCCCGATCGCCAAACGAACACGTGTTCGTGAGAATCGAAACGACCGGACGACGTGGTCGAACGCTCTACGTGGTCGATAACAGAACGGAGAAGAGAAGAGCCAGTACGTAGAGGGCAATCGCGACGAGGATAATCATCGCACCGGTCGCGATGTCCCACGAGTACGAGAGGAAGATACCCCCGAAGACGGCCGTCTGTCCGAGCAGTACCGACAGGAGGAGGCCGTGATCGAAGCTATTGGTGAGCACCATCGCGGCCGCGACCGGAATAACGAGCATCCCGGCGACGAGAATCGCACCGAGGATCTGCATCGCGGCGACGACGACCAACGCGGTCAGGACGATCAACAGCGTGTCGTAGAACGCGACGTTGATCCGTGCGAGGCGTGCGGCCTCCCGATCGAACGTGATGAACAGTAACTGCTTGTGCGTGAGCGCGATCGTTCCGACGACGACGAGCGTCAGCGCGACCATTAACTGGACGTTCTCGAACGGGACAAACAGGATGTCGCCGAACAGGTAGCTCTCGACCGTGGCGTGAAAGGTCACGCCGTAGGAGATGACGGCGATTCCGAGCGCGAAGCCGCCGGTGAGCATGATGGCGATCGGGATGTCGGCGTAGCCGTCGGTTTTGACTGCGACGTACTGTATCGCGAGCGCCGCGATCGTCGCGACGATCAGGGCGAACGCCAGCGGGTAGTCGAACCGGGGGGCCGCCGCGCCGACGAACAGCCCGATCGCGACGCCGCCGAACGCCGTGTGTGCAAGCGCTTCGCCGATCAACGCCATCTGGCGGTTGACGAGGTACGCACCGACGACCGGAGCGGTGATGCCGATGAGAACACCGGCGGTGAACCCCCGCTGGAGAAAGCCGCTACAGACGAGCCACGTGTCGACGGCGTTACACGCACTCCCCCAGAAGGCGTCGTATATGACCGGGAATATCGTGAGGATGAACGCCGCGGAGACGACCATCATCACCGCGAGGCTTCCCAGAACGGCGTACTCCTCGCGGGTGGCCAGACGATGGGCGACTCCCTCGGCGGCCATCGTCAATCACCCGCCGCTGGTGCCCACGAACTGGCGACCCGCGCGGAACTGTACACGTCCTCGAGCACGCCGCTCTCGAGGAACTGTTCTGTCTCGGAGTGTTCGTACAGTTCGCAGTCGAGACAGGCCATCGTATCGGCGTGTTCGGCGACGACGCCGATGTCGTGTTCGATCAGAACGATCGTGATGCCGTCGTCGTTGAGGTCGTCCAGCAGGTCGTAGAACCGATCGACGGAGTGGGCGTCGACGCCAACCGTCGGCTCGTCGAGTGCGAGCAGATCGGCCTCGGAGGCGAGCGCTCTCGCGATGTACGCACGCTGTTTCTGCCCGCCGGAGAGTTGGCTGATCCGTCGCCCCGCAAGGTGATCCATCTCGACTTGCGCGAGCGCGTCGTCGACGATCCGGTGGTCGTCGGCGTTCAGCCGTCGCAACCCGGCGTGTGCGTATCGGCCCATCTCGACGACTTCGCGAACCGTGACGGGCATCATCGAGTCGGATTCCGAAGACTGCTGTGAGACGTAGCCAAGACGGGCACCATCCGAAAACGCCGAAGCCGGCGTACCGAAGAGTTCGACCGATCCGGTATCGGGCGTTCGTAGACCCAGCATGATCTTCAACAGCGTCGTCTTTCCCGAGCCGTTCGGCCCGATCAACCCGAGAAACTCCCCGTCGTCGACCGAGAGCGTGACGTCTCTCACGACCGGCTGGCGGTCGTACCCGAAACTCACGTTCTCGAGAGCGATTGCAGTAGTCATAGTGATGAGTATGAGCGGAACGTAATTCAATCTTTGTATCGCCTATATCCTGTATTCGATCCGGCTAAATCACTCCGTTTGGAGTGCCTCCTCGAGCGTCGGGAAGTTTACGTCACGATAGTGCTCGACGTACCCCCAGTCCTGTTCGTGATACTCCGGGAGCTGGGTTTCGACGGGCGAGATCGGGAGCACTTCGGCGTCGGTTTCGGCGGCGATCGACTCTGCCAGATTATTGGGTTCGCCGACGTCGTAGAGCACGTGCTCGAGACCGTACTCGTCCATGACACTCTCGATCTCCTCGACGTCCTGGGCCGAGGCCTCGTCGTCGGGGGAGGTGCCAACGGGCGAGAAGATATCGAGGTCGTACCGTCGGTGCCACCACTGGAACGAGTCGTGGGTTCCGACGATCAACTGATCGACGGTCGCACGGTCGACGATCGCTTCGAACTCCTCGTGGACCGCCTGGAGTTCGTCGTTGAACGCGTCCGCGTTCGCCTCGTACTCGTCGGCGTTGTCCGGGTCGAACGCCGCGAGTTCGTCCGCGATGTTGTCGACCATGGTCTGACACTCGACGGGATCCATCCAGACGTGCTCGTCGTCGTCCTCCGCGGGGCTATCGAAGAACTCGATTCCCTCGGCGGCTTCGATCACGTGAACGTCACCATCCTCCTCGAGTGACGAAGCGGCGTCGTCCTGCCAGCTGGCGAAATCGCGAAGGTAGATGAAGACGTCCGACTCCTCGACGTCCGAGACGACGCCTGGGCCGGGATCGAACTCGTGGCCGTGTTCACCAATCGGGACGAGATCGACGACCTCCATCTGGTCTCCCGTGACGTTGCGCGTGAGATCCCACAGGGCGAGAAATCCGGTCGAAACGGTGTACTCCGTCTGGTCGCTGGTGTCGTCCGTCTCGGACTCCGACCCGTCGTCGGTTCCGGTGCCCGTACCGTTCGAGTCGTCCTGTGGGTCGTCGCCGACACAGCCGGCGATGCCAGCGAGGAGTCCGCCTGCGCCGGCCAGTGCCGTCCGTCTCGTAACCCCATACCGCTTCGTATCGCTCGTTTCGTCTATCATCACGAGGAGTTTGCAGTAGCTAAATAAAGTACCTTACGGTACAACAAAATAAATTAGATTTGTCTAAATACCTTCTCGGTCGCTGTTCGTTATCGACGCTCCCCAGACGAGATTGGCGACGTCGGCCGGTAACGGTACTGACTCGTCGCGTCCGACCGGGGACACCGTGACCATCCCAAACGGTGCGACCGATTCGATGGTGAGTGCAGTCTCCGGGACGATCTGCCGGTTCGAGAGGTACTCGAGAACCCCGTCGTCGCGATCGTCAACCTCCAGGACGACGACGGTCTTGCCTTCCGCGAACGCGGACAGCTGGTTACCGCGCGGACGGTCGGGAACGTCGAGCGACGCCGTCGGGATCGGTGCACCGTGAGGGTCGGTCGTGGGGTCGTCCAGTTCGTCAGCGAGACACGCCACGAGTCTGTCACTAATGTGGTGTTCGAGCCGATCCGCTTCGTCGTGTACGTCGCTCAGCCGGTAGCCAAACTTGGCCGTGAGATACGTCTCGAGCAACCGGTGGTTCCGGACGAGCCGGAGGGCGACCTGTTCACCCGCCTCGGTCAACACCGCACCGTTGTACTTCTCGTATTCGACGTAATCGTTCGACTCGAGAGTTGAAAACATGCTCGTCGCCGTAGGTGCGGTCACCCCGAGATAATCCGCAATCTGGGACGTTCGTACTCGAGCGCCGTTGTACTCGGTCTGTAGCTCGTAGATCGCCTTGAGATAATCCTCCATGACGGTACTCGGCATGGTGTTAGATGGGGCTAACTATTAATATTGTTTTGGCTAATGTTTGGTTAGTCGCGATTGCTGGCGGACAGTGTCCCCATCGACGCTCACCGTCGGTCGCAAGCGACGATCGAACACGCTCACGCTCGATGGACTCGGTCCGTGACGACACGTAACGTTATAACCGCGCTACCGACTACGGCGAGTATGCTCACGTTCATCGGACTCGGCCTCTACGACGAGCGATCGATTACCGTCGAGGGACAGCGAGCCCTGCGAGAGGCGGATCGGGCGTACGCCGAGTTTTACACCAGCAAGCTGATCGGAGCGTCCGTCCCGGACCTCGAGGACGTCCACGGCATCGAGATCGAGGTACGCGACCGCGCCGGCGTCGAGCAACATCCCGAGGACGTACTCGAGGCCGCCGAGAACGAAGACGTCGCGTTCCTGACCGCCGGCGATACGATGATCTCGACGACCCACGTCGACCTGCGGCTTCGCGCCCACGAACGCGGGATCGAGACGCGGGTGATCCACGGCGTCACCGCCCAGACGGCGACGAGTTCCCTGACCGGGCTCCAGAACTACCGGTTCGGAAAGGCGACAACGCTCCCGTTTCCCTACGCCCACGGCGCGGACGGACTGCCGGCGAGCGTGACCGACACGATCGACGACAACCGCGCCGACGGACTGCACACGGTCGTCTACCTCGACATCAAGGTTGGATACGATCCAACCAGCAGTCAGACCGCAAACCGGCCTGAGGATACGGTCGGATACGACCGCGCCGACGGCGACCAGTACATGACCGCCGACGTCGGAGCGGCCCTGCTCGCCGAGGAGTACCCCGAACTCGTGGGGGTCGTCGTCGCACGCGCCGGCAGTCCCGACCCCCTGGTCGACGCCGCCACGATGACCGAACTCGCCGAGCGGTCGTTCGGCGACCCGCTGCACCTCCTCGTGATCCCCGGTGAGTGTCACCTCCTCGAGGCCGATGCACTGGTCGAACTCGCCGGTGTCGATCGGGAAGCGCTCGACATCGTCTGAGACAGTTTACCCGTCGTCTGGGCCAAAACATCGTCGTGGTTCTGTTTGGCGGCAACGTCGTGGTCCATTCCCGCACGGCCCGTGTTAGCGTGTTCCGTTGGTCGGCCGCAATCGCTGGAGACACGATCTGACAGAGAGTCTCTGTGGCGTCCGTGGCCGTTCCTGTGATGGAGCGCTGTTCAGATCGATCCGAGACGTCGCTCTCGCCTTCAGGTTCGAGCCGCGGAGTCCGAGCGGGTGACAGTGTTTTCACACGATTGAAGGACCGAAAAACCCCGATCCACCGTACTCGAGGTGGTTCACCGGGTAGCGGCGACGATCCGGCGTTTTGGGACGAACGTAGCGGTTTCCGTCAGAAATCTGGCGAGAACCGGACATTCTTGCGAAAGATACTTAGTCGGTTGCTGTAACGTACTCCCATGATAAACAGGGGGAAACGACTGGCGGTCCCGCTGCTCGCGGTCGGGACGGCCGCACTCGTCGGCTACGCGCTGCGCTCGAGCCGATCCCGCGATGAACGATCCCGTTCGAAGGCGGACCTCGGGGCTCGACTCGTCGGCCCCGACGAGATTCCGGTCGACGCAACCGTCGTCGACGCCTCGTCGCGACGCCTCGACGAGATCCCGGGCGCTCGGCGAGCGATCAAGCGAGCCGTGCGAAACAGCGCGCGCGAGGAGTGGGAACACGTCACTCTCGACCGCGACGGCGCGTGGTCGGTCGTCGACGCGATCCGCGGCTCGCTTCCCTACTACGACGGGAACAACAGCTCGTACAACGGCGTCTACGTCCACTACGACGACCGGTTCGTCGTCCTCGACGCGATCGGCTGGGCCCGTCTCGAGGATCCGCTCTACTGATCACAATCCTCGGTAGCGACCCCGGTTCAGTGAGACACAGCGTTCGCCACGTCCGTCGGCGTTTTTGTACCACGACAGAACAGACACGGGAATCACAATTACTACCACCCACCGACCCGGAGCTACTGACATGCATCTTGGCGTAATCGGACTCGGACGGATGGGCCAGATCGTCGTCGACCGCGTTCTCGAGGCGGGTCACGACGTCGTCGCCTTCGATCTGGAGCCGGAAGCCGTCGCGACGGCGGCCGACGCCGGCGCGGAGCCGGCCGACTCCGTCCCCGATCTGGCCGACGAACTCGGCGAAGAGAAGCGAATCTGGTTGATGGTCCCCGCCGGCGAAGCGGTCGACGCGACCCTCGAGGAACTCGAGCCCCACCTCGACGGTGACGACGTGGTCGTCGACGGCGGCAACTCCTACTTCGAGGACTCGGTTCGACGGGCGGAGGCCTGTTCTGCGGCGTATCTCGACTGTGGTACCTCCGGCGGCCCGGCGGGTGCGGAACTCGGGTTCTCCCTGATGGTCGGCGGACCCGAGTGGGCCTACGAGGAACTCGAGCCGGCGTTCGACGCCGTCGCCACCGGCCCCGACGGCCACGAACGGATGGGGCCGGCGGGGTCGGGCCACTACGTGAAGATGGTTCACAACGGCGTCGAGTACGCGCTGATGCAGGCCTACGGCGAGGGGTTCGAGTTGCTCCACGAGGGGCGATACGATCTCGACCTCGAGTCGGTCGCGTCGGTCTGGAACAACGGGGCCGTCATCCGCTCGTGGCTGCTCGAACTCTGCGAGGAGGCGTTCCGCGAGGAGGGCACCGACCTCGGCGACGTCGCCGACCGCATCGAGGGTGGCTCGACCGGTACCTGGACTGTCCAGGAAGCCTTAGAACAGGAGGTGCCGTTACCACTGATCTACACCTCGCTCGCGGAGCGGTTCGGCTCACGAGCCGACGACGGCCGCTTCTCGCGCCGACTCGCCAGCCGACTCCGGTACGGCTTCGGTCGACACGAGGTTCCGCGTCGGTAGCCGACAGGCGATCGATCGGATGACCCGCGACTACACCGATCAGATCCCCACTCATCGACGTCTACACCGATCGGGTCTGTTCTACGTCGGGACGTCTCTCCCGGTCGGACAGCATCACGTCCCCTCCGACGGGGGCGACGTCGATCTGGCGACACGTCTCGAATCGGGCGGAACCGCCACCTCGAACCGGGCACCGCCGTCACGTCCCGCCGTCGCTCGAACGGTCCAGCCGTGGCCGGTGGCGATCTCTTCGACGATCGGGAGACCGAACCCCGTTCCGTTCGATGCGGTCGTGTAGCCGGCGTCGAAGACCTCCGATCGTCGCTCCGGCGCGATTCCGGTACCGTCGTCCTCGACGAAGAATCCTGCGCCGTCGGGTAACTCACCGACGACGACGGTTACATCCCGTCCGCCGTGCTCGAGTGCGTTCCGGTAGAGGTTCTCGAACAGCTGTTGGAGCCGCTCGGGGTCGGCCTCGATCGCCACCTCTCGATCGGTTTCGAGAACGAGCTCGGCCCTCTCCGCGTCGATCATCTCCCAGGATCGGCGAGCGACGGCCGAGAGATCGAGTCGCTCCAGTTCGTCGATCGAGTTCCCTTCTCGAGCGAGCGAGAGCAACTCGTCGATGAGGACTTCCATTCGGTCGTGGGCGTCGACAACGGCCTCGAGGTGATCGGTATCCGCTTCCGCGATGGCGAGTTGTGTCCGACCCTGTGCGACCGTGAGCGGATTCCGCAGGTCGTGGGAGACGACGCCTGCGAACTCCTCGAGTCGCTCGTTTTTTGCCTCCAGTTTCCGTCGGTAGCGCTCTCGGGACGTGACGTCGGTAAACGAGATGGCCCGCCCGATCCGGGTTCGATCCGCCGAGAAGGGGTTTACAGAAATTCGGTAAAACTTCGGTTCCGTGGCGTCCGCTGTCTCCAGTAGTGGGTCCGACGATTCGATCGTCGAACTGACCGTCGGGAGCTGTTCCTCGAGTGGCGTCCCGACGCTATCGGCGAGTGAGGGGAACGACTCGAGCGCCGACGCGTTGTAATCCCGTATTCTCTCTCGATCGTCGAGAATGATGACTGGATCGTCCGTCTCACCAGCCATCCTGACGAGTTGGAGCCGGTCGAGATGGACGTAACAGACGCCGACGGCGAACGCGGCGACTCCGACCGGGGAGTACGTGATGTCGACGAGGACCGTCGAGACGGCACCGAATACGTCGAACACGACGGGCAATCCGGTGAGTGCGACGAGGGCGAAGAGGATACGCGTATCGAAGCTGACACGAGCGAACAGCTCCAGGAGCATGAAAAACCCGACGAACGAGAGTGCGTACGCGAACGCCATCACAACCCAGTGTAACGGTTCGTGGTGGATCTCGAGGTAGGGGAACGGGAACGTGGCAGGTTCGGCGGTGAAGTACCAGCCGTGAGCCGGATTCGTTACCTTCAGCGCGACGATCACGAGGAAGACGGCGACTGCGGTTCGGCGCACCGTTCCGTTTCGGTGTAGCGACCGACCGGTGTACGCCGAACAGAAGTACAACCAGGGACCGACCGCCGCGATTCCGATGCAGAGTCCTATCACGAAAAACGCGTACTGGAGCCCCGTCGTCGGAGCGGCGAGGTAGCCGACATGAGACGCAGCCCATCCGCCACTCGCGAGCAACAGCCAGTAGAGCCCGCGTCGAGTGTCGTCGTGTTCGATGCTCCTCACCCGGTGTAGACTTCCGAAACAACACAGCGCGGAGATACCGAAGAGGAGGAGATAGGCAAACTCCGGCAGCGACTGTGACTGTTCGAGCATGTCCGGTCAACATCCTCACTTCTCGAACGTCCCTCATCGCTCTTGTGGCAGAAACGCTACCGGTCACCGCGGTTCGCCCGTTCGCAGTCGACCGTCACCACGACGGGAATCGGAATCCGCCGACCCCGACTACTGGCAATCGGCGGTGAACAGCCACAGAAACCCGTATGAGACGCTCTACCACCCGTTTGACTCCTCACTCGACGTCCGGGGACGGCCCGCTCGAGTCGTCTGACTTCGCGGCCGCCTCGTACATCGTCTGGCGCTCGTCGAAGTACGCCGGCGCATCGTGGTCGGCCTCGAAGCGGACCACGCGTTCCATCGCGTCGTGACCGTCCTCGACGGCGTCTAACTCCGTCGCGAGGTCGGTGTAGCCCGCTGCGAGGTCCTGGAAGGCCTGCATTCGCGCCTGTTTCGCCTCGACGAGGAGCTGTTTCTCCTCTAAATCGCGCTGTAACTCCTCGATCGCCTCGAGGTCGATTTCGTCGCCGGTTGGACGCTCGGTCGAGGACGGCGTCGTCGGGCCGACGCCGCGCTCCCCGAGTCGGGTCCGGATCTCGGCCATCTCCTCGTCGATCTCGTCGAGCAACTCGTCCGCCTCGTCGCCCATCGTCTGTACCTGTCCGGAGAGAAGCCCCGCCTGCGTCCGACAGTAGTCGACGAATTCGTCGACCGACAGCGATGGGGCGTCATCGCTCATACCCTCGCGTTGGTGTCCCTTACCGAAGTCACTTTGGACGTATTGCCCCGCGTTCGTCGTCGACCGCCCTGTCGGCCACGCTAACACGCGACACACTGTTACGCTTTCAGACGTGTTAAGTTCCTCCGGCCACTGACGCAATTACGATGAATCGGGTACCGCGACGCGAAACAGGCCGGTTTCCAGTCACACCCAGTCCATGACGAAAGAGTACATCGAGGTGCGGGGTGCACAAGAGCACAACCTGAAGGATCTCGACGTCACTATCCCCCGCGAGTCGTTTACCGTCGTCACCGGACTCTCGGGGTCGGGCAAGTCCTCGCTCGCGTTCGAGACGGTGTACGCGGAGGGCCAGCGACGGTACATCGAGAGTCTCTCGGCGTACGCCCGGAACTTCCTCGGCCAGATGGACAAACCGCAGGTCGAGACCGTCGAGGGTCTCTCCCCGGCGATCTCGATCGACCAGAAAAACGCCGCGAACAACCCCCGATCGACGGTCGGGACCGTCACGGAACTCCACGACTACCTCCGACTGCTCTACGCCCGCGTCGGCACACCCCACTGTCCAGAGTGCGGTCGTGAGGTCGGCGAGCAGTCGGCCCAAAACATGGTCGAGCGCATCCTCGAGTTACCCGAGGGAACACGTGCCAAAATCGCCGCCCCGGTCGTCCGCGACCAGAAGGGAGCCTTCGAAGACCTCTTCGAGGAACTCGTCTCCGAGGGCTACTCCCGCGTCGAGGTCGACGGCGAGGAGTACGACCTCACGCTCGATGACCCCGACTTAGACGAGAACTTCGATCACACCGTCGACGTCGTCGTCGACCGGATTCGCGTCTCGACTGAGGATCGCCCACGGATCGTCGACAGCGTCGAGACCGCACTCGAGGAGGCCGACGGCGTCCTGAAGCTCATCCTCCCGGATCCGCCGGAAGAAACCGTCACAGATCTCGGCGAGGAGGCCCGCCGGACGGGTGCGCTGGGCGACGAGGTCGAGACGGACGACCGCTTCGTCGTCGAGTTCTCGAAGGACCTGGCGTGTACCCACTGTGGGATCGACGTCCCGGAGATCGAGACACGCTCCTTTTCGTTCAACTCGCCTCACGGCGCCTGCCCCGAGTGTGAGGGGTTAGGCGAGACGAAAGAGGTCGACGAGAACCTGGTGGTCCAGGACGAATCCAAGCCGCTGAAGGAGGTCTTCGAACCCTGGAGCTACAACCGATCGTACTACCAAACGCGACTCGATGCGGTCGCCGAACACTTCGACGTCTCCCTGTCGACACCACTCGAGGACGTCGACGACGGGATCCGCGAGGCGTTTCTCTATGGCACCAGCGATCAGGTGCTGTTCAAGCGCAACACGAAGAACGGAATCCGGCGCAAGCGCAAGCGCTTCGAGGGAATCGTTCCGAATCTCGATCGGCGCTACCTCGAGACCGACTCGGACTCGACGCGCGAACACATCGAGGACTACATGTCCGTGACCGAGTGTCCCGCCTGTGACGGCACTCGGCTCAAACCCGCCTCCCGCGCGGTGCTGGTCGATGGCACCTCCATTACGGAGATCAACGCGATGAGCATCGGCGACGCGCTGGCACACTTCGAGTCGCTCGAGGCGAACTTCACCGAACGCGAGAAGGTGATCGCCGAGGAGATCCTAAAAGAGATCCGCGCTCGCCTGAGCTTCATGGTCGAGGTCGGCCTCGAGTACCTCACGCTCGACCGCGAGGCCTCCACCCTCTCGGGTGGGGAGAGCCAGCGCATCCGGCTCGCGACGCAGATCGGCTCCGGCCTCGTCGGCGTCCTCTACGTGTTAGACGAGCCCTCGATCGGGCTCCACCAGCGGGACAACGATCGCCTGCTCGACACCTTGGAGGAGCTTCGCGACCTCGGGAACACGCTCCTCGTGGTCGAACACGACGAGGAGACGATGCGCCGTGCAGACAACGTCATCGACATGGGGCCCGGCCCCGGCAAGCGTGGCGGCGAGGTCGTCGTCAACGGCCCCGTCGAGGAGGTCAAAGCCTGCGAGGAGTCCATTACGGGCGATTATCTCTCCGGACGCCGACAGATTCCGGTCCCCGACGAGCGACGCGACCCCGATGGCGGTCCCGCGAGCGAAGCGAGTGGGACGACGTCGGACGAGGGCATCGAGTCCGACGGCACGCTGACGATCCGCGGGGCTCGCCAGCACAACCTCGACGACGTCGACGTCGACATTCCGCTTGGCTGTTTCACCGCGATCACGGGCGTCTCGGGATCCGGAAAATCGACGCTCATGCACGAGGTACTCTACAAGGGACTGGCCCGCGAGATGAACGACAACACGAGCGTCGTTCCGGGCGACCACGATGCCCTCGAGAGCATAGAGGAGATCGAGACGGTCAGGCTGATCGACCAGTCGCCGATCGGTCGCACGCCCAGGTCGAACCCGGCGACGTACACCAACGTCTTCGATTACGTCCGGGAACTGTTCGCCCAGACGAAGCTCTCGAAACAGCGCGGTTACGAGAAGGGGCGCTTCTCGTTCAACGTCAAGGGCGGGCGCTGTGAGGAGTGTGGCGGGCAGGGTACGGTGAAAATCGAGATGAACTTCCTCTCGGACGTCTACGTCCCCTGCGAGGAGTGTGACGGCGCACGGTACAACGACGCAACGCTCGACGTCACCTACAAGGGGAAAACGATCTCGGACGTCCTCGAGATGGAAGTCGGCGAAGCCTACGACTTCTTCGAGTCGAACTCCCAGATCCGACGGCGGCTCAAACTGCTGAAAGACGTCGGGCTGGACTACATGACCCTCGGACAGCCCTCGACGACGCTCTCCGGTGGCGAGGCCCAGCGAATCAAGCTCGCCGAAGAGTTAGGAAAGAAAGACTCCGGGGAGACGCTCTACCTGCTCGACGAGCCCACCACCGGCTTACACCACGAGGACGAGCGCAAGCTCATCGAGGTGCTCCACCGCCTGACCGACGACGGCAACACCGTCGTCGTCATCGAACACGAACTCGACCTCGTGAAAAACGCCGACCACATTATCGACCTCGGCCCCGAAGGCGGCGAACACGGCGGCGAGGTCGTCGCGACTGGCACGCCCGAAGAGGTCGCCCGACTCGAGGAGTCGCACACAGGGCGATACCTCCGAGACCTGCTGCCGAACGTGGAACTCGAGGGACCACGCGGCGAACGCGGCGAGCCGGTGTCAGCGCCGCTGGATGACGACTGACGCCGGTTCTCGCTTTTGTCCGCCTTCGACCTTCCGCTCGTCTCGTTCGACTCAGTCGTACACACCGCAATACAGCGGCATCGAACAAGTGTTTTGGTAACACAGCCAGACAGGTTACTAACTATCTCGAGCGACAGTCTTACGTATGGGCTGCCGTCTCGAGGTTCGATGCGAGCGCGTCGCAGACGAGCGTTCCCGCCCGTCGAGCGCCGATGACGTTGCGGGCGAACGGGCCGAGTACCTGTTGTGCCGCGACACCCGTGACGAGGATCCGCGACGGCGAGCCGTCGTCACGACGCCATCGGAGGGTATCGTCCGCGAGCACCGGTGCACCGCGGTAGCCGGTCGCCAGCGTCGATCCCTCTCGAATTCGACTGAACAACGGCCCGTCGTACGGTGAGCCGAAACCGGTCGCACAGACGAGGTGGTCGAGACACATCGCGGTCCCGTCGCGACACGCGACCACAACGGTACCACCAGCCGGGGTCGCCTCGGTAATTTCGGTGCGCTCGAGGGAGATCGATCCGTCCTCGATTGCCTGCCGGAGGCGGCCGAAGACGTACGGTGGCATCGCGCCGTCGTGACGGGCGTCACGAACCGTCCGAGCGCGGGCACTCGAGGCCGGCGGGAGTTCCTGCAGGTCAGCCACAGGCCCGGAGAAGTGCATCCAGTCGGTACTGGCCTCGAGGGTCTCGACGGCGAACGGGCTGCGGACGAACAGCGTTACGTCCCGTCCAGGCTGGGCCAGGCTCGTGGCGAGCTGTGCGGCCGTGATTCCGCCGCCGACGATACCGACCGAAGCGAACTCGCCGATTGCACCGGAATCGAAGTCCCGACCCCAGACGTGCGTTACCGGCGTCGACGGCGGGAGGTCGCGCGCCCAGTCGGGGAAGGCGTACGATCGATCGTGGCCAACGGCCAACAGGCACCACCGCACAGCGAACCGACCACCCGTGGTCTCGACCTCGACGCGATTATCTCGGTCTACGACTCGAGTCACGGTCGCGTCGACGACGAGTTCGTCGAGATCGTAGCGCTCACAGCGCGCATCGGCGTGGTCGAAAAACAGCGCGGCCGTCGGTCGGTTCGACCCGACCTGGCTCACGACGAGTTCGTTTTCCCGCCCTCGAGCGCGGGCGAAATCCCGCAAGGAGAACGGATCGGGGTCGACGTGGTGGACGAACGGCGATCTGAGCTCCGTCATGCCACACTGTGTGCACTTTCGTCGAAAGCCGCCCAACAGCCCGTTGGGCTCGACGATTCGCAGCCGATCTCGAGTGACGAGATCGTTCTCGAGCAGTCGAATCGCGTGGTGAACGCCGTGGACGCCGCCCCCGACGATGAGTACTGACGTGTCGACCACTGGGTATCAGACGTTGTTAACCAAGCCAATTGCTTTAACAACTGCGGATCTCTGCTCGTGCCGTTCACTCGTATCGGGCCAAGAGTGTCGCCGTCGAAAGCGAACCACCGCAGGAAATCCGAACGATTACTGGCAGGGACGCGAAAGCAGGGGACACGCTATGAGCACCAAGCAATCCGTTCGCCGTCGCTTTCTCGGCGGCGGGTTCGTCTCGCTGGCGATCGCTGGCGGACTCTTCGTTGCCTTCGGCGCGCCCACCCAACTTGAGGACCTGCTGTTGCTCTCGTGGCTCGCTATTGGCGGCCTCGCGCTGGTCGTCGCCGCCGCCGTCGAGCGACTCCCACTTGGCGTCGTGAGCGTCAGCTGGCCCCGCATCGGCGCGGTCGGGCTGGCGGTCCTCGCACTCGGCTCGAGTACGGTTGGGTTCGTCCAGTTACTCGAGGTGTCCGGATGGGTCGGACTGCTCAACGCCGTCTTCGCACTGGGGGTTGCACTGATTCTCGCCTTCGGTGCCCTCGAGTGCTGGTTCGGCGGCCTGCAGATCGACGAGGATGCGTTCGTAGTCGAGGCGTAGGCGAGGCGAAGTTTACACCGTGCTCTCCGCCGCCGTCGTTTCGTAGACGTTCTCCTCTCGCTCGTAGGGTAACAAGAGCGTCACGCTCGTACCGCCGTCCTGTCGGTCGGTAAACTCGAGGTCACCCCCGACGTTGCTGACGATCCAGCTGACGAACCAGAGTCCGAGCCCCGATCCGTGGGCCAATTGCGTCTCCTCACCCTGAAGAACTGCCCGTCGCTCCGAGACGGGAATGCCGTCACCGTCGTCCGCGACGGTGAACTCGAGACGCGACGTCACCGGGTACTCGACGACTTCGGCGGTGACTTCCACAGTCAGCGGTTCGGCTCCGTCGTTGGATCCACCGGTCGACGGTATCGCCTGATCCGGACGATCGAGTTGCGTTCGGCCGCGGTGGTGTTCGACGGCGTTGTCGACGAGTTCGTCGAGCGCGTCGACGACCGTCTTCTCGGTCGTTGGCATCCGGGAGTCGGCGGTCGGCGTCTCCGTGCGTGTCACGATCCGAACACCAGGGTACGCAGCTTTCGCTCGATCGACGACGGCTCTGACGGCGTCGGTGGCGTCTATCGTCTCGCCGCGGTCGCGTCGCTCGAGTTTTCGTTCGATGCCACGTGCCTTGTCGGCGGTCTCGAGCAGATCGTCGATCTCCTCGCGGATAGGGTCGACGTGACGGCGCTCGAGCGTCTCGTCGTACTCGCCGACGAGGTTAGCGTGCCCGCGGATGACGGTGAAGGCGTTTCGGAGGTTGTGCCGGAGAACTCGGTTCAGGACCTGGATTCGCTGTTCGCGATCGACCTGGTCGGTCACGTCGCGGGCGACGACGACGTAGCCTTCCCCGTCGTCTCTCGTCGTCATCCTGACGCTTTGCCGGAACGTGGTCCCGTCGATTCGCGTTCCTGTCAGATCCCCTCGCCAGTAGCCACGATCGTCGAGAGCCGGCATCGCCTCCTGTTCGATCGTGACGAGCGATTCGTTCGTGTACCCCTCGTCCCACATTCGACCCTCGAGTCTCGCAGGATCGCCGACGCCGTACAGCGACGCGTACGCTCCGTTGACCGAGGCGAGACGGCCATCGACGACGACGGCGATGGCGTCCATCGCAGTATCGATCGCGTGAGTGAGCCGGTTAGTTTCGCGGCGCTGACTCGCTCGATCTTCGTGGAGATGTCCGAGGGCGGTTCCGAGGGCGACACCGACGCTCGTCGTCGTCAACAGCGCGATGCCGAGTTCCCTGGATAGGGACCCATCACCGGGAACCGCGAGGACGATACTCCAGACGGATCCGACGGCGACCAACACGCCGCCGCCGACGGCACAGCCAGCGACGACGGGGGCCCGCCGTCGGTCGCGCTCGAGAACCGGCTTTCGGATGTCGTACCAGACGAGCGCACACCCGACCGCGATAGGAGTGGACAACTCGAGTACCACCGCGGGAAACCGACTGCCGACGGCGGCCACGACGAGACTGGCGACGGAAATCAGCGCGAGCCCGACGAGCGAAAGCGAGCGCTCGCGGACGCAGGTGAACGCGAACCGAGGGCGTGGCGACATCGTTGTGACGGATCATCATGTGAATACTCGACACATAAGTCAATTGGCTGTTGTGTGACACGTGACGGAAATTCGTCAATATCACGAGCACCGACACATATTCGCGAATTCGTGGGACAGTCGAGCGGACCCGATCGACCAGATGTCCCAGACCACAGATCCGACACAGACACAGAGCCGGAGCACGAGGCCTCTATGAGGATCGCAACCGTACGTGGCGGTATGGTCATCGCATACGTCGCCTTGCGTGATCGACTCCTGGTCTGTCGACGCGACGCCGCCCCCAATTGCTGGGATCTGACCGCCCGACTCGAGGGCCACAGCCTCGAGTGCGTCGCCGCCTCGTCTGGGGCACCAGAGCGAGTGTTCGTCGGTACCTTCGAGGATGGACTCTACCGCTCGACCGACGGCGGTGACTCGTGGTCGCACCTCGAGATCCCGGCCGGAAGCGACGCGATCACGTCGATCGCAATCGATCCGAACGATGCGGAGACGGTCTACGCCGGCACCGAGCCGAGTCGCGTCTACCGCTCGACCGACGGCGGCGACTCGTGGTCGCACCTCGAGGGGATCGCCGACCTCCCCTCCGAAGACGAGTGGTTCTTCCCCCCGCGACCGCACACCCATCACGTCCGGTGGCTCGCGGTGGATCCGTTCGACCCGGATCGTCTCTACGTCGGCATCGAAGCGGGCACATTCGTTCTCAGTACCGACGGCGGCGACACCTGGCACGAGCGCCCGGAGGGGTCGCGACGCGACAACCACAGTCTGACGGCTCACCCCGACCGCGAGGGACTGGTCTACAGCGCCGCCGGCGACGGCTTCGCCGTCTCGACGGACGGCGGAGAGCACTGGGAACACCCACAGGAGGGACTCGAGCACCGGTACTGCTGGAGCGTCGTCACCGATCCCGGCGATCCCGACGGGGTGATGGTCTCGAGTGCGAGCGGGGCGTCCTCGGCTCACACCGCGGAGTCCGCAGAGTCGTACGTCTACCGCCGTCGGGGCGACCAGCCGTGGGACCGGCTCGACGACCGCGGACTCCCGACCGGCGAGGGCGTCGTCCGCGCCGTCTTCGATACGACCGACGAGGACGGCGTCGTCTACGCCGTGACCAACCTCGGGCTGTTCGTTACCGACGATTTCGGCGACCGCTGGGAGCGCGTCGAAATCGAGTGGGAGGAAGAACTCGAGGCGCAGACGCCGCGTGGACTGGTCGCACTGTCGGCGTGACGCCGAAGTGTTCGAGCCCCGATATCGGCGTGATCGTGGTGTTGGGGCGCTCGAGGACGGCCTGACCGGGGCTGGTCACCCGCCGCTCACCCGTCCTCACGGGCCTGCTCGAGGAACGCGACGATGACGGCAGCGTGGACCGGGGCGACGATGGCGCTGCTCGCCGCCGCCCCAACGTGAGGGACAGCGGCGAGCAGCCACGCGCCCAGTCCGAACAGGAGGATCAGGCCGAAGATAGACCAGCCGCGTCCCGCCGTTAGTTCGAAGCTCTCCTCGAGGGCCGCGGGGAGCGAACGGCCGTCGACGACGAGTCCCGGCACGGCGAACAGCCGCACGAACAGGTAGAGGTAGATCGCGAGCCAGACGAGACCGAACAGCCCCATTCCCTGGAGCAGGTCGATCGAGCCGAGCGCTCGGTTGACCAGGTCGACACCCAACGCGAACCCGAGAAGCGAGACGAATCCCCGCAATCGAGCCTGGCCGTCCATCGAACGAGTGATCGTGAGAACGCCCGCGGCGACGACGACGAGCACGGCGACGGCGGACAGCCCGACGCCCCAGACGAGATACGGGATCTCGAGTCCGACGAGCGACTCGAGTCGAACCCCCGTCTGTGTCGCCCCCGCCGGGTAGCCGACGAACTCGATCTGGACGTCGATCCCGTCCGCGACGAGCGGTTCGCGCACGATCGCGGGAATCGGGTCCTGCAGCCGAAGCGCGTCGACGAGCGAGAGGACGACTCCGGCGACCAGGAACGGAACGACCAGCCACGGATCGGTCCGGAGTATCTCGAGTCCCCTCGAGAGCACACCGGGCGATCGAGCGCGCCCCGGACCCGCCCCGCCACTGGCGGACGAGCCGTCACCGTCGGGGGGACGGCCCGGATCGCGGACCGTCGGCGTTTCGTCGTCGTCGAACCGGTCCTCACGATCGAATCGGTCGTCGTCGGACCGGTCGTCGCGATTGGATGGCTCGTTCGCCATCTTACGATCCCTCCTCGAGCGCGAGGACGCCATCGTCGGTGGTGACGTAGACCGTGCCGTCGCCGACGACCGGCTGGGAGACGACGGTCGGGTCGTCGTAGCTCCACAGTCGTTCACCCGTTTCGGCGTCGACGGCGAGCAGTTCGCCGGTCCAGTAGTAAGAGACGTAGACGACGCCGTCGGCGACGGCGGGACTCGCTGCGTGACCGTACTCCGCCGTCCACTCGGCGTCGCCCGTCTCGAGGTCGATCGCGTGTAGCTCCTCGTCGCCGTCGGAGACGAACGCCGTCCCGTCGGCGACGGCGGCGCTTCCCCGATCGGCGTTCCCGCCGTGGTCGTAGGTCCACACCACCTCGCCGTCGTCGGCATCGAGGAACACGACGGCGTTGCTGGCTGGAACGACCACACCATCGTTCGTCGCGGTCGGCGGTAAGCTCCCGACCGTCTCGAGGTCGACGCGCCAGCGCTCCTCGCCGGTGTCGGCGTCGACGCTCGCCACCACCGAACGCGCGTTCGAGGCGAAGAGTTTGCCGTCCCGTACGGCCGGCCGGTTCGCCGGACTGGCGTATCGACCGCCCACCGCGTACTGCCACTCGAGGCGGCCGCTGTTGCCGTCGAACGCGGCGATTCGATCCGTTTCGGGGAGGGGCGCGTACACCGTTCCGTCGACGGCGACGGGTGAGGGTTCTCTCGGCTCGGCGCTGAGATAGCCACTCGGGGGCTCTCCCGGCGCGTGCCAGCGCTCGAGGCCGACAGTCCGGCCCGGCAGTTCGTAGCCGCCGGTCGCGTCGAGCCCGTAGAGCCCGGCGCGTCCCGAGAGAGCCAGCGCGTCGGATCGGTACGCACTCGTCTCGACCAGCGCCGGCGACGAGAAGAACGGTCCGTCCCGGACGAATCTGGTGGAGCCGGTCTCGCGTTCGAGGGCGGCCAGCGATCGCCGGCCGACGACGTACAGCGTGTCGCCGACGACGATCGGCGGCGCTGATCCGCGGATCGACGCGTCCGGGTCCCGCGTCCACGCCTCGCGGACCTCCGCTTGCGGGCCGGAGGCGTCGGGATCGAAGCCGGATCCCGCCGCGTCAGACCGCGCCATCGGCCACTGGCTCTCGAACCCTGTCCCGTCTGGAGTGAGCGACGGCGCGGTCGACGTCCGGCCACCGCCATCCGCAGCGAGGGCGCTCGTTGCGCCGAGCATCCCGGCGACAGAGACACTACTCGCCGCGAGCAGTCGTCGTCTGGAGGGCATCGGATTCGACCTCGGATGGACGACGTGAAAGTTTTTCCATACGTTCGGGCGTCCGGCTCGAGGCGGCTGTCAACTCACACCGATCCGTGCCATCACTCGGCTCCGAGACGGGCCGACCCGCCGGTTCGAAATCCTTTTAGGCGCTACACGGGGATAGTAGTGTAACTGAGTGATATCATGGACGTCGACATCGTCTCCGAAACGGAGAATCCCATGTTGCACAGGACGGACGTGACGTTCGAACTAAACCACGACGAAGCCACCCCCGAGCGCCTCCAGGTCCGAGACAGCCTCGCAGCGAAGCTCAACAAGGACGCCGACGAGGTCGTCATCCGGAAACTCGACACGAAGTTCGGGATGCGAAAGACCGTCGGCAAGGCCAAAGTCTACGAGACGGCCGACTTCGCCCGCGACGTCGAGCGCGACCACATGCTCGAGCGAAACAAGATCGTCGCCGACGACGGCGAGGGCGACGCCGAAGCGGAGGAGGCGTAAATGGCGCGACACGAACTCTACGGCGACGACGGGACCGTCGAGGGCGAGCAGTGTCCCCGCTGTGGCGACACCTTCCTCGCCGACCACGGCGACCGCAAACACTGCGGGAAGTGTGGCTACACCGAGTGGGAGTAACGAGCCGGTGATCCGACTCGAGCCGTGAGCGACACCAGCCGAGTACTCGGGATCGAAGGCACCGCCTGGGCGGCCAGCGCGGCCGTCTACGATTCCGACTCCGACGACGTTTTCATCGAAACCGACGCCTACCAGCCCGACAGCGGCGGCATTCACCCCCGCGAGGCCGCCGAACACATGCACGACGCGATCCCCCGCGTCGTCGGGCGAGCGCTCGAGCACGCCCGCAAGAGCGACGATGGCCCGGCCGACGACCCCCCGGTCGACGCCGTCGCCTTCTCCCGGGGCCCCGGCCTCGGTCCGTGTTTGCGCATCGTCGGCACCGCGGCGCGGGCACTCGCCCAGACGCTCGACGTTCCCCTGGTGGGCGTCAACCACATGGTCGCTCACCTCGAGATCGGCCGTCACACCGCCGACTTCGACGATCCGGTCTGTCTGAACGCCAGCGGAGCGAACGCACACCTCCTCGCCTACCGTAACGGCCGCTACCGCGTCCTCGGCGAGACGATGGACACCGGCGTCGGCAACGCGATCGACAAGTTCACCCGCCACGTCGGCTGGAGTCACCCCGGCGGACCGAAAGTCGAGGCGGCGGCCGAAGACGGCGAGTACGTCGATCTACCGTACGTCGTCAAGGGGATGGACTTCTCCTTTTCGGGGATCATGTCGGCCGCAAAGCAGGCCTACGACGGCGGCTCAGAGAACGACGTGAGCGCAGGCCCGTCGGACTCGCCCGGCGGGGGCGTTCCGGTCGAAGACGTCTGTTACTCCCTCCAGGAGAACGTCTTCGGGATGCTCACGGAGGTTTCAGAGCGGGCGCTCTCGCTGACCGGGAGCGACGAACTCGTCCTCGGCGGCGGCGTCGGACAGAACGCCCGCCTGCGCGAGATGCTCGCCGAGATGTGCGACCAGCGCGGAGCCGCGTTTCACGCGCCCGAACCCCGATTTCTCCGGGACAACGCCGGTATGATCGCCGTCCTCGGCGCGAAGATGGACGAAGTCGGCGACACACTCGCACTCGAGGACTCGCGCGTCGATCCGAACTTCCGACCCGATCAGGTCCCGGTGACGTGGCGCGAACCGGCATCCGATTCCGCTAGCTCCGACGACGGACAGCCAGCGTCCGAAACGCGCGTCCGGGGCGCGGAAGCCGTCGTCGACCTCGAGCCCGAAGCGGGCCAGGTGCGAAAGCGACGTCGAGCGAAGAGCTACCGCCACCCCCAACTCGACGAGCGCCTCCGGCGCGAGCGCACCACGCTCGAGGCGCGCCTGACGAGTCTCGCTCGCCGGGAGGGAGTTCCAACGCCGGTCCTCGCCGACGTCGACCCGCTCGAGGCACGACTCGAGTTCGAGTACGTCGGCGACGCGGACCTGCGGGACACTCTGTCCGAAGAGCGCGTTCGAGACGTCGGCCGTCACCTCGCAACACTCCACCGGGCGGGTATCGTCCACGGTGATCCGACGACGAGAAACGTGCGTACGACCGACGAGCGGACGTACCTCATCGATTTCGGTCTGGGCTATCACACCGACCACGTCGAGGACTACGCGATGGACCTACACGTCTTCGATCAGAGTCTCGTCGGGACCGCAGACGACCCCGAGCCACTGCGTGACGCGGTCCGCGAGGGGTACCGCGAAGCCGGCGACGAGGGCGTACTCGAGCGCCTGCGAGACGTCGAGGAGAGAGGCCGGTACGTCGTCGACGAACCGTAATCGCCCCGCCGAAAACGACATTGGCGATCCAACCGGTTTCCGGCCGCTTTTAAGATGGGGCGGGCCGTTCGCTTTCCCATGAAACGAATCATCGAAACGGACGAGGCGCCGGCGGCCGTCGGCGCGTACAGTCAGGCGACGACCGACGACTCGCTCCTGTTCACCGCCGGACAGATCCCCCTCACGCCCGACGGGGACCTCCTCGACGAGGAGTCCATCGAAACCCAGACCGAACAGGCACTCGACAACCTCCTGGCCGTCCTCGAGGAGGCGGGAGCGAGCGCGGGAGACGTCCTCAAAGTAACCGTCATGCTCGAGGACATCGACGACTTCGAGGCGATGAACGAGACCTACGCCGGCTACTTCGACGACGAGCCGCCGGCCCGAAGCGCGGTCGAGGTCGCCGCGCTCCCGAAAGGCGTCGACGTCGAGATCGAGGCGATCGCCTCGCTCGAGTGATCGACGACCGCGCATGTTCGAACTCCGGACCCCGTCGCGACGAGTGAGCTCGGCGCTGCTGTGGGGAGCCGTCGGCTTCATGGCGTTTCTGGTCCTCGTCCAGGGCTACGCCCTCCTCGTCTCGCCGCTCGTGACGATCGTCCAGGGAGCCGCCGTGGCGATTCTGGTCGGTCTCGTGACAGCCGGCTGTGCGTACACCGTGGAGTATCGGATCGCGACCTGGTCGGCGCGACGTGCGAGGAGTGAAACCGAGTCACACGGCAGCGACGGTAAAAGTAAGAGTTAAACGACGGACGTGGCTAGGTTCACCCGAGCCAGGATGGCCGAACGGTAAGGCGCACGCCTGGAAAGCGTGTTCCCTTTGGGATTCTGGGTTCAAATCCCAGTCCTGGCGTTTTCGCGATTTTGATACCGACGAGCGCTGCGTGGCGACGCGAGCGATTCGAGGTCCCGAAAACGCCACAAATCCCAGTCCTGGCTGCCGTGACCGGCATCGTCAGCGCGAAAAAAGTCCGTGAGCGGCCGGTCCCTACCGAGTGGGGCTCGAGAAGGCTGTTGGAACGGTGTACGGAGACCCGTTAGTCCCCGCAGACGGGTGGCGCGTCGCTCGAGGCTCCGCCGACGCGCGTTCCTCGGTAGTACACTGTAACCCTCGCGTCCCCGTTGCGGGCCTTGACCCAGAAGGTTTCGGCCGTGGCGAGATCGTTCTCGACTGTGATCGTTCCCTTCCTGCGAGTCCCGGCAACTTTGTAGGTGAACGTCAGGTCGGTATCCAACCCGTGGTGGATGTAGAACTGCGCCCTGTCGTTTTTGGGATCGGTATCCTCGGGGTTGAACGCCACGCGCCCTTTGACCTTGTCAACCGGCACGTGTTGTCCGTGTTTCTTCTTGCCTTTCTTCCCCTTCTTGCCTTTCCGCTTGCCTTTCTTCCCCTTCTTGCCTTTCCGCTTGCCCTTCTCGTCGTACTTCTTATCTCGACGCTTTCCTTTCTTGTCTTTCTTTTCGTGTTTCCGCTTGCCCTTCCCGTCGTACTTCTTGTCTCGGTGCTTTCCTTTCTTGCATTTCCGGTCTTTTTTCTCTCCAGCACTGACTGTCGTCGCACCAACGGCGGTGCCACCGACGAGTGCTCCGCTAACTGCGATACCTTTGATGGCCGCACGTCGTGAGATTCGATCGTCGTCTGTCATGGATATCCCTCCAGCACGACGGCGTCACCGTCGAACTGGCGAGTACCGACAGCTTCGTTCATCCCACGTTTTGTTATCAATGAGGTACCGATTTTAACGAAACTCCTACCGGTCGGACTGTTTCTGGGCGACGAGACAGACGGAAGCTGACAGGAACCGTTGGGCGTCGTTTCCAGAACAGTCGTTTTAGACCGCCGATTCTACCAAGTAACCAGTACAACGGTCTTTCTGGGGCAGTCTCGTGTAAATCAGTACCAGCGAAACCACGACCTATCCGTCGATTCACCGGCGCGTACGGATTGCTGTACCGATATACCGGCACAACCGCAGTACGTGTCGCAGTTGCACCGGAAATGACTGACAGCAGTCCGTATCACTGGTACAGACTCCGTCCGAGACGCCGATCGTGGCGAAGAGAAGCCGAGAAAGACTCGCTTGTCGATCGGCTAGAGGACGATTTCTTCGCGGATCGAACCGCCGCGATTGCACGTCCGGTCACGACTCCAGAGACCCGAAGAAAGTCGCGAGATATAGATAGTCGGAATCGAACGAACGGGTGTGAAACGACGACGACTCTGGCTGGGTGTCGCGTTCTGTTTCGTCGCCGGCGACGCGATGGCCCTGCAGATACGGGGTGCGTTACTCCCGAACTTCGAATCGACGTTCGGCGTCTCGGAGTCGTTACTGGGACTGGTCGCGCCAGCAGGAACCGTCGGCTTCGTCGCAGCCATCGTCCTCGTTGGACTGATCGCGGGACGGCTCGACGCGCGTCACGTCCTCCTCCTCGGATCGGCAGCGATGGCGCTGTCGCTGTTGGCGGTCGCCGTCGCACCGGTGTATACCGTGTTTCTGTTCGCCCTGCTGGTTCAGGGAGCAGCCGCCGGCGTGTTTCGGGCGATCGACCGGCCGCTGTTGAGTCATCTCTATCCCGAACGGATCGGGCGTGTGTTCGCCCTCTACGCGCTCGCGTGGGCCGTCGGTGCCGTCTCCGGCCCGGTGATCGCGAGCGCCGTGGTACTGGTCGGCGACTGGCAAGCCACGTACGTCTTGCTGGGCCTGTCGATACTCCCGATCGTCGCCGCCGTCTGGGCGCTCGAGTCGCCGTCGGAGTGGGACGAACGCCGACTCGAACGCGAGACCCTCGTTCGGCTGCTGTCGAAACCGGGAATCCCCGGAACGATGGTAGGGTTGGCGATCGTCGGCGGGATCGAAGGGACGCTGTTCACCTGGCTACCGTATTACGCGGGAACGTTTCTCGACCGGACGACCGCGAACCTGGCGCTGTCGGTCTTTCTGCTGGCGTACGTCCCCGGTCGGTACGCCTACTCGAGACTGATCGAGTCGGTGGCGTATCTGCGATTGCTGACGGTGACGACCGGGCTCGCGGTTCCAGTGTTAGCCGTCGTGGTCGGCTGGAAACACGTCGGCATGCTCGCGGCGGTTTTCTGTGCCGGCATGCTGCTGTCCGCGTTGTTTCCCGTGCTGTCGGCCTACGGCGTCGAACTCGCACCGGAGTACAGCGGACCCGTGAGCGCACTCACTACCGCGGCGACCTACGGCGGGATCGCGATCGTTCCGGCCGTCGTCGGCGTCGTCGCCGAAGCGACGAACATCGGCGTCGCGATGTGGATCCCAGCCCTGCTCACGGTCGCACTCTTCGGCGTGGTTCTCCTCACGTGGGCCCGCTCGAGCGACCGACGGGCGTAATCGTCGGCAGACACGTCTACGGTGTTCGACGCCGCGACCGCCGAGTTCAGCGCCTGCCGGTCACGTACGTCTGGTCGTGGTCCGGAAAGAGCTCCGCGACCGTATCCGGGCCGTCCTCGGCGGCAATAATCTCCCGGAGTTCGGCCTCGTAATCCGCTCGTTCGATCTCCTCGCTCGGACCCGCGATCACCTCGAGGTGGGCTTCAACGAGCCGATCGACAGCCGTTCGACCGAACCCGGACAGCGGGGCGACGTACTCGACGTCGTGGCGGTCCTCGAGGCTCTGGGCCTGTGCCCGCGAAACCGTTGGCACCCGATCGTCCCGTCTGGTTCCGTCGGCGATCACGTCGAATCCATCGCGTGCGGCCCGCTCGAGGGCGTGTTTGTGGACCAACTGGATCCCGTTTCGCGGAAATCCGTCCGCTCGGATCCGATCGACGGCGTCGTGGGCGACGTCGGGGTCGAGGTCGAGACGTTCGAACGGGAATCCGATCGTCTCGGCGCTCGAGCGGGCGTGTTTCCAGTCCTCGCTGATGCCGAACTGTGCCGTGACGAGCGTGACGTCGTAGAAATCCTCGAGGAGGAGCGCGGCGAGCGTCGAGTCCTTACCACCGCTGTAGAGGAGTCCGAGCTCCATCAGCGCCGCTTGATGTCGAAGCTCTTGGAGTCCGGTTTTAGCTCCTTCAACAGCTGTTTCATTTTGTCGTCGTCGACCTTCCCCTGGATGCGCCCGCTCCGGGCGAGGGCGAGCACCTGTTGTTCGACCTGCTCGCCGAACTGCGGTTTGCTCATCTTGACGGTGTTGAGCCGTTTGCGAGCGTCGTCGGTCAGATGCTGGCGCAACAGCGCCTGTTTTTGCGCCTCGGCCTGTTGCTGGGCAGCCTCTTGACCGGCGCTTGCCTCGCCGGAGTCGGCTTGCTCCTGTAGCTGCTCCATTTTCTTCTGTCGGAGCTCCTCGAGTCGCTCCTCGTCGGGTTCTCCGCTCATACGTACTGGATTGTTTGGCAGCGGGGAAAATGATTACGGACCACACTCACCGGTGACGACGCTTGCCGGGGAAGCGCGTCGAAAATCGAATCCGGGCGACCAGTTACGCGTAGCGCTCGAGTTCCGGCCGATCGAGTTCTTCGAGGACGGTCCCGGCGGTGTCGTCGAGGAGGCTGCGTCCCTCGGGGGTGATTCGGCGACCTTCGCCGTCGGCGGTCTCGACGAGATCTTCCTCCTCGAGTTGCTGGAGGATGGTACGAATCAGGTTACGCGAGCCGTCGACGCGCTTGTCGGGTGCGACCTGGTACCGGTTGGAGCCGCCCTTGCCGCCGCCGTACTCAGTCGAGAGTCGTTCGACGCCGACGGGACCGCGGTCGGCGACCTTGCGCAGGAGACTCGCGGCGCGGACCGCCCAGAAGTCCTCCTGTTCGGGTGGGAGTTCGCGGTCGACACCAGTCTTTACGAACTGTGCCCAGTCGGGTTCGTTGAGCCGTTCCTCGAGATCGTCGGCGACCGCCTCGATGAGGTCGTCCGCCGGAACGTCGTACATCGTAGCCATTGGCGTTTGGTTCCCTTCCGCGGCATTTAAGAGCATCGTATCGGAGCCGAAGAGCTGCCCGGTCGGAACGGGCGGCGGGACGTCGATCCAACGAACCGACGGCGGCTCGAGTCGGGGCGTCCCGGACCGTTTTTCGTCCTCGAGTCGAAACGCGGGGTATGGACGAACGCGCCGCACTGGCGCTTTTAGACCGCGAACTCGAGCCAGTCGGCGACGACGCCGCCGTCGTCGACGACCTCGTGGTGACGACGGATATGCTCCACGAGCGGACGGACTTTCCGCCGGGAACGACGCGGTATACGGCCGGCTGGCGAGCCGTCGGCGCGTCGCTGTCGGACGTCGCCGCGATGGGGGCCGAGGCGACGGCCGCCGTCGCCGCCTACGCCGCACCCGAGTTCGATCCCGAGGAGTTACTCGCGTTCGTTCGCGGCGCGAGCGACGTCTGCGAGCGCGTCGGTGCCGAGTACGTCGGCGGCGACCTGGACGGACACGAGGAGTTCACCGTCGCGACGACCGCGTTCGGTTGGACGGACGAGCCGCTTCTCCGGAGCGGGGCCCAACCGGGCGACCGCGTCTGCGTGACGGGGACACTCGGGCGAAGCGCCGCCGCGTTGACCCTGTTCGAACGCGCGGGCGAGGACGAGACGCCGGCCGAAGAAGCCGATCGGGCGCTCGAGCAAGCCAACGAGTTGTTCCGGTTCGTGCCGCGAATCGAGGCCGGCCTGGCGCTCGCCTCGCGGGCGACAGCGGCGATGGACTCGAGCGATGGGCTCGCCCGATCGCTACACCAACTCGCGGAGGCGAGCGACTGCGGGTTCGCGATCGACTCCGAGGCGATCCCGATCGACGACGCAGTCCGTGACGTGTGCTCGAAACCGGAGAGAGCCCTCGAGCGTGCGACGACGTTCGGCGAGGACTTCGAACTGGTCGCGACCGTCCCGGCCGACGCGATCGACGACGTCCGGGCGGCGACGGACGTTTCCGTCACGTCGATCGGGTCGGTCGTCGATCGGCGGGACGGGATTACGATCGACGGCGACGATCTCGAGGATCGCGGCTACACCCACGGCTGAACGACTCGAACAGTACCAAATTGGAGGGGTTCCGAACCGGCTCGAGCCCCCGTTACTCGACGATGGCGATCGGGACCGCCATGAAACAGAGGACGCCGAGTGCGAACGTGAGGATACCGAGCAGGAACCGACCGACACCGAGACTCTCGTCGTGAATCGGTTTGGCCGGCCCGACCGTGGCGAGGATGGCGGTGAACACGCCCCAGACCCCCCAGATGAGCACCGAGTTGATGCTGTGGCCGCTGACGTAGTAGAGGTACGCGGCCAGGCCGAAGAGGACGCCCGGAACGAGCGCCGCGATCGTCTCCTGATAGGAGCCGGCCATCGCCCGCAGGATGTGACCGCCGTCGAGTTGGCCGACCGGGATCAGGTTGAGGAACGTGACGAACATCCCGACCCAGCCGCCGATGACGACCGGGTTCACCGCGGTAGCCGGATCGTCGCGGTACAGCGGCTGGTCGAACGCCGCGGCGAGCATCTCGAGCAACGGCGGATAGCCGAGCTGGATCTGGATCGCGTTGGGATCTTGGACGACCGACTCCGGCGCGGTGACCGGCGGCAAGTGGAGGCCGACGACCGTGACGACGACCGTCGCGACCAGTCCCGCAAGCGGACCGGCGACGCCGATGTCGAACAGCGCTTTTCGGTCCGGCATCCGGTCGTTCATCTTGATCACGGCCCCCATCGTCCCGATGAGCGTCGGGACCGGGATGAAATACGGCAACGAGGCGTCGACGTCGTGGTAGCGACTCGTCACGTAGTGGCCCATCTCGTGGACGCCGAGCACACCGAGGATCGCAACGGAAAACGGCCACGCACGCCACATCTCCGTCGGATTGGCGAACGGATCGATATGATACCACAGCGAGCCGGCAAACAGCGTCGAGAGCACCGTCAGAAACAGGAGTATCACGTTCGTCCACGGGAGACCGCCGTCGGATTCGGACGTCGGTTTCCCGACGAGGACGAACTCGCCGTGGCGCGTCGTAAACTGGAGTTCGTAGCCCGCCTCCTGAAAGACCGACCACAGCTCGGGCGTCACCTGCTCGGGCGGAACCAGCGGGTCGCCGTAGTAGACGAGGCGGTCGTCTTCGGTGCGCGTCTCGTAGACCGTAAACACCGGTTCGATTCGCTCGAGTGGCGGCCCGTCCTCGGGCGCGTCGACTCGCGGGGACACGCGAAACTCGGACGGATCGGCATCGTCCATCACCCGTGGTTCACTCACCGCTCGTATAAAAAACGACTGCGAACGAAATCGTGGGAGCGTGCCGGATGGCGTTGGTGACGCGCCGGCACGTAGACGACCCTGCCGGGTGGCGAGCCGTCCTCGGCATGGCACAGCGAAATGACCGAAGCGTTCGGGGCGGGCAGGACAGCTACGCGTGTTCGACGCGCCACGTGGTCGCGCTCGTGTACGACCACTTCTCGATCTCGAGGTCGGTCGCGGAGTCGGAGAGTTTGACCATCAGGGCACCGATCTCTTTGGGGGACATGCCGACGTCGTCGGCGATGAACTTGCCTTTGAAGTACAGCTCCCCGTCTTCTACGCGTTCGCGCAGATAGTTCGTCAGGCGGCGTTCCTTGCTTTCCGTGGAGGGTTGGGCTGTCGTACTCATCGACATCGAACGCTTGTGGCGGGGATATGTTATAAAGGCAGGACGCTTAGCGAAATTTCGATTGGGTTCAAGAATCTGGCTGGTAACGAACTCTTTAGTCGGATTTATGAAGCAATTTATCGCCGGTTTAGAGACGTCAAGAGATTTTAAAACCAACGCTAATCTATTATCGCCGCCCAAACATTCACGGCAATAATGCACTCATCTCGCCGTGTCAGTCGCTGTATCCGACTACAACCCTCGAAAATTAACCGACTATCGTTCGTGAACCCAGAACTCGTCTTCGACCGTGACCTCCTTTTTGAACAGCGGTACCTCGTCTTTCAGCCGGTTGATTCCGTCCTCGACGGTTCGGAACGCCTCCGTGCGGTGTCCCGCGAGGACGACGACGAAGACGATATCCTCGCCGTCCTCGACGACGCCCGTCCGGTGGAACAGTTCCACAGCGAGGACGCCGTCGCGTTCCTCGAGTTCGGCCTCGAGCGACGCCATGCGCTCGTCTGCAACGCCCTCGTACTTCTCGAACTCGAGATACTGCGTCGGCGCGTCGTCTTCGTCGTCTTTCGCGCGCACACGTCCCGTGAAGGTCGCGATCGCACCGGCCAGATCTGCCGACGGCGACTGCTTGACGCGCGCGACGAGCGACTCGAGCGTCTCGTAGGGCTCGGCTTCCTCGATCGCGTCGACGACGTCGTCGTCGATATCGTGGGGAGAGGAGACCGTCGCCAACAGCGTGTCGTCGGCGGCCTCCTCACCGGCTGTGGCGTCGGGTGACGACTCAGCGTCGACGACGAGGGTTGGATACTGCAGGTTCTCGACGCCGACGACGACGGCGTACCTACACTCCGGTACCAGTCGGTCGAGTGCGTCCTCGACGGACATGCCGGTCCCGGTCGCGGTCCAGTCACCGTCGGCGCCGAGGTCGTAGGTGACGTCGCCCCCGACCGTCGCCGATTCGTGGACGTGCGTTCCGTCGGCGATCGTCGCGTCGTACCTGACGACGCCGACCCGACCGCGCTGGGCGAGTTGATCGACCACCCGGTCGACGACCTGGTCTACGGTTCCGTCGCCCCCTCGATTCCGAATG
Organism: Natrialba swarupiae; assembly: GCF_008245225.1. Lineage (GTDB taxonomy): Archaea > Halobacteriota > Halobacteria > Halobacteriales > Natrialbaceae > Natrarchaeobius > Natrarchaeobius swarupiae. The sequence goes on from NZ_VTAW01000009.1 coordinate 132,980, forward strand.
CCGAGTACGTGCATGTCCGAAATATGGGCGGGTCGGACTTTGTAGCTGTCGCTGGGATGGTGAGAATGCGACGTGGTCGTCGGTGAAACGGTCCCGGACGGTTGTGCACTCGCGTGCACCGTGTGTGCCAGCCACGCTCGCCCGCCAGTTGGCAACCCTTAAGATTGCAACCCGGTTACACCGGATTAGCATGAAAGTGGTCGTCTCTATCGGCGGAAGCGTACTCGTGCCCGAACCCGGCTCGGATCGGGTGGCCGAACACGCGGCCGTCGTCGAAAACCTCGTCGCCGACGGCTGTCGCGTCGGCGCCGTCGTCGGGGGTGGCGGCGTCGCCCGCGAGTACATCGGTGCTGCTCGCGACCTCGGCGCGAACGAGATCGAACTCGATCAGCTCGGCATCGACGTCACTCGACTCAACGCTCGTCTCCTCATCGCCGCACTCGGCGAAGAGTCTGTCACCGCGCCGGCACTCGATTACGAGGAAGCGGGTGAGGCGCTTCGCAGCGGGAACGTCTCGGTCATGGGCGGCGTCGCGCCCGCCCAGACGACCGACGCCGTCGGCGCCGCGCTCGCGGAGTACGTCGATGCGGACCTGCTCGTCTATGCGACCAGCGTCCCCGGTGTCTACAGCGACGACCCCAACGAAACCGACGAGGCGACCAAGTACGACCAGCTCAGCGCCGCCGAACTCGTCGACGTCATCGCCGGTCTCGAGATGAACGCGGGCGCGTCCGCGCCCGTCGACTTGCTTGCCGCCAAGATCATCCAGCGTTCGGGCATGCGGACGATCGTTCTCGACGGAACCGACCCCGACCGCATCTCGCGGGCGGTCCGGTACGGCGACCACGACGGAACCGACGTGATCCCGGAAGGCGTCGGCGAGGAGCCGACCTACTGGGCGGAACAGGAACGATGAGCGACGAGTCATCCGTCGGCGGAGCGAACGGGGCGAGCGACGACGCGAACCCGTACACGCTCCAGTCGGCCGACGACGAACACCACGCCTTCTGGGCCGACGCCGTCGCGGACCGCGTCGAGGCCCGCGTCGAGGATCAACTCGAGCGCGGCGTCCGCGACCCCGAGGAGCCGATCGTCGTCAAAGGCGGCATCTCGCCGTCCGGCGTTCCACACCTCGGCAACGTCAACGAGATCATGCGGGGCTACTACGTGGCACGAGTCCTGCGCGAGCGCGGCCACGAGGTCCGACAGGTGTTTACCGCCGACGACCGCGACCCGCTGCGGAAGCTGCCGCGGACGCTCTGTGACCTCGAGGGAAATCTCGTCGACCTCGGGGACGTCGACGCGGGCGCGCTCGGTCGCAACCTCGGCGCGCCGTACACCGACATTCCCGACCCGTTCGGCTGCTGTGACTCCTACGGCGACCACTTTTCAAATATCATCCAGGACAGCGCCGACGCCGTCGACGTCCCGATCGAACTCGTCTCGAACACCGACCTGTACGAACGCGGCGAGTTCGAGGACGTCACGCGGTACGTCCTCGAGAATCGATCACGGGCGCGCGAGGTTCTCTCGAGCTACCAGGACAAAGTCGACGCCGACGGCGACTACGTCCCGTTCAACCCGATCTGTGCGGAGTGTGGGAAGATCACGGAGACCGTCACGAGCGTCGATCTGGACGCCGGCGAGGCCGGAACGGTCGACTATCGCTGTACCGACATGGACGCCGGCGACCGGACGATCGACGGCTGTGGCCACGAGGGGGCGGCGACGCTGCGGGAGGGGAAACTCCCCTGGCGCTTCGAGTGGCCGGCCCAGTGGCAGATACTCGGCGTCGACTTCGAACCCTTCGGCAAGGACCACGCCGAGGGCTCGTGGCCCAGCGGGCAAGACGTCGCCCGCAACGTCCTCGGGATTGAGCCGCCCGTCCCGATGGTCTACGAGTGGTTCACCCTGGATGGCGAGCCGTTTTCTTCCTCCGAAGGGAACGTGATCCTCGTCTCGGACGTCCTCGAGTTGCTCGAGCCCGAGGTCCTGCGATACTTCTTCGCGAAAGATCCCTCGAGGGCACGCGATTTCAGCATCGAACGCCTCGACCAGTTAGTCGACGAGTTCGACCGCTTCGAAGCGATCTACTTCGGCGAACTCGAAGGGACCGAGGACGAACGCGAGTTCGCCGAGCGGGTGTATCCGCTCGTTCTCGAGGAGGACGCCGAGGTGCGCGAAGAACGCATTCGACTGCCGTACACGTTCGCCGCCGTCCTCGGGATGTTCGACGATCCGGCGCTTCGCGAGGAGGTCGCCCGCAAGGAAGGGCACATTCCCGAGAACGCACCGGAGTGGGCGGTCGACGCCGCGCTCGCCCGCGTCGAGCGTGCGCGAAACTGGGCTCGTCGGACCGGAAACGAGTTCGACTACGAACTCAAACGAAGCGAGATACCCGACCACGAGTTCGACGCGGCCACGACGGCGGCGCTTTCGGAACTGGCCGAGTTCGTCGCGACGGCGGAGACGATCGACCCCGAGGAACTACAGGGCGAGATCTACGAGACGGCGAAACGCAACGATGTCGACGTCGGCGACTTCTTCGCCGCGGGCTACCGGCTGTTCTTCGACGAGGAACAGGGGCCGAAGCTGGGTCCCTTCCTCGCGAAAGTCGACCGCGAGTTCGTCGTCGACCGACTTCGGCGCGACCGGTAAGACGGATCGGCGATCCGTCCTCACGCCAGGCCGCCAGACAAAAACCATTTGAGAACCCCTCCCCGAATACCGATAGATGGTCATCGGTTCCCTCGCGTTCGTATCGGTCCCCGAACTCTTCGGATCGGAGATGCTCACGTGGGCACTCATCGGTCTCTTAATTTACTGGTTTCTGATCATCACGATCCGCAACGCCGGCCTCATGCCGGAGTTCGTCGGCACGCAGGGACCGATCCTGACGTTTCACACCAAACGCGGCCGCGAGTTCCTTGACTGGCTGGCGACGCCAAAGCGATTCTGGCGGGCCTGGGCGAACCTCGGGATCGGCATCGCGCTGGTCGTCATGGTCGCGATGTTCGGCTTCCTCCTGCTCGCTGCGATCGCTGCGCTCGGTTCCCCCCAGCCGTCGACCGCCGTTCAACAGCCCCGAAACGTCCTCGTCATCCCCGGCGTCAACGACTTCCTCCCGCTGTCGGCGACGCCCGGCATCGTCTTCGGCCTGCTGGTCGGCCTCGTCGTTCACGAGGGCGGCCACGGCTTACTCTGTCGGGTCGAGGACATCGACATCGAGTCGATGGGCGTCGTGATGCTCGCGATTATCCCGATCGGCGCGTTCGTCGAGCCCGACCAGGAGAGCAACAAGGACGCCTCTCGAGGGGGCCAGACGCGGATGTTCGCGGCCGGCGTGACGAACAACTTCGCGATTACGATCGTCGTCTTCGCTTTGCTGTTCGGCCCGATCGCCGGAGCGATGGCCGTGGCCCCGGGTGCGGCGGTCGGCGGCGTCGAACCGGAGTCGACCGGTGCCGACGCCGGTATCGAGCCGGGCGACCGGATCACCGCCGTCGACGGGCACCCCGTCGAGGACAACGACGAGCTCGGGGAACGCCTCGAGACCGCCGGTGAGGATACGATCACGGTCGAACTCGATGGCGAACGAACGGTCGAGGTCGAGCGGTCGTTGATCGTCTCCGCGGCCGTCCAAACCGACGCGGTCGACCTCGACACCGGCGACGTGATCGTCGCCGTCGACGGAACGCAAGTGGCGACCGAGGACGAGTTCCTCGCGGCCGTCGGCGAAGACCAGACTGCGACGCTCACCGTCGTCTCCGACGGCGAGACCGACGAGCGTGAGGTGCCGATCGGTTCGCTCGCCCAGGTCGCCGAAGGCGGTCCACTCTCCCAGGGTGGTGCCTCCGGCGGCGAGCAGTTCGTCATCACGCACCTCGACGGCGAACGGACGCCGTCGGAGGAGTCGCTGAACGACCTGCTGTCGACGACCGACCCCGGCGACGAGGTCACCGTCACGGCCTACGTCGACGGCGAACGCGCCGAGTACGACATCACGCTCGGCGACCGCAGTCAGATCACCGGTGGGGGAACGGTCGGATTCCACAGCGCACCCGGCGTCTCGGGCGCGTCGGTGTCGCCGCTCGGGCTCGAGTTGTACCCCGCAGAATCGTATCTATCGGTACTCGGCGGCGACGGCGAGGACGGCTTCGGCGCGATCACGGATTCGTTCCTCGGGAAGATCGGCATCGCGGTGATGCTCCCGATCATCGGCGTCGTCGGGGCGTTGCCGTTCAACTTCGCCGGCTTCACCGGCGGCATCGAGAACTTCTACGAGGTCCAAGGGCCGCTTTCGGCACTCGGCGACGGGACGATCTTCGTGATCGCGAACCTGCTGTTCTGGACCGGTTGGATCAACGTCCAGCTCGGCTTTTTCAACTGCATTCCGGCGTTCCCGCTCGACGGCGGGCACATCCTCCGGACGAGCACTGAAGCAGTCGTCTCGCGACTCCCGTTCGAGGCGACTCGCGGAATGGTTCGCGTCGTGACGACGACCGTCGGCGTGGCGATGCTCGTGAGCTTCCTGACGATGCTGTTCGCGCCAGGGCTGCTCGCGGGCTGATACGGATGCTGTCCCTGTGTCCCGCCGCTCCCGGAGAACGGACCCTAGCGCGGCGGTACTGACGGACAGCACCGTATGCGTCGCCGACGGACCTCTCGAGTGATAGCCGAACTGCCGTGGTCGAGGCGTCCCGAGACTACTCCTCGTCGTCGACGCCGTGTCGATCGTAGAACTCCGTGGGCGTCTCCTCGAGTCGCTCGAACTCGGTGTCGAAGTAGCGCTCGTGGTGGCGAGCCACCTGTTCGACGATCCAGGCGCTGAACGTCTCGTCGAATTGCCACTCACCCTCGCGGTCGGGAATCTCGAACCGATCGTCGGTCGCGAACGTCGCGTAGACGTGGAAGAACCCGAGAATTATGTCGCCGAACTCCCGGGCCTTCGCCGCGCCCCGGTCCCGGCGCTCCTCGAGTTCCTCGCGGCCGGCGTCGGTCAGTTCGAAGTACTTCCGGTCGGGTTCGTCCTCGCGTTCGATCCGCTCTGCCCACCCTTTCTCCTCGAACTTGTAGAGGATGGGGTAGACCGATCCATACGAGGGCTCCCAGTGACCGCCGCTGATATCCGTGATCTCCTTCAAGATCTCGTAGCCGTACCGCGGCCTCTCCTCGAGCAACTCGAGGACGAGATAGGCGATCAGCCCCTTCGGCGGCCCACTTTTCCGCATGTGTGGCGTGATTTAAACGGACGTACGTAAAGGGTTTCGGTCACTCCGGACGATTTTGGTTGGAAGTGGTACGGAGAGGGCGTCGACGTGGTGAGTGGAGTCACTTCCCGTTGTCCCGGTCACACACCGTTTGTCGTCTCGCCACCGCCGTCGAACGAATCGACCAGTACGTCGGCTTCTCGACTGCACTTCCATCGAATGTCGGACCGAAGTAATCACCACCACCTTTTATTATGGGTGTTATGATTGGATAGAAAATATTACATCCCTAATCTGATTTCTCGAGGTATGAATATCTGACAGAGATTAGTATTGGCAATAGCTCTCTCAGTATTGCCCGTTACGTCGCTTGCGGCCCCCGGTCTCGGGACCTCGTCTGGCTCCCCCGAACCGGCTGACAGCGCCGCATCCGTCGCTGACGTTCAGCCGGAATCGCCCCTCGAGACCGTCGACCGGGAGACCGAACCAGAACTCGAGGCCGTCGCGGCCCAACCCATCGAGGTGAACGGGACGGTCCACGTCAGGATCGACGCGGCAGTACTGGCACTCAACGCCGCGGCGTTCGACGACAGACGACAGCAAACGGTTTCGAAACGATTCGAGTCGGCTCGTAACGTATGTTGCATTGGTGTGGGGCTCGACGACAGGCGATCGACGCGCTGGACCTCCGTCCCCCAACGGCCGGATAGCTTCGGTAGATCCGCCGATCACCGACGAGTACCAGCGATACCGACTACCGGCGAATGCAGCGGTAACTGGATCGTCGTCGAACGTGGGTCACAGTGACCCGTCTCGGCGGTCGACGCCCCCGAAAACTAGTCCGAAATCTCACTGGCGTGGGTGGCCCACCGAATCCGGGCGTCGTTCTCTCGGCATGATCACGGACCACTCGAGGCTCCGACGATCGATACCGAGAACTGCGCCGCTTGCGGTTGGGGCACGCATACCAGTGGCCGAAAGCGTAACGCCACGCGGAAACAGTCGATCGCGGAGAGACTGCCTCCGTCGAGACGTCCACAGCCGGCCGGCCGACCGATCGCCTCGACCGCTTACACGAATGCGATCGGCCTCGAGCCGCTGTTCAATGCAACAACATCTTTCTGGGAGCGCAGAATAATTATTGCGGTTCTCGGATCGTTCGGAGAGGCTCCTCATCGGCCGGGATACACGTACACCTCGTCGGCCAGGATACACGTACCGGGTCGACGTCGCGAGGTTCCACAGACAGTTGTTCCGTCGGATCCTACGAGGCGTATGGAGATCGGAATCATCGGTGCCGGGGCGGCGAGTGCCGCGGCGACGTATGCCATCGACCAACACGCGCCAGATGCCCAGTGTACGGTACTCGAGAAATCCGGCGGCGTCTGCGGGCGGGCGGCGACGCGGCGTCGCGACGGTCGGTACTACGATTACGGGGCGAACTACCTGAAAGACGACGACGAGCGAGTGGTCTCGCTCGTCACCGAAGAGCTCGAGACGGACGGACTCGCCGAGATCGACGAGCCGATACACGTCTTCGACGAGGACGGCACCGTCGCGGAAGGGAGGTCGAGCACCGAACGAAAGTGGACGTACCGAACGGGTATCACGCAGATCGCAAAGCGGCTGTTCGAGGCGACGGACGCGACGGTCAATCGTCGAACCGAGGTTGCGGGAATCAGTCGCGACGGTAACCGGTGGCGGCTGACCGACGCCGACGGCGGGCGATGGGGGCCGTACGACGAACTCCTCTGTAATCCGCCGGCTCCGCAGACGGCCCAACTGTTGTGCGACGCCGACTGGGACGGCGACGCTCGAGACGCGCTCGTCGCAGCCGCCGAGTCGGTCGAGTATCGGACTATCTGGACCGCCGTCCTCGGCTACGAGTTCGAACTCGAGGTGCCCTACTACGCGCTCGTCAACACCGACAAGCGCCACGAGATCGGCTGGATCGCCCGCGAGGAGTGCAAACCTGGACACGTCCCCGACGGCGAGTCGGTCCTGATCGTGCAGGCGAACGACCACTGGTCGGTCGACCGCTACGACGAGGATCCGGCCGGGAACGTCGCGAAACTCGCACGGCTCACCGCCGACGTCGTCGGCGACGACCGCCTCGAGGAGCCGGCCTGGACCGACCACCAGGGGTGGCGATACGCACAGCCGGACGGCGGCGTCGACCGCGGCGCACTCGAGGCGGCCGAGCGTGCGGGGCTGTACTGTCTGGGCGATTGGGTCGCCGGCGAGGGCCGACTCCACGCCGCGCTCCGAAACGGCCTCGAGACCGGCGAGCGGCTCGCTCGCTCGAGTTCCGGACGCAGTTGACGAGGGTTGGACGGACCGGGCCAACGACGTATCCGCTGGTCAAGTCAGTCGTCGCCGCGGGCCGCTTCGAACATCTCGATGGCCGCCTCCCGGCGCTCGGCGTGGTCGACGATCGGGGCCGGGTACTCCGGCGCGACCTCGGCTCGCTCCTCCGAATCCAGGTTGGGCCAGTCGTGGATCGCGTCGGGTGGCGCGTCCTCGAGTTCCGGAACGTGTTCTCGGATGTACTCGGCGTCGGGGTCGTAGCGCTCGCCCTGGGTCATCGGGTTGAACACCCGAAAGTACGGCTGGGCGTCGGTTCCGGTACCGGCAGCCCACTGCCAGCCGCCCACGTCGTTTGCGGTGTCGTGGTCAGCGAGTTTCTCGCGGAACCAGGCGTACCCCTCGCGCCAGTCGAGCAGCAGGTCTTTCGTCAGGAAAGAAGCGACGAGCATCCGCACGCGGTTGTGGACGATCGCCTCGGATCGAAGCTGGCGCATGCCGGCGTCGACGATCGGATACCCCGTTTCGCCGTCTTTCCACGCCTGCAGCGCGTCGGGGTCGGTTCGCCACTCGATCGGGTGCTCGTACGACCGGTAGTTCTCGGTGACGGTCTCGGGGTTCGCCGTGAGGACGTGTGCGTAAAACTCCCGCCAGGCGAGCTGTGAGGCGAACTCCTCGCAGGAGTCGGCGGCCGCTTCGTCCGGGGCATCGGCCGCCGCGCGCTCGAGGGCCTCGTACACCGCCCGGATGCCGATGGTCCCAAATTTGAGATGTGCCGACAGTCCGGAGGTCGCGTCGGCCGCGGGCTCGTCCCGCTGGTCCGCGTACCGATAGATGGGGCCGTCACAGAACGTCTCGAGCCGGCGGTGGGCGGCACCCATTCCGCCGTCGGGGACGGCCGCTTCGGGGTCGGCGAAGCCGAGATCGGCGAGCGACGGGAGGGAATCCCCCGAGACGTCCGCTAGCTGATCACCGTTCGGTTCCGGGTAGGCGGTCTCTTTCTCGCGGTCGCGCCACTTGCGCCAGAAGTACGAGTAGACGGCGTACGTCTCGCCGTCCTGGGTGGTGATCGAGCCGGGTTCGAAGAGAAGCGCGTCGTCGTACGACTCGGCCTCGAGTCCGGCGTCGGTAAGTGCTACTCGAACCGCGTCGTCTCGCTTGCGCGCGAGCCCGGAGTAGTCCCGGTTCCATACCACGCGGTCCGCGTCGTGTTCGCGGGCGATCCGTGGCAGTTCGTCCCGTGGGTCGCCGGTGGCGATCAGGAGGTCGCCGCCGCGTTCGCGATACCACGCTCGGAGCTCCGAGAGCGACTCGAGCATGAACGTAACCCTGGGCGGCGAGGCGAACTCGAGTATCTCGGGGTCGAAGACGAAGACGGGCAGGACGGGTTCCGTCGACGCCGCGGCCTCGAGCGACCGGTTGTCGGTGGCCCGGAGGTCCCGACGGTGCCAGTGGACGATCATCGAAGTGTGACGTCGTCGCGGGTGGTGCTCGTCGTCGCGATTTTGTGGGTTAGGTAGGGCCGAAATCCGAACCTGTCCAGGCGAATTGGTGGGCGCATGGCGGGCGTTTGCCCGCTCGAGTGTTAGTGGTTTACCCTACATGGACATCGTTGGTCGCGAGATCAGCGCCTCGACGTCGGCTATGCGTTGCACTCGTGCGGGCGATTCACTCGAGGGCGTCGTCCACCGCGCTCGTCCGAACGCTGGAGCCGTTCGAATCGGGGAGAATCTCACGATTTCGGACCGTTCGTACGTGGTTTGGCGGCGCCCTTAATCCCACGTCGCACCTAACTTGGACGTGAGAGGGTGCCACAGAAAACTTGACACGGTCAGTGTTAACAAGCAACTCTACTAACTTCTACAGTAAATCTGAGGTGAG